>NZ_JBFAQZ010000006.1:0-462574 GCF_040673975.1 Actinosynnema sp. NPDC050801 | reverse complement strand
GCTCGATTTGACATGGGGCCCTTACGGGCACCCCAGGCAGGCCAAAGCCGGGCAGGCCTGGCGGATAAAGCGCCCGCCAAGCCTGCCCGGCTTCGACCAGCCTATGGCACCCGAACCCATGTCAAATCGGGCCTCGGTGGGGGTGTGCCGGGTCCGTCGGGGTCCCTGTGGGTGGGGAGGCCGTGGTCAGGAGTGCGCCGGGGCCCTGGGGGTGGGGAGGCCTCGGTGGTGGTGGGTGGGGACGTTGGGGTTGGGGCGGGTCCGTTGCGGTTGGCGGTGGACCTCGGAGGTTGGGCTGGGGCGTGCTGTGCTTGGATCAGCAGGGTGAGCACGGTCTACGATTGCAGCGTCCAGGCTGACCGGGCGGCGGGTCTCGCTGCTGCTGCGGGCGCGGTGCGCTCCGGGCGTCTCGTGGTGCTTCCCACGGACACGGTGTACGGCATCGGGTGCGATGCGTTCGATGCGTCCGCGGTCCGCGCGCTGCTGGAGGCGAAGGGCCGTGGGCCGGACATGCCGGTGCCGGTCCTGGTCGGGTCCTGGACGACCATCGACGGGCTGGTCCTCGGGGTTCCCCGGCAGGCGCGTGCGTTGATCGAGGCGTTCTGGCCTGGTGGGTTGTCGCTGGTGCTGCCGCACGCGCCGTCGTTGGCGTGGGACCTCGGTCACACGCGTGGCACGGTGATGTTGCGGATGCCGTTGCACCCCGTCGCGCTGGAGTTGTTGCGGGATGTCGGTCCGATGGCCGTGTCGAGCGCGAACAAGTCGGGCTTCCCGCCCGCGGGCACGGCCCAGGAGGCTTGGGACCAGCTCGGGGAGGAAGTCGGCGTCTACCTGGACGGCGGCCCGGCGGCGGAGAACGTCGCGTCCACCATCGTCGACCTGACCGGGCCGGAGCCCGTGGTCCTGCGGGAGGGCGCGGTGGCGGTGGCCGAGGTGTCCAAGGCGCTGGGTGTCGAAGTCGAGGTCGCCCGCTAGTGGATCTTCCCGTTCGGAGTAGCGTGGTGGTTCCATCGCCCGATACCCCATTGCCGAGGGGCTAGCCTGCTGTGGGCCAGTTGCCTGCCGTGTCCAACGTCCTCCCCGTCCGGGAGTACCTGCTCGTCGCCCTGACCGCCGCGATCGTGACGTTCCTGCTCGTCGGGCTCGTGCGCGTGCTGGCGTTCCGGATCGGCGCGGTCGCCTACCCGCGCCAGCGCGACGTGCACGTCCAGCCGATGCCGAGGATGGGCGGGCTGGCCATGTACGGCGGCGTGCTGGGCGGCATGTTGCTGGCGCACCAGCTGCCGGTGCTGCGCTCGGCGTTCGACTTCTCCTACGACCCGTACGCGGTCATCGTGGGTGGTGGCGTGATCGTCCTGGTGGGTGTGCTGGACGACCGGTTCGAGCTGGACTCCCTGACGAAACTCGCCGGCCAGGTGACGGCGGCGGGCATCCTGGTGCTGTTCGGGTTGCAGTGGCTGCTGTTCTGGGTGCCCTGGGGCGACGACGGCGAGGGCACCGGGTCGCTGCTGTCGCTGGACCAGAACCAGGGTGCGATCCTGAGCGTGCTGCTGGCCGTGACCATGGTCAACGCGATGAACTTCGTGGACGGGCTGGACGGGCTGGCGGCGGGCATCGGGCTGATCGCGGCGACCGCGACGTGCGTGTTCTCGATCGGATTGCTGGCGAACAACGGCGGTGACGTGGGTGCCTACCCTCCCGCCCTGATCGCGGCCACGTTGGCGGGTGCGTGCCTGGGGTTCCTGCCGCACAACTTCAACCCGGCGCGGATCTTCATGGGTGACTCCGGGTCGATGTTGATCGGGCTGATGCTGGCCGCGGCGACGATCTCGGCGTCGGGGAAGATCAACTACGAGTCGGTGCGCGCCACCGACGTGCTGGGCCTGCTGTCGCCGTTGGTGGTGGTCGCGGCGGTGCTGTTCGTGCCGCTGCTGGACCTGCTGATGGCGGTGGTGCGGCGGACGCGGCGGGGTGAGAGCCCGTTCTCGGCGGACAAGATGCACCTGCACCACCGGCTGCTGGAGATCGGCCACTCGCAGCGCCGCGCGGTGCTGTTGATCTACTTGTGGGCGGGTGTGCTGGCGTTCGGCGCGGTGGCGTTGACCCTGTTCGACGTGGTGGTGGTGGTCTGGTGCCTGGGCATCGGGCTCGTTCTCGCGTTGTTGGTCTCCGCGATACCCAGACTTCGTGAAGTGCGCCGCACCTGACCCCCCGATGGTGGGGCGAGTACCAAGGGCTCTTTACACTCGGTTCCGATGGGTGGGAAGAGGTGACATGAGCTCTCAGAACTCGACGGAGTGGACGCACGAGGCCGTCGTGCGACGACTCGCAGGTGAGATGTACCGCAGCGCCCTGTGGGCGGCACTCGGGACCGTGGTCGCGGGCGCGATCCTCTGGACCGTGCTGGCCGGTGTCCCCGGCCTGGTCGCCGCGCTGATCGGCGGCGCCATCGCGTGCCTGTCGTCGGCCGCGACGCTGCTGCTCATGCACCGCACCGCCGCGATGCCGCTCCAGGTGATCATGGTGGCGGCGTTCGCCGGGTTCATGGGCAAGCTGATCCTGCTGTTCGCGGTGATGCTGCTGCTGCGCCAGTTCCCGGTCCTGCACACCAATGCCCTGGCGTTGACCATGGCCGCGACGATCCTGGTCGCCACCGCCATGGAGGTGCGCGCCTCCAAGCGCAGTCGCAGTCAGATCGTCATCCCCACCCCTGGCAACACCTGATCTACCGGCTGGTACGGTGCGCGCAAGACGGGACACCCAGGTAGGTGGGGTGCCTCTCGCGGGCGCTTGCGGTCCGTAAGGTACGTTAAGTCCCGATCGTGACGATTCCCCCGGCGGAGTGAACGCCGGCCGGGAGAACCGGAAGGAACACAGTGACCACGATGGTGCTGGCTGCGGGTGATGAGTTCGTCGCACCCGGCGTGAAGGACTTCTTCCTCCCACCGATCTTCGGCGATGTCACCAAGCCCATGGTGCTTCTGGTGCTCTCGATCTTGATCATCGGTGCGTTCTTCATCGCGGCGACCCGCAACCTGAAGCTCGTTCCCGGCAAGTTCCAGTTCGCTGCCGAGTCGCTCTACGACGTCGGTCGCAACACGATCGCGCGCGAGCAGATCGGCGGCAAGGACTTCAAGCCGTTCGTCCCGCTGATCCTCACGGTCTTCACCTTCATCCTGGTGAACAACCTGTTCGGGCTCATCCCGTTCGTGCAGTTCCCGACGATGTCGCACATCGGTTTCCCGTTGGCCGTCTCGGTGCTCGTGATCTACCCCGTGTACCACTTCGTCGGATTCAAGCGCCACGGATTCCTCGGTTATCTGAAGCACCAGACCATGCCGCCCGGCGCGCCGTGGTTCGTGCTCATCCTGCTGATTCCGATCGAGTTCTTCCAGAAGTTCTTCCTGAACCCGCTCACGCTCGCGATCCGAGTTTTCGCGGCCATGTTCGCGGGTCACCTGCTCTTGCTGGTGTTCACCCTGGCCGGTGAGTACCTGCTCTTCGCCGGCGGCATCACCGTCGTGGTCGCGCCCATCGCGTTCGCCTTCGCCATCGCGTTGACGTTCCTGGAAGCGCTGATCATGGTTCTTCAGGCCTACATCTTCGCGCTGCTGTCCGCCAACTACATCGGCGCGGCGCTGGCCGAAGAGCACTGAGAAATCACAAGCCTCCGATCCGCGAGCGTTCGCGGACCGAGTTGGAAAGGGAACAGCACAAGTGAGCGCTATCGTTCTTGCTCAGGAAGCCGCGAACGTCAACCTGAACCAGGGTCTCGCTGCCATCGGCTACGGCCTCGCGGCCATCGGCCCCGGCATCGGCGTGGGTCTGATCTTCTCCTCGGTCATCAACGGCACCGCCCGTCAGCCCGAGGCTCGCGGCGTGCTGCTGAGCCTGGCCTGGACCACGTTCGCCATCGTCGAGGTGCTCGCACTGCTCGGCTTCGTCGTGTACTTCCTCGCGACCGCGGCCTGAGTACCGGTTCATCGCATCAGAGAGGTTTGTGATGAATACCCTCATCTTGGCGGCGGAGGGCGAGGTCATCAACCCCGTCCTGCCGCACACGTCGGAGATCATCCTCGGCCTGATCTCGTTCCTGCTGCTGTTCTTCGTCATCAAGAAGTTCGTGTCGCCGCGCTTCGAGACGTTGTACGCGGAACGTGCCGCCAAGATCGAGGGCGGGATCGAGAAGGCCGAGCAGGCGCAGGCCCAGGCCCAGCAGGCGCTCGAACAGTACAAGGCGCAGCTCGCCGAGGCCCGGGCCGAGGCGGCCCGCATCCGTGACGACGCCCGCATCGAAGGCGAGCAGATCATCAGCGAGCTGCGCACCAAGGCGCAGGAGGAGTCCGCGCGGATCGTCGCGCAGGGGCAGACCCAGCTCGAGACGCAGCGCGCGCAGATCGTCGCCGAGCTGCGTGGCGAGTTGGGCCGGCTGGCCATCGACCTGGCGGACCGGGTCGTCGGCGAGTCGCTGGAGGACGAGGTGCGCCGTCGGGGCACCGTCGACCGGTTCCTCTCCGAGCTCGACGGCACGTCGGCTCCGGCCGCCAAGTGAGGGAACGCCGATGACGCTGCACGCCGCCAGCCGTGACGCCCTGGCCGCCGCTGAACTGCGGCTGCTCGAGGTCGTCGACGGCACGACCGGGCCCACCGCCAGCGAGTCGCTGGCGAAGCTGGGCAGCGAGCTGTTCGCGGTCGTCGGCCTGATGTCGGCGCAGCCCTCGCTGCGCCGCGCGCTGGCCGACAACTCCTCGGACCCCGCGTCCCGGGAACAGCTGCTGCGCGGCCTGCTCGACGGCAAGGTCGCGGACGCGACCCTGCAGGTGCTGGGCACGGTCGTCACCGCACGCTGGTCCAGCCCGCGCGAGCTGGTCGACGGCATCGAGTCGCTGGCCCGCACGACGCTGCTGGTGCGGGCGGAGCGGGACGGCAAGCTCGACTCCGTCGAGGACGAGCTGTTCCGCCTCGGTCGCATCATCGCGGGCAACCACGAGCTGGAGCTGGCGCTGTCCGACCCGGCGGCGGAACCCGCCGGCAAGGTCGCGCTGGTCGACGGCCTCGTGGCGGGCAAGGTCGACGAGACCACCAAGACCCTGGTGGACCAGCTCGTGCGCGAGCCCCGCGGCCAGGGGATCGTCAACGGCCTGGGCGACCTCGCGTCGCTCGCGGCCAAGCGCCGGGAACGTTCCGTCGCCTACGTCCGTTCCGCCGTCGAGCTCGACGCGGCGCAGCAGGACCGCCTCGAAGCCACGCTCACCCGGATCTACTCCAGGCCGATCGCGTTGCACGTCGAGGTCGACCCCACGCTGCGCGGCGGTCTGCTGATCAAGATCGGCGACGAGGTCATCGACGGAAGCGTGGCCGGTCGGCTGGCGTCACTGCGCCGCGACCTCGCCGGCTGACCGAACCGGAACCGCGGCCCACAAGCCCCTTTCCCAGAACGAAGTGAGAGCAGGAACGACATGGCGGAGCTGACGATCTCGTCGGACGAGATCCGCAGTGCGATCGAGAAGTACGTCTCGGCCTACTCCCCGGAAGTCAGCCGGGAAGAGGTCGGCGTCGTCGCGGAGACCTACGACGGCATCGCCATCGTCGAGGGTCTGCCCGGCACCATGACCAACGAGCTGCTGGAGTTCCCCGGCGGCGTGCTCGGCGTGGCCCTGAGCCTGGAGGTCCGCACGATCGGCGCGGTCATCCTCGGTGACTTCGACAAGATCGAAGAGGGCCAGGAGGTCAAGCGGACCGGCCAGGTGCTCTCCGTGCCGGTCGGCGACGGCTTCCTCGGCCGCGTGGTGAACCCGCTCGGCCAGCCGATCGACGGCCTCGGCGACGTCGTGGCCGACGACAACCGCGCCCTGGAGCTGCAGGCCGCGTCCGTGCTGCAGCGGCAGCCGGTGAGCGAGCCGATGCAGACCGGCATCAAGGCCATCGACTCGATGACCCCGATCGGCCGCGGCCAGCGCCAGCTGATCATCGGCGACCGCAAGACCGGCAAGACCGCGGTCTGCATCGACACGATCATCAACCAGAAGAAGGCCTGGGACTCGGGCGACCCGCAGCAGCAGGTCCGCTGCGTGTACGTGGCCATCGGCCAGAAGGGCTCCACCATCGCGGGCGTCAAGACCGCGCTGGAGGAGGCGGGCGCGCTGGAGTACACCACCATCGTCGCCGCCCCCGCGTCCGACTCGGCCGGCTTCAAGTGGCTCGCGCCCTACACCGGCTCGGCCATCGGCCAGCACTGGATGTACCAGGGCAAGCACGTCCTGATCATCTTCGACGACCTGACCAAGCAGGCGGAGGCGTACCGCGCCATCTCGCTGCTGCTGCGTCGCCCGCCGGGCCGCGAGGCCTACCCCGGCGACGTCTTCTACTTGCACTCGCGCCTGCTGGAGCGCTGCGCGAAGCTGTCGGACGACATGGGCGGCGGCTCGATGACCGGCCTGCCGATCATCGAGACCAAGGCCAACGACGTGTCGGCGTACATCCCGACCAACGTCATCTCGATCACCGACGGCCAGTGCTTCCTGGAGTCCGACCTGTTCAACGCCGGTGTGCGCCCGGCCGTCAACGTGGGCATCTCGGTGTCCCGCGTCGGTGGCGCCGCGCAGACCAAGGCGATGAAGACGGTCTCCGGCTCGCTGCGCCTGGACCTGTCGCAGTTCCGCGAGCTGGAGGCGTTCTCCGCCTTCGCCTCGGACCTCGACGCGGCCTCCCGCGCGCAGCTGGACCGCGGCGCCCGCCTGGTCGAGCTGCTCAAGCAGGGCCAGTACTCGCCGGTCCCGGTCGAGGAGCAGGTCGTCTCGATCTACCTCGGCACGAAGGGCCACTACGACGACATCGCGGTGGGCGACGTCCGCCGCTTCGAGTCGGAGTTCCTGGACCACGTGCGGCGCAGCCACGAGGTGATCCTGTCCGACATCCGCGAGTCCAAGAAGCTCTCGGACGACACGGAGCGGGGCATCGTGGACGCCGTCACCGCGTTCAAGCAGCAGTTCACCGCATCCGGCGGCGCGACCACCGCGGTCAACGAGGCGCCTGCCGACGCGATGGCCGCCGACAAGGTCGGGCAGGAGTCGGTGAAGGTCAACCGGCCCGCTCCGACCGAGAAGTGACGTAGGCATGGCGGCACAGATCCGAGAGCTGCGCCAGCGGATCCGCTCGGTCAACTCGACCAAGAAGATCACCAAGGCGTACGAGCTCATCGCCACGTCCCGGCTGGCCAAGGCCCAGACGAGGGTCGCGGCGTCCCGTCCCTACGCGGAGGAGATCACCTCGGTGCTCTCCGAGCTGGCGACGGCGTCGGCGAACCTCGACCACCCGCTGCTGACCGAGCGCAAGAACCCGCGCCGTGCCGGCGTCCTGGTCGTGACCAGTGACAAGGGCATGTGCGGTGGCTACAACGCCAACGTGCTGCGTGCCGCGGAAGAGCTGTTCTCGCTGCTGCGGTCCGAGGGCAAGGAGCCCGTGCTCTACGTCGTCGGCCGCAAGGGCGTCGGCTACTACAAGTTCCGCAGGCGCGCGATCGCGGGCGAGTGGACCGGCTTCTCGCAGCTGCCGCACTACGTCAACGCCGTCGAGGCCGGTGACGCGCTGGTCGAGGCGTTCGTCGCGGGCAGCGACGACGGTGACAACCCGCCCGGCCCGGACGGCGTGCTCGGCGTGGACGAGCTGCACGTGGTCTACACCGAGTTCAAGTCGATGCTGAGCCAGACGCCGGTCGCCAAGCGGATCGCGCCGATGGTCGTCGACTTCGAGCCGGAAGCGCAGAAGCTGCAGTCGGTGTACTCGTTCGAACCGAGCGCGGAGACGCTGCTGGGCGCGTTGCTGCCCAAGTACGTCAAGACCCGGCTCTTCTCGGCGCTGCTGGACGCGGCGGCCTCGGAGTCGGCGGCACGGCGGACCGCGATGAAGGCGGCGACGGACAACGCCACCGAGCTGGTCCGCAACCTGAGCCGTCAGGCGAACGCGGCCCGCCAGGCCCAGATCACCCAGGAGATCAGCGAGATCGTCGGTGGCGCCTCCGCGCTAACCGGGGGCGCAGGAAGTGATGAGTGACATGAGTGCTACTGCCACCACCACCCGCACCGGCCGTGTGGTCCGGGTGATCGGTGCCGTCGTCGACGTGGAGTTCCCGCGTGGCGCGGTGCCGGAGCTGTTCAACGCGCTGCACGTGGAGATCACGTTCGAGGCGGTCGCCAAGACGCTGACCCTGGAGGTCGCCCAGCACCTGGGTGACAACCTGGTCCGCACGATCTCCATGCAGCCGACCGACGGCCTGGTCCGCGGCGCGGCGGTGACCGACACCGGCAAGGCGATCAGCGTGCCCGTCGGCGACGTCGTCAAGGGCCACGTTTTCAACGCGCTGGGCGACTGCCTGGACGAGCCCGGCCTCGGCCGCGACGGCGAGCAGTGGGGCATCCACCGCAAGGCGCCGTCGTTCGACCAGCTGGAGGGCAAGACCGAGATCCTGGAAACGGGCATCAAGGTCATCGACCTGCTGACCCCGTACGTCAAGGGTGGCAAGATCGGCCTGTTCGGCGGCGCGGGCGTGGGCAAGACGGTGCTCATCCAGGAGATGATCACCCGTATCGCCCGCGAGTTCTCCGGCACGTCGGTGTTCGCCGGCGTCGGCGAGCGCACCCGTGAGGGCACCGACCTCCTCCTCGAGATGGAGGAGATGGGCGTGCTCAACGACACCGCCCTGGTGTTCGGCCAGATGGACGAGCCGCCCGGCACGCGCATGCGCGTCGCGCTGTCCGCGCTGACGATGGCGGAGTACTTCCGCGACGTGCAGGGCCAGGACGTGCTGCTGTTCATCGACAACATCTTCCGCTTCACCCAGGCGGGCTCGGAGGTGTCGACCCTGCTGGGCCGCATGCCGTCCGCCGTGGGTTACCAGCCGACGCTGGCGGACGAGATGGGTGAGCTCCAGGAGCGCATCACCTCGACGCGCGGCAAGTCGATCACCTCGCTGCAGGCCATCTACGTGCCCGCGGACGACTACACCGACCCCGCGCCGGCCACCACGTTCGCCCACCTGGACGCGACGACGGAGCTCTCCCGTCCGATCTCCCAGAAGGGCATCTACCCGGCGGTGGACCCGCTGTCCTCGTCGTCCCGGATCCTGGAGCCGTCGATCGTCGGCGAGGAGCACTACCGGGTGGCGCAGGAGGTCAAGCGGATCCTGCAGAAGTACAAGGAGCTGCAGGACATCATCGCGATCCTCGGCATGGACGAGCTGTCCGAGGAGGACAAGGTCCTCGTCGGCCGCGCCCGTCGCCTGGAGCGCTTCCTCGGCCAGAACTTCATCGTGGCCGAGAAGTTCACCGGTCAGCCCGGTTCGTTCGTGTCGATCAAGGACACGATCGAGGCGTTCGACCGCGTCTGCAAGGGCGAGTTCGACCACTACCCGGAGCAGGCGTTCTTCTCCTGCGGCGGGTTGGACGACGTCGAGGCCAACGCCAAGAAGCTCGCCGGCAAGTAGGTCGGGCTTTGCCGAAGGGCCGTCCTCCGCGGGGGGACGGCCCTTCGGGCTTTCAGTGGGACACCCACCCCAGGGCGCGGGAGATGGCCAGCCCGCACGTGCGCACGGCGGGCACGATGGTGTCCGTGCCGATTCCTTTGTGCGCCGTGCCCGTGGGCACCACGACGGACACCGCGGCCACGACGTCGCCGTTCTGCCCGCGCACCGGCGCGGCGACCGAGTACGTGATCATCTCGATCTGGCGGTCGCTGATCGCGTAGCCGTCGCGGCGCACCCTGGCCAGGGTCTCGCGCAGCTCCTGCGACGTGGCGATGGTCTTCGGCGTGAACCGCTTGAGCGGCGCGGCCAGCACGGCCTCCTGCACCGCGACGGGCGCGGCGGCCAGCAGCACCAGGCCGACCCCCGTGCAGTGCAGCGGCATCCGGCTGCCGACGCGGGTGACCACGTTGACCGCGTCCCGTGCAGAGATCCGCTCCACGTACACGACCTCCGTGCCGTCGCGCACGGCCAGCTGCACGTTGTGCCGCGTCACCTCGTAGAGGTCCTCCAGGAACGGCAGCGCGCGGTCCCGCAGGTCCAGGCTGCCCGGCGACAGCGCGCCCAGCTCCAGCAGCCTCAGGCCCACGCGGTAGCGGCCGTCGGGGGTGCGGTCCAGGGCGCGCAGGTCGACCAGGGACGCCACCAGCCGGTGGGTCGTGCTCAGCGGCAGCCCGGAGTGGCGGCTCAGCTCGGACAGCGTCACCGCGGACCGGTCCACGGTGAACACGGACAGCAGTGAGAACGCGCGTTCCAGCAGGGACTTCGGTGGTGGCACGGGGTCCAGTCTCCCAACGCCGGCCGGTCCCCCGACAGGTGCGGTCTTCCGCTCATCGGAAACACCACCGCCCGGCCGGTGGTGACCAGGACCACCCCGGCGTGCCGGGCGGGGTCGTGGTGACGGCCGTCGGGGCGGGTGCCGGCACGCGGTCGGCGCGTCTGGGGGTGGCTGGTGCGGCGGTCCGTTCCGGTCACCGTTTAGACTGCGGTGGACTCCAGTCGACTCAGGGAGATGCGCGTGGCCGAGATGACCGTCCAGTTGGTCGCGGTGGAACGCCGCCTGTGGTCCGGCACGGCCACCTCGGTGGTCGCGCAGACCCTCGAAGGCGAGATCGGCATCCTGCCCGGTCACGAGCCCGTGCTCGGGCAGTTGGTCGAGGGCGGCGTGGTCCGGATCCGCACCACGGACAACGAGCTGGTGACGGCGGCCGTGCACGGCGGGTTCCTCTCCGTGACCGGTGAGGGCGTGAGCATCCTCGCCGAGGACGCGGAGCTCTCGAACGAGATCGACGTCGAACGGGCCCGCGCCGACGCGCAGGACTCGGACGACGTGCAGCGGGTCCGGGCCATCGCGCGGCTGCGCGCCGCGGGTCACTCGGCCTGACGCGGACGAGCGGACGAACGCCGTGGGGATCGCCGAACTGGTCGGGGTGGTCCTGTTCTGCGCGGTGGTCGTCCTCGCGTACCTCACGTGGCGCCGCGTCCGGCTGCTGCGCGCGGGCGGTGTGCACGTCGCGCTGAGGGCCAGGCTGGAGGACTCCGGCCGGGGCTGGCACCTGGGCGTGGGGCACTACCGGGGTGACGAGTTCACCTGGTTCCGCGTGCTGAGCCTGAGCTCCGGCCCGGACATGGTCATCTCCCGCGAGGGTTTCGAGATCGACGACCGCCGCGAGCCCACCGCACCGGAGGCGTACGCCATGCCCGCGGGCGCGGTGGTGCTCCGTTGCCGCGGCAACAAGGGCGAGGTCGAGATCGCGATGGGCCCGGACGCGCTGACCGGATTCCTGTCCTGGTTGGAGTCAGCGCCTCCGGGCCGATCCATTCCCTGGGCCTCCTAGCGCCCGGTCAGGCGGCGTCGCGGCCGGTGGCGGCCGACTGCACCGCAGTGGTCGTGCTGATCACCTCGTTGTCCAGCGGCAGCGCGTCCAACGTGCCGGCCAGGGTCGCCACCGCCCTGAAGTTGATCTTCCCCAGGGCGGCGTCCTCCGGGCGGAACGTGTAGTTGAACGGGAAGTTCACCGCCCCCGTCGCGCTCGCCGGCACGTATTGGGTGGAGTGGGCGATCTCCTGCCAGCCCGACGGGGTGCTTCGGTACAGCCTGACGGTCACGTCCTCGGCGTACCGCGTGTTCCCGATCCGTGCGGTGAGGGTCTTCGTCGCACCGACCACCGCCGTGCCGGGAGTGGTGAAGCGGGTGATGGCGACGTCGTGCGTGCGGATCCGGACCACGTTGGTCACCGAACCCGTGCGTCCGTCCGAGGTGGCGACGGTCAGCGTCACGGGGTAGTCGCCGTCGGCCGCGTAGCGGTGCTGCGGGTAGTCGCCCTCGGCCGTCGTCCCGTCGCCGAAGTCCCACGACCGCGTGACCGAGGTGGATCCGCCGGGAACCGTGGACTGGTCGTAGAAGCTGACGGTGTCGAACACGGACGGGTTGTAGGGGTAGTAGGTGAAGTCGGCCTCGATCGGTTGGGCGACGCCGATGGTGAGGTGCAGGGTCGGCGCGCTGTTGTAGGTGTTGGCGAGTCGGACGTAGTACGTCGTGCCCGCGGTCGCGCGGAAGGTCATGGTCTCGGACCAGGTGCAGCGGACCTCGGTCAGGTTGGCGAGCGTCGACCCCGTGTAGACCCCGAACCCCGCGCTGTACGTCGACGAGGTGAGGGTGACCGGCGTGGTCTCGGGCAGCGTCACGGCGTACCAGAGGGACCTGGTGGACGTCCCGCACGAGCTGTTCGGCTCACCCGGCTCCACGGTCGCCGTCGCGAGGTCGGGCGTTGAGGCGTGCGGCAGCACGGTCACCGGCGTGGCGTCGGCGAAAGCGTCGTTCTCGGCCTGTGCCAACGCGGTCACGGAGAACGACGCCGGCCCGGCCGACCCGCTACCGAACGCGGCGACCATGAAGTGGTACCGGGTGCCGGCGACGACCGCGAGGTCCAGGCGTGAGTGGTAGCCGCCGTCCGCGTCGTCGTTGCAGCCGAGCTGGGTCAGCGAGCCGCGGGAGCCGGTGTACGCCGACAGGGCCGTGTCGTAGCCGCTGCCCGCCGTGGTGGCGGTGATCGTGCCGCTCGTGGTCGCCGTGTAGGTGAACCACACCGACCGGTACGAGGCGCACGACGACGGGTCGTCGGCGGCCTGGGTCGCCTCGTCCGTCGCCTGGGTGGTGGTGAAGGGCAGGGTGGCGATCGCTACCGCCTGGTCGAAGTCGTCGTTCGGGGGCGGCGCGGCGTGCGCCACCCCCGGGACGAGCAGGCCGAGCAGACCGAGCAGAGCGGCCACCACGATTAATCCGGATCTTCGGGTTTTGCGCATGACGAAGTACCCCCTGGTTCGGTGGACGCCCTCCCCGGCGTCCGAACCCGACCGAGTGAACACACGAACCCTCGGTCGGGTGGGTCTTCCGCTCGGCAGGGCACTCGATCAGCCCAGCGACGTCACTCGAACGGAGGTCAGGCCGGCTGCCTGATGCTCTCGAAGATCCGGGCGAAGCCCTCCTTGCCGTGACCGGCGTCGACCTGCCGCCGGATCAGGCCCTGCACCACGCCGACCACCTCGGTGGAGATGCCCTGCGCGGCACTGGCGTCGACCATGTCGCCCAGGTCGGAGAACTCCAGGCTCTGCTGCCCCGCCACGGTGTAGTCGCCGCCGTCGACCACGACGGCGAGCCCGGCGAACCCGCCGGTCATCGCGGACAGCCACGGCGCGGCCCGCTCGGCGAACTCCGCGGCCGGCACGCCCGCGCCCGCGACCATCGCCGCGCCGTGCAGGAACCCGGCGAACATCACGTACATGCCGGCGAGCAGCGCCATGTCGTACAGCGACGCCACGCCCGCGTCCTCGCCGAAGTACGCGCTCTCGCCCCAGAGGTCCAGCAGGGGCCGGTACCGGTCGAACGCGGCCCGCGAGCCGCTGTAGAGGACGGACGAGCCGGGCTGCCCGATCATGTGCGGCACGGCCATGATGCCGCCGTCGAGGTACACCACGCCGTGCGCCGCCGCCCAGCCGGCGATCTCCCTGGACTGGTCCGGCGTGGTCGTGGTGACGTTGACCAGGGTCCGGCCGGTGAGCAGGTCGGCCACCGGGTCGAGCACCTCGTGGACCGAGGAGGCGTCGAAGAGGCACGCGATCACCACGTCGGCCGCCGACACGGCGTCGCGCACGGTGGGGGCGGCGGTGGCGCCCAGGCCGACGAGGGCGTCGGCCTTGCCGGAGGAGCGGTTCCAGACCGCGGTGGGGTGCCCGGCCCGCACCAGGGCCGTGGCGAGGGCGGCGCCCATCGCGCCCAATCCGAGAACGGTCACCTTCGTGTTCGTCATGCCATGATCGTCACGCGTACCGTCGCGGTGCACCAGTACGGACTATTTTGTGCAGTACCCACCTTTTGGTAAGTACCCCGGGAGGGCCGATGGCGACGAAGGCACGACGTGGTCCCTACTTCTGCGGCCTCGACGCCGCGATGGACGTGGTGTCCGGGAAGTGGAAGTCGCTGATCCTGTGGGAGCTGGCCGCGCACGGCGTGCGGCGGTTCGCCCAACTGCGCCGCGGCCTGCCGGGCGTGAGCGAGAAGATGCTGGTCCAGCAGTTGCGGGAGATGGAGGAGGACGGCCTGGTGCACCGCGAGGTGTTCCCCGAGGTGCCGCCGAGGGTCGAGTACGCGCTGACCGAGCACGGGGTGTCGCTCAACGAGGCGCTGGACGTGCTCGGCGTGTGGGGCACCGAGCGGATGCGGCGCATCGGCGCGGAGCGGGTCTACGCGTCCTGACCGGGCACCCGCTCGGCGGGGCTCGGCCGGCGGAACAGGGTGCCCAGCCGGTGCAGCGCGTCCCGGTCGCCGGACACCGTCGCGGCGCCGGAGGCGATCTTGTCGGCCAGGCTCGACCGGCCGTCGGCCAGGTCGGCGAACACGTCCTCGTCGGTCGCGACGACCGCGTCGGGCTGCTGGGCGGGGCCGTGGCCCGCGTCGACCGTGCCGTCGTCCACGCGCACGTGGAAGACCTCGTCGCCGACGCGGAACTCGTAGACCGCCCGCACGCCCGTCGCGGCGTCGGCGTCGAAGAAGGCCTCCATCGCCAGCACGGCCCAGCCCGGGTGGAACGCCTCGTCCGCCCGCCGCCCGCCCATCGCCCACCTCGTGCCCCACCGGGCGAGCGCGAGCACCGCGGGTCCGAGTTCGCGGCCCGCCTCGGTGAGGGCGTAGGCAGGCGTGCGGGCCGGCGGGGGCAGCGTGACCTTGTGCGCGAGGCCTTCCCGTTCGAGGTGCTTCATCCGGGCCGCGAGCAGCCCGGTGCCCATGCCGCGCAGGCTCTTCTGGAGGTCGCCGAACCGCTTGGGGCCGGTCAGCAGTTCGCGGACGAGCAGCAGGGTCCAGCGCTCGCCGACGAGGTCGAGCGTGCGCGCGGTGGCGCAGTACTGGTTGTACGTCCGCTGGTCCACCGGCTCATCCTAGGGATGGCGCGCCTCCGGGCTCGCGACGGCGAGCAGGACGTCCGCCACGCCGCGCGGGTCGGTCAGCACAACGTCGTGCGGCCCGTCGACGGGCACCGCCCGGTAGCCGAGGTCGGCGGCGAACCGGGCGAACGGGAACGTCTCCGGCACGCAGTGGACGCCGGTGCCGGGGATGCGGTCGACCGCGCCGGTGAGGCGGGTCGGCTCGGTGAACGTCCGCAGGGCGTGCGTGCGCAGCCGTTGGCCGAGCCAGTGGGCGTCGTCCGGGTCGGTGATGCCGAACGACGCGGGCGTGGGTGGGGCGATCAGGCCGTCGGCGCCCGCGGCGGCGGTGGCCCTGGCGGTGAACCAGTCCGGCGCCAGGTCCGCCAGGGCGGCGCCGTCCGGGCCCGCCCAGCCGTCGACCAGGACGAGGTGGGCCACCCGGTCCGGCCGCCGGTCGGCGGCTTGTCGGACCACCAGGCCCGCGTAGCTGTGGCCGACCAGCACGAGGTCGGGGTCGGTGACGGTGTCGATCGCGGCCACCACCTCGTCCGCGTGGTCGGACAGGCCGACGTCGCGGTCGTGCGTGAGGTCGGGGGGTGACGACGTGCGCGCCGGCGGCGGTGAGCAGCGGCGTGACCCGCTCCCAGGCCCAGCCGCCGTGCCACGCGCCGTGGACGAGGACGTATGTGGTCATGGTCGACCTCCGCGTAGGGCTGCTTCCTGTTTTTGAAGTCTATGCTTCAAAAACAGGAAGTACAACCGCGCGGGGGTCAGGCGTTGGCGCCGGGCCGCCAGAGCACGTCGCCGTCCGGGTTGGCCACCCTGGCCAGGATGAACAGCAGGTCGGAGAGCCGGTTCAGGTACTTCGCGGTCAGCACGTTCGTCTGCTCGGCCTCGACCTCGATCAGCGCCCACGCGCCCCGCTCGGCCCGCCGCGCGATGGTGCGGGCCTGGTGCAGCAGCGCCGCGCCGGGTGTGCCACCGTTGAGGATGAACGACTCCAGCTTGCCCAACCGGGAGTTGAACGCATCGCACCACGACTCCAGCCGGTCCACGTAGGCCTGCGTGACCCGCAACGGCGGGTACTTGGGGTCGGGCACCACGGGCGTGCACAGGTCAGCGCCGACGTCGAACAGGTCGTTCTGGACCTGCCGCACCACCTCGACGACGTCCGGCTCCAGCGCGCCGAGCGCCAGGGCCACGCCGAGCGCGGCGTTGGTCTCGTCCACGTCGGCGTACGCCGTGATGCGCGGCGAGGTCTTGGGCACCCGGGAGAAGTCGCCGAGGCCGGTGGTCCCGTCGTCGCCGACGCGGGTGTAGATCTTCGTCAGGTGCACGGCCATGCCGAGCACTGTAGACACCGCAGTGGCCCACCACGGACGGGCACGATTCAGACCGTACGTAGGATTGCGGCACAACGAGCAAGGAGTTCCTTACGTGAGTGAGCACTTCCGGGTTCAGGGCGGTGCGCGGCTCGTCGGCGAGGTCGCCGTCGTAGGCGCGAAGAACAGCGTGCTCAAGCTGATGGCGGCGGCGCTGCTGGCCGAGGGCACGACCACCATCACCAACTGCCCGGAGATCCTGGACGTGCCGCTGATGGCGGACGTCCTGCGCAGCCTGGGCTGCGAGGTGACCCTCGACGGCCGGGTCGTCACGATCACCACCCCCAGGGAGCTCAACCACCGCGCCGACTCCGAGGCGATGGGCAAGCTGCGCGCGTCGGTCTGCGTCCTCGGGCCCCTGGTGGGTCGGTGCAAGCGCGCGGTGGTCGCCCTGCCCGGCGGTGACGCGATCGGCAACCGGCCGCTGGACATGCACCAGAACGGCCTGCGCAAGCTCGGCGCGCACAGCGAGATCGAGCACGGCTGCGTGATCGCCGAGGCCGAGGGCCTGCACGGCGCCCAGATCTGGCTCGACTTCCCCAGCGTGGGCGCCACGGAGAACATCCTGATGGCGGCGGTGCTGGCCAACGGCACCACGGTCATCGACAACGCCGCCCGCGAGCCGGAGATCGTGGACATCTGCGTGATGCTCCAGCAGATGGGCGCCAAGATCGAGGGCGCGGGCACGTCCACGCTCACCGTGCACGGGGTGGAGTCGCTCCGACCGACCGAGCACCGGGTGATCGGCGACCGGATCGTCGGCGCGACCTGGGCGTTCGCCGCCGTGATGACCCGGGGTGACATCACCGTGCGCGGCGTGGACCCGCACCACCTCGACCTGGTGCTGGAGAAGCTGCGGATGGCGGGCGCGGAGGTGACCACGCTCGACGACGGCTTCCGCGTGGTGCAGGTCGACCGGCCGCGGTCGGTGGACTTCGTGACGCTGCCCTACCCCGGCTTCGCCACCGACAACCAGCCGTTCGCGATCGCGTTGTCCAGCGTCTCCGACGGCACGTCGATGATCACCGAGAACCTGTTCGAGGCCCGGTTCCGGTTCATCGAGGAGATGGTGCGGCTGGGTGCGGACGCGCGCACCGACGGCCACCACGCGGTGGTGCGGGGCGTGGAGCAGCTGTCCAGCGCGCCGGTGTGGGCGTCGGACATCCGCGCGGGCGCCGGGCTGGTACTGGCCGGGTTGTGCGCGGACGGCGTGACCGAGGTGTACGAGATCTTCCACATCGAGCGCGGCTACCCGGGCTTCGTGGAGAACCTCCGCAAGCTCGGTGCGACGGTGGAGCGGGTCACCGCCTGAGCCGCCCGGCTACCGGTCGCGCAGCAGGAGCTTGGCGTCGGGGGCGTCGGCCGGGAACACCATGACCCGGTGCACCCCGCCGCGACGCACCACGGTCACCTTGATGCGTGCCGCCCGCAAGCGCTTGGCCAGCACGTCCGCCGCCGCGGGCGTGGGCACCGCGGCGACCTCCGTCAGCAGCCCGAAGTCGTCCCCGGTGTAGTCGGGCACGGCTCGCCGGTCGATGCCGAACGCCCAGAACAGCACCAGGCTGAGCAAACCGAACACAACCGCCAGCACGAAGAACGTGGTGAGCGCCGTCACGCCGCCCATCCTCCCGCAGCTTCGATTCAGTGAGCAACGGCACGCGCGCTCCCTATTACTCGCCAGTACGCTACGGAGAACCGCGAGGTCGCGTCGATCGTTCGCGACTTATTTTCCGGCGATCACGCTTTTCGGTCGTCGGAAAATCAGGCGTGAGCGGTCGACTTCCCAGGCGACCGAGCCGCCGTCGGCGGAGCAGTGGCAATGAGACACAGGAGGTTGCCGTGCCGTACCCGGCCGACCGAGAGCGCGACCGTCCGTGGGTGATGCGGACGTACGCGGGTCACTCCAGCGCCACCGCCTCCAACGCGCTGTACCGCCGCAACCTGGCCAAGGGCCAGACGGGTCTGTCCGTGGCGTTCGACCTGCCCACGCAGACCGGCTACGACCCGGACGACGAGCTGGCCAAGGGCGAGGTCGGCAAGGTCGGCGTGCCGATCAGCCACATCGGTGACATGCGTCAGCTGTTCGACGGCATCCCGATGGGCGAGGCGAACACGTCCATGACCATCAACGCGACGGCCATGTGGCTGCTCGCGCTGTACGTGAGCGTGGCCGAGGAGCACGGCGCGGACCGCGCGACCCTCGCCGGCACCACGCAGAACGACATCATCAAGGAGTACCTGTCCCGCGGCACGTACGTGTTCCCGCCCGGGCCCAGCCTGCGGCTGATCACCGACATGGTCGCGTGGACCGTGACGAACGTGCCGAAGTGGAACCCGATCAACATCTGCTCGTACCACCTCCAGGAGGCGGGCGCGTCGCCCGTGCAGGAGATCGCCTACTCGCTGTCCACCGCGATCGCGGTGCTGGACTCGGTGTTCGACTCCGGCCAGGTGCCCGAGGAACGGCGCGGCGAGGTCGTCGCCCGCATGTCCTTCTTCGTCAACGCAGGCGTGCGGTTCGTCGAGGAGATGTGCAAGATGCGGGCGTTCGTCCGGCTGTGGGACGAGATCACCCGCGACCGGTACGGCATCGTCGACGCCAAGCACCGCCGGTTCCGCTACGGCGTGCAGGTGAACTCGCTCGGGCTGACCGAGGCGCAGCCGGAGAACAACGTGCAGCGGATCGTGCTGGAGATGCTGGCCGTGACGCTGTCCCGGGACGCCAGGGCCCGCGCGATCCAGCTGCCGGCCTGGAACGAGGCGCTCGGCCTGCCCCGCCCGTGGGACCAGCAGTGGGCGCTGCGGATGCAGCAGGTGCTGGCCTACGAGACGGACCTGTTGGAGTACCAGGACATCTTCGAGGGCTCGCACGTCGTGCAGGCCAAGGTGGACGAACTCGTCGAGGGCGCGCGGGCCGAGATCGACCGCGTGCAGGCGATGGGCGGCGCGGTCGCCGCGGTCGAGTCCGGCTACATGAAGTCGGCGCTGGTGTCGTCGCTGGCGGATCGGCGCCGCCGGGTCGAGTCCGGTGAGGACGTCGTGGTGGGCGTGAACAAGTTCGCCACCACCGAGCCGTCGCCGTTGCAGGCCGAGGGCGCGAACGCGATCGAGCAGATCGACCCGGTCGTGGAGCAGCAGGCCGTCGAGGCGATCCGGGCGTGGAAGGCCTCGCGGGACGACGCGTCGGTGAAGACCGCCCTGGACGACCTGCGTGCGGCCGCGAAGACGGACCGGAACCTGGTCGAGGTGACCATCGCGTGCGCCCGCGCGGGCGTCACGACGGGTGAGTGGTCGCAGGCGCTGCGCGAGACGTTCGGCGAGTACCGCGCTCCCACCGGCGTTTCCGCCGCGTCGGCGTCCGGCGAGGCGGGCACGGAGATCGCCCGCGTGCGCGAGCGCGTGCGGACGACCGGCGAGGAGCTGGGTGAGCGACTGCGGATCCTGGTCGGCAAGCCCGGGCTCGACGGCCACTCCAACGGCGCCGAGCAGGTCGCCGTGCGGGCCCGCGACGTCGGTTTCGAGGTGGTGTACCAGGGCATCCGGCTGACGCCCGCGCAGATCGTCGCCGCCGCCGTGCAGGAGGACGTGCACGTGGTGGGCCTGTCGATCCTGTCCGGCTCGCACCTGGAGGTCGTGCCCGCGGTGGTGAACGGGCTGCGCGCGGCCGGTGCGGGCGACGTGCCGGTCATCGTCGGTGGGATCGTCCCGCCCGACGACGCCGCCGAGCTGCGCGAGCGCGGCGTGGCCCGGGTGTTCACGCCGAAGGACTACGAGCTGACGCAGATCATGGACGAGATCGTGACCGTGGTACGCGAGGCGAACGGGCTCTAGCGGATCGTCACGTCGAAGACTCGCTCCTCCTCGTCCACCAACACCCGCGTGCCCAACGGTTCCTCCAGCTTCACGGTGTACGTCTCGGTCGGCTGCAACAGGGCGCGCACGCAGTTGCCGAGGCCACCGCCGACCCTCCGCAGCCCGACCACCACCGACGTCATCCCCTCGGTGACCACCGGCTCCATCACGACCGGCTCCTCGCCGGGGCACGCCGGGGACGCGTAGAACGGCACCTCCAGCTCCACCCCGTCCGAGGTGGTGACCTGTCGCGCGTAGTCGACCTCGCCGAGCCGCCAGAACACCTCCGGTGCGACGGCGGGCCAGGCCCACGTGCTGCCGAACACCGTCCGGAACCGCCACACGGGCAGTTCCAGCGGGCCGCGGTCGGTCAGGTACTCCGCCGTGCCCGGCTCGGCGCTCACCAGCTCCAGCGGCGCGCCCTCACGGCCACCCGCCGACATGGCGGCCACCACCTCGCGGACACCGACCAGGGGCAGCGTCGCGGGACCGTCGGGCAGCGGCACCGAGGTCGGTCCCGGCGTGGGCGGCTCGACGCCGGTGAACGCGTACCGGCCGCTGTTCGCCCCGACGGCGAGCATCTTCTCCTTCTCCCCGGGCGCATTCTCGATGGGCTTGCGCGGCGAGCCGATTAGCACGATCGGCCGGGGCGCGTCCGCCACCAGCGGGAAGTCGACCGGTCCGGTGGGTGTGACCGCGACGGCCGGCGCGGACGACGGGTCGGGCACGGCCTGCGGCGGTGCGGCGTCCACCGCGCACCCCGCCAGCAGTGCCACCAGGACGAGCGTTGCGGCAAGAGGTCTCATACCCACATGACGGTGGCGGACCGGCAAGCGGTTGTCCGGCCGGTTACGGTCGCACCATGGCCGATTACCAGCACATCCGCGTCGACCGCACGGATGACGTCGTGCGGATCACCATGGACCGCGCCGCACGGCGCAACTCGCTGTCCGCCGAGCACCTGGCGGAGTTGTTGACCGCGTTCCACGAGGTCGCCGCGTCCGACGCGGTGGGTGTGGTGCTCGCGGGCGAGGGGCCGGTGTTCTCCGCCGGGCACGACTTCGCCGACGTGGCCGCCCGCGACCTGGAGGGCGTGCGCGACCTGCTGACGCTGTGCACGGACCTGATGCGCACCATCGAGTCCGTGCCCCAGGTGGTGATCGCGCGCGTGCACGGCCTGGCCACGGCGGCGGGCTGCCAGCTGGTCGCCTCGTGCGACCTGGCGGTGGCGGCCGAGGAGGCCGGGTTCGCCCTGCCCGGCGGCAAGGGCGGCTGGTTCTGCCACACCCCGGCGGTGCCGGTGGCCCGTGCGGTGGGGCGCAAGCGGTTGATGGAGCTGGCGCTGACCGGCGACCCGGTGGACGCGCGCACCGCCGAGCAGTGGGGCCTGGTGAACCGCGTCGTGCCGCTGGCCGAGCTGGACGACGCGGTGGACGAGCTGATGCGCCGGGCGACCCGCGGCAGCCGGGCGAGCAAGGCGTTGGGCAAGCAGACGATCTACGCCCAGCTCGACCGGCCGGAGGCCGACGCCTACGCCATCGCGGTGGAGGTGATGGCGGCGGCGTCGCAGACCCCGGCGGCCAAGGAGGGCATGTCCGCGTTCCTGGAGAAGCGCCCGGCCGTCTGGACGGACTGACGGGCCGGGTCCGGCCGGCGGCTCCGGCTAACGGGCCAGGTCCAGCACCAGGGACCCGACGGCGAGGGCGAGGAACGCGCCGGGGAACGTGACCGTGCGCCAGGCCCCTGCCCGCGCGTGGGCGACGATCGCGCCCACGAAGAACGCCACCAGGCCGATCGCCGCCGCGACCCCGACGACGTGCGCCCCGAGCAGGCCGAGGAGCAGACCGACCGCGCCAGCGCCCTTCAGCGCGCCCAGCGCGGGCACCCACGACGGCGGCACGTCGACCGCCGCCGAGTTCGCCATGACGAAGTCCGCCCGCAGGAGGTCGGCGACGGCGAAGCCGCCGTTGGCCAGGATCGCGAGGACGGTGACGAGGACGTGCGCGGTGGACATTGACCCCTCCGAACGGACGTGCGGTGAGCAGGCGGACGCCTGCTCACCCGACGTGCGGACCGCGGGGAAGGTGACCGCCGCGCTCAGGGCTGCGCGTGCTCGTGCAGCAGGAGGAGCGTGTACGCGGCGATCGACTGGGCGTCGGTGATCTCGCCGCGCGCGACCATCGCCTCGAACTCGGCGCGCGGGAACCACGCCGAGCGCATGTCCTGCTCCTCGTGCTCGCGCTCGTGGAAGCCCTCGCTGAGCTCGGTGGCCAGGAACACCCGACCGCGCTGGCTCGACATGCCCGGCGCGACGTCCAGCACGCCCAGCTGCACCAGCCGACCCGCCCGCAGCCCCGTCTCCTCCCGCAGCTCGCGCTCGGCCAGCGCCAACGGGTCCGCGTCGGCGCGTTCCGGCGCGGTGCCCTGCGGGAACTCCCAGCGCCGCATCCCCAACGGGTAGCGGTACTGCTCGACGAGCCGCAGCCGTTCGCCGTCCATGGGGATCACCAGCGCGAAGTCGGGCTTGTCGACCACGCCGTAGATCCCGGTGGTCCCGTCCGCCCGCCCGATGGCGTCCTCCCGGACCACCATCCACTGGTTCGCGTACACCTCACGCGATCCGAGGGTTTCCACGATCACTCTTCTCCCTGTGCCGGTTGTCCGTGCGCCGACGATCCCGGGTCGGATCGCGACCGGGCCAGTTCCGATCGACGCCGCCCGTAGGCGAAGTACACCACCAAACCCGCGGCCGACCAGATGCCGAAGGCCGACCACGTGGCGGGCGCCAGGCCCGCCACCAACAGCACGCACATGCCCAGGCCGAGCAGCGGCACCACCGGCACCCACGGCGTGCGGAAACCGCGCGGCAGGTCCGGCCGGGTGCGCCGCAACACCAGCACACCCACGTTGACCAGGCTGAACGCCACGAGCGTGCCGATGCTCGTGGCCTCGGCCAGCTGCCCGAGCGGCACCAGCGCGGCCAGCGCCGCGACCACCACGCCGACCAGCACGGTGTTCACCGCCGGCACCCGCTTCGCGCCGACCCGGGCGAACACCCGCGGCACCAGGCCGTCGCGGGCCATCGCGACCAGCACCCGCGTCTGTCCGTAGAGGACGGTCAACACCACGGACGCGATCGCGATGACCGCGCCCGCCGACAGCACGGTCGCGGGCCACCCCGCACCGGTCACCTGCCGCAGGACCGCGGCCAGCGAGGCGTCCGAACCGGCCAGCGCGTCCACGCCCACCGCGCCGACGGCGGTGAACGCCACCAGCACGTACACGACCGTGACGATCACGAGCGAGATCACGATGGCCCGCGGCAGGTCCCGCTGCGGTTGCGCGCCTCCTCACCGGCCGTGGACGCGGCGTCGAACCCGATGAACGAGAAGAACACCAGCGACGCCGCACCCGTGATGCCCGCGACCCCGGCCGGGGCGAACGGCGCCAGGTTCCCGCTCCGGAACCCGAACACCGCCACCACCACGAAGAACAGCAGCACCGCCACCTTGAGCAGCGTCGTCACCGTGGTGACCGCGGCGCTCTCCCGCACGCCGCCCAGCAGCACGGCCGACGCCAGCAGCACGACCACCGCCGCGGGCAGGTTCACCACGTCACCGGACAGCGCCGCCGGCAGCTGGAACCCGAGCGTGGCGTCGAGGAACGCGTTGAGGTAGCCGCTCCAACCGACCGCGACCGCCGCCACCGACACGCCGTACTCCAGCAGCAGGCACCACCCGCACACCCACGCGACCAGCTCGCCCAGCGTGGCGTAGGCGTAGGAGTAGGCCGACCCGGACACCGGCACCGCGCCCGCCAGCTCGGCGTAGGACAGCGCGGAGAACAACGCGGCCAACGCCGCCACCGCGAACGACACGGTGACCGCCGGACCGGCCACCGGCGCGGCGTGGCCGAGCACCACGAAGATCCCCGTGCCCAGCGTCGCGCCCACCGACAGGGAGACCAAGGAGACCAGGCCGAGGCTGCGGCGCAGCGACGTGTGCGCGCTCTCGTCATTGATCAGGTCGACGGGCTTGGTGCGCAGGAGCTGCCGCAGCGGTGACACGTCGGCCGACGGTACCTGCCGGTGGATCAGGGGCCGCACCCCGTAGCCTGTCGGCCGTGCGCCTCGTCATCGCTCGCTGCCAGGTCGACTACGTCGGACGCCTCACCGCCCATCTGCCGATGGCGCAGAGGCTGCTGCTGATCAAGGCGGACGGCTCGGTGTCGATCCACTCCGACGACCGCGCGTACAAGCCGCTGAACTGGATGAGCCCGCCGTGCTGGCTGATCGAGGACCCGGACGTGTGGGTCGTGCAGAACAAGGCGGGCGAGAAGCTGATCATCAGCCTGGCCGAGGTGCTGCACGACTCCAAGCACGAGCTGGGCCCGGAACCCGGCCTGGTCAAGGACGGCGTCGAGGCCGACCTGCAGAAGCTGCTCGCCGAGCACGTCACCACGCTCGGCGAGGGCTGGACCCTGGTCCGCCGCGAGTTCCCCACCCCGATCGGCCCGGTCGACCTGATGTGCCGGGACGCGAAGGGCAAGTCCGTCGCGGTCGAGATCAAGCGCCGCGGCGAGATCGACGGCGTCGAGCAGCTGACCCGCTACCTGGAACTGCTCAACCGCGACCCGCTGCTGGCGCCGGTGCGCGGCGTGTTCGCCGCGCAGCAGATCAAACCCCAGGCCCGCACCCTCGCCGAGGACCGGGGCATCCGCTGCGTCGTGCTGGACTACGACGCCCTGCGCGGCATCGAATCCGACGAGTTCCGCCTGTTCTGATCGGTCGAGTTGACCTTTCGTCGCTCTTGATTTCCATGGTTGACGCATTCCCGGTGCGAAGTCCCGCGACTGTTGTCACTGCATGGCACAGCGGTACGCCTGGATCTCGGGAGCCATCTACGTCACGTGCCCGACGCACGGGGGACGGTCACGGCAGTGTGCCTGTGCCTTCACCCGATCTCGGTCACGGGAGGGATGACTCCGTCTTGACGAGAGGTTCGAGCGTTGGTCAGGTCACCAGTCGATCCACACCCTTGTGAACACTGCGGGTCGGAAACCCGAAATCCGCGCTTTTGCAGCAACTCCTGCCATCTCAAGGGGACGCAGGAACTCCGTTCAGCGCGTTTGCGCAAACCACGACCGCTTTGTCCTCGATGTGGCACCGGTTCTGTCATGCGAGGTGCGAAAACCTGTAGTCGGGTCTGCTCGAACGCGATGCGCCGACGTCAGCCCGATCCCTGCCGCCGCTGCGGGTCACAAGAGCGGTTCGGGCGCCGCAGCAGCGGTCCCTACTGCTCGTGGGCGTGTTTCAACGAAGACCGCTACGAACGGACCGGTTCATTCGCCACCTGGCTCGCGCAGTGGGTGTCCGGGGTGACCTCCGGCACTGCCGAGGACGGGCGGCCGGATCATCGAGTTCGTCAGGCCCTGGTCTTCCTGCGTGGTCAACGGTGCGAGGAGTGCGGGTGGACCCGGGTGAACCCGGTCAGCGGACGAGTCCCGTTGCACGTCGATCACACCACCGGGGACCGTAGCCGGAACAGGCCGGACGAGGTGCGCCTCCTCTGTCCGAACTGCCACGCCTTGACCTCCAACTACCAGCACCTGAACAACCCCGGCGTCGCGCCGATCCGGGCACGGCCGAGCCGGAGGTACCGGGAGACCTGGCTGAATCCCTCGCCGGAGGGTCGCCCAGCGGCGGTCAGGGCCGGCACACGTTCGGGGGGTTGACCGACCAGGCCTTCCGGATGATCCCGTTGCTGGAGAGCGGGCGGAACGCCACCTGGCCGTTCTAGCGTCCGCTGCTCAACCGCGGTTCTCGCGTCGTTCGAGCACGGTGGCACCGCCGGTCCGCGGTTCGCGGGCCGGCGGTGTGCCGTGGCGAGGTGTGCCGTCGGGGGATCGCGTGGTCGTCCGCATTTTGCGGGGTCGGCGGTAAGCCGTTCGGGTGCGTGGCAGGCCGGATTCCGCGATATACGCTGACTTCCCCGTCAACGGGCCTGGGAGGCGCGCGGTGCGAAGACGAAGACCCGGTTTACCCCTCCTGGTCCTGCTGGTCCCCCTGGTGGTGGCGGGCTGCGCGGCGCGGACGCCCCCGCCGCTGATCGCCGTCACGGCGTTGAGCTCCACCGCCGCCGCAGTTCCCGCCGCGCACCTCGCGGCACACCCCCTCTCCGGTCACGCCGGTGACGAAGTCCGGCTCAGCGGCGAGGGCTATCCCGCACACGGTCGAGTGGTGTTCACCTTCCACGGCCGGCGGGTCGGCGACACCACCGCGGACGCGGTCGGGCGGTTCGCCGAGGTACCGGTGCACGTGCCCGATTCGTTCGGCGATTCCGCCCCTGGCACGCAGTTCACCATCGGCGCCACCTCCGGACCGGTCTACGCCGAGACGCCGTTCGTCCTCACCCGCTGACGCCCCCCACCTGAGGTTTAGCCCGGGGTAGTTCAAACCGGCGGAGCACGCCGAGGTGCACTACCGTCGGCTTGATCGGCTGTGCGGTAGTGCGCGATGGTGTTCGGGGTTGTTCGATCAGGGAGGTGGGCGGAGGTGCCCGTACTGGCCCAGGTGGATCTTCGGCTGGACGCCGGTCCGTTGGACTACACCCTGCTGGCGGTCTACTTCGTGTTCGTCCTCGGCATCGGCTTCCTGGCCCGCCGATCCGTCTCGTCCAGTTTGGACTTCCTGCTCTCCGGCCGCTCGCTGCCCGCGTGGGTGACGGGCCTCGCCTTCATCTCCGCCAACCTCGGCGCGATCGAGCTGCTCGGCATGGCGGCCAACGGCGCGCAGTACGGCATGGCGACGGTGCACTACTACTGGATCGGTGCGATCCCGGCCATGGTGTTCCTAGGCCTGGTGATGATGCCGTTCTACTACGGCTCGAAGGTCCGCAGCGTCCCGGAGTTCCTGCGCCGCCGCTTCGGCAAGGGCGCGCACCTGGTCAACGCCATCAGCTTCGCCGTCGCGCAGGTGCTGATCGCGGGCGTGAACCTGTACGCGCTGGCGTTCCTGCTCAACCTCATGCTCGGCTGGCCTATCCCGCTGTCGGTGGTCATCGCCGCGGCGATCGTGCTGACGTACACGGCGCTGGGCGGCCTGTCGGCGGCGATCTACAACGAGGTGCTGCAGTTCTTCGTGATCGTCGCCGCGCTGCTGCCGCTGACCATCGTCGGCCTGCACCGGGTCGGCGGGTGGGACGGGCTGGTGGAGAAGGTCACCGGCGGACCGGGTGGCGCGGAGCAGCTGTCGGCGTGGCCCGCGACCGAGCTGACCGGCATCCAGAACCCGGTGCTCAGCGTGATCGGCATCGTGTTCGGGCTCGGGTTCGTGCTGTCGTTCGGGTACTGGACGACGAACTTCGCCGAGGTGCAGCGCGCGCTGTCGGCCAAGAGCATGTCGGCCGCCCGGCGCACGCCCATCATCGGCGCGTACCCCAAGATGCTGATCCCGTTCGTGATCATCATCCCGGGCATCATCGCCGCGCTGGTCGTGCCGGAGATGGTCGCGCTCAAGGCCGGTGAGGAGAGCGGCGTCGTCTACAACAACGCGCTGCCCGCGCTGATCGGCGAACTGCTGCCCAACGGCATGCTGGGCATCGCGATCACCGGTCTGCTGGCGTCGTTCATGGCGGGTGTCGCGGCGAACGTCTCCTCGTTCAACACGGTGTTCACGTACGACCTGTGGCAGGACTACGTGCGCAAGGACCGGCCGGACGAGTACTACCTGCGGGTCGGCCGGTTGGCCACGATCGGCGGCACGGTGGTCGCGATCGGCACCGCGTTCCTGGCGGCCGGCTACGGCAACATCATGGACTACATCCAGGCGCTGTTCTCGTTCTTCAACGCGCCGCTGTTCGCCACGTTCATCCTGGCCATGTTCTGGAAGCGGATGTCGGCGGCGGCCGGTTGGGCGGGCCTGGTCGCGGGCACGCTCGGCGCGGTGGCGGTGTTCGTGCTCGCCGAGGTCGGCGTGCTGGACCTGCCGGGTCAGGGCGCGAGCTTCGTGGGCGCGGGTGTCGCGTTCGCGGTGGACATCGTGGTCAGCGTGGTGGTGACCGTGTTCACCCGGCCGGTGCCGGAGGAGCGGCTGGTCGGGCTGGTGTACAGCCTGACGCCCAAGGAGGACCGCAAGCACTCCACCACCGGCGACGACGCGGGGTGGTACCGGTCGCCCGTGCTGCTGGGCGTCGGCGTGCTGGTGCTGACCGCCGTGCTCAACATCATCTTCGGCTGAGGGGAGGTAGGTCGTCGTGGCGCACAAGGCCGGTTTGTTCGACCTGCGACTGGTGATCGCGGTGCTGTTCGCCATCTACGGCGTGGTGCTGCTGGTGGTCGGTCTCGGCTTCACCGACGAGGCCGACCTGGCCAAGGCGGACGGGCTGAACATCAACCTGTGGTCCGGCGTGGGCATGCTCGCGCTGTCGGCGGTGTTCGCCGCGTGGGCGGTGCTGCGGCCGGTCGTGGTGCCCGAGGCGCAGGACGCGGGTGCCGCGGAGTCCTCGGGGAGTTGACGGTGGCGACGCGGGTGGTCAGCGCCTCGGGTAGATCGGGTTGAACGCCTCGACCGTCCAGGTGTCGAGCCAGCGGACTGCGCGTCGGACGCGGGTGCGCATTCGGTGTTCCTCTCGTTGGTTCTCCAAGCGCTCCACAGGGGTTCTGCGGGGTTCGCCCCGTACAGCGCGTCGATGTTCTGAATCGTTCCCGAAAGGGTCGTGAGGGCGGACACACGGGTGGAGTCGTGAGGACGGACACACGGTTCGTGCCACGAATGGCGCAAGTGGTCGCTACCGTGCACTCGTGCCCCGCCTCGTCGCCCTGTTGAGCCTGATCCTGCTGCTTGCCGGCTGTGCCGGGACGGATCTGGCCAAGCAGAAGTTCCCGCGCACCACGATCCCGGCCGACGCCGAGAACGTCTCCGACCCGAGCGGGACGACCCGGACCCCGCCGCCCACGGCCGGGCAGCCGGTCGACCCGGCGTTCGCCGCGGACAAGATGCGGCTGACCGACCCGTGCGAGCTGCTGGACGAGGACGTGCTGAAGCGGCTGGGCACGCCCGGCAACCGGTCGCGCAGCGGGTTCAGCCGGTGCTCGAACTTCATGAAGGACAAGAACGGCAAGGACCTCGCGGTCACCGTCGAGATCGGCCAGACCATGACCAGCGAGCTGAAGAAGGCCGACAAGCAGCTCGCCGGCCTGCGCAGCTACGAGCAGGTGCTGGAGGACAGCGCGTGCTTCGTCTCGGTGATCACGCAGGAGGAACCCGGCCTCGGCATCACCGTGCAGATCGGCTACGAGGACGGCGACGCGTGCGCGCCCGGTCGCGAGGTGGCCGAGTCGGTGGTCAAGCAGGTCAAGGAGCGGTCGGCGACCCGCTCGCCCGCGAAGGGCTCGCTGATCACGCTCGACCCGTGCGCGCTGCCGGACAAGGCGGCGGTGGAAGCGGGGGTCGGCGCCGATTACCGAACGTATCCGTACGGGCTGCACAACTGCGCGTGGGTGGGCAAGGACCGCGAGCTGAGCCTGGCGTTCCGGGAGTCGTTCATCCCCGACGACCGCGAGTTCGACGACGGGCAGACCGAGGTCGACCTCGGTGGTGGCGTCACCGGCTACCAGGTGTCCACCACCAACTCGTTCCCGTCGTGCGAGGTCAAGTGGGTGCAGTTGGCCGGCGCGGACAACGAGGGCGAGCTGGTCGAGGTCAAGTCGGCCGGACCGAAGGACTCCGGGTTCGACCGCTGCGCCACGGCCCTGACCTTCGCCAAGACCGTGGTCGGCAAGATCCCGAAGGGCTGAACGGGGGCTGACATCACCCCCCGTTACCCGTTACTGTTCAGTAACACCCCCGCGTTCGTGCTTTGTGCTTGGAGGGCCCGATGACGCAGACCGCTCCCACCACTCCTGCGCGGGCCGACGACGAGCAGCGGCGGTTCGCCTCGCTCGACCCCCGCACGGGCGAGGTCATCGCCCACCACGCGGTGGCGTCGGAGGACGACGTCCGCGAGGCCGTGCGGGTGGCGCGGGAGGCGTCGGCGTTCTGGGCCGGGCTCGGGTTCGACGGCAGGCGCGGCCGGCTGGACGCGTGGCGCAAGCTGCTGCTCAAGCGGCTGGACGAGTTCCAGCGCCTGATCAGCTCGGAGACCGGCAAGTCGGCCGACGACGCCAGGACCGAGTTGGCGCTGGTCATCGACCACCTGCACTGGGCGGCCAAGCACGCGCCGAAGGTGCTGGGCAAGCGCAAGGTCTCGCCCGGCATGCTCATGTACAACCACGCGGCGTCCCTGGAGTACCGGCCGCTGGGCGTGGTCGGCGTGATCGGGCCGTGGAACTACCCGGCGTTCACGCCGATGGGCTCGATCGCGTACGCGTTGGCCGCGGGCAACGCGGTGGTGTTCAAGCCGTCGGAGCTCACGCCGGGCGTGGGTGTGTTCCTGGCGTCGACGTTCGGCGAGGTGGTGCCGGAGTTCCCGGTGTTGCAGGTGGTGACCGGGTTCGGTGAGACCGGCGCGGCGCTGTGCACGTCCGGGGTGGACAAGCTGGCGTTCACCGGGTCGACGGCGACGGGCAGGAAGGTGATGGCGGCTTGTGCGGCGTCGTTGACGCCGGTGCTGGTGGAGTGCGGTGGTAAGGACCCGCTGATCGTGGCGGAGGACGCCGACGTGAAGGCGGCGGCGGACGGCGCGGTGTGGGGCGGGATCTTCAACTCCGGGCAGACGTGCGCCGGGGTCGAGCGGGTGTACGTGGCGGACGCGGTGTACGACGAGTTCGTCGGCCTGGTGGTGGAGAAGGCGAAGAAGCTGCGGCCCGGCGGGGAGGCCGACGCCCACTTCGGGCCGATCACCATGCCCAAGCAGGTGGACGTGATCCAGTCGCACGTGGCCGACGCGTTGGAGCGCGGTGGGCGGGCGGTGGTGGGCGGGCTGGAGTCGATCCGGCCGCCCTACGTCGAGCCGGTGGTGCTGGTGGACGTGCCGGACGAGTCGACCGCGGTGACCGAGGAGACGTTCGGGCCGACGTTGGTGGTGACGCGGGTCGCGGACGCGGACGAGGCGGTCCGGCGGGCCAACTCGTCGGCGTACGGGTTGGGTGCGTCGGTGTACTCGCGCAACCGGGGCGAGGAACTGGCGGGTCGGCTGCGGTGCGGCATGGTGTCGATCAACTCGGTGCTGGCGTTCGCGTCGGTGCCGGGGCTGCCGTTCGGCGGGGTGGGCGATTCGGGCTTCGGGCGCATCCACGGCGAGGACGGGCTGCGGGAGTTCACGTATGCGCACTCGGTCACGCGCAAGCGGTTCGGGGCGTTGCTGAACCCGATGACGTACGAGCGCGGGTCCCGGACGATCCGGCACGTGGTCCGGCTGGTGCGCGTCCTCTACGGCCGCTGACCACCGCGTCGTACCCTCCGGACGCGACGCGGCTCGGCGTCGCGGGCGCGCCGTCGTGTGCCACGCTCGGGGTTCCTTCCGCTACTCCAGGTCACTGACCTGCGGTTCCAGGGCCTCGGCGTCCGCTTTCGGGCACGCTCGCGGTGGAGTAGTAATGGGGTGATCAGCGTCGATCGGGAGGTCACCCGTGAAGAAGATCATCAACGATCCGGCGACCGTCGTGGTCGACGCGTTGCGGGGCATGGCGCTCGCGCACGCCGACCTGCTCGACATCCAGTACGACCCGGCGGTGGTGGTGCGGGCGGACGCCCCGGTGGCGCGCAAGGTGGCCGTGATCTCCGGCGGTGGGTCGGGGCACGAGCCGTTGCACGGCGGGTTCGTCGGACGGGGGATGCTCGACGCGGCCTGTCCCGGGGCGGTGTTCACCTCGCCCACACCCGATCAGGTGGCGGCGGCCGTCAGTCGCACCGATGGTGGCGCCGGGGCGTTGCTGCTGGTCAAGAACTACACCGGTGACGTGCTGAACTTCGAGACGGCCGCGGAGCTGGTCGAGGGCGTCGACGTGCGGACCGTGCTGATCGACGACGACGTGGCCGTCAAGGACTCGCTCTACACGGCCGGTCGGCGTGGTGTCGGCGGAACGGTGCTGGTGGAGAAGATCGTCGGCGCGGCGGCGGAACGCGGGGTCGACCTGGACGGGTGCGAGGCGTTGGCGCGGCGGGTCGTGTCGCGGGTGCGGTCGATGGGCTTGGCGTTGGCCGCCTGCACGGTTCCGCACGCCGGTGAGCCGTCGTTCACGCTCGCCGACGACGAGATGGAGCTGGGCATCGGCATCCACGGCGAGCCGGGACGGCGGCGGGTGCCGGTGGGGTCCGCGGACGAGATGGTGCAGGCGCTGCTCGACCCGGTCCTGGAGGACCTGCCGTTCGGCGAGGGCGACCGGGTGCTGCTGTTCACCAACTCGATGGGCGGGACACCCCTGATCGAGCTGTACTTGGCCCACGGCATCGCGGAACGGCAGTTGGCCGAGCGCGGGGTGGTGGTGGAGCGGCGGTTGGTCGGCCCGTACATCACGAGTCTGGAGATGCAGGGCATGAGCTTGACGTTGTTGAAGCTGGACGACGAGATGGTCGAGTTGTGGGACGCGCCCGTGCACACCGCCGCGCTGCGGTGGGGCGTCTGATGGCGTGCACGGCGGAGTCGGTCGCGGACGCGTTGCGTGCGGTGGCGGCGGTGGTGGTCGAGCACCGGGAAGAGCTGATCCGACTCGACCGGGAGATCGGCGACGGCGACCACGGCGAGAACATGGCCCGCGGGTTCACCGCGCTGGTGTCGAAGTTGGATGCCGACGTGCCGTCGTCGCCCGGCGGGGTGTTGCGGTTGGTGGCGACGACGTTGATCTCCACGGTGGGTGGGGCGGCCGGGCCGTTGTACGGGACGGCGTTCCTGCGTGCCGCCACCTCGGTGGGTGATGTGGCGGTCGTGGACGGCACGGCGGCGGCTGCGGCGTTGCGCGCGGCGTTGGAGGGTGTGGTGGCTCGGGGCAAGGCCGCTGTGGGGGACAAGACGATGGTGGACGCCCTCACACCTGCCGTGGCGGCCGCGGAGTCCGTGGCGGCCACCGGTGGCGGGGTGGCCGAGGTGCTGGCGGCGGCGGCCGACGGGGCCGAGATGGGCGCCGACTCGACCGTGCCGATGGTGGCGCGGAAGGGACGTGCCTCCTACCTGGGTGAGCGCAGTGGCGGGCACCTGGACCCGGGCGCGCGCTCGACGGCGTTGCTGCTGCGGACCCTGGCGGGGCGTGCGCGGTGATCGGGCTCGTGGTGGTGTCGCACAGCCGGCAGTTGGCGGAGGGCGTGGCGGAGTTGGCCGGGCAGATGGCGCCGTCGGTGGCGATCGTGCCGTCCGGTGGCGACGGGTCGGGCGGTCTCGGCACGGACTACGTGGCGGTCGGCGAGGCGATCGGGAAGGCCGATTCCGGCTCCGGGGTGGTCGTGCTGTTCGACCTCGGCAGCGCGAAGATGGTCGCGGACATGGCCGCCGAGGAGGCGGAGGGGTCGGTCGTGGTCGTGGACGCGCCCCTGGTCGAGGGCGCGGTGGCGGCGGCCGTTCGCGCGCAGGGTGGCGCCGGGTTGGCGGAGGTGGCCGCGGCGGCGGGTACCGCCTGGTCCCGGTCGGCGGAGAGGGCCGCTCCTGCAGGGGACGCGGTGCGGGCGGCGGTGGAGCTGACCAACTCGGTCGGGCTGCACGCGCGGCCGGCGGCGTTGGTGGTGCGGGCGTTGGACTCGCTGGACGCGTCGGTGGTGGTGCGGTTCGGTGACGAGGAGGCGGACGCGAAGAGCGTGTTGGCGTTGATGGGCCTGGGCGCGCCGGGCGGTGCGCGGATCGAGGTCGTGGCGACCGGTGCGGACGCGGCGGAAGCCGTGCGGCGGGTGGAGGAGCTGGCCGCGCGGCGGTTCGACGAATGACCTGGTGAGACGTCGCTGGACCGATTACTTGCTCGATACCGATGGTGAAGCTCACGCGAACGACGCGTGACGGCCGTGGGATAGTCGCGGTCAAGTTACCGATCGGTAGCCACTCCGGTGAGTGGGAGGTAAGCAGTGACGCGCCAGTTCAACACGGTCGGAGTCGTCGGTCTCGGCACCATGGGCGCCGGTATCGCCGAAGTCCTCGCCCGGACCGGCATCACCGTGGTGGCGGTCGACGTGGACGAGGACGGCCTGGCCCGCGGTCGCGGCCACCTGGACCACTCGACGGACCGCGCGGTGGCGGGCGGCAAGCTGTCCGCGCAGGAGCGGGACGCGACGCTCGGGCGCATCTCCTACGCCACGTCGCTGGACGCGTTGGCGGGGGTGGACCTCGTCGTCGAGGCGGTCCCGGAGCGGATCGAGCTGAAGGCCGCCGTGTTCGCCGAACTGGACCGGATCTGCGGCCCGGACACGGTTTTCGCGTCCAACACCTCCTCCCTGTCGATCACCGAGATCGGTGTCCACACCGGACGGCCGGGCAAGGTCGTCGGCCTGCACTTCTTCAACCCGGCGCCGGTGTTGAAGCTGGTCGAGGTGATCCGCACGGTCGTCACCGAGCCGGACGTGGTGGCCGACGTGGTCGCGTTCGCCGAGGGGTTGGGCAAGTCGCCGGTCGTCATCGGCGACCGGGCCGGGTTCATCGCCAACGCGCTGCTGTTCGGGTACCTCAACCACGCGGTGCGGATGTACGAAACCCGTTACGCCACAAGGGAAGACCTCGACGCGGCCATGCGGTACGGCTGCGGCTACCCGATGGGCCCGCTGGCGCTGCTCGACCTGATCGGGCTGGACACCGCGTACGAGATCCTGGACACGATGTACCACCAGTCGCGCAACCGGCTGCACGCGCCGGCGCCGCTGCTCAAGCAGATGATCACGGCGGGCCTGCTCGGCCGCAAGAGCGGGCGCGGCTTCTACACCTACGACGGTCCCGACTCGCCGGTCGTGGTGCCGGACGTGCACACGCCCGTCGCCGCGGTGGAAGGCGTGCCCGCGCGGGAGGTCCAGCGGGTCGGGGTGATCGGCACGGGCACCATGGCCACGGGGATCGTGGAGGTGTTCGCCAAGCGCGGGTACGACGTGGTGCTGCGGGCGCGGTCGGAGGAGAAGGCCGCCGCGGCGGTGGGCAAGGTGCGCAAGTCGTTGGAGAAGGCGGTCTCGCGGGGCAGGTTGTCGGCGGAGGACCGGGACGCGGCGTTGGCGCGGGTGGCGCCGGTGGTCGACTTCGCGGACCTCGCCGACTGCGACCTCGTGGTCGAGGCCGTCGCCGAGGAGCTGTCGATCAAGAAGGCCGTGTTCGAGGCGTTGGACGAGGTGTGCAAGCCCGGCGCGGTGTTGGCCACCACGACGTCCTCGCTGCCGGTCATCGAGTGCGCCGCCGCCACCGCGCGGCCCGGTGACGTCGTCGGCCTGCACTTCTTCAACCCGGCTCAGGTGATGAAGCTGGTCGAGGTCGTGGAGACGATCTCGACGTCGGCGGACGTGGTCGCGACCGCCCGTCGCGTGTGCCTCGACCTGGGCAAGGTGCCGGTGCACTGCGGCGACCGGGCCGGGTTCATCGTCAACGCGCTGCTGTTCCCGTACCTCAACGACGCGGTGAAGATGTTGGAGGCGCACTACGCGACCGCCGACGACATCGACAACGCGATGAAGGTCGGTTGCTCGCTGCCGATGGGGCCGTTCGAGCTGCTGGACGTGGTGGGGCTGGACGTGTCGTTGGCCATCGAGCGGACCCTGTACCTGGAGTTCCGCGAGGCCGGCTTCGCTCCCGCGCCGCTGTTGGAGCACCTGGTGAAGGCCGGGCGGTTGGGTCGCAAGACCGGCAAGGGCTTCCGCGACTACGCGGTCTGAGCGTCGCGTTGCGCGGGCTGAGGGTCGCGTTGTGCGGGCTGATGGCGTGGCGGGTTTCGGCGTTTGGCATCGTGGTCACCATGCGGCGTGTGGTGATCTCGCTCCTGGTGGCGGCGTTCGGTCTGACGAGCGCCTGCGCGTACACGGTCAACGGCACCCCGGTGGCGGAGCAGGTGCTCGACGTCGACCCGCCGTTCACCTCGGCCAAACCCACGCCGACCGGGTCCACCGACCCGTCCGGTGAGCCGACGGGTCAGGTCGGGGACATCTGCTCGTTGCTCGGGTGGGGTGACCTGCCCTACGACGTGCCGGACAAGAAGGCCCCGCCGACCGACACCGGTTACGACGCGACGTTCGACCAGTCGTGCAAGTGGCAGACGCCGGTCGGGACGCTGGACGTGGGCGTGACTTTGCGCTTCCGCGAGGGGCGGGCGATCACGCTGGAGCAGAGCAACGGCGAGTTCGACCTGGGTGACCGGAAGGTGACCTACTTCGACCGGACGACGGACACGTCGGTGCAGCCTTCGTGCGTGCTGGTGATGGACTACGCCGGCGGCGGGCTCGGGATCATCGTGATCGACGGCTCGGCCCGCTTCGGGGCGATCTGCGACCAGGGCAAGAAGGTGGCCGAGGTGTTGTTGGAGAAGGAACCGACCGGCTGAGGCCGGCCGGCTGACGCCCGCCGGCTGAGCTCGACCGACCGAGGCCGGCTGACTGAGTTCGACCGGCTGACGCCCGCCGGCTGAGCTCGACCGACCGAGGCCGGCTGACTGAGTTCGACCGGCTGATACCCGTCGGCTGAGTTCGACCGGCTGACGCCCGTCGGCTGAGGTTGGTCGGCTGAGGCTGGCCGGCTGACGCCCGTCGGCTGAGGTCGGCCGGCCGAGTTCGACCGGCCGAGGTTGGGGTTGGCCTGATCAGCCGCAGCAGCCGCCGCCGCAGCAGCCGCCACCACCGGCTCCGCCTCCGGCGGGCGCGTCGGCCTTGCCGCCCAGGCCGGCCATGGAGAGCAGCTTCACGGTGTCGTCGTGACCGTTCGGGCACGGGGCGGGCGCGGAGGACTCGTCCATCGACCGCTTCACGTCGAAGGTCGACCCGCACGCCTTGCAGCGGAATTCGTAGGTTGGCACGTCGCTCATTGTCCCCGGCGCGGCGGTGCCAGCACCAGCAAGGGCACCCCAACCGCCGACACGGCGGCCAGCAGCGTCAACAGCGGCAGGCTGTGCACCCAGCCGACGCCCACGGCGGCCAGGTGGGTGCCGGTGAACGTGGCCACCCACGTCCGCGACCTCGGTCGCAGCCATACCGGCGCCAACGCCGACAGAGCTGTGACCAGCATCAACATCGTCGTGCCGAGCAGCACGCCCTGCCGGAGCGCGCGCGGCTGCCCGACCGGTGCATCAGGCTCCTGGAGGACCGGCCGCCCCCCGCCACCAGGCGGAACGTCCGTCGGCGCCGGCTCGAACACCAGCCCCCGCACCACCGGCAGCAGCGTCACGGCGATCTCGGCCACCAGGAGCACGGTTAATATGACCCGTTGCCACTTGCTCATCCAGTGGACCGTAGGCGATCACCCAGGGCGAGCCCGGATACCCTCGCTTCTCGTGCCACGCCGTAACCGCCCGCAACGCCCGGACGAGCCGTCACCCATCGGTGGCCACGGCTGGGCCCGCGCCGAGAGCGCCCCCGACGGCGAGTGGCTGGTGCGCACCGTGTCCGGCAACGCCACCACCAAGACCTACCGCTGTCCCGGCTGCGACCACGAGATCCGCCCCGGCACCCCGCACGTCGTGGCCTGGCCCGCCGCCGACTACGGCTCGGTGGAAGACCGCCGCCACTGGCACCAGGGCTGCTGGTCGTCACGACGCAGACGAGGCCCCACCGCCCGCCGCTGGTGACGGCGTCACTCACCATCACCGCCACCAGCGACACCGCCACTGATGACGCTCCGTATCCGCGACAGTGCGTCGCCACGCGCATCCCCACGCCGCACTGACGACGCGGCCTCCCACCACACCAAGCGGCGGCACGCCCGCGCCGAACGGCCGTGCCGCTGGATGCGGTGGCGGGCCGGTCGGGCCGTCGGTGTCATCGGTGTCATCGGTGTCATCGTCGGGCGTGCCCGCCGGCGCGTCGGGTGGATGGCACGATGTCGTCGTGGGTGACGAAGTCCCGATCAAGGCCAACACCGTGCTGCCCGCACGTCGGGAAGCGGTGACCTTGCGGACCGCGGACGGGTTGGCGTTGGTCGGTGAGCTGGCCCTGCCGGCCGAACGGGACCCACGGGCCACGGTGGTGCTGCTGCACCCGTTGCCCACGCACGGCGGGATGATGGACTCCCACCTCTACCGCAAGGCGGCCTGGCGGCTGCCCGCGCTGGCCGACCTCGCGGTGTTGCGGTTCAACACCCGCGGCACGGCCAGCGAGGCCGGGTGCAGTGAGGGCACGTTCGACCACGCCGTCGGCGAGCGGCTGGACGTTGCCGCCGCCTTGGCGTTCGCGGCCGAACGCGGGTTGCCCTCGGTGTGGCTCGTGGGCTGGTCGTTCGGCACCGACCTGGCGCTGATGCACGGGTGCGACCCGCTGGTCGAGGGCGCCGTGTTGATCTCACCTCCTCTGCGGTGGAGCAGCACCGAGCACTTGCGGACCTGGGCGCGTGCGGGCAAACCGGTGGTGTGCCTGGTGCCGGAGTTCGACACCTACCTGCCACCGGCCGAGGCCAGGCGGCGGTTCGGCGCGGGCATCCCGACCGCGGACGTCATCGACTTCCCCGGCGCCAAGCACCTCATGGTCGGGCACGCCGAAGAGGTCCTGGACGCGATCGTGTCCGCGGCCGTGCCCGAGGTGCCCACGCCGTTGCCGCGCACCTGGTCCGGCCCTCACGAGCAGCATCAAGTGGCCATCGTGGCCTCCTGAAGCCGCCAGACCAGCACCGGACCCTCGGCGGTCCTGCTGTCGCCCACGTGCGCGAAGCCCAGCTTCTCCGCGACGCGCTGGGAGGGCGTGTTGCCGTGGTCGGTGATGATCGTGACCGGACGGTCCGGCCGGACCCGACCCGCCCACTCGATGGCCGCGCGCGCCATCTCCGGGGCGTAGCCGCGGCCCCAGTGCCGGGGGCGGAACCGGTAGAACAGGTTGAGCGTCGGTTCCCCGTCCAGCTCGTGGTGGCGCAGGCCGCCGAAGCCGATGACCTCCCCGGTCTCCGGCAACTCCACCGCCCAGTACCCGATGCCGTCGTGCGCCCAGTGGGCCTGCCACTCGGCCAGCATCTTCGCCGCCTGCTCCGCCGACGGTGGCCCCGCCGGGTTGAAGCGGTTGGTCTCCGGATCGGACATGACCGCGATCGCTGCGCGCACGTCACCCGGGCCGACGCGCCTGAGCAGGAGGCGGTCGGTGCGCATCTCGTCCGGTTCGGAGGTGGAGGTCATGCGACGAAGCTAGCCAGGTGGTCCGACAATTCCGGGTATGGAACCTGCACCGCTCGTCCTCCTGCACGCCTTCCCGCTCGACTCACGGATGTGGGACGGCGCCCGTGACCTGCTGAAACCGATCACACCCGACCAGCGCGGCGGCGATCGTTCACCCGATCTGGTGGCTGTCGCGGACGACGTGCTGCGGTTGCTCGACGAGCGCGGGGTCGAGCGGGCGGTGCTCGGAGGGTGCTCCATGGGTGGGTATGTGGCGATGGCCGTGCTGCGGCGCGACCCGTCCAGGGTGGCCGGGCTGGTGCTGGCCGACACGCGGGCCGGTGCGGACACCGACGAGGCGCGGGCGAACCGGCTGGCGATGGCCGCGCGCGTGGAGGAGGAGGGGGTCGGCTGGGTTCCGGACACCGTGGTGGCCGGGCTGCTCGGGCCGGCGCCGGACGCGGCCGTGGTCGAGCGGGTGCGGGGGTTGATCCTCGACCAGGACCCGGCGGAGGTGGCGTGGGCGCAGCGGGCGATGGCCGTGCGGCCGGACTCGACCGGCGTGCTGGCGGAGGTGGACGTGCCGGCGTTGGTGCTGGTGGGGGAGCACGACGCCCTCACACCGCCCGCGTTGGCCCGTGAGTTGGCGGGGGTGCTGCGGCAGGGCGAGTACGTCGAGTTGCCCGGCGTCGGTCACCTGTCGCCGCTGGAGGCGCCGGACGCGTTCGCCTCGGTCGTTCTCGACTGGCGGCGGCGCGTCGGGGTGTGACGCCGTGTCCTGAGCGTTGAACTCGGGGGTCCTGAACGTAGGACACGCGGGACGCGAACGTAGGACACGCGCGTTCTGAGCGTAGGACTCGCGGGACGTGAGTGTAGGACTCGCGCGTGGTGGAGGTTGGGCTCTCGCGAGGTCAGCGCTTGGCGGCCTGGGGCTTGGGGTTCGGGCGGGCCATCTTCTGGGTCGGGCCGTCGGGGGCAGGCTTGGTGGCTGCCGGGGCGGCTTCCGGGTTTGAGTCCGAGGTGGTGGTCGGCGGGGTGGTGGTGCTCGGCTGGGGCGGGGTGGAGCCGGTGGAGGGTGAAGAGGCGGGAGAGGAAGGAGTGGCAGAGGCCGGTGGCTGCGGTGGCTGCGACTGCTGCTGGGGGCGTTCCTCGTCCAGCGGGTCCAGCAGGGGCGTGACGTCGTGCAGGGCGGAGCTCACGGCGTGCAGCTGCTGGGACAGGCGGTTGCGGAGCTGCCGGAGGGCTTCCACCTTCTGGGTGGCCTGGGTGACGCGGCGGTTCGACTCCTCCGTCGCCTCGCGCACCCGGCGGTTCGCCTCGTCGGTCGCCTCCTGCACGCGGGCCGTCGCCTCGCTGATGGAGTCGTGCCGGCGCCGGTTCGCCTCCTCGGTCGCCTCGCGCACCAGCCGCTGGGCCTCGGCGTTCGACGCGGCCTGCTCCTGGGCGATCTGGGCGCGCACCCGGGCGGCCTCCTCGGCCGCCTCGCGCAACCGCCGCTCGGCCTCGCCCTTCGACGACGCCTCCTGCTCGGCCAGCGTCTTCATCGACTCGACCCGGCGCGCGGCCATCGCGATCTCGAAGTCCTCCTCGACCGTGGTCCGGCGCTGGAGGGACTCCTCGTCCAACCTGGCCGCCTCGGCCCGGGCCTCGCCCACCATCCGGTCGGCCTCGGCACGCGCCTTCTCCAGCACGCCCCGGTGCTCGGCCTCCATCTCGGTGCGCCGCTGGTCGAGCTCGGCGATCAGCTTCTCGTACCGGGTGCGCAGCACCCCCGCGTCGGCCTCGGCCTTGGCGCGGATGTGCCCGCCCTCGGCCTCGGCCCGCGCCTTGATCTCGTTCGCCTCGTCCTGCGCGAGCCGCAGCATCCGCTGCAACCGCTCGCTCAGGCCCTCCAACGTCGTGGGCGGCAGCGACAGCCGCTCCACCTGGCCGCGCAGCTCCGCGATCTCCGACCGCGCCGCTTCCAGCTGCCGGGCCAGGTCGTTGGTCTGCGAGACCGCCGCGTCCCGGTCGGCCGCGAGCAGGCGCAGGTCGGAGTCCAGGCGTTCCAGGTGGTCCTCGACCTGGGCGCGGTCGTACCCGCGCTTGACGATGTCGAAGCCGGATCCCAGGGGGACGAGGTCACGGTCGTCGGCGAGGCCCATGCCGCTCACGCTACCTGCTCCCGATGTGCGGCGGTCACCCGAGAGCCGCACATCGGGAGTGATTTCGCTTTAGACGCCCCGGAAACGGTTGATCCCGTCCAGGTGCGCCGCCCGCAGCTCGTGGTCGCGGACGCCGAGGCCCTCCTCCGGCGCCAGCGTCAGCACGCCGACCTTGCCCTGGTGGGCGTTGCGGTGCACGTCGTACGCGGCCTGCCCGGTGTCCTCCAGCGAGTACACCTTGGACAGTGTCGGGTGGATCTTCCCCTTGGCGACCAACCGGTTGGCCTCCCAGGCCTCCCGGTAGTTCGCGAAGTGCGAGCCGACGATCCGCTTGAGGTGCATCCAGAGGTACCGGTTGTCGTACTGGTGCATGTACCCGCTGGTGGACGCGCACGTCACGATCGTGCCGCCCTTGCGCGCGACGTAGACCGACGCGCCGAACGTCTCCCGGCCGGGGTGCTCGAACACGATGTCCGGGTCGTCGCCGCCGGTCAGCTCGCGGATCTTCGCGCCGAGCCGCTTCCACTCGCGCACGTCCTGCTCGTGCTCGTCCTTCCAGAACCTGTAGCCCTCGGCGCTGCGGTCGATGATCAGCTCCGCGCCCATCCGGCGGCAGATCTCGGCCTTCTCCGGCGACGACACGACGCAGATCGGGGTCGCGCCGCCGTTGAGCGCGAACTGGGTGGCGTAGGAGCCGAGGCCGCCCGACGCGCCCCAGATCAGCACGGTGTCGCCCTGCTTCATGTTCGCGCCGTTGGTCGACACGAGCTGCCGGTAGGCGGTGGAGTTCACCAGACCGGGTGACGCCGCCTCCTCCCACGTCAGGTGGGCGGGCATCGGCATCAGCTGGTTGGCCTTGACCAGCGCGATCTCCGCGAGACCGCCGTAGTTGGTCTCGAAGCCCCAGATGCGCTGCTCCGGGTCGAGCATGGTGTCGCTGTGCCCGTCCGGGTGCTCCAGCTGCACGTCCAGGCAGTGCGCGACGACCCGGTCGCCCGGCTTCCACGCGTTCACGCCGGGGCCGGTGCGCAGCACCACGCCCGCCAGGTCCGAGCCGACCACGTGGAACGGCTGGTCGTGCCGGCCGCCGTACTTCTTGAGGAACGCGAAAGTGGACAGCGGCTCGAAGATCGAGGTCCACACCGTGTTGTAGTTGATGGCGCTCGCCATCACCGCGACCAGCGCCTCGCCCGGCGCCAGCTCGGGCGTGGCGACCTCGTCGACGTGCAGGGACTTGCGCGGGTCCTTGTCCTTGGTGGCCAGGCCCTCGAACATCTTGACCTCGTCGGCGTGCACCGTCACGCCCCGGTAGCTCTCCGGTACGTCCAGCGATCCGATCGCGTCCAATTCGTCCGCGAGGATCGCGTCGAGGATCTTCTGCACGGCGTTCCCTCCCAATGGGGGCTTGGGGGATGGTCGGTGTCGCGGGCTCCGGAGGTCCACGCGGGTGGCCGGAGGTTACCCACGGGTAACCGATTCAGAACCCGCGCTGTGAGGCACCGCACTGGCTTTTCGCCCGATCGGTCGGTCGTGCCGTGCGGTGGTGCCCGGCGGTCGTACCGGACGGTCGTGACGGTCCTGCTCAAACGGTCTTGACCGGGCGGCCAACCAAGCGGACCATCGACGGTGTCCGGTTCATGAGGACGGAGGTGCAGGTCATGGCAAAGGCGTGGACCAGGTGGCAGGACTGGGCCGAGGTCGTCATCGGTGTCCTGGTGCTGCTGTCACCCCTGGTCGTGGAGACCACCACCGGGGCCATGTGGACGATGATCGTGCTCGGCGCACTGATCGCCATCGACGGCCTCGCGTCGCTCGCGATGCCCGGGATGGTCTACGGCGAGTGGTTCCAGATGGTCCTGGGCGCGCTGCTGTTCATCTCCCCGTGGGTGATGGGCTACAGCGACCTGGCGGCGGCGTCTTGGGTGTCGTGGGTCGGCGGCGTGCTGACCGTCGCGGCGGGCGCGATGGCGGTGCCGCTGGCGAACGCGGCGCACGGCGGCCGGATCGCCGGCACCGCCTGAGACGACGGAGGACCCCGGGCCCGCGGCTGCCGCCGTGGGCCCGGTCGACGGGAAGGGCTTGGACATTGGCAGAGGACTCGTCGGCCCGGGAGCGGATCCTGCAAGCGGCCGAGGAGTTGTTCGCCGAGTCGGGTTTCGACGCGACGCCGACCTCGCGCATCGCCGAGCGGGCCGCCGTGCCCAAGGGGCTCGTGCACTACTACTTCCGCCGCAAGACCGACCTGCTGGCGGCACTCGTGCAGCGGCTCCCGGACGGCACCGTGGACGCGCACCGGGTCGTGGTGGTCGGCGACATCGCGGAGAGCCTGCGCAGGCTCGTCGCCGCCCTGGACGCCCGGCTCAACGCGTCACCGCTGCTCAGCCACCTGCTGTGGCGCGAGGCGGACACGCACACGGCGGTCCGCGACGCGCTGCACGAGCGCTACCAGTCGATGGTGCGGCAGATCCGCAACGTCATCGTCGCCGCGGGCGGGGCGGCCGTGGCGGCGAAGGACGTCGACAGCGCCTCCGCCCTGCTCGGCCTCGCGGTCAGCTACCGGCACTCGGTGGCCCGGCACGCGCCGGACGACGACCGGATGGACCTGGAGCTGACGTTCGTCGCCGCCGCCCTCGAACGGCCCTAGCGAGCGGGTTCCACCAGCTCCACCAGCACGCCGCCCGCGTCCTTGGGGTGCACGAAGTTGACCCGGCTGTCGGACGTGCCGCGCCTGGCCGCGTCGTACAGCAGCCGCAAGCCCCTGGCGCGCAGCGCGTCCGCCGCCGCGTCCACATCGGACACCCGGTAGGCCAGTTGCTGCAGCCCCGGCCCGGACCTGCCGATGAACTTGGCGATGGTGGACTCGGGCGTCAGCGGCGCCAGGAGCTGCACGGCGGTGCCCGTGCCGTCGTCACCCGGCGCGCGCAGCATCGCCTCGCGCACGCCCTGCTCCTCGTTGACCTCCTCGTGCGCGACTTCGAGGCCGAAGTGCTCGCGGTGGAACGCGATCGCGGCGTCGAGGTCGGGCACGGCGATGCCCACGTGGTCGATGGCGGTGACGAAACCGCGGAGTTCTTTCATGGCCGGGAAGGCTAGCGGCCGAATCGGTGCAGGTAGCGCTGTGCGACGCCTCACAGGGCTACTCCGTGGTAACCGTGGGTATCGTGGCGTGTTAACAACCGCTTACACCCGCTGTGGAGGCTGCTGTGTCCGGTTCCGTCATCGTCGCCGGGGCCCGTACCCCGATGGGACGACTGCTCGGGTCGTTGAAGGACTTCTCCGGCGCCCAGCTCGGCGGCGTCGCGATCAAGGCGGCCCTGGAGCGGGCCGGCGTCGCGCCCGACCAGGTGCAGTACGTGATCATGGGCCAGGTGCTCACCGCGGGCGCGGGCCAGATCCCGGCGCGCCAGGCCGCGGTGAACGGGGGCATCCCCATGACCGTGCCCGCCCTCACGATCAACAAGGTGTGCCTGTCCGGCATCGACGCGATCGCGCTGGCCGACCAGCTCATCCGCGCCGGTGAGTTCGACATCGTGGTGGCGGGTGGTCAGGAGTCCATGACGCAGGCGCCCCACCTGCTGCAGAAGTCACGCGGCGGGTTCAAGTTCGGCGACGTCACGATGCTCGACCACATGTCCCACGACGGCCTGTTCTGCGCGTTCGACCAGGTCGCGATGGGCATGTCGACGGAGAAGTTCAACGCGCGGCACGGCCTGACCCGCGAGGAGCAGGACGAGTTCTCCGCCCGGTCGCACCGGCTGGCGGCCAAGGCGACGGCGAACGGCGTGTTCGGCGAGGAGATCGCCCCGGTCGCCATCCCGCAGCGCAAGGGCGACCCGGTGCTGTTCGCCACCGACGAGGGCGTGCGCGCCGACACCACGGCGGAGACCCTGGCTAAGCTGCGCCCGGCGTTCGCGCCCGACGGCACGATCACCGCCGGTTCGGCGTCGCAGATCTCCGACGGCGCGGCGGCCGTGGTCGTGATGAGCAAGGCCAAGGCCGAGGAGCTGGGCCTGACCTGGCTGGCCGAGATCGGCGCGCACGGTGTCGTGGCCGGCCCCGACGCCAGCCTGCACCAGCAGCCGTCGAACGCGATCAAGGCGGCGTGCGCCAAGGAGGGCATCGACCCGGCCGACCTGGACCTGGTCGAGATCAACGAGGCGTTCGCGGCGGTCGGCATCGTCTCCACGCGCGAGCTCGGCATCGCCGAGGACAAGGTCAACGTCAACGGCGGCGCGATCGCGCTGGGTCACCCGATCGGCATGTCGGGCGCCCGGATCGCGCTGCACCTCGCGCTGGAGCTCAAGCGCCGCGGTGGCGGCGTGGGCGCGGCCGCCCTGTGCGGCGGCGGCGGTCAGGGCGACGCCCTGATCGTGCGCGTGCCGAAGGCCTAGGGGTGTGGCCCGCACCGTTGACGTAGCAGAACTGGTCGACCGCGCGCGTGAAGGACAGCCGCGCGCGGTCGCCAGGCTGATCTCGCTGGTCGAGGACGCGAGCCCGCAGCTGCGCGAGGTCGCGGGCGCGCTGGCCCCCTTCTGCGGGAACGCCCAGGTCATCGGCTTGACGGGCGCGCCGGGCGTGGGCAAGTCCACGTCCACGTCGGCACTGGTCGCGGCCTACCGCGCCCGCGGCAAGCGGGTCGGGGTGCTGGCCGTCGACCCGTCGTCGCCGTTCTCCGGCGGCGCGCTGCTCGGCGACCGGGTGCGGATGGGCGAGCACGCCACCGACCCCGGCGTGTTCATCCGGTCCATGGCCACCCGCGGCCACCTGGGCGGGCTGTCCTGGGCCACGCCGCAGGCGTTGCGCGTGCTCGACGCGGCAGGCTGCGACGTGGTGCTGGTCGAGACCGTCGGCGTCGGCCAGTCCGAGGTCGAGGTGGTGTCGCTGGCCGACACCACGGTGGTGCTGCTCGCGCCCGGCATGGGCGACGGCATCCAGGCCGCCAAGGCGGGCATCCTGGAGATCGCCGACGTGTTCGTGGTGAACAAGGCGGACCGCGACGGCGCCGACCAGACCGCGCGCGAGCTCAAGCACATGATCTCGCTGGGCCGCCGCGACCGGGAGGGCGGCCTCTGGCGGCCTCCCGTGGTGAAGACCGTCGCGGCCCGCGCCGAAGGGCTGGACGAGGTCGTGGACGCCGTCGACGCGCACCACGCGTGGCTGGTCCAGCGCGGTGAGCTGGAACGACGCCGTGCCTCCAGGGCCGCGGGCGAGATCGAGGCCATCGCGCTGGAGCGGCTCCGTTCCCGGATCGGCGGATTGCGCGGCGCGTCCGCGCTCGAAACCCTGGCCAAACGGGTCGTGGCGGGCGAGCTGGACCCCTACGCTGCGGCTGATCGACTGGTCGAGGGGGTGGGGTCATGACGCCAGTGATGATCGACATCGGTGGGCGGGACGTCCGCCGCGTGCTGATCGGGGGAGCGGTGGCCGGGGTGCTCGGCGTGGCGGCACTGGTCGGCGCGGTGACGGCCTACGCGGACGGCGAGGGTGTCGGCGGGACGATCGGGCTGGTCATCGGCCTGGCGTTCACCGGGATCACGGTCGGCGCGATCGTCAACCGGAAGAGGATCTCCCGGCCGCGCAAGCTCGTGTTCGAGACGGCGGGCGTGCGGTGGGACGACCCGGCCGGCGCGCCCTGGGCGGTGGCGTGGCCGGAGTTGGGCGCGGTGCGCATCTCGCGGACGCGGGAACGGGTGTTCCACCCGGCCGACTCGGTCGTCCGCAAGACCATGGTCCGGGTGGACCTGCTGCCCGCCGATCCGCCGACCTTCCAGGCGCGGCACACCGACATGGCACACCTGGCCCGTCACGACGGCGCCTACCGGCTACCGCTGGGCGACGCGGCCGGCCTGGTCCGCGTGGTCGAGGGTGCCGTGCGCGGCTTCGCGCCGCAGCTGTACCGGGGCGTGCAGGACGAGGGCTCGGTAATGGGGTTGTCGTGAAAGAGGTCGAGATCCCCTTCGGCAACCGGACCGAGCGGCGCGTCGCCCTCGCGGTGCAGCTCGGCTTGACCCTGTTCGGCGTCCTGCTGATGTTCCTGTCCTACTCCGACGGCCACGTCGCGGCGATGGTCGTGGGACCGCTGGTGGCGCTCGGCGGCCTGATCGGCGGCGGTGTCTGGCGGCGGAAGGCCCGGCTGCGCCGGCTCGTGGTCGAGCCGCAGGGCCTGCGCTGGGAGGAGAAGGGCAAGACGTGGGCGGTGCCCTGGTACGAGCTGGCCGGGGTCGGCCTGTCGTACGACGGCAAGCCGAAGGCGTCGCTGTGGCTGCACCTGGTGCCGAACGACCCGGGGGCCTTCGCCGCCACGTACCGCAGCATCCCGGCGTCCCCGCACGGCCACTGGGTGCAGCTGCCCGACGACACCGGCAACGACATGCTCGACCTGGCGCTCAAGCGGCACGCGCCGCAGCTCTACCGGGGCTACGTGACGCACTTCACCGGCTGAACCGGTCGGTCCGGCCGGGCACGCGAGCCCGGCCGGACCGGGCCGGGACTAGGTCGTGGTCGCCAGGTGCGCCTCGTGCTGGGACACGGCCTTGCGCCACAGCGGGTCGCGGTCCTCGGCGGCGACGACCAGCCCGTAGACGTCGGCCAGGGCCGTGAACCAGTCGTGCCGGTCGTGCAGCACGGTACTGGTGGTGGTCTCCCCGATCCGGGACAGCGTCAACGCGCGCAGCACGTCCCAGCCCGTCGCGTCCGCCCGCTGCACGCAGAACGTGCGCACGAAGCCCGACTCGGGTGACGTGGACAGGTACACGTGCCGGTCGGTGAAGCGGTCCATGCCGACCTCGTCGGGCGCGAAGTCCATGGCGAAGAAGCTGCCCCGCTCGTCGTGCTCCAACCGCCACCCGCCCGGTGCGACCACCGACGGCACCAGGCCGAACGTGAACGGGCCCTGCCGGTACGTGCCCTCACGCAGCGGCAACGGCGAGTGCAGGCCGTCGCCCATGCCGACGTCCACCAACCAGGCGTCGTCGGACCCGGGCAGGTCGCGCACGGTGAGCGCGAGGTGGTTGCGGTTGATGACGGGCTCGCCGTCCCGGGTCCTCTGCACGCCGCCGGGGTGCCTGGACACGTGGTAACCGAGCGCGCGCAGCAACTCGCTGAACGCGCCGTTGAGGTGGAAGCAGTACCCGCCGCGACCGGCCAGCACGCGGTCCACCGAGTCCAGCGGCTCCAGCGAGGTCACCCGGCCGAGCTGGACCTCCACCGTCTCGTACGGCACGCGTTCCACGAACGCCTGGTGCAGCCGGGTCAGCGCCGCCACGCTCGGCGGTTCGGCGGCGGTCTGGCCGAGGCGGCGCAAGAAGGCGGGCACGTCCAGCGAAGCCATCTTGAAAATCCCCCATCCGGGTGGAACGTCGAAGCCGGGACTTCCGACTCTAGGCAAGGACGATCACAGAACCGAACCTTTATCCCAGCGACCGGGGGACGAAGAGGTGCGATGTACGACTCCGCTGGGCTTCAGGTCCTCTCCCGCGAGGAGTGCCTCAAGCTGCTCGGCATGGCAGCCGTCGGCCGCCTTGTCTACACCGACAAGGCGTTGCCCGTGGTGCACCCCGTGGTGTTCGTGCTCGACGGGGACTGCGTCGTGCTGCGCGTGCCCGACGGCAGCGCCACCCTCGTCGCCCGGGACACGATCGTCGCGTTCCAGATCGACGACGTCGCGCCCGACCTGTCCCGCGGCTGGTCGGTGATGGCGGTGGGGCACGTCACCGAGGTCCGGGAGCAGGGGCGGCTGACCCGGCTGCGGCAGTTGCCGCTGGCCTCCCGCGGCCACGGCGGCGGTGACCACTACCTGGTCGTCGACCTGGAGCTGCTGTCGGGCCGTCGCATCCCCTAGGCGAAGGCGATAGCCTCGGAACCCTCCCAGCCGGAGGTGGTCGGAGGTGGCCGGATCCCCGGACGCGAACGCCGCGGTGCGACTGGACGGCCTGCTGCGCCAGCTGACCGACCGCACCGCCGAGGCGGTCGTCTCGCAGGAGCGGCTGCACCGGTTGCTGACCGCGGTCGTCTCGTTGGCCAGCGACCTGTCGCTGCCCGACGTGCTGCGTCGGATCGTGGAGTCCTCGTGCGGCCTGGTCGGCGCCCGGTACGGCGCGCTGGCCGTGGTGGGGCCGAACCGGCAGCTGCTGGAGTTCACCTACGGCGACGGCCACCACGACACCGACTTCGCCGGGCCGGGGCCGGAGGAGACCGCGTTCGACCCGTCCGCGTTCGACCCGTCCGCGTTCGACCCGTCCGTGCCCGACGCTTCCGCGTTCGACCCTGCTGCGTTCGATCCTGCCGCGTTCGATCCTGCTGCGTTCGATCCTGCTGCGTTCGATCCTGCTGGGCAGGGGTTCCTGGGCGTGCCGGTGCACGTGCGGGGGAAGGTGTTCGGCAACCTCTACCTCAGCGACAAGGCCGACGGCTCCGACTTCACCCGCGCCGACCGCGAGGTCGTGGTGGCGGTCGCCGCCGCGGCGGGCATCGCGATCGAGAACGCCCGGCTCTACGAGCAGTCGCGGCAGCGCGAGGTGTGGTTGCGCGCGTCCAACGAGGTGACGAACGCGCTGCTCACCGGCACCCCGGACCGGGACGCGCTGCGCCTGGTCGCGGTGCGCGCCCGACTGGCCGCCGACGGCGTGAACGCGCTGCTCGCGCTGCCCGACGTGCAGGGCGAGCTGGCCGTCCGGGTGGTGGACGGCGACCTGCGCGGGTTCAGCGTGTCCGGCGAGGGCGGCACGGTCAGCGAGGTGTTCGAGACCGGCCGGGCCAAGGTGCTCGACGGGCTGCCCGGCCACGCCGACCGGATCGGCCCGGTGGTGTTCGCGCCGCTGGCCGCGGGCGATCGGGTGCTGGGCGTGCTGATGGTCGCCCGTGCCCGCGACCAGCGTGCGTTCGACGCCTCGGACGTGGCGCTGGTCGAGTCGTTCGCCCGGCAGGCCGCGCTGATCCTGGAGTTCACCAGGGCCACCGGGGCGGGACGGCGGCTGGCCGTGCTGGAGGACCGCGACCGGATCGCCCGCGACCTGCACGACCTGGTCGTGCAGCGGCTGTTCGGGCTCGGCCTGGGTCTGCAGAGCATGAACGGGCTGGTGGAGCAGCCGATGGTGGCGCAGCGGCTGACGGACTTCGTCACCGAGGTCGACCAGACCATCCGGGAGATCCGGCGCACCATCTTCTCGTTGCAGGAGCCGCCCGCCGGCGCGGCCGACCTGCGCGCCCAGCTGCTGAAGGTGGTGCAGGAGTCGGCCCGGCTGCTCGGGTTCGAGCCCGCGCTGGTCATGGACGGCCCGATCGACTCGGTGGTGCCCGACCACGTGCGGCCCGACCTGCTGGCCACGCTGCGCGAGGCGCTGGCCAACGCGGCCAGGCACGCCTCGGCGCGCAAGGTCGACGTCGAGGTCGTGGTGGACCGCGCGGCGACGAACCTGCGGCTGGTCGTGCGCGACGACGGCGACGGCCTGCCGTCCGGCCGCGACCGGCACACCGGCGGTCTGGTGAACATGGCGGCCCGTGCCGCCAGGTGGGATGGTTCGTGCGAGGTCGAGTCGACCCGGGGCCGGGGCGTAACGCTGACGTGGTCCGTGCCGTTGGTGTCGGTGTAGGGAGGCCCCATGTCCATCTCGGTGCTTTTGGTGGACGACCACGAGATCGTCCGGCGCGGTTTGCAGCAGCTGTTGGCCGTCGAGTCGGACATCGAGGTCGTCGGTGAGGCGGAGAGCGCCGCCGCGGCCGTGTCCGCCGCCGCGTTCCACCGGCCCGACGTGGCCGTCATCGACGTGCGGCTGCCCGACGGCGACGGGGTCACCGTGTGCCGGGAGATCCGTTCGACGGTCCAGCCGCCGCCCGCGTGCCTGATGCTGACCTCGTACTCCGACGACGAGGCGCTGTTCGGCGCGATCATGGCGGGCGCGGCCGGGTACATGCTCAAGCAGGTCTCCGGCAACGACCTGGTCTCGGCGATCCGCACGCTGGCGGCGGGCGGCTCGCTGCTGCACTCCGGCGTGACCGCGACCGTGCTGCAACGGCTGCGGGGCGGGCCGGTCGAGGATCCGCGCTACGCGTCGTTGAGCCCGCAGGAGCGGCGGATCCTCGACCTGATCGCCGAGGGCCTGACCAACCGGCAGATCGCGAGCCGGTTGTTCCTGGCCGAGAAGACGGTCAAGAACTACGTCTCCACGTTGTTGCACAAGCTCGGCTTCGACCGCCGGACCGAGGCCGGCGTCTACGCCGCCCGCAGGCGGCAGGCCGGCGGGATGTAGCCGACGGCCGGTGCCCGCGTCGGGCGGCTACAGCGGCCAGCCGATCAACGGGCGCGTGCTCGTGGCGGCCGGTGCGGTCGGGTCGGGCAGCGGCATCCCCGGGCAGGTCAGGTCACGTGGCGGCACCTTGCCGTCCACGATGAAGGCCTCCACCACGTCGTCCACGCACGGGTTGCCGAAGCCGTAGATGCCGTGGTCACCCTCGTCGGTCACGGTGAGCAACCGTGAGCCCTGGAAGTTGCGGTGTGCCCGTTGGGCGCCTTCGATCGGCGTCGCCGGGTCGCGTTCCGACTGCACCATGAGCAACGGCGGCACGCCCCTGCCGGTCGGCTTCTTCAGCTCCAGCGGCGGCCGTTCCCAGAACGCGCACGGCGCGAGCCGCTGGTAGTAGCCCATCAGCGGGAACTTCGCGCCCAGGCGCTCGGCCTCGGCGGCCATGGTCGCGCGGTTGTGCCGGAACTTCGTGTCGTTGCACGTGATGCCGTAGAGCGTCGCGTTGGGCGCGTCCGGGAACCGGGCCGACGCCGCCGCGGTCGCCGTGGGCCGCCCGACGAACGCCAAGGCCTCCGCCGCCTGCGGGAACGCCTGCTTGCTGTACTGCGCCTGGGCCAGCACCAGGTCCAACAGCACGCCGTCGACCACCGTGCCGTCCGGCAGCGTCAACGGGTCCGCGGCCAGCTTCGCGCGGGTCGTCTCGTAGGTCTGGCGGACCTGCTCGGCGGTCGTGCCCAGGTGGTAGAGGCTGTCGTACTTGGCCACCCAGGGCAGGAAGTCGGTCCGGAACCGGCGTTCGAAGGCGTAGCCGAAGTTGTCGAAGATGTCCTGGAACGTCGAGGTGAAGTCGGTGTTGGAGTCGAGCACGACCTTGTCCACCCGGTCCGGGAAGTAGGTGGCGTAGTACGCGCCCATCCAGGAGCCGCCCGAGTAGCCGATCCAGTTGATCTTCTCCCGGCCGAACAGGCGGCGCAGCAGGTCCAGGTCGTGCACGGTCTGCTCGGTGTTGATCACCTTGCCGAACTCGCCCGATCGCGCCTGGCACGCGGTGGCCTGCAGCTCGGCGGCGTCGTAGAGCAGCTCGGTGTTGGCCCGGCCGCGGTCGCGCGGGTCGGTGATGCCGAGCCAGTCGTACCCGCCGCAGGTGGCGTTCGTGCTCGCGCCCGTGCCGCGCGGGTCGATGCCGATGACCTCCATGTTGTCGACCAGCTTGGCGCGGCCGGTGTAGAGCAGCGGCAACGACCGGCCCGGCGCACCCGGACCGCCCGGGTTGGTCAGCACGACCCCCTTGGCCTCGCCGCTGCGCGGCTTGAGCCTGCTCACCGCGATGGTGATCTTGCGGCCGTCGTGCGGCGTGCGCCAGTCGAACGGCGACTGGAACGTGCCGCACTCCAGGCCCTCGTACTCGGCGCACGCGGACCAGGTGATGGTCTGGTCCAGGCCGGGCTCCGGCTCGGCCTGCGCGTACGTCGGCAGGGCGGCGCCGATCAAGGCCGCGGTCACGGCCGCGGCGGTTCTCCCTCGCATGGATTCCCCCTCCGTCGAGGCCTCCACTCCACCGCGCACGTACTCTGGTGGGCAACCGCAGAAAGGCCCTGTTCGGCTCTACGAAAGACTTAAGCCACTCGGGCTCGGAGGAAAGTAAGGTCGCTGGAGTGGGGATTTTCCGGAGGAAGCGGCCTGCCGCGGTCGCCCGCGAGGTGGTGCGGGACCACACCTACGACGACGCGATCCTGGACATCGCGGCGGAGGAGATGGACGCGGGCCACCTGAGGGCGGCGACCACGGTGCTCGCGGAGTGCCGTGACGAGCCCGAGGTGCGCGCGCTGCGGGTCGAGGTGCTCGGCGAGCACGCCATCGGCCACGCGGACGAGCTGCTGGAGCTGGCGAAGAACAACACCGACCCCGACCTGTGGCTGCTGGCCGGTACGGCGTTCATCCGGGAGGCGTGGGCGATCCGCGGCTCGGGACGGGCCGACAGCGTCGGCAAGGACCGGTTCAAGGTCTTCTTCGGCACCCTCCGCAAGGCCGTGGGACCGCTGCACGAGGCCGCGAAGCTCCTGCCGCGCGACGCGGTGCCGTGGGCGCAGTTGCAGACCGCCGGCCTGGGGTTGCAGGTGGACCGGGACCAGAAGGACGAGGTGTGGCGCGAGGTCGCGGCGCGCTGCGCGACGCTGTACCCGGCGCACTGGACCCGGCTGCAGATCCTGGCGTCCAAGTGGGGTGGGTCGGCCGAGGAGATGATGGCGTTCGCCCAGGGCAGCGTCGACGCCGCGCCGCCCGGCGACCCGGTGGTGGCGATGCTGCCGCTGGCGCACTTCGAGATCTTCCTGGAGCAGTTCGAGGACGCCGTGCAGGCGCGGTCGGCGTTGAAGATCGCGACGTTGAAGATGCGCTACTTCACCCGGCACCGGGAGGAGATCGCCGCGGCGGCGGACAAGTGGGACGCCACCCGGACCAAGCCCCACCCGCGCACCCTGCAGGCGCACAACCTGTTCGCGGCGGCGTTCGCCCTGGCCGACGACGCGCCGCGGGCCAAGCGCCACCTGCTCGGCATGCGCGACCACGTGCACGAGGTGCCCTGGGCCTACGTCGCCTACCTGGCCGACGACCTGGAGCAGGAGTACTCGGAACTGGCCAACAAGTACCTCTGACCCGGGAGTCCAACCCCCACCCCGCACGCGGGTGGTGGGGGTTGGACTCTCGGGGTGGTCAGCACTTCTGCTTGTAGAAGTACTGCGAGTTCGCGTCCATGTCGGCCTTGGTCAACGCGACCAGGTCGGTCTCGACGTCGCGTTCCACCGGCTTGCCCTCCAGCGCCGCCACGGCCTGCTCGACGCCGGTCCTGCCGATGGTCGCCGGGTCCTGCGCGATGAGGGCCTGCACCGCCCCGCCCCGCAGGTCCGCCACCTGCTTGGGTGACGCATCGAACCCGACCAGGTTCACCGCGCCGGTCCGGCCCGCGTTGCGCAACCCGGTCGCCGCGCCCTCACCGGTGTTCAGGTTCGTCGCGAACACCCCGACCAGGTCCGGGTTGGCGGCCAGCGTGGCGGTCACCTTGGCCGCCGCCTGGTCCGGTTCGTTGTCGGTGTACTGCTGCCCGACGTACTCCAGGTTCGGGTACTTCCCGACCTCCGCCTCGAACCCGGCGGCACGGGCGTCCGTCGTCGACGTGCCCGCCTTCGTGTTCAGCACCAGCACGGAACCGGGCTTGTCACCGACCAGCCCGGCCAACGTCCGCGCCGCCAGCCGCCCGCCCTGCCCGTTGTCCGAGGAGACGGTCGACGACGCGATCGACGTGTCCTCCAGTTCGGTGTCGACCTCCACGACCTTGATCCCGGCGTCCTTGAGCTGCCGCATCGGACCGGCCATGGCCTTGTCGTCGGTCGGCGCGATGAGCACGGCGCCGGGCTTGTCGGCGAGCACACCCGTCACGATCGGGGTCTGCTGCGTGGCGTCGAACTTCGCCGGCGCCTGCACGTCGACCGAGTAGCCCGCAGCCGCGGCGGCCTCCCGGAAGCCGCACTCCATCGAGATGTAGAACGGCTCCGCCGCCACACCGGGGATCAGCACCATCTTCTTCGCGTCACCCGTGCCGCCGGTGTCGCCGATCTGCCCACCGCCACCGCAGGCCGTGAGCAGCAAAGCCGCCCCTAAAAGAGCACCTGGGACAAGAGCAACCGTCTTCGTCGACATGGTTCTCCTCCTCCGTCGCCGGCTAGCGTCTGTCGCGCGCCTTCCGCCGTGACTGGTCGAACCACACAGCCGCCACCAGGACCAGCGCCACCGCGATCGGCTGCCAGTACACGTTCACGCCGACTATCACGAACCCCTTGCGCAGCACGGCCGGGATGAACACCCCGAGCACCGTGCCCACGACCGACCCCGCGCCACCGAACAGGCTGGTGCCGCCGAGCACCACGGCGGCGATGGCGTTGAGGTTGTCGGTGTCGTGCCCGGTGATCGACGCGACCCGGAAGTACGCCAGCGCCATGAACCCGGCCAGCCCGGCCAGCACGCCCGCCAGCAGGTAGACCCGCACCAGGTGCCGCGCCACCGGGATGCCCGCGCGCCGCGCCGCCTCCTCGTTCGAGCCGATGGCGTACGTGTGCCGCCCGAACACCGTCGTGCCCAGCACCAGCGCGCCGAGCGCGGCCACCACGGCGGCCGTCAGCACCAGGTTCGGCACGCCGAACCACGTCCCCGTGCCCAGGCCGTCGCCGAGCACCTCCGGCACCCCGGCCACGTTCGACCCGTTGGACAGCAGCTGCCCGGCACCGAGCGCCGCGCCGAACGACCCGAGCGTCACGATCAGCGGCGGCAGGCCGGTGCGGGCGATGAGCAGGCCGTTCAGCAACCCCCACGCCGCACCGGACAGCAGCGCCACCAGCAGGCCGACGAACACCACGCCCCACCCGGCGGTCGTCGCGTTGCCGCCGTGCAGGGCGTTCATCGCCATGGCCGACGTGACGCCGGAGAACACCAGGACGGAGCCGACGGACAGGTCGATCCCGGCGGTGACGATCACGTACGTCATGCCCACCGACAGCACCAGCAGCACCGACGTCTCGACCAGCGTCGTCTGCAACGTGAACGCGGTCAGCACCGCGTCCGGCCGCAACGCGCCGAACACCGCGATGAGCACCAGCAGCACCACCGCGATCCACAACGTGTTCGCGCCGAACAGCCGTTGCACGGGCGTCCGGCGGCGTTCCGGCGCCGTGTCGAGGTCCGGGGTGGTCATGCCTCCTCCTGCGACAACGCACCGGTCATCGCGCCGACCAGCTCCTCGACCGTGGTCGTCGCCGCGTCGAACCGCGCCACCCGCCGACCCAGCCGCAGCACCTCGACCCGGTCCGCCACGGCCAGCACCTCGGGCATGTTGTGGCTGATCAGCACCACCGCCATGCCCTGGTCGCGAACCCGCCGGATCACGTCGAGCACGCGTTCGCGCTGCACCACGCCCAACGCCGCGGTCGGCTCGTCCATGAACACCAACCGGCTCGCCCACACCACCGACCGGGCCACCGCGACGCTCTGCCGCTGACCACCCGACAGCGCCCCGATCGGCACGTCCACGTCCGGCAGCGACACCCCGAGGTCGCGGAACGCGGCGATCGCCCGCCGCCGCATCCCCCGCTCGTCCAGCACACCCAGCCTGCCGAGCAGGCCGCCCCGGCGCAGCTCCCGGCCCAGGAACAGGTTGGCCGCCGGGTCCAGATCCGGCGCGACGGCCAGGTCCTGGTACACGGTCTCGATGCCCAGCGCCCGTGCCGAGACCGGCGAGGCCGGCGCCACCGGCGAACCGTCGAGCAGGATCGTGCCCGAGTCCGGCCGCTCCACCCCGGACAGGCACTTCACCAGCGTCGACTTGCCCGCGCCGTTGTCACCGACGAGCGCGACGACCTCGCCCGCGTGCGCGGTGAACGAGGCGCCGCGCAACGCCTCCACGTTCCCGTAGTGCTTCACCAACTCCCGTGCGTCCAACAGGGGTAACGCCATCCGTCAGCTCCCGGGGCTCGACACCAGTGGCGGCCGGCACCGGATGGCGACGACGTCGCCGGTCACCACGACCTCACCCGCCGCGTGCGGCACGACCACCGTGCTGCCCCGGTGCACCGCGACGGGACCCAGCGTGCCGGCGCCCTCCAGCACCACGTAGACGCCGAACGAGGGTTCCAACGCCGCCGAGCCCGACACGTGCAGCCGGTCGGCGCGGAAGAACGGGTCGGCCTGCGCGTCGAACAGGGCCACCGACCGGCCGGTGAGCGCCCGGGTGCGCCGCACCAGGTCGTCGGCCGACTGGGCGCGGCGCTCCAGGCAGTCCAACGCCTTGTCGTAGCCCAGGCCCAGGTGCCCGGCCTCGGCGTCGGCCAGGAAGCCCTGCCACTCCAACGTGACCGAGAAGTCCGTCGGCTGCTGGAGTTCGACGATGAACACGCCCTCGCCGATGGCGTGCGGCACGCCCGCGGGCACGAACACCGTGTCGCCGGGCGAGACCTTGACCGGGTTCAGCGCGGCCAGCATCGCGGCGGAGTCCTGGGTGGACACCCACTCGGCGGCCACGGCGGCGGGCACGTCCTCGCGGAAGCCGATGTACACCGTCGGGTCGGCGCCGAACGTGCCGATCACGACCCACGCCTCGGTCTTGCCGTGCCGGCAGCCCAGGTGGGCGGACGCGAACGCGTCGGACGGGTGGCAGTGCACCGGCAGCCGCTGCCCGGCGTCGAGCAGCTTCACCAGCAGCGCGGCGTCCGCGCCGAACTCCGCCGCGTGCTCCGACCCCAACCACGACACCGGGTCCGCCGCCACCGCGTCGCGCAACCACCGCCCGTCCGGCAGCCGGGACAACCCGGCCTCGTCCTTGCCGAACTGCGTGGTGGTCGACGCGACCCAGTCCTCGGGCCCGCGATCGGCCTCGGCCTGGCTCCGGAACGCCGCGATCGCCGCACCGCCCCGGTAGAACTGCCGGGGCTGGTTGGCCTCCAGCGCGATGGGCTGGGCGTCGGGACTCATGCGCGTACCTCTCCTGATCCACGGGCCACCAAGCGGACCGGCAGGACGACCCGGCGCGGTGGGGAGCCGTCGCCGTCCAACCGGGCGAAGAGCAGGTCCGCCGCTGCCTTGCCGAGCGCGCTCGCGTCGTGCGCGATCACGGTCACCGGCGGTGACAGCAGGTCGGCCAGCTCGAAGTCGTCGAAGCCCACCAGCGCGGGCCGGGCGGTGCTGCCGGCCAACGCCCGCACCGCGTGCACGGTGATCCGGTTGTTGCCGGTCACCACGGCGGTGGCCGGGTCGGCCGCGTTCTGCAGGCCCCACAACGCCTTGCGCACCGATTCCTCGTCGTGCGGCCCCATGACCACCAACGACTCGTGGTAGCCGATGCCGGCTCGCACGCAGCCCTCGCGGTAGCCGCGCAGACGCTCGTTGGCGGTGAAGATGTCCGGCGCGTCGCCGAGGAACGCGATCCGCCGGTGCCCGAACGACGCCAGGTGCGCCACCGCCTCGGCGGTGCCGCCGATGTTGTCCACCAGCACGGTGTCGGCGACCACGTCACCGGCTGGCCGGTCCAGGAACACCACCGGCGTGCCCGCGCGCATCTCCGGCACCAGGTACCCGTGCTGCAACCCGGCGGGCACGATCAGCAGGCCGTCCACGCGTCGCGAGCAGAACTCCAGCGACAGCTCGCGTTCCCGCGCCGGGTCCTCGTCGGACGAGCCGGTGATGACCTGCCGCCCGCGCAGCCGCGCGATCTCCTCGACCGCGCGCGTGACGCCCGAGTAGAAGGGGTTGCCGACGTCCTCCAGCACCAGGCCGATCGTGCCGGTGGACGAGCCGCGCCGCAGGTTGCGGGCGCTGAGGTTGCGCCGGAAGCCGAGCTGGTCGATCGCCGCCAGCACCCGCTCGGCGGTGGCCGGGTGCACGCCCGCCTCGTCGTTCACCACGCGCGAGACGGTCTTGATGCTGACGCCCGCCAGCCGCGCCACGTCGTTCATCGTGGCACGCCGAACCTTGCGGGCGCCTGTCGCGCCGTTCGGGGACAACGTTGTCATAGTGCGCGAATCACACACCTCGCATTCGGGTATGTCAACGGCCGCCCCGTCTCGAACCGGACAACACCCGGCGCCGGGGGTTGACGCCACCCCCACACGCTCCGCAAGTATGCGATTACGCTTAGTTCGTGGACAGCGTTGTCAACCGTCGGCGGAGTCGACACACGGAGTCGGAGGCGCTCGTGCGGAGGATTCTGGCTCTTGCGGCGGCGGTGGCGCTTTCGGCGGCGCTGCCCGTCGTGGGGACGGCCCGAGGAGAGCAGGCACAGGTGGACGACCTGGCGCGGTGGGTGAACCCGTTCGTCGGCACCGAACCGGGTGGGCCGGACCACGGCACCGGCGGCGGGGCGGGCAACAACTTCCCCGGCGCGGACGTGCCGTTCGGGATGGTGCAGTGGAGCCCGGACACGGTGACCCGCCAGCACGGCGGCTACGCCTACGAGGACGACCGGATCAGGGGATTCAGCCTCACCCACCTGTCCGGGGCGGGCTGCTCGACCTACCAGGACATCCCGATCATGCCGTTCACCGGCGAGGTCACCACGTCGCCCGCGACGGACCCCGACCGGTACGTCTCGACGTTCTCGCACGGCAACGAGACCGCGAGTCCCGGCTACTACGGTGTGACCCTCGACAGCGGGACGAAGGTCGAGCTGACGGTCACCCAGCGCACCGGGGTCGGCCGGTTCGCCTACCCCGGCGGGTCGACGTCGACGTTGCTGGTCAACACCTCCGGCTCGATCTCGGGCACGGACGACGCCGAGATCACCCTAGGTGCGGACACCATCAGCGGCTGGGCGACCAGCGGCCGGTTCTGCGGCGCGGACCACCGCTACCGGGTGTACTTCCACGCGCGGTTCGACCGGCCGTTCGCGTCGATCGGCACGTGGCGCAACGGCGCGGTCACGCCCGGCCGTTCGGCCGAACGCGGCGGGTCCGGCGTCCGCGAGGGCTTGGGTGACGCCCCGAAAACCCTTGAGGCGCAGGGCGAACCCGACGTCGAGGCCGAGGACACCACCGTGTCGGGTCCGGGTTCCGGCGGGTGGGTGACGTTCGACGACCCGGACGTGACCATGCGCGTCGGCCTGTCGTTCGTCTCGATCGACGGCGCGAAGAAGAACCTGGACGCGGAGAACGCGGGCAGGTCGTTCGACGCCGTGCACGCCGCCGCGCGCCAGGCGTGGAACGACCGGCTCAACCAGGTCGAGGTCACCGGCGGCACGGACGCCCAGCGCACCACGTTCTACACCGCGCTGTACCACTCGTTGTTGCAGCCGAACGTCTTCTCCGACACCGACGGCCGCTACCCCGGCTTCGACGGCCGCACCCACACCGCCGAACCCGGTCACGCCGTCTACACCAACTTCTCCGGCTGGGACGTCTACCGCTCGGAGATGCAGCTGCTGTCGCTGCTGGCGCCGCGGGAGGCGTCGGACATGGTCCGCTCGATGGTGGCGTTCGCCGAGCAGGGCGGCTCCTGGGACCGCTGGACGGTGGCCAACGGCTACACCGGCGTGATGGTCGGCGACCCGTACCACGTGATGGTGGCCAGTGCGTACGCGTTCGGAGCCAGGGACTTCGACGCGCGCAAGGCACTGCTGCTGATGCTGCGCGGCGCGACCCAGCCGACCCAGGGCTACGAGGAACGCCCCGGCCTGACCGAGTACCTGGACCTCGGGTACGTGCCGGTCGGCGCGCGCAACGTGTGGGGAGCGCCCGCGACCACCCTGGAGTACACGACCGCGGACTTCGCCATCGCCGACCTCGCCCGCAGGCTCGGCGACGGCGCGACCTGGCGGACGTTCATGAAGCGCGCCCAGTACTGGCAGAACGTCTTCAACCCCGCCACCGGCTACACCCAGCCCCGCAACCGGGACGGCTCGTACGCGGAGCCGTTCACGCCGGGCAGCCCGGACAACTGGGTGGAGGGCAACGCCGCCCAGTACACGTGGATGGTGCCGTACAACGCGCGCGGCCTGTTCACCGCGATGGGCGGCGACGCGAAGGTCCGCGACCGGCTGGACGCGTTCTTCACCAAGCTCAACGCCGGGCCCGACGAGCCGTACGCGTTCCTGGGCAACGAGCCGATCATGCACTCGCTGTGGCTGTACAACTGGGTGGGCGCGCCCGCGAAGACCCAGGCCGTGACGCGGCGCGCGGTGACCGAGCTGTTCGGCCCCGGCCCCGACGGGCTGATGGGCAACGACGACCTCGGCCAGATGTCGTCCTGGTACGTGTGGGCGGCGCTGGGCATGTACCCGGTGATCCCGGGCCGGGCCGAGCTGGTGCTCAACAGCCCGCTGTTCCGCGAGGTCACGATCACCCGGCCGAACGGCGCGCCGCTCGTGATCAAGGCGTCCGGCAGCGGCGCGTACGTGTCGGGCCTCAAGCTGAACGGTCGCGAGCAGACCCGCAGCTGGCTGCCCGAGTCGTTCGTGACCGGAGGCGGCACGGTGGAGTTCGCGCTGTCCGAGGAGCCCACCGCCTGGGCCACCGGCCCGGCCGACGCGCCGCCGTCGTTCCGGGACGGCGAGGTGGGGCAGCAGGCGTTCGTGGAACCGGGCCGGCTGGTGCTGCCGGCGGGTGGCAGCGGCACCGTGACCGTCGGCGCGCAGGACTTCTCCGGCAGCGGCGGCAAGGTGTCGTGGACCGCGCAGCCGCCCACCGGGATCACGCTCACCCCCGCCTCCGGTCAGGTCACCGTGCCGCCGGGGGAGAAGGCCGGTGTGCCGGTCACGGTCGCCGTCGCGGCGGACGCGGCCGAGCAGACCCACCGCGTGCCGCTGGCGTTCTCCCCCGGCGGGCGGTCCACGATCTCGGTGCTGGTGGCCGAGCCGGGCAGCCTGCGGGCGGCGTTCGACAACGTGGGCACCTCACCGGACGACGACCAGGCGACCGGCAACTTCGACGGCGGCGGGTGGAGCTACTCGCGCGAGGCGCTGGCCGACGCCGGCGTGACGCCCGGCGGCACGGTCACCTCCGACGGCCTCCTCTACACCTGGCCGACGTCGCCGGTCGGCGAGCCGGACAACGTCAACGCCTCCGGCGAGGCGGTGACGATCGCCGCGCCCGCGGGTGCGACGAGGCTCGGGCTGCTGGGCAGCGCGGCGGGCGGCAAGGCGTCCGGCACGCTCACCGTCACCTACACCGACGGCAGCACCCAGACCGCCGAGGTCGGGTTCTCCGACTGGGCGCTCGGCGGCAGCGCGAACCTGCCGCCGTCGTTCGACAACCGGACCGTGGCCTCCACGCCGTACCGCAACAACTCCAGCGGCGAGCCGCAGCGGTTGGCGGTGCACGTGTTCGCGACCGCGCCGATCGCGTTGCGCGCCGACAAGCAGGTCCGATCGGTGATGCTGCCCGCGTCGGTGACCGGCGGGACGTTGCACGTGTTCGCCATCGCGGTAGCGTGAGGTCGTGACCAGCCCTGATCCGGTCGAGTCGGTGGACACGTTCATCGGCACCAAGGACGACGGGAACACGTTCCCGGGCGCGTCGGTGCCGTTCGGCATGGCGCACTCCAGTCCGATCGGCTCGCACTACGCGGGCTACCGCTACGACGACCCGGTGATCCGCGGGTTCGGGCACTTCTTCCTGTCCGGCGCGGGGTGCTGGGAGCAGGGCGGGCTGGTGTCGGTTCTGCCGACCACGCGCCTGCCGCGCCGCTTCGACCACCGCTCGTACGGCGTCGGGTACACCCACGACGGCGAGGTCGGCCGGCCCGGCTACTACCGCGTGCGGCTGGCCTCCGGCATCACGGTGGAGACGACGGCGACGACCCGTGCCGGGGTCGAGCGGTTCTCGTTCCCGGCCGGTGCGACGCCGCACGTGCTGGTGAACGTGGGTCAGGCGAACGACAAGGAGCCGGTGTCCGCCAGCGGCGTGCGGGTGGTGGACGACCGGACGTTGGCCGGGACCGTGGTGTCGCAGGCGTTCTGCGGCGGCAAGCCGTACACCACGTACTTCACCACGACGTTCGACCGGCCGTTCAAGGCGACCGGCAACTGGGGCGGCGTGGAGGGCGGCGCGGGCCTGCGCGGCCAGTGGGTGACGTTCGAGGAGGGCCCGGTCACCGCGGCGACCGCGATCTCGCACGTGGACGCCGAAGGCGCGACGAAGAACCTCGGCGAGGCCAGGGGCAGGTCGTTCGACGCGTTGCGCGCGGAGGCGCAGGAGGCGTGGCGGCGGGAGCTGTCGAGCATCGAGGTCTCCGCGGCCGGGACCGACCGCACCGTGTTCTACACCGCGCTGTACCACGCGTTGCTGCAACCGTTGACGGGCAACGACGTGGACGGCCGGTACCGCGGGTTCGACGACCGGGTGCACGTGGCCGACGGCTGGACCTACCACCAGTTCTTCTCGCTCTGGGACACCTACCGGGCGCACAACCAGTTGCTGGCGCTGCTGCGGCCCGCACGGGCGAAGGACGTCGCGCGGTCGTTGCTGGCGATCCGGGAGCAGGGCGGGTGGCTGCCCCGCTGGGCGTACGCCAACCAGGAGACCAACACCATGACCGGCGACCCGGTCACCCCGTTCCTGGTGGACCTGTGGCGGTTCGGCGCGCTGGAGGGCTCGGAGGAGCGCGCCTACCAGGCGTTGTGGCAGAACGCGACCGGTGTGCCGCCCGCGTCGTCCCCGTTCGAGGGCAGGGCGGGCAACCCGTCCTACCTGGGGCGCGGTTTCGTGCAGTACGACAAGGACTTCCGCAAGAAGGGGCAGGACGTCGACCCGCACCACGGCGCTTCGGCGACGTTGGAGTACGCGCTGGCGGACTGCTCGCTGTCGATCATGGCGCGGGGCCTGGGCCACGAGGACGACGCCGAGCTGCTGCGCCGCCGCGGGCTGAACTACCGGGTGCTGTGGGACAGCACGGTGTCGGACCGCGGGTTCACCGGCTTCCCCCGGCCCAAGCTGGGCGACGGCGAGTGGCTGGCGCCGTTCACCCCGCAGGGCCCGGACGGCTTCCACGAGGGCACGGCGTGGCAGTACCAGTGGCTGGTGCAGCACGACGTGCCCGGTCTGGTGGAGCTGCTCGGCGGCCGTGACGCGGCGGCGGCCCGGCTGGACGACTTCTTCGCCTACCCGGACCTGGTGGCCGACCCGGCGAAGACCGTGCGCGAGAAGTGGGTCGTCGGGCCGTACAACTACTACAACCAGTACCGGTACAACCCGAACAACGAGCCGGACCTGCACGCTCCGTGGATGTACGCGCTGGTCGGGCAGCCGTGGAAGACGTCGGCCGTGGTGCGGGCGGCGCAGACGTTGTTCGTGGCCGCGCCCAACGGCGTGACCGGCAACGACGACCTCGGGCAGATGTCGGCGTGGTACGTGTTCGGCGCGCTGGGCATGTACCCGGTGACACCGGGCACCGGCGACCTGGTGCTGAACGCGCCGAGGTTCGACCGGGCGGTGATCCACCTGGAGAACGGCCGTGACATCACCATCACCGCGGCCGGCGCGGACCCGTCGAGGCTCCAGTACGTGCGGTCGCTCCACGTCGACGACACGTCGTGGGACCGGGCGTACCTGAACGTCGACCTCCTCCGGCACGGCGGCGTCACGCTCGACTACGGGCTGACGACGGACCCGGCGGAGGCGACGTGGGCGACCCGGCCCGAGTCCGCGCCGCCCTCTTCCTGCACAGGTGAGCACGTCTCGTGATCGGGAGCGCGCGCACAGCGACGGTCGGATGGGTCGAAAGTCTCGATCGGCCTTTACTTCCGTCGCGAACGGATCGAAGTGCCACCACCGAAGCGTTGCGCGGCCTACCGTCCAGCCATGACAGGGGCACGCATACCGGCCGTCGTGGTTGCCGACATCAGGAAGAACTACGGCGAGCTGAAGGCGGTGGACGGCGTCTCGTTCACCGTCGCCGAAGGGGAGTTCTTCGGCATCCTGGGGCCGAACGGCGCGGGCAAGACCACCACGCTGGAGATCATCGAGGGCCTGCGCAAGCCCGACGGCGGTCAGGTGACGTTGCTCGGCGAGCACCCGTGGCCGCGCAACCCGAAGTTGCTGCCGCGCATCGGCGTGCAGCTGCAGGCGTCGAGCTTCTTCGAGAAGCTGACCGCCCGTGAACAGCTCCAGACGTTCGGCTCGCTGTACGGCGTGAGCCGGAGCAAGGCCGACGAGATGCTGGAGCTGGTCGGCCTGACCGACAAGGCGGACGTGCAGGAGAACAAGCTCTCCGGCGGTCAGCGCCAACGCCTGTCGATCGCGTGCGCCCTCGTCCACGACCCGGACCTCGTCTTCCTGGACGAGCCGACCGCCGCGCTGGACCCGCAGGCCCGCCGCAACCTGTGGGACGTGCTGCGCGCGATCCAGGCCAGGGGCAAGACCATCGTCTACACCACGCACTACCTCGACGAGGCCGAGATCCTGTGCGACCGCGTGGCGATCATGGACCGGGGTCGGATCCTCGCCATGGACGCGCCCGCGACGCTCGTGCGCGGTCTCGACGCGCCCACGCACGTGGTGCTGCAGAAGGGGTTGCTGACGCGTGAGGCGGCGCGTGGCATCACCGGTGTCGAGGACGCCCAGGAGGACGAGGTCTCGCTGACCATCTCCACCCGCAAGCCCGCGCCGGTGCTCTCGGCGCTCGCCGAACGCGGCACCTTGGACGGGCTCCAGGTGCGCACGGCCACGTTGGAGGACGTCTTCCTCGACCTGACCGGACGGGAGTACCGCGCGTGACCGCCTTCCGCAGCCTCTCGGCGGCCATGGTCAAGGGCTTCCTGCGGGACAAGATGACGTTGTTCTTCGTCTTCCTGTTCCCGTTGATGTTCCTGGTGGTGTTCGGGCTGCTGCTCGGCGACTCGGGCAGCGACAAGACCAAGATCGCGGCGGTGGGCGAGGGGCCCGTGCTGTCGGCGCTGGAGCAGACCGGCGCGATCGAGCTGGAGGAGTACGGCGACACGGCCGCCGCGCGGCAGAAGGTGGACGACGGCGACCTGCCCGCCGCCGTGGTCGTGTCCGGTGATCGCGTCGAGCTGATCTACGCGGCGAGCGACCAGGTGGCGGCGGGCACCGTGACGGGCATCGTGTCCGGCGTGGTCGACAAGATCAACCTGGGTGCGGCGGACGTGGCGCCGCGGTTCACGCTGGAGACCAGTTCGGTCGAGGACGCCTCGCTCAAGCCGATCCAGTACCTGACGCCGGGCATCCTGTCGTGGGCGATCTCGATCTCGGGCGTGTTCGGCGCGGCGTTGACCATGGTGTCGTGGCGGAAGAAGCAGGTGCTGCGGCGGATCCGGCTGGCGCCGGTGAGCGCGACGACGGTGCTCACGTCGCGGGTGCTGGTGAGCGTCGGGACGGCGTTGGCGCAGGGCGTGGTGTTCGTGGCGGTGGCGCTGCTGCCCGCGTTCGGCCTGAGGTTGACCGGTCAGTGGTACCTGGCGCTGCCGTTGCTGGTGCTGGGGACCACGGCGTTCTTCGCGGTCGGGATGCTGGTCGGCGCATTCTGCAAGACGGAGGAGGCGGCGTCGGGCGCGGCGAACATCATCATCATGCCGATGGCGTTCCTGTCGGGCACGTTCTTCCCGGTGGAGAACGCACCCGCGTGGCTCCAGACCGTCTCGAACATCTTCCCGTTGCGGCACATGAACGACGGCATGCTGGACGTCCTGGTGCGCGGCAAGGGCGTGGAGGCCCTGCTCCTGCCGTCCGCGGTCCTGATCGCCTTCACCCTCGTCGTGGGCCTGCTCGCCGCCAAGCTCTTCCGCTGGGAGGACTGACCCCGCGAGCCCAACCCCCACCCGCGCGAGTCGAACCTCCAGACCGCGCGTGTCCTACGTTCGCGTCGCGCGTGTCCTACGTTCAGGACCCCCGAGTTCAACGCTCAGAACAAGATCGACTGTTCTGAACGTTGAACTCGGGGTACGCGAACGTAGGACACGCGCGGTCTGAACGTAGGACACGCGCGGTTTGGAGGTTCGACTCGCGCGGGTGGGGGTGGGGGTGGGGGTGGGGTGAGGGGGGTCACTGGCCACAATGAGGGCATGTTGAGCAGCGCTGTTGGTCGGTTCCGACTCCTCGCCCTGGCCGAGGCGGTGTCCTGGGCCGGTCTGTTGATCGGCATGTTCTTCAAGTACGTCGTGGTCGGGAACGAGATCGGCGTCAAGGTCTTCGGCCCGGTGCACGGCGCGATCTTCGTCGGCTACGTCCTGGTGACGTTGATGCTGGCGCACCGCTGGGACCGCAAGACCCTCGTCCTGGGCCTGGTCGCGAGCATCCCGCCGTTCGGCACCGTGGTGTTCGAGCGCTGGGCCAACCGGACCGGTCGCCTGGACGAGACCGAGGCTCAGACCGCCAACGACTGAGCACGCACCAACTCCGCCTCGGGGTCGCCGAGGTGGTAGACGCGTTCGCTCGGCTCGATGTTGTCCAGGAACTCCTGGTACACCAACGCGCCGACGAGGTGTGACGCCGGCCGGGCGTGCCGCAGCGCGCTCGCCGGATCGCTCGACGGGTGGTGGCTCAACCACGCGTCGACCCACACCCGCTCGATCACCGGCCGGAACTCCGGCGCGACGAACCCGATCAGCCGCGCCGCGTCCAGCGCCGGGTGACCCCAGTGCGCGTCGCCCCAGTCGAGCACGACCCCGCCGGAACGCCAGTTGCCCGGGTGGAAGTCACCGTGCAGCAGCGTGTCCGGCAGCCCGAAGTCCGGCACCCGCACGCCGCGCACCGGCACCCCGTGCGCACGCAACCGCGGCTCGCCCGCCAACGCCGCCTGCACCGCCACCCACCGCGGCACGATCCGCTCGACCACCTCGTCGCCCGGCTGCCAGCAGTCCACCCCGGACGCCTCCGCCAGCAGCACCCGACCGGGCTCCGCCGCGATCAACCCCGGCGCCAACGACGGGTCGACCGACGCCACCAGCCCGATCACCGCGGCCTCGTCCGCCATGAACGGCGGCGTGGCCTTCGCCCACACGTTCCCGCCCGCGGTCGGCAACCGGTACAGGCACGACAGGTTCCACGTCTTCACCTGCACGGCCGGTCCGCTCACCCCGACGTGCCGCCGGGCCCACCCGACCAGCTCCGCCGGACCGCCGGGACGCGCCCACGGCAGCCGCAGCGGGTGGTCGGGGAACTCGTGCCGCTCCACCGCGGCGACACCGCGAGCCGGCACGCGGTCGGCCTCCACCTGGTACGTCACCACGCCGTCACGCCCGCCCCGGCCGGTGGTCGACACCAGCCGCAGCACGCTCGTCGGCACGCCCAGCGCGCGCGACAGGTGCGCGGTCACCGGCTCGACGTCGTTCCACCAGGGGCTGTCCACCGTGAACGGCTCCGCCGCGCCCACGCAACGCCCGTCGACCGTCACCAGAGCCCTGATCTCCCGCACGAGGTGCAGGGTGGCCGTCACCGGCGAGGTCTGTCGACCGAATTCAGTCCTCGAAGTCGCCGACCGCGCGGCGCACCTTGGCCAGCAGCTCGGTCAGCTGCTCGGTCTGCCGGCCGGTCAGCCCGCGCAACCCGAACTCGACGGCCGTCACGGCCTCCGTGGCCGCCTCACGCCGGGCGTGCCCGGCCTCGGTGATCTCCACCAGGGTGGTGCGCCGGTCGGTGGGGTGCGGGTTGCGGCGCACGAGCCCGTCGGCTTCCAGCCGGTCCACGATGTTCGTGACGCTCGTCGGGTGCAGCTGGAGCCGTTCGCCCATGACCCGCATCGGCAGGCTGCCGGTGCGGGCGAACGTCAACAGCACCAGCGCCTCGAACCGCGCGAACGTCAGCCCGTGCGGTTTGAGGGCGGCGTCCACGGCGGACTGGATGATCTGCTGTACTCGCATGACGCTGGTGACCGCCGCCATCGCCGTCGACGGTCCGATCCGCTTCTCCCACAGCTCGGCGGCGCGCGCGATGGGGTCGAACGGCAGCGGCTGGGACGTCATGCCGCGAAGCTACCAGTGGGTACCCGTCCACCAGGAGGCAGCAGTGCTCGTCGCGTTCAGTGTCAGCCCGCTCGGCGGGGAGTCCGACGGGGTGGCCGAGGCCGTCGCCCAGGCCGTCCGGGTGGTGCGCGAGTCCGGCCTGCCCAACGAGACCAACGCCATGTTCACGCTGGTCGAGGGCGAGTGGGACGAGGTGATGGCGGTGGTGAAGAAGGCGGCGGAGGTCGTCCAGGCGTCCGCGCCGAGGGTCAGCCTCGTGCTCAAAGCGGACATCCGACCCGGCTGGACGGGCCAGTTGACGGCCAAGGTGCAGCGGGTCGAGCAGCACCTCGCCGACGACCTGCCGTAGGCGACAAATAGTAGGACGTCCTACTAAGTTGGTGGCATGGAACCCGGCATGGAACCCCGAGACCTGTGGCTGCGCTTCGAGACCTACCACGACGTCACGTACTTCTCGCCCGAGTCACGAGCGGTGACCGACGCGCTGGGCTGCAAGGGCGGCTGGATGGGCTACTTCGGCCAGCGCGCGGCACCCCTGGGCGCGGTGCCGCCGGAGATCGCGACCGCCGCGTTCTTCAACTTCCACCCGCGCATGGTGGCCCGCGCGCTGCCCGACGCGTGGGACGTGGCCAGTCCGGAGCGGTACCTCCAGGCCCGGCTGGAGGGCGCCGACCTGGCGCTGCGGCGGATGCTGGAGAGCCTGGACGTGGCCGAGGCCGCCGAGCTGGCCGGTCAGGCCGCCGAGGCCACGCCGCTAGCGGGCCGGGTGCTGGCGGCGGCGAACCGCGCGCTGCCGCTGCCCGACGAGCCGCACCTGGCGTTGTGGCAGGCGTGCACGACGTTGCGCGAGTCGCGCGGTGACGGCCACGTGGCCGCGCTGGTGGCGGCCGACCTGGGGCCGTGCGAGGCGTTGGTGCTGTTCAGCGCCGACAAGGACCTCGCGCCCGCGTACATGCGCAGGATGCGCGGGTGGTCAGAGGAGGAATGGCGGGAAGCCGAAGCGGCCCTGGTCGAACGCGGTCTGCTGGACGGGGGTCTGACGCCTGCCGGTCGGGCGCTGCGCGAGGACGTCGAACGCCGCACCGACGAGGCCGCCACCCGTCCGTGGGACGTGCTCGGCCCGGCGGGCACGGCCCGGTTCGTGGAGCTGACGACCCCGATCGCCCGCCGCCTGGGACGACTGAACGAGGCCATGCGGGTCAACCCGATGGCGATCGACCCGATCGCGCAACTACCCGGCTAGCCGCGCGCGGCGCACCGCCGCACTCGTGCCAGGATGGAGACGTGACAAGGCCAGACCCCCGAAAGACCGCCGCACTGTCCGCCGCGTTGTCCGGGGCGGTCGACCTCGGCGCGCTCAAGGCCCGGGCCGACGCCGCGAGGCAGCGCGCCACCACCCCACCCCCGCTGGCCGGTGCGGCCGGGGGCTCGGACGCCGGTCCGAGCCCGTGGGTGCTGGACGTCACCGAAGCGACGTTCCAGTCGGTTGTCGAGCGCTCCCTGGAGATCCCGGTCGTGGTCGAGCTGACCGCGTCGTGGAGTCCCGAGGCGGGCCAGCTCTCGCCCGTGCTCGAACGCGCCGCGCGGGCGGGCGGCGGCACCTGGCTGCTGGCCAGGGTCGACCTGGACGCCAACCCGCGCATCGGCCAGGTGTTCGGCGTGCAGTCGGTGCCGACCGTGGTCGCGATCGCCGGCGGCCAGCCCCTCGACGCATTCGCCGGGCCGCTGCCGGAGGCCGAGTTCGGCCAGTGGATCACCCGCCTGCTGGACGCGCTGCGCGACCGCCTGCCGGGCATCAAGGCCGCGGAGGCCAACCGCGCCGCGCCGCAGGCGGGCGTCGAGCCCGAGGGCGAGCCGGAGGACCCGCGCTTCGCCGCCGCCGAGGACGCGTTCGAGCAGGGTGACTTCGCCGCCGCCGAGGCCGCGTACGAGGCGATCCTGGCCGCCGAACCGGCCAACGCCGAGGCGAAGGCGGCCCTGGCCCAGGTGCGCTTCACCGCGCGCGCCGAGGCCGTGCCGGGTGACGCCATCGCCAAGGCCGACGCCAACCCGGACGACCTGGACGCCCAGCTGGCCGCCGCGGACCTGGAACTGGCGACCAACGACGTGGACCAGGCGTTCAAGCGCCTGGTCGACACGGTCCGCCGGGTCTTCGGCGAGGACCGCGACAAGGTCCGCGAACACCTGGTCGGCCTGTTCGAGCTGTTCCCGCCGGACGACGACCGGGTCGCCAAGGCCCGCCGCAACCTGGCCAGCGCCCTGTTCTGAGCCACCGCCCGCTACTCGCACGGGCCCGCACCGACGCCAGTCCCACCACGGTCCGCAGGGGTCCCCCGCCCGGGGGACCCCTGTTCGATCAGCCCGCGTACTTGCGGGTGCACAGGCCCGCGCCCTGGTAGAAGCCGTCGCGGAACGACTCGACGCGGGCGAAGCCCGACGGCACGTTGGTGCCGTTCACGTCCGCCGCGATCAGGCTCTTGTCGGCCAGCAGCTCGGCCACCGCCTCGTCCAGGTCGCCGGACGACAGCCGCAGCTTCGCGCCGCTCTGGTTCGTCTTCCCGGCCCACGCCCCGGTCAGGCACGCCGTGCGCAGACCGGCCGCCGGCCCTTCCAGTCCGTACCCGGTCGCCTTCTGGATCGACAGCGCGTACCTCGACGCGATCTCGGCGAACGCGGCGAAGTCGCCGATGCCGCCCTTCTGCCCCCGCTTCGGCGGCGTGCCGATCTTCACCAGGGCGGGCAGGTCGACGGAGATCGAGTTGGTCGACGGGCAGTAGGCCGCGGGGGAGGTGTCGCCGCCGTCCGTGCAGGCCGCGGACGACGAGGTGGTCAGCGACGGCGGGGTCGCGCCCGCCTGGTTGAACGCGTCCCGCAGCGACTCCTCCAGCAGGTCGAGCGACCGCTGGTCGTCCACCTTCAGGTTGCCCTTGCCCTGCCCGGTGTCCTGGTCCTGCGAGTCGAACCGCTGCTGCGTGATCCGCGCCTTGATCTCGGCCTCGTCGATCTGCGCGCACCGCTGCGGATCGCCCGCGAACCCGAACTGGAACGCGGACACCCGGTCGAACGCGCTGCCGTGCGCGCCCTGCTTCTCGGCCGACGTGCCCGCCGCGTCCCGGATGAAGAACATCGTCGCCAGCACCTGGTTCAACCCGGGCCCGGTCGAGATCCGGAAGTGCTTGGACTTGCCCTCGGCCACCCACCGGAAGAAGTTGCCCGCGTAGCAGTCGGCCTGCTGCTCCTTGATGATCGACGGCGTGGCCTGGTTGATCCCGCCGATGTCGCCGAGCTTGTACTGGATCGCGTGACCCATCTCGTGCGCCAGCACGGTCACCACCGACATCGGCCCGAACGCGTCGTCCAGCATCGGCAGCAGCTCGCCGCGGTCCCAGGCGATCGAGTCGTCGAGCGAGCAGTAGAACGCGTTCGCCACGCCCGCGGTGTTGGTGCGGCAGATGTCGACGCCCTTGCCGTTGGAGTCGTAGGACACCAACCGCTTCACCGGCTCGAACTCCTTGCCGAACCTGGCGGGCAGCTGCTCGGCCCAGTACTGCTCGACGTCGGCCAGCGTGTTGATGGCGAGCCGGTCCATCTCGCCGCCGTCGCCGTTCTCCACCTGGAGGTCGGCGTCCGGGACGCCGGGCTTCGCGCCGCTCTCACCGGTGGTGATGTCCAACCCGGCCACCTTGGTGACGTCGGGCCGTTCCGACCGGCCCTGCCCGCTCACCGTCTGGGTGCACCCGGTCAACGCCATCGCGGCGGCGAGCGTCGCAGCAACCCAAGCCCGTCGAGCCATGCCCAAGCCCCATCCCCGGTTCGTGCCGAATCCAAGCCCGAACCCTACTTGGCCCGCCGGCCCGGCTAGGCCAAACCACAGGCTTCGGTGCCCTCCAGGACTCCGCCGCGGAACACCTCGACCCGCTTGAAGCCGGGTCCGAGCGCCGCCGAACCCGTCGCGTCACGTGCCGCGTAGTCGTAGGCGAGCAGCACCTGCACCGCTTCGTCCAGGTCACCGGGCGAGAGCCCGAACCCCTTCTGCCGCACGAACACCTCCCGCGTGTACGCGCCGGCCAGGCACAACGCGCTGCTCGCGGCGGGTTCGCCTTCGAGGTCGACGTCGACGGCCGCCATCGCGGCCAGCCCGTAGCGGCTGGCCAGCAGCACGCCCGTGGCGTAGTCGCCGATCTCCGCGTGCAGCTCGGGCAGGTCGGCCCCGACCTCGATCTCCACCGACTTGTCCGCCGGGCAGAACGCGACCGGGCCCTGGTCGCCGGAGCAGTCCGGCTCGTCCTCGGTGGTCTTGGCCTTCGGCTCGGTCCACTTCTTGCCCGCCTGCTCGACCACGGTCTTGTAGTAGAGGTTCAGGTCGGGGGTGACGTTCTCCAGCATCTCGTCGAACGGCAGGTTGCCGCCGCGGTCGCGGTCGTCGGCCGTGGTGAACGCCTGCTGGGTGAAGACCCGGTTGTCGACCGTCATGGCCGCGCAGAACTTGGTGCCCTGCTGGTAGCCGTCCTGGAACGCGGACACCCGGTCGAACGCGTTGCCGTGCGCGGACCGGTCCTCGGGCGAGGTGCCGACCGGGTCGCGGAACGTGATCAGCGCGCCGAGCGCCGAGTCCAGCGTGTCGGAGCCGATGTCGAGGTGCTCGGACTTGTCGTCGTTGACCCACTTGATGAACGACCCCGCGAAGCAGTCGGCCATCGCCTCGGTGAGGATCGTGGGGAACCGCTGCGGCTGGCGGCGCTCGGCCTCCGGCGTGATGCCCATCCGGTTCTGCACCGCGTGGCCCATCTCGTGGGCCAGCACGATCACCACGGCGGCGTCGCCGAACCGGTCCTTGAGCACGGGCAGCAGCGCGGCGCGGTCCCAGGCGATGGCGTCGGCGCTGGGGCAGTAGAACGCGTTGCCCTCGACGTCGCTCGCCTTCTCGGTGCACGGCGGCGGCTTGGCCGAGGGGTCGGCGGTGTCGACGGAGTAGATGCCGCCCTCGATCGGCTGCCACGGCTTGTCGAACGTGTCCGGGAACGCCTGCTTCCAGAACGTGTCGACGTCGGTGATCGCGGTGGCCGCGAGCTGGTCGATGGGACCGCCGTCGGTGCCGCGGATGAAGCCCGGGTCGACCGTGCCCTTGGTGACCGCCTCGCCCGCCACCGGTTTGCCGGGGATCACCTCGGCGCAGGCGCCGACCGTGAGCAGGACCGCCGCCAGCAGGACCAGCCGAGCCGATACGAGCCGCATTCGCCCATTGTGCCTGCCGTGAACCCCTACGGGGTGCTGTTGGGCACCACCGGCTTCCGCGTGCGGTTCGCCCACCTGGTCAACGCGGGCACGGGTGCGGCCGCGGCGAGGAAGATCGCGGCCACCGCGACCCAGCCGCCCGCGCCGAAGCCGCCGAGCGCGAACGTGAAGACCGCCGGCCCGAACAGCTGCACGGTGGCGGTGGCCGCCTCGTTCACGCCCTGGTACGCGCCGCGCGCCTCCTCGCGCATGAGGCTCACCGAAAGGCCCCAGTTCGCGGCCACGTACCCCAGTTCCCCGACCACGTGCAGCAGCGCCGCGACGATGACGATCGCCACGCCCACCGCACCGCCGCCGCCCGCGGTCGTGGCGAGCAGCAGGCAGCTCGCGGCCAGCACGACCCCGGACCGCGCGGCCGTGCGCGCGGCCTGGTCGGTGGTGCGGGCGAACCGCGAGAACGGCACCTGGAACACGGCGATGCCCACCGAGCCGAGGACGACCACCACGCCACCGAGGGCGAGCGGCAGGTCCGTCGAGCGGGACAGCCACAGCGGCAGGCCGGTCGACAGCATCGCCCAGCACAGCGAGAGCACCGAGGTGACGCCGACGACGGCCAGGTAGGGGCGGTCGCCCAGCACCTCGCGGTGCCGGGTGGTCCGCACCGGCGCCCCGGGCCTGCGCACGGCGAGCGTCGTCACCGCCAGCACCCCGAACGTGGCCGCGTTGCCCGCGATGGCCAGGGCGTAGGCGGAGTGGCTGTCGGCGGTCAGGACCAGTGCGCCGAGCCCGGCCCCGATCGCGTACCCGACGTGCTGCGCCACCCGCTGCCGCGCCAGCGCCCGCACCCGTTCGGCGTGGTCGGTGACCAGGCCCGCGATCAACGCCGTGCGCACCGCGTTGCCGCCGTTGGCCGGCGCGGTGAACGCCACCGTCGCCGCGAGGAACGACCACGTGCCGTCCACCACCAGGTAGGACGCCATGGCGAGGGCTCGCACGACGGTGAGCGCGACCAGCACCAGCCGGGGGTCGAACCGGTCCGCCAGCCCGCCCAGCGGCACCGCCGCGACCAGCCCCGCCGCCCCGGCCACCGCCATCCCCGCACCCACCGTGACCAGCGGCAGGTCGAGCACGCGGGTGAAGAACAACGCCCACGTGGTGAACCACAGGCCGTCACCGAGCGCCGAGACGCCGCGGCCCCACAACAGCACTCCCAGCCCCATCGACGTTCACCCTTCACATAGACATGAATGGTGAATGCACGGTAACCCGGGCCCCGTCGGACCGCAATCAACGTTCAGGAGACCATGAATGGTGCTACCGTGCGAGGGGAGAGGAGCACGCGCATGACGGGATGGGTCGACTCCGGCAACGCCGTCCAGGCCGCGGTCGTCGCGCTGGCCCGCGAGCTGTCGGACCCGGTCCGCCTCACCGCGCTGCAACTGCTCGCCGCCGAGGGCCCGCACACGATGGTGCAGCTGGCCGACGCCATGGGCGTCTCGCCGCCGCGCCTGGGCAACCACCTGGCCCGCCTGCGCGCCGCCGGCCTCGTCACGGTCGAGCACACCGGTCGGCACGCGGTCTACCAGGTCGCCCGCGGCGAGATCGCCGACGTCCTCACCGCCCTGGCCCGCTACGCCCACCACGGCGACCTGACCACGCCGCAGCGCTCGTCCTCACCGGTCGACGTGGCCCACACCTGCTACGACCACGCGGCCGGCCGGCTGGGCATCGCGGTGTTCGCCACCCTGGTGGACGGCGGCGCGCTCAAGCCGCCCGACGGCCGCACCGGCGACCTGGCGCTCGGCGACGACCTGTCCGCGCTGCACCGCCTGGGCGTCGACCCGGGCGCCGTCGCACCGCGCCGCCGCCTGGCGTCGGCGTGCCTGGACCGCACGCACCGCGTCCCGCACCTGGGCGGCGACCTGGGCAGGCTCGTGCTGGACGCGTTCGTCGCCGACGACCTGGTCCGCCGCCAGGACGGCACCAGGGCGCTGCTGATCACCGAACGCGGAGCCGGACGCCTGCCCGGGCTGCTGCCGACGTTCAGCCCGTCGGGGTGACCCCCCGGACTGCCCACGCCCGGGCGGTGAGCCGGATCGAGCCGTCGCGGTGAGTGGGCAGCCGGGTGCGCAGCAGGTCGCGCAGGGCGCGGCGCCGATCGTCGGGCAGGGACGCGGCGTAGCCGGGCGCCGGGCCCTGACCACCGAGGAACGGGCGCCAGTAGTCGTCGAAGTCGCTGAACACCGTCGGCACCTCCAACGCCTCCACGCGCACCGCACCCAGGCCCGCACCGGTCCACAGCGCCCGCAGGGGTTCCGGACGGCAGAGCGGGAAGCGCCGCCCCTCGTCCAGGTCCGCTGCCGTCGGGTCGAGGTCGGTGGCGGCATCCCAGAACCACCGGGTGATCGCCATACCCTCGGCGTAGTCCCAGACGTAGGCCGCGACCACACCGCCGGGCGCGGCGACCCTGGCGCACTCGGCCACGGCCCGCGCGGCGTCGGGCACGAAGTTGAGGGCCAGACCGCTGACCACGGCGTCGAAAGCCCGGTCGGGCAACGGCAGCGCACGGGCGTCACCGGCGTGGAAGACCGCGCGCGGATCGGCGACGCGGTGCCGCGCGGTGGCCAGGAACCCCTCCGACGGGTCGACCCCCGTGATCTCGGCCGGCTGCCCGACGTCGAGCACGGCCGTCGTCAACGCCCCCGTGCCACAGCCGACATCCACCCAACGCCGGCCCGCCGGCACGTTCAACAGGCGGAGGAACTGCCGCGCGACGGGCGCGCTCCACCGCCCGACGTAAGCCTCGTAAGCCTCGCCGACCGCCCACACCTCGTTTGCCACGGGCTCAGCATGGCAGCGCCGGGCCCGCCGAGGGAGGTCTGTCTCCCGCGAACGAAGCAGGGGCCCCACCCGGGAGCCCCTGCGAACCACGTCCGACGGCTCGGTCAGCCGTTGTCCAGCGCGGTCCGGTGCACGTCCGGGCCGCCGTCCGGGCCACGGTCGGTGTCGCCGTCGGTGCCGTCCTCCGCCGCGACGCCGGCGCCGATCAGGTCGACGTCGCCGTGCATCCTCTCCACGGCCGCGTTGGCGGTGTCAGCGCTCGTCACGGCCGCCGCGGGGGCTTCCGGCACGAGCCAGAGCACGCCCGACGGCGGCAGTTGCAGCACCGCCGAAGCGGGCCTGCCGTGCCACGGGTGCTCCTCCGCCTCCACGACACCCAGGTTGCCGACGCCGGACCCGCCGTACACCTCGGAGTCGGTGTTCACCACCTCGCGCCACCGACCGGCCGCCGGCAGACCAACCCGGTAGTCGTGGTGCGGCAAACCGGCGAAGTTCGCCACGCACGCGACCACCGAGCCGTCCGCACCGATCCGCAGGAAGCTCAGCACGTTGCCCGCCGAGTCGTTCGCGTCGATCCACGAGAACCCCTCGGGCCTGTTGTCCGCGCTGTACAACGCGGGCGAGGCGGTGTAGACCCGGTTCAGGTCCGAGATCAACCGGTGCAGGCCCGCGTGCAGCGGGTCGTCCAGCAGGTGCCAGTCCAGCGACCGGGCCTCCGACCACTCGTCCCGCTGCCCGAACTCGCCGCCCATGAACAGCAGCTGCTTGCCCGGGTGCGCCCACATGAACGCCAGCAGCGACCGCAGCCCCGCCGCCTTGTTCCAGTCGTCGCCGGGCATCCGCTGCCACAGCGACCCCTTGCCGTGCACGACCTCGTCGTGCGACAGCGGCAGCACGAAGTTCTCGCTCCACGCGTACACCAGCGAGAACGTGATCTCGTTGTGGTGGAACGAGCGGTGGATGGGCTCGCGCGACAGGTAGTGCAGCGAGTCGTGCATCCAGCCCATGTTCCACTTGAACCCGAACCCCAGGCCGCCCAGGTGCGTCGGCCGCGACACGCCCGGCCACGCCGTCGACTCCTCGGCCGCCATCACCACGCCGGGGTGGCGCTTGTACACCGTCGCGTTCAGCTCCTGCAGGAACCGCACCGCGTCCAGGTTCTCCCGGCCGCCGTACTGGTTGGGCAGCCACTGACCCTCCTCGCGGGAGTAGTCCAGGTAGAGCATCGAGGCCACCGCGTCGACCCGCAGGCCGTCGATGTGGAACTCCTCGATCCAGTACAGGGCGTTGGCGACGAGGAAGTTGCGCACCTCGTTGCGCCCGAAGTCGAACACCAGCGTGCCCCAGTCGGGGTGCTCGCCCCGGCGCGGGTCTTCGTGCTCGTACAGCGCGCTGCCGTCGAACTTGGCCAGCGCCCACGAGTCCTTGGGGAAGTGCGCGGGCACCCAGTCCATGATCACACCGACGCCGCGCTGGTGGAGCACGTCGACGAAGTGCCGGAAGTCGTCGGGTGAGCCGAACCGCGAGGTGGGCGCGTAGTACGACGTCACCTGGTAGCCCCACGACCCGCCGAACGGGTGCTCGGCCACCGGCATCAGCTCCACGTGCGTGAAACCGGCGCCCACCACGTAGTCCGCCAGCTCCTCGGCCAGCTCCCGGTAACCCAGACCGGGCTTCCAGGACCCGAGGTGCACCTCGTACACGCTCATCGGCGCGTTGATCCACTGGGTGGCGTCCCGCTTGGCCCGCCACTCGTCGTCGGCCCACTGGTGGGTGGACCGGGTCACCACGGACGCCGTGGCGGGCGGTGTCTCGGTCGCGAACGCCATCGGGTCGGCCTTCTCGTGCCAGCGGCCGTCCCGACCGAGGATCCGGAACTTGTACCGGGTGCCCTCGGGGATGCCGGGGATGAAGATCTCCCACACGCCGGACGAGCCGAGCGACCGCATCGGGTTCGCGCGGCCGTCCCAGCCGTCGAAGTCGCCGCACACCCGCACGCCGCGCGCGGTCGGCGCCCACACCGCGAACGAGACGCCGGAGACGACGCCGTCGGGCGTGTCGTAGGTGCGCACCCGCGCGCCCAGCACGTCCCACAGCCGCTCGTGCCGACCCTCGCCGATCAGGTGCAGGTCCAGCTCGCCGACGGTCGGCAGCCAGCGGTAGGGGTCGTCCACCTCGACCAGGTCGTCGCCGTACTCGACCTCCAGCCGGTAGTCGCCGCCGGGGTGCTCGGGCAGGTCGCCCGCGAACAACCCGTCGGTGACGCGGTCCAGCTCGAAGCGCTTGTCACCCGCGATGACGGCGACCGCGGTCGCGCCCGGCCGCAGCGCCCGCGCGACCACGCCCTCCGGGACGTGGTGCACGCCGAGCACCGAGTGCGGGTCGTGGTGCGCCCCGGCCAGCAGCCGGTCGACGTCCTCGGGCGAGATCATGACTGCACCGCTCCCTCTCCAGTGATCCGTGCGATCGACGACAACGGGACCGTCAACCACTCCGGCCTGTTCGCGTGCTCGTACGCCACCTCGTACACGGCCTTGTCCAGCTCGAACGCCCGCAGCAGGTAGCCCCGCTTGCGCGGGTCGCCGACCGACTCCGACGCCGCCTCCGCGTAGCCCTCGGTGAACGCCGCGCGGTTGCGCCGCGCCCACTCCAGCGCCCGCACGGTCAGCTGGTGGTCCTCCGGCTGGCCGACCAGCAGCTGGTGCGCCGCGTAGTCGAAGGATCGCAGCATCCCGGCCACGTCGCGCAGCGGCGACCGCAGCGCGGTCCGGTCGGCGATCGGGGAACCCGGCTCGCCCTCGAAGTCGATCAGCAGCCACCCCTGCACGGTCCGCAGCACCTGACCGAGGTGCAGGTCGCCGTGGATGTGCTGCACCCCGATCACGTCCGGGGTGTCCTTGGCCTGCTCGAACGCCTCCCGCAGCGCGGGCACGTACGGCCGCAGCTCCGGCACCGCGGCGACCACCCGGTCCAGCCGCGAGGTCATCGCCAGCACGGTCCGCTCGATGTCCTCGGCGTCCGCGTGCTGCGTGCCCAGCGCGCGCTCCAGGTCCGAGTGCACGGTGGCCACCGCCTGGCCCAGCCGCTGCGCCTCGCCGGCGAAGTCACCGCCGACCTCGTCGGCGTGCAGGTCGGCCTCGGCCATCAGGTCGCGCACGCTCGTGGTGGCCATCGCCCAGCCGTCCACCGCGTCCGGCATGAACTGCTGCACCATGCCGACCGTGGTGGTCTCGCCGTCCAGCCGACCGGTGATCGACCCGAGCGGCTGGGCGATGTGCTCGCAGCCGACCTGGCGCAACGCGCGGTGCAGCACCAGGTCCGGGTTCTCGCCGTGGGTCAGCTTGCGGAACAGCTTGAGGATGTACTGGCTGCCGTACACGATCGAGGTGTTGGACTGCTCGGAGGTGATCGGCCTGCCGCGCAGCCCGGTCTGCAGCTGCACGCCCGGCTCGTGCGCGAACGTCAGCCCCTCGACCTCGGCGCCCTCGGCGATCAGGTCGAGCAGCACGCCGGTCAGCTCCGGCACCTGGGTCGCGTCGTAGTTGTCCACGTGGTCGGTGACCAGCAGCTGGTAGGGCTCCCGCCGGTCGGGTTGCTCCACCTCGACCACCAGGTGCACCAGCACCGGCTCCCGCGCCCGCAGCACCGACGTCCGCAGCGGTCGGATCGAGGTGACCGGGCGGTCCTTCCCGCCGAACCACCGCTGCGCGGGCAACCACTCGGGCAGCTCGGCCATCACCTTGTCGACCAGGTCGTGCGGTTCGGTCACGTCCATCACCTCGGCTCGCTGTCGTCGCCGGCTTCCACGAGCTGGAACCAGTAGAAGCCGTGCCCTGGCAGGGTCAACAGGTACGGCAAATCGCCCACGGTGGGGAAGACCACCCCGCCGGTCAGCTCCACCGGCCGGCTGCCGTGGTGCTCCGACAGGTCGAGCTCGACCGGCTGCGGGAACCGCGACAGGTTGTTCACGCACAGCACGACGTCCTCGTGGCCGTCGGGTCGCCGCCACCGCCGCCGGTACGCCAGCACGCTCGGGTTCGAGCCGCCCAGGTCGGTGAAGTCGCCCTCGGCGAACGCGTGGTGCTGCTTGCGCACCTCGATCATCCGCCGGGTCCAGTGCAGCAGCGAGGACTGGTTGTTCAGCTGCGCCTCGACGTTGAGCGCCTGGTAGCCGTACACCGGGTCCATGATCACGGGCAGGTAGATCCGGCCGGGGTCGCAGCTGGAGAACCCGGCGTTGCGGTCCGGGGTCCACTGCATCGGCGTGCGCACCGCGTCGCGGTCGCCGAGCCAGATGTTGTCGCCCATGCCGATCTCGTCGCCGTAGTACAGGACGGGCGAGCCGGGCAGCGACAGCAGCATCGCGGTGAACAGCTCCTGCTGGTTGCGGTCGTTCTCCAGCAGCGGTGCCAGGCGCCGTCTGATGCCGATGTTCGCCTTCATCCGGGGGTCTTTGGCGTATTCGGCGTACATGTAGTCGCGCTCTTCGTCGGTGACCATCTCCAGCGTCAACTCGTCGTGGTTGCGCAGGAAGATGCCCCACTGGGCGCCGGACGGGATCTCCGGGGTCTGGGCCAGGATCTCGGAGATCGGGAACCGGGACTCGCGTCGCACGGCCATGAAGATGCGGGGCATGAGCGGGAAGTGGAAGGCCATGTGGCACTCGTCGCCGCCGACGGCGGGGTCGCCGAAGTACTCGACCACGTCGGACGGCCACTGGTTGGCCTCGGCGAGCAGCACCCGGCCGGGGTACTCGTCGTCCACCACCTTGCGGCAGCGCTTGAGGAAGTCGTGCGTGCGCGGCAGGTTCTCGCAGTTGGTGCCCTCCTGCTCGAACAGGTACGGCACGGCGTCGAGCCGGAACCCGTCGATGCCCAGGTCGAGCCAGAACCGCAGCGTGTCCAGCATCGCCTCCTGGACGTGCGGGTTCTCGAAGTTCAGGTCCGGCTGGTGGGAGAAGAACCGGTGCCAGTAGAACTGGCCGCGCACCGGGTCGTAGGTCCAGTTCGAGGACTCGGTGTCGACGAAGATGATCCGCGCGTCCGCGTAGCGCTGGTCGTCGTCGCTCCACACGTAGTAGTCGCCGTAGGGGCCGTCCGGATCGGTCCGCGACTGCTGGAACCAGGGGTGCGCGTCGCTGGTGTGGTTGAGCACGAGATCGGTGATCACCCGGATGCCGCGGCGGTGCGCCTCGTCCAGCAGGTACACGAAGTCCTCGACCGAGCCGAACTCCGGCAGCACCGCGCGGAAGTCGGAGATGTCGTAACCACCGTCGCGCAGCGGCGAGGCGTAGAACGGCGGCAGCCACAGGCAGTCGACGCCGAGCCACTCCAGGTAGTCCAACCGGGACGCGAGGCCCCGCAGGTCACCGGTGCCGTCGCCGTTGGAGTCGCTGAACGCGCGCACCAGCACCTCGTAGAACACCGCGCCCTTGAACCAGTCGCGCTCGCGCGGCACGAGCTTGGCCGACCGGAAGTCCTCCGCCTGCGGTTCGACCAGCAGGCCGTCGGCGCCGATGGCCTCGCCGGTGTGCGGCACGTTCTCCAGGCCTACCAGCGCGGCATCGGGTCGGGCCTCTTCTTGCATGTGTGCTCCACCTCGTCCCACCTCATTGGGGGTGCGTTCGATCGTCCCTCGTGTCCTTCGGCGGGCACGGGGGACTCAGGTTTGGGGACCGGGCTGGGTTTTCGCTGTCTGCTGGACCTCTCCCAGGGGATCTCGCCCTAGGAGAACCTGCGCTGGACGCTCACGATGTGCGCCGGAGCGCGCCAGGGTTCCAGGCGGACGTAGTTGGCCTGACCCCAGTCCCAGGTCTCCCCGGACACCTCGTCGTGCGCGATCAGCCGCTCGTGCCAGTCGGCGCCGAGCGTGGGCAGGTCCAGCCAGACGGTGCCGTCCTGCGCGTCGTGCGGATCCAGGTTGACCACGACGACGACCGTGTCGCCGGTGCCGGGATCCTGCTTCGAGTAGGCGATCAACGCCGGGTTGTCGACGTGGTGGAACCGCAGTGTTCGCATCTGCTGCAGCGCCGGGTGTGCCCGGCGGACCGCGTTCAGCTTGCGCAACCACGGTTCCAACGACCGTCCCTCGGCCACCGCCGCCGCGTAGTCGCGCGGGCGGAGCTGGTACTTCTCCGAGTTCAGGTACTCCTCACTGCCCGGCTTGACGGCCTCGTGCTCGAACAGCTCGTAGCCCGAGTACACACCCCAGGTCGGCGCCATCGTCGCCGCCAGCGCCGCGCGCAGCGCGAACATGCCCGGACCGCCGTGCTGCAGCGATTCGTGCAGGATGTCGGGGGTGTTGACGAACAGGTTGGGCCGCGCTTCGTCCCAGTGCTCGACCAGTTCGGCGCCGAACTCGGTCAGCTCCTCCTTGGTCGTGCGCCAGGTGAAGTAGGTGTAGCTCTGCGTGAAGCCGAGCTTGGCCAGGCCGTACAGGCGGGCCGGGCGGGTGAAGGCCTCGGACAGGAACAGCACGTCCGGGTGCCGGTCCTTGACCGCCCAGATCAGCCACGCCCAGAAGTCCGGCGGCTTGGTGTGCGGGTTGTCCACCCGGAAGATGCGCACCCCGTGGTCCACCCAGTGGAGCACGACGCGCAGCACCTCGTTGTAGATGCCCTGCGGGTCGTTGTCGAAGTTGACCGGGTAGATGTCCTGGTACTTCTTCGGCGGGTTCTCCGCGTACGCGATCGAGCCGTCCGGGCGGGTGGTGAACCACTCGGGGTTCTTCAGCACCCACGGGTGGTCCGGCGCGCACTGCAGCGCGAGGTCGAGCGCCACTTCCAGGTTCAGCCCGCGGGCGCGCGCCACGAACGCGTCGAAGTCCTCGATCGTGCCGAGCTCGGGGTGGATCGCGTCGTGCCCGCCCTCGTCCGCGCCGATGGCCCAGGTCGAGCCCGGGTCGTCCTCGGTGGCGGTGAGGGTGTTGTTCGGGCCCTTGCGGTTCACCCTCCCGATCGGGTGGATCGGGGGCAGGTAGGCCACGTCGAAGCCCATGGCCGCGACGCGGTCCAGCTCCTTCGCGGCGGTGACGAACGTGCCGTGCACCGGGACGCCGGACTCGTCCACCCCGCCCGTGCTGCGGGGGAAGAACTCGTACCAGGAGCCGAAGGCCGCGCGCTTGCGGTCGACCCACACCTTCTGCGGCTTGCCCTTGGTGATCAGCTCGCGCACCGGGTGGTCGTGCATGATCTGGCGGACGTCGCCCGCGAGGGCGGGCGCGACCCGTTCGGCCAGGGGCCGGTGCTCGTCGCGCAGCGCGGCGGCGGCGTTGACCAGCAGCGGCTTCTCCCGGCGCCGGTCCGGCCGGCGGCTGACCCGGTCCAGCAGGCGGGCGCCCGCCTCCAGGTCGTTCTCCAGCTCGTGGGCGCCCTGCCCGGCGGCGATCTTGACCTCGACGGTGTGCTGCCAGGTGGCCCACGGGTCGCTCCAGGCGTCCACGCGGAACGTCCACGCGCCTTCGGCGTCGGGCACGATCGTGGCGGCCCAGCGGTCCAGGCCCACGCCCGCGGGGACCATGCGCGTCTGTCTGGCGACCCGGTCGTTCGGTCCCCGCCACGCCACGGTGGCGGCCACGGCGTCGTGACCCTCCCGCCACACCGTGGCCTCGACCGGGACGTGCTCGCCCACCACGGCCTTCGCCGGGTAGCGGCCTCCGCTCACGGTCGGGGAGACATCGTCGATTCCGAGTCGTCCGCTCATCGGCAGCGCCCCTCTCACCTGGTGTGACGCGTGCACGGTCAAGTCTGCCCGCAGTGATCGGATAGGTCATCACCGGGACCCGTCTCGCTGTTCCTACCCCTTCTGGTTGGATTGCACACTTGGTGGTGGCGTCCGTCTCGCGATGGAGGAGCCGATTCCCAGGTCGTGATCAGTCCCGCGCCGCGCTGCAAGCCGCCCGGTCGAGCGATGATCGACCGAACCGGTCACTCTCCGAGACCACCCGGTCGGGCATGGTGACGCTCGGTCCCCGGCCGTCCCGCCGGCCTCACCGCCGCGTTGACACTTGCGCCCGGTGGTCGAAATAACTTGCAGTGGAACGTTTGTGCTGGTCAAGCTGGATCGGTCCCTGCATCGGTTCGGGTGACCGTTGTTCTGCGCCGCTGGATGGGGGATAAGGTCCGACGCCATGCGAGCACTTCGCCGGTTCACCGTCCGAGCCAGTCTGCCCGAGCCGTTGACGGCCCTGGGCACCCTCGCCACGAACCTGCGCTGGACGTGGCACCAGCCCACCCAGGACCTGTTCGCGTCGGTCGACCCCGAGCTGTGGGCCGACGGCGGCGACCCGTTGCGCCTGCTGTCCGTGGTCGCCCCCGAACGCCTCGACGAGCTCTCCCGTGACGAGCAGTTCCTCTCGCACGCCCGTGCGCTGGCCGACGACCTGCACCGCTACACCACCGGCCCCCGCTGGTTCCAGCGCCGCCAGGACGAGATCGCGCAACGCCGCGAGCACGGCAACCACGACCTGCACCCCCTGCCCAACGCGGTCGCCTACTTCTCGATGGAGTTCGGTGTCACCGAGGCGTTGCCGAACTACTCCGGCGGCCTCGGCGTGCTGGCGGGCGACCACCTCAAGGCGGCCTCCGACCTGGGCGTCCCGCTGATCGCGGTCGGTCTGCTCTACCGGTCCGGCTACTTCCGCCAGGCGCTGAGCCTGGACGGCTGGCAGATCGAGCACTACCCCGTCCTCGACCCGCGCGGCCTGCCGCTGGAGCTGCTCACCGAGCCGTCCGGCGCGCCGATCCTGGTGCACGTGGCCATGCCCGGCGACCGGGTGCTGCGCGCCAAGGTGTGGAAGGCCCAGGTCGGCCGCATCCCGCTGCTGCTCCTCGACTCCGACGTGGAGGAGAACGACGACGACCTGCGCGGCGTCACCGACCGCCTCTACGGCGGCGACCAGGACCACCGCATCCGGCAGGAGATCCTGGCGGGCGTCGGCGGTGTCCGCGCCGTGCGCACGTACTGCGAGCTGACCGGCCACCCCTCGCCCGAGGTGTTCCACACCAACGAGGGCCACGCGGGCTTCCTCGGCCTGGAGCGCATCCGCGAGCTGGTCACCGGCGAGGGCCTGGACTTCGACCAGGCGCTGGCCGCGGTCCGCGCGGGCACGGTGTTCACCACGCACACGCCGGTGCCGGCGGGCATCGACCGGTTCCCGGTCGACCTGGTGCAGCACTACTTCGGCTCGGAGTCGCTGCTGCCGGGCGTGAACACCCAGCGCGTCCTGGCCCTGGGCGCGGAGGACAACCCGGGCCTGTTCAACATGGCGCACATGGGGCTGCGGCTCGCGCAGCGCGCGAACGGCGTGTCCAAGCTGCACGGCACCGTCAGCCGCGACATGTTCCGCGGCCTGTGGCCCGGCTTCGACGCCTCGGAGGTGCCGATCGGCTCGGTCACCAACGGCGTGCACGGCCCCACGTGGGCGGCCACCGAGATGAGCCGCCTGGTGGGCGACACGGAGGAGTCCGGCGTCGGCCTGCGAGGGTTCGAGCCGGTGACCGACCAGCGGCTGTGGGAGCTGCGCAACGACCTGCGGACCAAGCTCGTCCACGAGGTGCGCCGCCGCACCCGCGCGTCGTGGTTGCAGCGCGGCGCGTCGGCGTTGGAGCTGGGCTGGACCGACTCGGTGTTCGACCCGGACGTGCTGACCGTCGGCTTCGCCCGCCGCGTGCCGACCTACAAGCGGTTGACGTTGATGCTGCGCGACCCGGAGCGGCTGCGCGCGATGCTGCTGCACCCCGAACGGCCGGTGCAGCTGGTCGTGGCGGGCAAGTCGCACCCGGCCGACGACGGCGGCAAGGCGTTGATCCAGCAGATCGTGCGGTACGCCGACGACGCGGGCGTGCGGCACCGGATCGTGTTCCTGCCCGACTACGACATGTCCATGGCCCGGTACCTGTACTGGGGCTGCGACGTGTGGCTGAACAACCCGATGCGCCCGCTTGAGGCCTGCGGCACGTCCGGCATGAAGTCGGCGCTGAACGGCGGGCTGAACCTGTCGATCCGCGACGGCTGGTGGGACGAGCTGTACGACGGCAGCAACGGCTGGGCCATCCCGACCGCGGACGGCGTCACCGACCCGACCCGGCGCGACGACCTGGAGGCCGCCGCCCTGTACGACCTGCTGGGCAACCAGGTCGCGCCGCTGTTCTACGACCGCGGTGAGGACGGCGTGCCGGCCCGCTGGCTGGCCATGGTGCGGCACACGCTGGCGTCGCTCGGCCCGGCGGTGCAGGCGTCCCGGATGGTGCGCGAGTACGTGGAGAGGCTGTACGCGCCCGCCGCGTCGTCGGCCGCCTCGGTGGTCGGTGAGGGCTTCCGCGGCGCGAAGGAGCTGGCCTCCTACCGGCACCGCCTGCGGGCGTCGTGGACCAGGGTGCGGGTGCTGGACTCGCAGATGTCGTCGAACGGGTCGGCCACGCCCCGGCTCGGCTCGCCGATCGGCGTGCGGGCGCGGATCGAGCTGGCCGGGCTGGAACCGTCCGAGGTGGACGTGCAGGTGGCGCTGGGCCGGGTCGGCGACTCCGACGAGCTCTACGACGTGGTCACGCACGGGATGCGGTACGCGGGCAACGGCAACTACGAGATCGAGGTGCCGCTGCCGCACGCGGGCGCCGTCGGCTACACCGTGCGCGTGCTGCCCCGGCACGACCTGCTCGCGTCACCGGCGGAACTCGGTCGGGTGGTGCTGGCCGGCTGAACCGCCCGATCAGATGACCGCCGGCGTGACCGGCGGTCATCTCGTCGGACAATTCTTCACGCTTTCGGCACGCTATTTTTTCGGTCGGGTGAACTCGCCGTTCCCGCTTTTAGGTGTCGGTTTTCGCGCTTACCCTTCGGGGTGTGAACAAATTCGCGACTATGGGCACGGTGCTCGCCGTGGTGTTCGCGGTGGCCGTCATCCCGGCGGCGTCGGCGCAGCGGCGTTCGGCGGAACCGCCCGCCGGGTGCGCGGGTCTGGTGACGCAGCTCGCGGAGACGCTGAAGAAGGCGGTCGAGCCGCTGGCCGCGAACCCGCCCGCACCGGACAAGGCCGCTCCGCCGCTCGGTGACGCGCTCCGGCTGCTGGCGGCGATGACCGCGGCGAAGTGCCTGCCCACGCCGCCGGCGAGCGCGCCCGCGCAGGCGGATGCGCCGTTCCAGGGTCCGGAGCTGTGCCTGTCGCACGCCATGGCGGTGTTCGCCGGGCTGTTCAGCGTGCTGAGCAAGATCGTCCCGGGCGCGGTGGCGCCGGACCCGAAGAAATTGCGCGGCGAAGTGCAGGCTTGGCTGAAAACCGTCACCGGCGCGTTGGAGAACTGCGGTCTGCCCGCACCGCCCGGCGGTATGCCGACATTGCCGAACTCGCCCGCCTAGCGCATTCCGGTGAATCGACGCCCGGCCGGGCTCAGGCGATGTCGAGCCGGGCGGTGGTTTCCGCGACCCGGGGCATCCAGCCGGCCAGTTCCCGGGCCTCGACCAACGTCGCACGGGCCGCCGCGTTGTCACCGGCGGCCATCTGCGCGCGGGCGATCGTGACCAGGGCGTCGGCCCGCGCCAGCCCGCTCTCGCTGCTCGCCTTCGCCTGCTTGGCGAGGACGAGCGCGGCGGCGTGGTCGTCCTCCAGCAGCGCGAGCTGCGCCAGCGTGCCCGTGCAGCGGTGGCGGGGGTAGCCGAACTGCATCGCGCCGTCCGCGGCCCGTCGCGCCGCGGGCACGCCGATGTCGGCGGGCACCTGGCCGCCCTCGACGGCGTTGGCCGTGGAGCTGGCCATCTCCGCCAGCACGAACGCCATGTCGCGCGGCTCCAGGTCGGTGCGCCCCATCAGGCCGCTGACCGCGTGCAGCGCCTCGGCGTACCGGCTGCGCAGCGTCAGCACGGCGACCCGTGCGCCGGTCGTGACCAGCAGCGTGGGGTGGCGTTCGACCAGTTCGTCGGCGAGCGCCTCGGCCCGGTCCAGGTCGCCGACCGCGAGGGCGTCGGTCACCTGGTTGACCAGCGGCGTCGCCTCGTACTCCGCGGCCAGGCGGTCGGACACGCGGGGCAGTGCGAACAGGAACCAGCCGGGTGAGGTGGTGCCCGCGCCGCGTCGCGGCCACAGGCCGTTGACCAGCACCGCCGTGCCCGCGACCGCGAAGCCCCGCAGGAACGGCTGGTCGACGTCGGACCAGACCAGCGCGCCGAGCCAGGCCACCGCCACGATCGCGGCGGACAGCACCGCCGAGGACAGCCCGGTCAGCCACAGCCGACGGCGGACCGGCGCCTTGATCGACGTGAGCCCGACCGCCATCAGCAGCGGGACCGTCCGCCACACCACGCGCAGGTGCGGTCGCGTCCACGTGCGCACCTCGCCGCCGACGCCGATCTCGACCAGCGACACCCGCACCCGGAACAGCGGCGCACCCAGCAGCAACCCGACTTGCAGCGCGGTGAGCACCGCCCAGGCGCCGCACGCCGCCCCGCCGAACGTCGCGACACCAGGCCGCCAGACCACGAGGACGACCAGCACCAGTCCGGTCAGCGCTTTCCACACGAAGCTGGAGACGCTACCGCCGCCCCCGCGGTTCCCTCACCGACCACCCGACCGTCCTGAGTGTTGAACTCGGGTGTCCTGAACGTAGGACACGGTCGTCCCGAACGTAGGACACGCGCGCGAGTCCTACGTTCGCGTCGCGCGTGTCCTACGTTCAGGTACCCCGAGTTCAACGCTCAGGACGGTCAGGTGACGGCCTGGGTGGCGCCCGGGCGGACGGGGAGGCCGGACGCGGCGTAGGCGCGGAAGCCGCCGACCAGGTCCGTCGCGTTGGGCAGGCCCACGCGCCGGAGGTCGCGGGCGGCCAGGCTGGACGCGTACCCCTCGTTGCACAGCACGACGACGGTGGTGTCGGCGGTGAAGCCGGGGATGCGGTGCTCGCCGTCCGGGTCCAGCCGCCACTCCAGGACGATGCGCTCCACCGGGATCGAGCCGGGGATCTCACCCTCCTCCGCCCGGTTGTGGTGCGGCCGGATGTCGACCAGCAGCGCGTCCGACAGCCCCGCCAACTCGTGCGGCGAGACGCGCTTCAGCCCTCGCCGCGCTTCCTCCAGGAACTCCTCGGCACTCACGGGCCCTCCTGATCGGCCAGAACGCGCAGCCGCTCCAACGGCAGCCGCTTGGCGGGCAACGGCGGGATCTCCTGCGGGATGTCCGCCAGGCTCGGGTACTCGCGGGTCGGCACCAGCGGCGGCGAGTAGGCGTGCACGCTCGCCGCACCGGCGGTGCCCTGGTTCACCACCCGGTGCGCACGCCCGGCGCCGAAACCCAGGGCGCTGCCCACGGGCCGCAGTGCGCTGCGGATCGGCCCACCGGGGTAGCGGTAGTCCTCCGCCAACTCGCCGGTGAGCACGGTGAACGAGCCCGCCGCGCCGCCGTGGTCGTGCGGCTCGGTGCCCTGACCGGGCAGCCAGCTCAGCAACCACAGCTCGACGCCCTCGGTCAGCCCGAGCCGGGCCCACCAGCGGCGGTCGGCGTCGTACTCCAGGACGTCCAGCAACGGGGTGGTCAGTTCGGCGGCGACGGTGGAGGTCAGCTCACGCAGCTCGCGCGGCGTCCACAGGTCGCGTTCCGGGTGGATGAGGTCGTGCAGGAACGGCACGTCCAGCTTCGGGTGCAGGTCGGCGCGCGCGATCGTCGCGGTCACGGTGGGTCGCTCCTGATGGCTACGTGTCGGGCGGGGTAGCGATCAAGACGCGACGCGGCGTCAATCCGAGGAGCGGGACCGGCCGCGTCGCGTCCGGCTACACCCGCACGACGCCACCAGCAGGAGGTCGATCGTGCGGTCGCACCAGGTCAGCAACGGGCGGGCCACGCCGTGATCGTGCCACGGATCCGCGACCCGCGCGCAGCGCTCTCACCAGGCAGGATTGCATCGGTAGCCGACGCAATCGGCACCGTCAGGCGGGCACCCGCAGCAGCAGCAACGACCGAGCCCCCAGCACGACGGTCGTGCCCGCCGCCAGGCTCTCCGCGGTCTCGGGTGCGCCGTCGGCGGCGGTCGAGTCGAGCACCGGCTCGTACCGGCCGCCGTACTCGGGCCCCGGCAGGGTCACCTCGACCGGGTCCGCCCCGGCGTGCACGAGCAGCAACCACGAGTCGTCGGACACCAGCTCGCCGTCACGGGAGCGGGACAGGCTGTTCGACCCGTCGATCCACATGCCCAGGAACCGGCGGCCCTCGTCGAACCAGTCGGTCTCGGCCATCTCCTCGCCGTCCGGCCGGAACCACACCAGGTCGGGCGCGCCGGACGCGGTGGTGCGGCCGTCGAAGAACTGCGGCTGCCGCAACGCGGGCGACGCGGCGCGCAACGCGATCACCCGGCGGGCGAACGCCAGCATCGACTCGCCCTCGCCGGTGAGCTCCCAGCTCACCCAGGACGTCTCGTCGTCCAGGCAGTACGCGTTGTTGTTGCCGCCCTGCGTGCGCCACTGCTCGTCACCCGCGGTCAGCATCGGCGTGCCGGTGGACAGCATCAGCGTGGCGAACAGGTTGCGCGCCTGCCGGGCGCGCAGCGCGAGCACCGACGCGTCGTCCGTCTCGCCCTCCACGCCGCAGTTCCACGACCTGTTGTCGTTGGTGCCGTCGCGGTTGTCCTCGCCGTTGGCCAGGTTGTGCTTGTCGTTGTACGACACCAGGTCGCGCAGCGTGAACCCGTCGTGCGCGGTGATGAAGTTGACCGACTGCCACGGCCGGCGCAGGTCGTCGGCGTACAGGTCGGACGACCCCGACAGCCGGTAGGCCAGGTCGCGCACGCTGGTCATCCCGCGCCAGTAGTCCCGCACGGTGTCGCGGTACCGGCCGTTCCACTCGGCCCACTGCACGCCGAAGTCGCCGACCCGGTAGCCGTCGCCGGTGGCGTCCCACGGCTCCGCGATCAGCTTGCACCGCGACAGCACCGGGTCCTGCGTGATCGCGGTCAGCATCGCCGACGCCCGGTCGAACCGGCCGCCGCCCGGCCGGCCCAGCGTGGAGGCCAGGTCGAACCGGAACCCGTCCACGCCCATCTCGGTGGCCCAGTACCGCAGCGAGTCGGTCACCAGCCGGACGAACTGCGGCGACCCGGCCTCGGTGGTGTTGCCGCAGCCGGTGATGTCGAGCGTGCCGCCGCCGTCGATGTGCAGGTAGTAGCCGGGCGCGTCGAAGCCCCGGTAGGACAGCGTCGGGCCCTCCGGGCCGCCCTCGCACGTGTGGTTGAAGACCACATCGATGATCACCTCGATGCCCACGGCGTGCAGCGCGGACACCATCGTGCGGAACTCCTCCACCTCCCGGCCCGGCTCGCTGGCGTAGGCGGGGTGCGGTGCGAAGTAGCTCAGCGGCGAGTAGCCCCAGTAGTTGTGCCTGCCGCCGCGGATCAACGACGGCTCGTCGACGAACGCGTGCACCGGCAGCAGTTCCACCGACGTCACGCCGAGCCGCACCAGGTGCTCCACCACGGCCGGGTGCGCCAGCCCCAGGTACGTGCCGCGCTGGTGCTCGGGCACGGCCGGGTGCAGCTTGGTGAAGCCGCGCACGTGCAGCTCGTAGATCACCGCTTCCTCGAACGGCACCTCGGGCTTCACCCCGGTGTCCGGCCCGCCCGGCGAGGTGACCACGGACAGCGGCACGCTGCCCAGCGAGTCGACCGGTGACGGGCCGCCGAGCATCGGGTCGTCGACGTAGCCGAGCGCCGCTTCCAGGCTCGTGATCCCGCCGGTGATCCTCGTCGCATATGGGTCGACCAACAGCTTCGCGGGGTTGCACCGCAGCCCGCGCGAGGGGTCGTAGGGGCCGTGCACGCGGTAGCCGTAGCGCTGTCCGGGCGTGACGCCGGAGATCAACCCGTGCCACACGCCGAACGTGCGCTCGGTCAGCTCGACCCGCTCCTCCGTGCCGTCTTCGCTGATCAGGCACACTTCCACGGCGTGCGCGGGCGGTGCCGAGACCGCGAAGCGCACACCTCCGGCCTCGGGATGCGCCCCGAGTGGGAACGGTCGGCCCGCGAGCAGGATCGAGTCGGCAGCCATACCCGGGATCTTTCCAGCACGGACCGACTGCGTGGGATCGCCGCGCCCCCGGCACAGCGGCTCGGCGGGCACGGGCGCCCCGCGTGACCGCGGGGTCCGGCCACCCCGCGACCGCGCGGTTCGCCCACCGAGCCATACCTCCCCCCACCGGACCGCGGGCGGAGGGGGGTGAAGAACAATGGCGACGGCGGCGCATCGACGGGGCGAGGGCAGGCGTGGAAAACGAAGATCTGGTCATCCACATGCAGGGTGTTTCGGTTCGACGGGGCAAGACCACGCTGGTCGGGGACGTCGACTGGAGCGTGGAGCTGGACGAGCGCTGGGTCGTGCTCGGTCCGAACGGCGCGGGCAAGACCACGCTGCTGAGGCTGGCCGGCGCGGAGCTGCACCCGACCAAGGGCAAGGTGCACCTGCTCGGCGAGCGGATCGGCAAGACCGACATGGCCGAGCTGCGACCCCGGATCGGGCTGTCCTCGTCGGCGTTGAACGGCCGGATCCCGCCCGACGAGAAGGTGGTCGACCTGGTGGTCAGCGCCGGCTACGCGGTGCTGGGCCGGTGGCGCGAGGAGTACGACAAGCTCGACACCGGCCGCGCCAAGGAGCTGTTGGCCACGATGGGCATCGAGCACCTGGCCGACCGCACGTACGGGACGTTGTCCGAGGGCGAGCGCAAGCGCACCCTGATCGCCCGCGCGTTGATGACCGACCCCGAGATGCTCCTGCTCGACGAGCCCGCGGCCGGCCTGGACCTGGGCGGCCGCGAGGACCTGGTGGCCCGGCTGTCGGAGCTGGCGCTCGACCCCGACGCGCCGGCGACGGTGCTGGTCACGCACCACGTGGAGGAGATCCCGCCCGGTTTCACGCACGCGCTGCTGCTGCGTGACGGCGGCATCGTGGCGCAGGGCCTGCTGGACGACGTGCTGACCGAGGAGAACCTGTCGAAGACGTTCGACCAGCCCTTGGAGCTCCAACGGTCGGGTGACAGGTACTTCGCCCGCCGCAAAACTACCCAGGGGTAACCTGCGAGGCGCACCGACGGAGGTCGAGGAGGACCGCGTGGCTGAGTTCGTGAGGCTCGAAGTCGAGGACGGGATCGGCACCATCCGGCTGGACCGCCCGCCGATGAACGCGCTCAACCGGCAGGTCCAGGAGGAGATCCGGTCCGCCGCGCTGGAGGCGACCGACCGGGCCGACGTCTACTCGGTGATCGTGTACGGCGGGCCGAAGGTGTTCGCGGCGGGCGCGGACATCAAGGAGATGGCCGAGCTGTCCTACGCCGAGATGGCGTCCCGCGCGGCCGCGTTCACCTCGGCGCTGCGCTCGGTGGAGGAGATCCCCAAGCCGACCGTGGCCGCCATCACCGGGTACGCCCTGGGTGGCGGGTTCGAGCTGGCGCTGTGCGCGGACCGGCGGATCGCGGGCGACAACGCCAAGGTCGGCCAGCCGGAGATCCTGCTCGGCGTCATCCCCGGCATGGGCGGCACGCAGCGCCTGCCGAGGCTGGTCGGGCCGTCGCGGGCGAAGGACCTGATCTACACCGGCCGGTTCGTCGGCGCCGAGGAGGCGTTGCGCATCGGCATGGTGGACGAGGTGGTGGCCCCGGACGACGTCTACGCCGCGGCACGCCGCTGGGCGGGCCAGTTCGTGAACGGCCCGGTGCGCGCGTACGCCGCCGCGAAGGCCGCGATCGACGGCGGGCTGGACACCGACCTGGGCAGCGGGCTGAAGCTGGAGAGCCAGCTGTTCGCCGCGATGTTCGCCACCGAGGACCAGAAGACCGGCATGGCGTCGTTCATCGAGAACGGCCCGGGGAAGGCGAAGTTCAGTGGCCGTTGATCCCAAGCCCAACCCGCACGCCACCGTCGAGGAGATCGAGGCGGCGTACTCCGACCCCAAGCTCGCGAACGTGCTCTACCACGACTGGGAAGCGGACACGTACGACGAGAAGTGGTCGATCTCGTACGACGAGCGCTGCATCACCTACGCCAAGGACCGCTTCCGCGCGGTCGCGGGTGACGTCGGTCCGTACGAGCACGCGCTGGAGCTGGGCAGCGGCACCGGGTTCTTCCTGCTCAACCTGATGCAGGGCGACGTGATCCGGCGCGGCTCGGTGACCGACCTGTCGCCGGGCATGGTCGAGGTGGCGTTGCGCAACGCCGAGCGGCTGGAGCTGCCGGTCGACGGCCGGGTGGCCGACGCCGAGCGCATCCCGTACGACGACAACACGTTCGACCTGGTGGTGGGGCACGCGGTGTTGCACCACATCCCGGACGTGCCCGCCGCGATGCGCGAGGTGCTGCGGGTGCTCAAGCCGGGCGGGAAGTTCGTGTTCGCGGGCGACCCGACGAACGTGGGCAACTTCTACGCCCGCAAGCTCGGGCAGCTCACGTGGTGGCTGACCACGAACGTGACCAGGCTCGGCCCGCTCAACGACTGGCGCCGGCCGCAGGAGGAGCTGGACTCCTCGTCCCGGGCGGCGGCGCTGGAAGCCGTCGTCGACCTGCACACGTTCGACCCGTCGGACCTGGAGCGGACGGCGCGCGGCGCGGGCGCGGTCGGCGTGCGGGCGGTGACCGAGGAGCTGTCGGCGGCGTTGTTCGGCTGGCCGGTGCGCACGTTCGAGGCCGCCGTGCCGCGCGAGAAGCTGGGCTTCGGGTGGGCGGTGTTCGCCTACAAGACCTGGCAGCGGCTGTCCTGGGTGGACGAGAACGTGCTCGCCAAGGTGCTGCCGCGAGAGGTCTTCTACAACGTCTCCGTGACGGGCCGCAAGCCGGTCTAGTGGCCTACGCGTTCAGCCTCGACGACGTGGCGTACCTGCGTTCCGACGCCGGGTCCGCCGCGTTGTCGGCGTTGGCGGACCTGCCGTTGACCCCCGCGTCGCGGCTGTCCGACGTGGGGCTGGCCAAGCAGGTCTCGCCGACCCGCTTCGCCGCCGTGCTGGAGACGTTGTTGTTGCGGCGCAAGGCCGCCAAGCTCACCTTCGCCGACGGGCTGTTCACCTCCGACGCCTTGCAGCAGGCCACCGCGCACGTGGTGGCCGCGCACCGGGCCCGTCGGTTCAGCGGGCCCGCGCACGACGTGACGTGCTCGATCGGCGCGGACCTCGCGGCGCTGCCCGAGGGGTCGATCGGCTCGGACCTGGACCCGGTGCGGCTGGCCATGGCGCGGCACAACCTGGGTGACGCGGTGCCGCTGGCGCGGGCGGACGCGTTGCGGCCGGTGTCGCGCGGCACGGCGGTGCTCGCCGACCCCGCCCGGCGTGACGCGACCGGTCGGCGCACGTGGCGACCGGCCGACTTCGCGCCGCCGTTGGACGAGCTGGCGTCGGTCTACGCGGCACGGGACATGGCGGTGAAGTGCGCGCCGGGCGTGGACTTCGCGGTCGCGCCGTGGGCGGACGAGGTCGAGCTGGTGTCGTTGGACGGGCAGGTGCGCGAGGCGTGCCTGTGGACGCGCGGCCTGGCCACACCCGGCGTGTCGCGGCGCGCGACCGTGCTGCGGTCGGACGGTCCGGAGTGGACGATCACCTCCGCCGAGCCGGACGACTGCCCGGTGGGGCCGCCCGGTGAGTGGCTGGTCGACCCGGACGGCGCGGTGGTGCGCGCGGGGCTGGTGCGGCACTACGCGGCCCGGCACGGGCTGGCGCAGCTCGACGAGCGGATCGCCTACCTGACCGGACCCGTGCCGCCGCCGGGCGTGCGGGCGTTCCGCGTGGTGGAGCACGGGCACTACAGCGAGAAGACCCTGCGGTCCGTGCTGCGGGCGCACGACGTCGGTCGGCTGGAGATCCTCGTGCGCGGCCTGGACGTGGACCCGAACGCGTTGCGGCCGAGGCTGAAGCTGTCCGGGTCGACCGAGGCGACCGTGGCGCTGACCCGCATCGGCCGCCGCCCGGTGTACCTACTCGCGCACGCCGAGCGCACCTAGCCTCTCGAACAGGAACGCGCGCAGGCCGTCCAGGTCGGCGTCCAGCGCGATGTCGAGGGTCTTCGGCGCGTCCACCTCCAGGCGCTGGTCGACCACGAGCCCGCCGCGGTTCGGGCCGAACGAGCAGTCGACGTCCACCGGGAACGGCGTACCGCTCAGGATCCCCGGCCGGACCGCCTCGGCCACCGCGACCGCGTCGTGCACCGCCATGCCGTCCCAGCCGAGGAACCTCCGGTAGGTCTCCAGGTAGGACGGCGTGAGGCCGACCAGCGCGGCGGCGACGCCGGACGTCTTCGCCAGCGCGTCCAGCCACTCGGCGCTGACCGCGCACCGGCGGGTCAGGTCCATCGGCACCAGCGTCGTGGGCACGTCCTCCTCGACCAGCACGCGGCGGGCGGCCTCGGGGTCGCTCCAGACGTTGAACTCGGCCGCGGCGGTGACGTTGCCGCCGTTCACCCCGCCACCCATGACGACCAGGCGGCCGATCTTCGGCTTGAGGCGCGGGTGGGCGGCCAGGAGCAGCGCGATGTTGGTCAGCGGCCCGATGGGCACGATCGTGACGGGCCGGTCGGCCTGCTCCAGGAGTTCACGCATGAGGGTCACGGCGTCACGCGGGTCCACGTCCTGAGTGGGCTCCGGCAGCGTGTGCGCGAACCCGGACAGGCCGTCGGCCCCGTGGGCGCTGGACAGGTGCGGGTGGGGGTGGACCAGCGGCCGGGACGCGCCGACACCGACCGGCACGTCGTCCCGGCCGAGCAGGGTGAGCAGGCGCAGGGCGTTGCGGGTCGTGTTCTCCAACGACACGTTGCCGAAGACGGTGGTCACCCCGATCAACTCGACCTCGGGGCTGGCGGCGGCGAGGGCGAGGGCGAACGCGTCGTCCACGCCGGGGTCGGTGTCGATGATCAGCGGAGTGGTCACGGGCATCACTGTGACACGGTGCGGCGGTGGCCGGGAGCGCCGGCTACCCTGCCTGCGTGACGAGCATGTGGGGTGCACCCGTGTGGACGAGGTGGCGCAGGTCGCGGCGCGATCCGGCGCAGGCCAAGTTCCTCACCCTGGCGTCGCTGCGCTGGGTGCTGCGGCACCGGGCGTACACGCCCTGGTACCTGGTGCGGTACTGGCGGCTGTTCAAGTTCCGGATCGCGAACCCGCACGTGGTGCTGCGCGGCATGGTGTTCCTGGGCAAGAAGGTCGACCTGCACTGCCGCCCCGGCTACGGCCGGCTGGAGATCGGCCGCTGGGTGCACATCGGCGACGGCAACGCCATCCGCTGCCACGAGGGGTCGCTGCGGATCGGCGACAAGGCCGTGTTCGGCAAGGACAACACGGTGAACTGCTACCTCGACCTGGAGATCGGCGCGGCCACGCTGATCGCCGACTGGGTGTACATCTGCGACTTCGACCACGTGACCGCGGACATCACCCTGCCGATCAAGGACCAGGGCATCGTGAAGTCGCCGGTGCGCATCGGGCCCGACTGCTGGCTGGGCACGAAGGTCACCGTCACGCGCGGCACGAGGATCGGGCGCGGGTGCGTGATCGGCGCGCACGCGGTGGTGCGCGGCGACGTGCCGGACTTCAAGATCGCCGTCGGCATCCCGGCGCGGGTCGTCAAGGACCGCCGTGCGGACTACGAGGCCGACGCCGTGCGCCGCGCCGCCGTCGCCGACATGGCCCGCAAGGCGCAGGAAGCCCTGGAGCAGTCGCGCAACGGGTCGTAGGCGGTCACGTCCCCCCGGTCCGGTAGCGACCCGGCGGCGTGCCGACGACCCGGCGGAACGCCGCGTTGAACGCGTACTCGCTGCGGTAGCCGACCGCCGTCGCGACCTGACCGACGGACAGCTCGGGCCGCTCGCGCAACACCGTGCGGGCGAGGTCCATCCGCCACCGGGTGAGGTGGGCGATCGGCGTCTCGCCCAGCAGTTCGCGGAAGCGCGTCGCGAAGGCGGCCCGGCTCATGCCCGCCGCCCGGGCGAGCACCGCCACGGTCCACGGCCGCTCGGGCGCGTCGTACAGCGCGTCGAGCGCACGACCGATGCGGTCGTCGGCCAGCGCCGCACGCCACGAACCGGCCTCGGCCGGGCGTTCCAGCTCGGCCCGGATGCCCTGCACCAGCACCACCTCGACCAGCCTGGTCGCCACCAGCGACGCGCCGGGCCGGTCGTCGCGGACCTCCTCGCGCAGGCCGTCCAGCAGCCGTCCGAGGCCGGGCACCGGGTCACCGGACGAGGCGGGGCGGAGGTGCACCACGGGTGGCAGCGCCCGCAGGAACAGCGTCTTCGCCGCACCGGACAAGGTCAGCTCCGCGCACAGCATCACGGTCCGCGCGCCGTCGCCGCCGAACCGCCGCCGCACCGACAGCCCGCCCGCCGTGGGGTCCGTGTCGTGCGCGGTGACCTGCGCGTCCGGCCGGTGCCGCAGCGAGTGCGACGCGCCGTGCGGCAGGACCACCAGGTCACCGGCCCGCACGTGGACACGCCGCCCGTCGACGTCCAGCCACAGCTCACCGTCGAGGACGTGGTGCAGCGACGTGGTGTCGCGCGCGTCCATCCGCGCTCCCCACGGCGCGCCCAGCTCGACCCGGCCGAACCGGCTCGCGTCTACCCGCACGTGCCGCAGCAACGTGCCGACCAGGTCGAACGGAGGACGCTCGCGCACAAGACCTGGACCCTTGCACATTTCCCCCGCGTCCGGAGCTTCCTACGGTGAATCGACCCACGAGAACCAGGAGACCACCGTTGGACATCTTCATCACCGGCGCGAGCGGCTACATCGGCTCGGCGCTGACCCGCGTCCTCGTCACCCGCGGGCACCGGGTGCGCGGCCTCGCCCGCAGTGACGCGGCGGAGGCGAAGGTTCGGGCGAACGGCGCGCAACCGGTTCGCGGCGACCTGTCCGACCTGGCGGTGCCGGCGGGCGCGGCGGCCGACGCGGACGGCGTCGTGCACATCGCGGCCACCACCGACGCGGACCGACCCGCCGTGGACGCGGCCGCCGTGAAGGCGATGCTCGGCGGGATGACCGGCGGCGTCTTCATCACGACCACCGGCGCGCCGAGGGCCAGGTCGTCGCGGACGCCGGTGGCCGAGTACGACACCGCCGAGGTCACCGGCCCGCTGGCGTGGTTGGCCGGGGCGGAGGCGCGGGTGCTGGACGCGGGCCACGTGCGTGGCGTCGTCGTGCGACCGCCGATCGTCTACGGCGACGGTGGCGGCCCGACCGCCGCGCTGGTCCGGCGAGCGAGTGCCGACGGGGTGGCGCGGCACGTCGGCGCGGGCGAGAACCGCTGGTCCGCGGTGCACGTGAACGACCTCGCGCGCGGGTACGCCCTGCTGCTCGAATCGCCCGCGCGCGGCGTTTTCCACGCCGCCGAGACGACACCGGTCCCGATGGCCGCGCTCACCGCCGCGATCGCCGACGCCGCCGGTGTGCCCGTGCGCTCGTGGAGCCTCGCCGAGGCCCTCGCGACGCACGGTGACCTGGCCGCGTACCTGGCGGCGGACGCGGCGCTCGACGCGACCCGGCTGCGCGACCTCGGCTGGGAACCGGTGTTCGGTGCCGCGCTCGACGGCGTCTGCGGTGCGTTGCGCAACCCGGCGCAGGGTTACGCCGTGTCGGCACCGCGGTCCTAGACGGGTTGCAGCTCCTCGCCCGCCTTGCGGTCGTACTCCTCCTGCGCGGTGCGGATGTCCTCGATGTGGGTCTCCGACCACACCCTGATCGCGTCCATCAGGCCGCCGACGTTGTCGCCGAGCGGGGTGAGGCTGTACTCGACGCGCGGTGGCACGCTCGGGTAGACGGCGCGGTGCACGAGGCCCGCGCGTTCCAGGTCGCGCAGGGTCTGGGTGAGCATCTTCTGGGTGATGCCGTCGAGGCGGCGGCGGAGCTCGCCGAAGCGCATGGTGCCCGGCCGCAGGGCGCCGATCACCAGGCACACCCACTTGTTGGTCAGCAGGTCGAGCACCGCTCGTGAGGCGCAGCCGCGCAGGAAGGCATCCGCGCCGCCGTGGGCGCGCAGGTCAGGAACGGTATACATGAGGTACCTAAATACCATTTAGGTGCCTTCTTCACAACAGGTACTACCGGCCGTGATCCTTTGACCCATGACGAACGAGATGCGTGCCGTGACGGTCGAAGCCTTCGGGGAGCCCGAGGTCATGGTGGTCGGGAAGGTCGCGCGGCCGGAGCCGGCGATGGACGAGATCCTGGTGGAGGTGCGCGCGATCGGCGTGAACCCGGTTGACTGGAAGGTGCGGCGCAACGGCTTCTGGCTGACCGCGCCGTGGGTGCCGGGCTGGGACGTCTCCGGTGTGGTGGCGTCGGTGCCCGCGGGGGAGAACCGGTTCGCGGTCGGCGACGAGGTGTACGGGATGCCCCACTTCCCGCGCCCGGCCGGCGCGTACGCCGAGTACGTCGCCGCGCCGGCCAGGCACTTCGCCCGCAAGCCCGCCGGCCTCGACCACGTGCACGCGGCGGCCCTGCCGCTGGCCGTGCTCACCGCGTGGCAGGCCCTCACCGAGGCCGCCGGGATGAAGGCGGGCGACCGGGTGCTGGTCCACGCCGCCGCCGGCGGTGTCGGGCACCTCGCCGTGCAGCTGGCGAAGTCGCTGGGCGCGCACGTCATCGGCACCGCCAGGGCGGGCAAGCACGACCTGCTGCGCGAGCTGGGCGCGGACGAGCTGGTCGACTACACGACGCAGGACTTCGGCGAGCTCCGGGACGTCGACGTGGTGGTCGACCTGGTCGGCGGCGACGACTACGAGCAGCGCTCGATGCGGGTCCTCAAGCCCGGCGGGCTGTACGTCGGCGTCCCCGCCCCGGGAGCGCTGCCCGAGCTCAAGGCCGCGGCCGAAGCCCTGGGCGTGCGTGCCGCCACCGTGTTCGTGGCCCCGGACCACGCCGTGCTGGAGCACGTGGCGGGACTCGTCGAGCGCGGCGAGCTGAAGGTCCTCGTCGCCGAGACGTTCCCGCTGGAGGACGCGGCCAAGGCGCACGAGGTGGGCGAGGCCAACCGGACCACCGGCAAGCTCGTGCTCACCGTCTGAGAGCCCGCGGTAGGCGCAGAAGTGCGGCTCGGCCGATTCGATCTCCTGCGAGGATCGGCCGAAACCACGCCGTCCTGCCCTGTGGAGCGCCCGTGTCACGACCCGACCTGTTCACGTACGCGGGCGCCTTGCGGATCCTGGGCAAGTACGAGAGGCCCCTGTTCGAGAAGGTCGACATGGCGCTGGGCGGTGCGATCCTGGCCGGGGGCGCGCTCGGCAACGCGGGCGTCCTCGGCCTGATCGACCCGAAGAACGAAGCCATGTCGTCGCTGCGGAAGGTGCTCGACGGCCTGTCGACGAGGCTGACCGGCCTGTCCGGTGTGAACCGCCAGGAACTCGTGTCCGCCGCGCACACCGTGATCGCGGTGAACTCCGTCTTCGACGCGTTCCGCGACCGGATCGGCGTCCAGCTCGACCGACTCCGGATCACCGATGACGAGAAGTTCCGGATGCTGGGCGTCGAACCGACCGGGACCAACGAGGCCGGCGCCCTGCCCGCGTTGACCGAACTGGACGTTCCGGCGCCCGACGCCATCCGCGGGTTCCAGCAGAACCTCGAAGGACCGCTGACGCACTTCTTCGCGACCTCCGCCGAGCAGGTGATGTCCTTCCTCGGCGGGTTGTCCTCGGTTCGGCTTGAGCCGGACCCGCACCGGGGGATCGTCAGGGAGAGCCGGGAGAAGTACGTGCACCACTACCTGGGGCTCGCCGCGAGCATCCCGGAGTTCGAGGTCTGGACGTTCATCGGCGAGCACTCGGCCACCCGTGACGCGGTCGTGGCCGGCAACGCCCGATTGGCCGAAGCCCTGGCCACGCAGACGGAATCCCTGGAACGGTTCGCCCGGCTGTTGTCCTCGTCCGCACCGGGAGAACTGCGAGCGGACCGCTCGTACCGGCGGAAGCTGGAGAAGGCGGCGCTGGCCACCTTGGCGAAGCCCCTGCTCCGGAGCAACCCGGGGAACCAGGCGGTCACCACGCGGTTCCCGTCCGTCGAACGCGGTTTCGTGGCGCCCCGGTACCGCGTGACCGTCCACGACGAGAAGGCCGTCCCGGCGTCCGAGGACTGGTGGTCGTCGTACACGGCGGTCGAGGAGGACATCGACACCTTCCTCGCGGCGCACCTGTCCAGCCCGACGGGCACCGCCCGACCGCTGCTCGTCCTGGGGCACCCGGGCGCGGGCAAGTCCCTGCTGATGGAAGTGCTCGCGGCCAGGCTGCCCGCCGCCGGGTACACCGTGGTGAACGTGCAGCTCCGCAAGGTCAACGCCGACGAGCCGGTGCGCCGGCAGATCGAGAGCGCGCTGACCGAAGTGCTGTCGGAGAAGGTCGACTGGGGCAAGCTCGCCGACGAGTGCGACGACACCATCCGGGTCGTCCTGCTGGACGGTTTCGACGAGCTCGTCCAGGCCAGCGGCGTGACGCAGTCCAACTACATCCGGCAGGTCTGCGAGTTCCAGGAACGCGAAGCGGATCTGGGCCGGCCGGTGGCGGTCGTCATCACGTCGCGGACCCTCGTCGTGGACCGGGCGCGCATCCCCGACGGCGTGCCGATCGTCAAGTTGGAGGAGTTCGACGACAGCCGGGTCGGCAAGTGGCTGGACGCGTGGAACCAGGCCAACGCCTCGACACCCGGTTTCCACACTCTCGCACCGGCCGACCTGCTCCGGCACGGCGACCTGGCCAGGCAACCGTTGATCCTGCTGATGCTCGCCATCTACGCCGCCGACGCGGAGGACCGGTGGCTGGACGACGAAGACCTGTCCAGGGCCGCCTTGTACGAGCGCCTGATCGACTCCTTCGTCCTCCGCCAGGCCCGCGACAAGAGCCGCGTCGAGCCGTCCGAGCAGCAGGTCGCGACGAAGGTCCAGAAGAGCAAGTGGCAGTTGAGCATCGCGGCCCTGGCGATGTTCAACCGCGGCCTGCAGTACGTGAGCGATGCCGAGCTGGAACGGGACCTCCTGCCCTTCTTCCCGGCCCAGGAGATGACGCAGCGGAGCAGCTTCGACGACCCCCTCAGCCTCTCCGACCAGACGGTCGGGGACTTCTTCTTCATCCACTCGGCGCAGCTCAACGCGCAGGACAGCGCGTCCACCGGCCGCCGCACGTACGAGTTCCTGCACGCCACCTTCGGCGAGTACCTCATCGCCGAACGGACGCTCAAGCTGCTCGGCACGGTCCTGGTGGACAAGCAGCGGCGCGAGTCGAACCCCTTCGAGGGCTTCGGCCTCCTGGACGACGCCCTGCTGTACTCGCTGATCTCCCACGACGTCTTCGCCAAGAGGCGCCCCATCCTGGAGTTCGCGTCCGGGCTGTTCCAGGCACTCGACCCGGACGTCCGCGTGGGCGTCCTCGGTGTGCTGGACGAGTTGATCCGAACGGTTCACCAGAGGGTGAAGAACGACGCCCACCCAGGTTACGACCCGTCCGGGGCGAACCTGGTCGGACGCATAGCGGCATACACGGCGAACCTGGTCTGCCTCCGCGTTCACCTGGTTGACTCGCCCGTGCCGCTGGACAGTCTGTTCCCGGGTATGGGCACCGACCTCGACGCCTGGCGGTCCATGGTCCACCTGTGGCATTCCGGGTCGGACGCCGAGGGGTGGCTCAGTCTTCTCGGAGCGCTCACCCTGCACTGGGCGCAGGGCGTCCCGAGCCTTATCAGCCGGAAGGATCTCACCGATACGGTGTATGTCGGTGAGGCCCAGTTGCTCGGTGATCCCGTTCTCGAAGGAACGGTGCGCGTCGGTGACACGTTCATCGGCTCCGGCGTCACCGCGGATGTGGCAGAGCAGGAGCTGCTCGAGACGCTGTCCAGATGGGTTGCCCGGAGCAGTGGGATGGGAAGTTCGAAGGACTTCCTGCCCTATGACATCGACCTCCTGGACAAGGTCCTGGACGGCATCGAATCAGGTGTCCCGATGCATGGTGATGCGCGGGACATCCTGCTCTTCTCGCTGTCCCGCGAGTCGTGGCGCCTCCCGGCCGGCACGGTGCTCCGAGCGGTCGGGTGTCTGGGCCTGGATCAGCCGGACAGCCCGTTGGGAGTCCGGCAGGCCTTCGAGGTGTGTTCGCTCGTCTGTGCCCACCCCCAACTGTTGGACGAGATGGATGGCATGGTCGACCGCATCGTCGGATGGGTGGCCAAGAACGAGGGCGAGGCTCTTGCGTGCCTGGTCCTCGCCTGGCGAACGAGCCTGGTCGCCGGAGGCGGAGGAGGCGGCATCGACCAGCTCTTGGCGCAGCTCGACCCGGTCGCGAGTCGGATCCGATCCGATCTCCCGCGGAACATCTACTTCCCGGTCGACTCCTTCGCCTACCTGGCCGGCGGGACGGCAGTGAACTGGATGTTCGACAAGTCGCTTCTGGTGGCGTTGGGGGTGTCTTCGTCCAGGGCCTTGCGCAAGGTTCGGCCGCAGCACTTCCTTGCCGTTGTCGGCAAATTCTCCGCAGCGTCGGACGAGGTGCGCCCGGCGGATGCAGAAATTCTGGGTTTCGTCGTGCAGTACCTCTTCGCGCACAACGTCGAGGGTGACTTCCGAGACCTTCCGTCGGCCATGGGGGAACTGCGCCGGCTGGCGGAGGTCGAGTAGTCGCCTACTCCGCCTCGCGGCGCGTCAGCACCAGCGGTTCGTCGTCGGTGATAGCGATCGTGTGCTCGGAGTGGGCGGTGCGCGAACCGTCCGCCGACCGGATGGTCCAGCCGTCGTCGTCGTAGACGATCCGGTCGGTGGTGCGCGTGAACCACGGTTCCAGCGCCAGGGTCAGCCCCGGCCGGAGCTTGAGGCCGCGGCCCGGCTTGCCCTTGTTCGACACGTGCAGGTCCTCGTGCATGGTGCGGCCGATGCCGTGGCCGCCGAACTCGGTGTTGACCGGGTAGCCGTGGTCGCGGGCCACCGCCCAGATCGCCGCCGAGATGTCGCCCAGGCGGTTGCCGGGGCGCGCGACCGCGATCGCCGCCTCCAGTGCCTCCTCGGTGGCGCGGATGATCCTCAGGTCCTCCTCGGCGGGCGTGCCGACGATGATCGTGCGCGCCGAGTCGGCCACCCAGCCGTCGATGCCGACCGCCAGGTCGGCGCTGAGCACGTCCCCGTCCCGCAGCACGTAGTCGTGGGGCAGGCCGTGCAGCACCGCGTCGTTGACCGACAGGCAGATGACGTTGCGGAACGGGCCGCGCCCGAACGACGGCGCGTAGTCCCAGTAGCACGACTCCGCCCCGCGCCGGTCGATCATGCGCCGCACGTGGTGCTCCAGGTCCAGCAGGTTCACACCCACTTCGGCGAGTCGGCCGACCTCGGAGAGCGCCTCGGCGACGAACCGCCCGGCCACGTGCATGCGGTCGATCTCCGCAGGCGTCTTCAACTCGATCACGTACTACCTCGCGTCACAGGGGTCGGTATAGTTATACCGGCACCGTAGCACCTGGCGGTATTTTAATACCAACCCTATCCTGGCCGCATGGTCCGCCAACCGCTCACGCCCGAGCAGGTCGAAGCCGGCAGGCGTCTCGGCGTCCTGCTGCGCCGCGCGCGAGCGGGCCGCGACCTGGTGGAGGTCGCGCACGCGGCCGGCATCTCGCCGGAGACCCTGCGCAAGATCGAGACCGGCCGGCTGCCGTCACCCGGCTTCGGCACGATCGTCCGCCTAGGCGAGGCGCTCGACGTGCCGGTGCAGGACCTGGCGGCCACCTGGCGCGGCGGTGGCGATGTTCCGCTGGAAGCCGTGTCCTAGAGGAACACGTTGCCGGTGGGGATCTTGGGACGACCCAGCGGCGGGTGGTCGTGGACGGTGGCGGCGCGGTAGACGGCCGTGGTGTCGGCGGCGATCTTCGACCAGTCGAAGTCGGTGGCGAGGCGGGACTTCGCGGCGCGAGCCCGGCGCTGGGCCGCCGGCCGGTCGTCCAGCACGGACCGGACCGCGCCCGCCAGCGCCTCGACGTCGCCGGGGCTGAACGACAGGCCCGTCACGCCGTCCAGGACCACCTCGCCCAGACCGCCCGCGGTCGACGCCACCAGCGGGGTGCCGGCCGCGGCCGCTTCCAGCGCCACGATGCCGAACGGCTCGTACTTGCTCGGCAGCACGACGGCGTCGGCCGCCGCGAGCGCCGCCGCCAGCGCGCGGTCCGACAGGTGGCCGACGAAGTCCACGGCCCGCCGCACCTTGTGCTTGCGCGCCTGGTCCACCAGCCACTCCCGGTGCGTGCCGGTGCCCGCCACGACCAGCCGGGTGCCCGGGTGGGCGCGCCGGATCCGGGGCAGGGCGGCGATCAGGTCCTGCACGCCCTTCTCCCACTCCAACCGACCGAAGAACAGCAGCAGCGGCGCGCCGTCGGGGCTGTGCGCGGCACGGGCGGCGGTCACGTCGGACGAACGCACCCGCCACCGGCGCGGCTCGATGCCGTTGTGCAGCACCGTGACCGACGCTGGCTCCACCTCGAACAGGTGCGCGACCTCGGTCCGCATCGCGGACGAGCACGTGATCAGCGCGTCCGCCCGGTTCGCCAGCCACCACTCGACCGAGTGCACCTGCTGGTTCAACGTCTGCGACAGCCACCCGCTGTGCCGTCCGGCCTCGGTCGCGTGCACGGTCGCCACCAACGGCGCGCCGCACAGCTCCGCCAGCGCGATCGCGGGATGCGTGACCAGCCAGTCGTGCGCGTGCACCACGTCCGGCCGCCAGTCGCGCAGCAACGCTGCCCCGGCCCGCGTCATCGCGTGGCCCATCGCCAACGTCCACGCCACCAGGTCCCGCTCGAACACCAGGTGCGTCGGGTCCTCGGCCACCCGGATCAGCCGCACGCCGTCGACCGCGGTGTCCGACGTCGGGTGCGTGACCGCGTCCGTCCCCGCCGGCTGGCGGCACAGCACGACCACCTCGTGGCCCTGCGCGGCCAGGTGCCCGGCCAGCGCGTGCACGTGCCGGCCCAACCCGCCGACGACCACGGGCGGGTACTCCCACGACAACATCAGCACGCGCATGGGCCATCCTCGCACTTCCACGCCGCTACGCCGGCCAGAACCGGGAGAAGGGGGACGGCGGTCATGCCACCTCGGCTCTGGGGTCTGCTGTTCTGCGCCACGCTGCCGGCGATCGGGGCCGCGGTCGACCGGAGGGCCCGCGCCCAGCGCGCCGGCCTCGAACGACCGGCCGACACCAGGGGTCGCTCGAAGGCGGACCCGGTGGTGCAGGCCCGGCTCGACAACCCCGGTTCTGCGGGCATCGCGCACCGGCGCGACGGCGACGAAACGGGCGGCGGGGGCGTCAACCAGCCAGCCCTCGCGCGTCGAGGTGCCCGAACGGCCCGTCGATCAGCCGCAGCTCGGCCGCCCGGTCACGGCCGCGCCCGGCCCGCCGCAGGGCGACGAGCTCGCGGAACCTCTCCGCGTGCACCTTGGCCCGGTAGCGGGCGTAGTCCGCGGCCGAGTCCTTGGTCACCATGAACGCCCAGTCGCTGGACAGCGCCAGCAGCGCCTCGCGCACGGCCTGGTCGGCCACGGGGTCGCGCACCACGCCGGACAGGTCGAGCGCGAGCAGTTCGCGCTGGACCTCGGCGTTGCCGTGCACGATGTCGCCGACCTGCGGACCGTTCCAGACCTGCCAGTCCTTGCCCGAGCCCCACGACGACGGCGGCACCTCCACCGGCGCGCCCACGTGCCCCGCCTCGACCGCGCCGCGCAGCGTCGTCACCCGCACGCCCGCCTCGGGCAGCGCGCGCAGCACCGCCTCCAGCCACGCCGGGCCCTCGTGCCACCAGTGCCCGTACAGCTCGGTGTCGTACGCGGCGACCACCAGGGACGGCTTGCCGCGCTGCTCCTTCAACGCCCGCAGCCGCCGCACGACCGTGTCCACGAAGTCGGCCGCGTGCCGCCGGACCGCCGCCGCGGCCAGGGCCGGGTCGTACGGCCGCTTGTCGGCCGGCTCGACGGTCTTCCCGGTCACCCGAGCCGGCTTGAGCCCGCTGGCGTGGTCGTAGGTGTGGAAGTCCCGGTACGCCGGGTCGCCGGGGTAGCCGACCTTGGGCGACCACACCCGGTAGGACACCTCCAGGTCGCGCCCGAAGGCGACCACGTCCGACGTGCCGACCGGCCTGCCCGCGGCGGTGTCGCCGCGCAGCGACGGGCCGTCGACCAGGAACCGCCGCACGCCGGCCCGCGCGTAGTCGTGCTCCATGCCCGGCGCGTACGCGCATTCCGGCGCCCAGATGCCCTCCGGCGTCGAGCCGACGCGCAAGGCGGTGTCCGCGAGCCCGGTGCGCAACGAGAACGCCCGCAGCCGCGGGTCGAGCAGCGGCTGGAACGGGTGGGTGGCCGGTCCGCCCAGCAGCTCGACCGCCCGTGAGTCCACAAGGGACCGCAGCACCGGTGAGAAACCGTGCCGCCACCGGGCTTCGAAGCGCGCCAACGCCCACGCGGACGCGCGGTGCTCGCGGGCGGCCAGGTCCGGCAGCCGGGACGACGCGCTGTGCGCGCGCAGCTGCCAGTCGCCCAACCAGTCGTGCAGGCCGCGCAGGCTGTACGGGTCGTCCAGCTGCGCGGCGAGCACCGGCGTGATGCCCAGCGTGAGCACGTCCTGGCGGCCCTCCGCGGCGAACCGCTCCAGCAGGTCGATCACCGGCAGGTACGAGTGCGCCCACGCCTGGTAGAGCCACTCCTCGCCGACCGGCCAGGCGCCGTGGTGCGCGAGCCACGGCAGGTGGCTGTGCAGGACCAGGCAGAACGTGCCCTCGTCGTGCGTCACGGGCGCACCGCCACGGCGACGAGGTCCAGGCACGCGTCCAGGTCGTCGGTGGTGATCTCGAAGTCCTCGTCGCGCACCGACGCCACGGCCGCCAGCAGGTCGTCGGGCCACCGGCCGCCGTCCACCACCACGGCCACCTGCGCGTCGATGATCGACCCGCCCAACCGCTCGTCCAGCGCGCGCAACGCCGGTCCGTGCCGCAGACCTGCCAGCAGCTCGACCCGCAGCCCCGCGCCGACCAGCAGCTCGGTCAGCTCGGACGGCGCCAGCTCGCGGGTGTGGAACGGGTTGAGCGGGGTGTCGCGGCCGGGGGAGAAGGTGATCCGGTTGGGCGTGGTGACCAGCAGCCGCCCGCCGGGCCGCAGCACCCGCGCGCACTCGGCCAGGAAGCCCTCCTGGTCCCACAGGTGCTCGATGACCTGGAGGTTCGCCACCACGTCCACGCTCGCGTCGCGCAGCGGCAGCGAGGCCAGGTTGCCGCGCAGCACCGCCAGCTCCGGGTACGCGCGGCTCGCGTGCGAGGCGGTCGGCTCGTCGTAGTCGAGCGCGACCACGCGCGCCGCGTGCCGGGCGATCAGCGCGGCGCCGTAGCCCTCGCCGCAACCCGCCTCCAGCACCACCGCGCCGACGCAGTACCGGACCAGGTCCAGGTACGCCGCTTCGTGGCGCCGGAACCAGTAGTTCTCCTCGGCGACACCGGGCACGGTGCGTTCACCGGTGAGGGGCAGCGGCTCGACGGTCACCGGGCCAGCCTAGTTGTCCGTTACTCGTGGGTAGGCATCGCCCGTCCAGATGGTGGTCACTTTTTCGTGTGAAGTCGCCGGTCACCCGATTGCGGTTTTTGTTGCTGTGAGCATTCCGATTGGTCCGGTTGATTCTCGGAAAGCAACACTATCGAGTGACCTGAACCGATCCTGCATTGATCTTCCCTGATGGTGTTTGCCCTGGAAGGTGACGCATTGATCGAGGTGCACCAGGGTAGTCGTGGGTGGTCATGTGCCGGTTGGGTGCTTTACGCTCGGTACCCTCGGCCAATCTTCGAACGAGTGGGGCCGCCATGGGTGCGAAAGAGCCGGAGATTGTTCCGCTGCACGCGGGTTTCGACGTCGTCTACCGAGGATTCCACCGCCGTCAGGTCATCGAGCACCTGGAGAACCTCGACGAGCAGCTCAAGTACACGACGCTGGACCGCGCCGAGGCGCTGGCCCAGGCGGCCGACCTGCGCAAGCTGCTGGAGATGACCAGGCAGGACCTGGACGAGGCCAGGACGCGCATCGAACGGCTGGAGATGTCGCCCAACACGACGTCCGGCGCGTCCGAACGCCTGCACCGGATGTTGACGCTGGCCGAGGACGAGGCGAACGAGCTGCGGGTGCGCGCCCGCAACGAGGTGACGGCGCTGCGCGAGCGCACCGAGGCCGAGTTGGCCGAGCGGCGGCGCCAGGTCGAGGAGGAGCTGACCGCCCGACGCGCGGAGGTCGACGAGCACGCGCACGAGCAGCGCGAGGCCGCCAACCGGCGGGCCGCCGAGCTGGAGCAGTGCGAGGTCGACCTGGAACGCCGCCGGGTCGAGGTGGAGGCGCACCTCAAGGCCCGTGCCGAGGAGGTCGAGGCCGAGTGCGTCGCGGCGGTGGCCGAGGCGGAGCAGGAGGGGGAGCGGCTGCTGCGGGAGGCGGCCGAGCGGTGCGCGCAGCTGGAGGCCGAGTCCGACGCCAAGCGCACCAAGGCGCAGAACTTCTTCGAGCTGACCATGAACAGGCGGCGCCACGAGGCCGAGCAGCACTTCGCCGAGCAGGAGGAGCTGGCCAAGGCGCGGGCCGCGTTCCTGATCAAGCTCGCCGCCCGGGAGGCGACCCGGCGCCTGGACGAGGTCCAGCGGCGGACCGACGAGCTGCGCGAACTGCGCCGCACGGTGGCCGACCAGCTCGCCTCGGCCAGGGGCGTGCTCGACTCGGCGGCGGACCAGGTGCCCGGCCTCATCCCGGAGCAGACCACCGCCGAGCAGGCGGAGGCCGAGCAGACCAGCGGCGACGACCAGCGGGTCGGCGCTTGACGCCGGCGCGGACCGCGGTCCCCGGGTCGCGGACCACGCCGGTCGGCGGACCGGGTCGGCGCCCGGTGCGGGAGTTGTCGATCCTGTGGGGCGCGCCGGTGGCCGCCGGCCCGCGAGTCGACGTGCGCGTCGGGTGAGGATGCGGTGATGTCCGGGGTGGCGGTCGTGTTCGGGTTGTGCGCCTTGTCGTTCGCGGCGGGCTGCGTGCTGACGGCCGTCATGCTCCGGCGGGACCAGCCACCCGAACCCGCGCCGCGGCCGGCCGCACCGACGTCGACGGTGCCGGAGTTCGAACCGCAGTTCCCGCCCGAGGACTACGTGACCAAGCCGATCCACCGCAACCCGGTGGTGGGCGTGCCGACGGAACTGCCGGCACGGGAACCCGCGCGGCCCAACCTGGTCCTGGTCGCGGATCCGCCGCCCGTGGCGGCGAAACCCGTTCGGCTCGACGAGGTGCGCCGCATGCACGTGGTTCGGGCCGAGGACGTGCCGCGGCCGGGAGCCGAGCCGACCGGAACGGCCGAACCGACCGGATCGACCGATGCCGTGGAACCCGCAGGCCCGGTGGAGGTCGCCGGCCCGGTGGAGGTCGCCGAAACCGCGAGCGGGGTCGCCGAACCAGCGCCCGGAACCGCCGAACCCGCGCCCGGGACCGCCGAACCCGCGGCCGTGTCGGAGATCGCCGAACCGGCCGGGACCGTGGAACCCGTTGATCCGGCCGGGGCCGGCGCGGAGTCCATTGCCGAAACCGTGGTCATCCAGGTCTCGGCGCAATCCGAACCCGTCCCGGGTCGGCAGGCATTCGGAGCGGCCCGCCGGGAGTCCGACCGGTAGGGACGGTAGCGGGCCGCTCGAACGTCAGCCGTGCTAGCGCTTGCGGAACTTGCGCAGCAGTTGTTGGGCCTTGGCCTTGTTGCGTGGATCGCGAGCCGCGTGCTTGACCTGCTCGGCGACCCGACGGCCCTGCGGACTGCGGGCGAACGCGGCGAGCTTGCTGAACAGATTTGCCATGTCCACCTCCTTCCCCAACCGGTCAACGCTCAAACACCGCACGAAGTTCCTAAACCGGCGAAACGGTCACGCCCACCGCGCCCGGACCGACGTGCGCGCCGATCGCGGAGCTGACCTGGGTCACCAGGAACCGCCGCACGTCGGGCAGCTTCGCGCGCAGCTGGTCGAGCACGGCCCTCGCGCGATCGGCCGCGTCGAAGTGCTCGACCGCGATGTCCACCGCGTCGCCGCCCGCGCGCTTGACCGCGATGTCGATCAGCCTGCGCAACGCCCGTTCCGCGCCGAGCACCTTGTCCAGCGGCGTGATCCGCCCGTCCTCCACGGTCAGCAGCGGCTTCATCGACAGCGCCGAGCCGAGCAGGGCGGTTGCCTTGCCGATCCGCCCACCCCGCTGGAGGTACTCCAACGTGTCCACGTAGATCAGCTCGGAGCTGCCGCGGACGATGTGCTGCGCGGCGGACAGCACGTGGTTCACGTCACCACCGGCGGCGGCCGCGGTGGCGGCGGCCACGACCGCGTACCCCAGGCTCATGCCGCACGTCCGCGTGTCGACCACGTGCACGGGCACCTGGACCTGCGCGGCGGCCCGCCGGGCCGCCTCCACGGTCTGCGACAGGTCGGTCGACACGTGCAGCGACACGATCGCGTCCGCGCCCGAGGTCACCGCGTCGGCGTAGGCCCAGAAGAACGCGCCGGGGTCGGGCGGCGCGGTGCTGACGTCGAGCTGCCCGCGCAGGGCGTCCACGAGCTTCGGCACGGGCACGCGGACCTCGTCGTCCACCCAGTCCCCGATGCGCACCTGGATCTGCGCGACGGTCACGCCGAGCTTTTCGGTCAACTGCGGCGGCAGGCACGCGGTGGAGTCCGTGACAATCGCTACTCGCCGGGGCATGCGATCGAACCTAGCCGAGTAGGGGGAAGGGCCGAGTAGGGGAAGGTCTGTGACGCCGCCGGCGCAACGCCCGACATTGTCCGAATGGCCTGCTCGTCCCAGTGAGCATCATCACCCGCCGCGGGTGCTTGCTGCGGTTTGCACCTCTGCTACCGGTGGGTAACATGCGGGTGGCCGACACCACCATGCCAATGCGGCGATGACATGGCAGGGTCACGAACAATCCGGCGACCGCAGGCAACTACCGTCGCCAACCCACGTCGCCGCCCGTCCGCAGGAGGTCGAAGAGGACCCATGAACATTGTCGTCCTGGTCAAGCAGGTGCCCGACACCTGGTCCGAGCGCAAGCTCGCCGACGCCGACCACACCCTCGACCGCGAGTCCGCGGACGCCGTGCTCGACGAGATCAACGAGCGCGCCGTGGAAGAGGCGCTGCTGCTCCAGGAGGCGCACGGCGGCGAGGTGACCGTCGTCGCGATGGGTCCCGACCGCGCGACCGACGCGATCCGCAAGGCGCTCTCCATGGGTGCGGACAAGGCCGTGCACGTCTCCGACGAGGCGCTGCACGGTTCCGACGCGCTCACCACCGCCAAGGTGCTGGCCAAGGCCATCGGCACCATCGAGGGCTTCGACCTCGTCATCGCGGGCAACGAGGCCACCGACGGCCGCGCGGGCGCGGTGCCCGCGATGCTGGCCGAGCTGCTGGGCCTGCCGCAGGTGACCCAGGTGCGCAAGCTCTCCGTCGAGGGCGGCACGGTCAAGGCCGAGCGGGAGACCGACGAGGGCGTCGCGCACCTGGAGGCGAGCCTGCCCGCCGTGGTCAGCGTGAACGAGAAGATCAACGAGCCGCGCTACCCGTCGTTCAAGGGCATCATGGCGGCCAAGAAGAAGCCGGTCAGCACGCTCACGGTCGCCGACCTGGGGCTGGACGCGGGCGAGGTGGGCCTCGGCGCCGCCTGGTCGCAGGTGCTGGAGTCGGCCCCGAAGCCGCCGCGCGGCGCGGGTCAGCGCGTCGAGGACTCGGGTGACGGTGGTTCGAAGATCGCCGCGTACCTGGTCGACCAGAAGCTCATCTGAAGGCGAGGAGAAGCATGTCTGAGGTACTCGTCCTCGTCGACCACGTCGACGGCGAGGTCAAGAAGGTCACCTATGAGCTTCTATCCGCCGCGCGCCGTCTCGGCGAGCCGGCCGCGGTGGTGGTCGGATCGCCCGGGACCGCGGGCAAGGTGAGGGAGTCGCTGGGCCGCTACGGCGCGGTGAAGGTGTACGCGGTGGAGTCCGAGGACGCCGCCAACCACCTGGTCACGCCGAAGGTGGACGCGCTCGCCACGATCGCGGGCACCGCCTCGCCCGCCGCCGTGCTGGTGTCGGCGACGTTGGAGGGCAAGGAGGTCGCGGGCCGGCTGGCCGTGCGGCTGGACTCCGGCCTGCTCTACGACGCCGTGGACCTCGACGGCGAGGGCGTCGCCACGCAGTCGATCTTCGGTGGCGCGTACGTGGTGAAGTCCAAGGTCACCAAGGGCGTGCCGGTCATCGCGGTGCGGCCCGGCGGCGTGGAGGCCTCCGAGTCGCCCGCCGACGCGGTCGAGCAGGCCGTGGAGCTGCCCGCCGCGAACCCGGCGCTGGTCACCAGGGTGACCGGTCGCGAGCCGATCGTCGGCGGCGACCGCCCCGAGCTGACCGAGGCGTCGGTCGTCGTGTCCGGTGGTCGTGGCGTGGGCAGCGCGGAGAGCTTCGAGGTCGTGGAGAAGCTGGCCGACAGCCTCGGCGCGGCCGTGGGCGCGTCCCGGGCCGCGGTGGACTCCGGCTACTACCCGCACCAGTTCCAGGTCGGCCAGACCGGCAAGACGGTCTCGCCGCAGCTGTACATCGCGCTGGGCATCTCGGGCGCGATCCAGCACCGGGCGGGCATGCAGACGTCCAAGACCATCGTCGCGGTCAACAAGGACCCGGAGGCGCCGATCTTCGAGATCGCCGACTTCGGTGTGGTCGGCGACCTGTTCGCGGTCGCACCGCAGCTGACCGACGAGGTCGGCAAGCGCAAGGGCTGACCTGCGGGTTCGTTCGAAAGTCCGGCCGAGGGCCGCTCCGCGACGCGCGGAGCGGCCCTCGTGCTGCCGGTGGCCTCACCGGCGCTTAACCGACCTGCCACTGAGGCGTCATCGGAACGACCTGCTCCCGGTCGCCAACCGGTCGGTAGACCAGAGCCATGACGCAGCCGCAACTGCTTGTCAGCACCGGTGACGCCGCTTCCGACGCGCCGCGCTACTCCCTGTTGGTCGCGCGTGACAGCGACGAGGTCGTGGCCGCGCAGCGGCTGCGGTACCAGGTGTTCGCCGCCGAGATGGGCGCCGTGCTGCACACACCCGTGCCGGGGCACGACGTCGACCGCTTCGACCGGTACTGCGACCACCTGGTGGTGCGCGACGACCGCACGGGCGACATCGTCGGCACCTACCGGATGCTGCCGCCGGAACGCGCCGCCGAGGCCGGTGGCCTGTACTCCGACGGCGAGTTCGACCTGTCCGCCCTGGACGCCCTGCGGCCGTCGCTGGTGGAGACCGGGCGGTCGTGCGTGCACCCCGACCACCGCAACGGTGCCGTGGTGTCGTTGGTGTGGGCCGGGATCGCCCGGTACATGCTGCTGTCCGGGCACTCGTGGCTGATCGGGTGCGCTTCGGTGCCGCTGCACGACGGCGGGTCGTTCGCGGCGGGCGTCTGGGACGTCGTCCAGGCCAAGCACCACGCGCCCGAGGAGTACCGCGTCACGCCGTGGACGCCGTGGGACGTCGATTCGGTCGGGCGGCCGGGCAAGACCGTGCTGCCGCCGCTGCTGAAGGGCTACCTGCGGCTGGGCGCGTGGGTGTGCGGGCGGCCCGCGCTGGACGCCGACTTCGGCGTGGCGGACCTGCCCGTGCTGCTCGGCATGGACCGGGTGGACCAGCGGTACCTGAAGTTCTTCCTGGGGGAGGCGGCGTGAAGCACGCGTGGATGCCCGTGTCGCCGTGCGGCGACGGGTGCGTGGACCACTCGACGGCGTCCGTCGGCGTGGTCCGGGTGGTGTGGCGGGTGGTGGCGGCGTCGGCGGTGATGCTGTCCGGGTTGCTGGTGGTCCTCGGCGTGCTGTGCGTGCGCGGGCGGGCTCGTTCGGTGCTGCTGCGGCGGTGGTTCCGGGCCCTGCTGGGGGCTTTCGGCGTGCGGCTGCGGGTGATCGGGCCGGTGTTCCAGGACAACCCGGGGCGCGGCGTGCTCGTGGTGTCCAACCACGTGTCCTGGTTGGACGAGCTGGCGATCGACGCGGTGCAGCCCATCCGGATGGTCGCCAAGCGGGACATCCGGGACTGGCCGGTGCTCGGCAGGCTGATCACCGCGGCCCGCACGGTGTACCTGGACCGGGAGCGGCTGTCGCTGCTGCCGGCCACGGTCGCCGAGCTGGCGACGGCGCTGCGCGACGGCGCGGCGGTCGGCATCCACGCGGAGGGGACGACGTGGTGCGGGGTGGCCTCCGGGCGCTACCGGCCGGCGCTGTTCCAGGCCGCGTTGGACGCGGGCGTGCCCGTCCGGCCCGTGGTGCTGCGGTACTCGCAGGACTCCTCGACGTCCACCCGGCCCGCGTTCGTGGGGTCCGACACGCTGGTCGACTCGATGCGGCGGGTCCTGCGCTCCCGCCGGCTGGTGGTGGAGGTGCACGTGCTGGACGAGATCGCGCCCGGCCGTGCGTCGACGCGCCGTGAGCTGGCGGCCCTCGCCCAACAGGAGGCCGAACGGGTCGTGCACGGGTCCGTGGAGGTGCCCGCGCAACGGGTGCACGCCCCGGCGCCGACCGCCCGGGTGGCGTGACCGCGGACCCCGGGACCGGCGTACCACGAGCACCGGTGGCCGGCCGCGTCATATTGCCTTGACCTCCACCACGGTGGAGGTTGAACCATTGACCTGTGACGACGACAGCCGAAACCCCCGCCAAGAGCAACCTGTGGACACCTGAACGGCGGGGCCCGACGGTCGGGATCATCCTGCTCGTCACGCTGCTCGCGTTCGAGAACATGGGTGTCAGCACGGCGATGCCGCGCATGGTCGCCGAGCTCGACGGCAACGAGCTGTACGCGTGGCCGTTCCTGGCCTTCCTCGCCGCGAGCGTGGTGGCCACCGTGCTGTCCGGACGGCTGAGCGACCTGCGCGGGCCGCGGCCGTCGCTGCTGATCGGACCGGCGCTGTTCCTGGTCGGCCTGATCGTCGCCGGACTGGCCCAGGACATGCCGCTGCTGCTCCTCGGCCGGGTGCTCCAGGGCATCGGCGGCGGCGCGCAGGTGGTCGCGGTCTACGTCCTGATCGGCCTGGTCTACCCCGAACGCGACCGGCCCGCGGTGTTCGGGCTGCTCGCGTCGGCGTGGGTGGTGCCGTCGCTGGTCGGACCGGCGCTGGCCGGGTGGCTGACCGAGACGCTGAGCTGGCGGTGGGTGTTCCTGGGGTTGGCGCCGTTCGTGCTGGTGGGCGTGCTGCTGCTGGTGCCCGTACTGCGCAACCTGCCGCCGCACACGCCCGACCAAAACACCCGGCGCGGGCTGCCGCTGGCGGCACTCGGCGCCGGCTTCGGTGTCGCGGCGCTGAGCTGGGCCGCCCAGCACCCCACCGGCGTCCACCTGCTGATCGGGCTGGCCGGGCTCCTGGCGCTGGCGCCCGCGTTGCGCGTGCTGCTGCCCAAGGGCACGCTCACCGCCCGGCGTGGCCTGCCGGTGACGATCCTGGCCCGCGCGCTGCTGGCCGGCTCGTTCTTCGCGGCCGAGGCGTTCATCCCGCTGACGCTGACCGCCGTGCACGGCTACTCGGCCATCGCCGCCGGCATCCCGCTCACGCTGAGCGCGCTGGGCTGGTCCAGCGCCGCCTGGTGGCAGTCGCGCAAACCGGACATCCCGCGCGAGAAGCTGGTGCGTTGGGGATTCGTGCTCAATGCCGCGGGTATCTCCGGAGTGACACTGATCGCACCGTCGTGGGGCCCGGCGTGGGCCACACCGATCCTGTGGGCGGTCGCCGGAGCGGGGATGGGGTTGGCCATGTCGAGCCTGAGCGTGCTCACGCTGGGCGCGTCGTCCGAGGTCGACCGCGGGTTCAACTCCTCCGCGCTGCAGATCAGCGACATGCTCGGCTCGGCGCTGCTGGTCGGTCTCGGCGGTGTGCTCGTCACCACGTTCGCCTCGGCCGCCGCGCCGACGGCCGCGGTGGTGCCGTTCGACCTGCTGATGGCGGGCGTCGCGGTGCTCGGTGCGGTGCTCGCCGGACGGCTGGGCCGGGCTACCCTGGAAAGCTGATGGCCTACTTCGACCACGCCGCCACGACCCCCATGCTCCCCGAGGCGATCGAGGCGATGACCAGGGCGTTGTCCACCACGGGCAACGCCTCGTCGTTGCACACCTCGGGACGGCGGGCGCGGCGGGCGGTCGAGGAGGCCAGGGAGGACATCGCGGACGCCCTCGGCGCGCGACCTTCCGAGGTCATCTTCACCAGCGGCGGCACCGAGAGCGACAACCTCGCGGTCAAGGGCGTCTACTGGTCCCGCCGCACGTCCCGGCGCCGGCGCGTGGTGGCGTCCTCGGTGGAGCACCACGCCGTGCTGGACGCCGTGCAGTGGCTGGCCGAGCACGAGGGCGCCGAGGTCACCTGGCTGGAACCGGACGGGCTGGGCCGCATCCGGCCCGAGGCGCTGCGCGACGTGCTGGACGACGACGTGGCCCTGGTCACCGCGATGTGGGCGAACAACGAGGTCGGCACGATCAACCCGGTGGCGGAGCTGGCCGCGCTGGCCGCCGGGCGCGCGGTGCCGTTCCACACCGACGCGGTGCAGGCCGTCGGCGCGGTGCCGGTCGACTTCACCGCCTCGGGCGCCTCGGCGCTGACCCTGACCGGGCACAAGCTCGGCGGGCCGTACGGGGTGGGCGTGCTGCTGCTGGGGCGTGACGTGGCGACGACGCCCGTGCTGCACGGCGGCGGGCAGGAGCGGGAAGTGCGGTCCGGCACGCTGGACGTGCCGTCGATCGTCGGCCTCGCCGCGGCGGTGCGGCACGCGGTGGACCACCAGGCGGAGACCGCCGCCTCGCTGGCCGCGCTGCGCGACGAGCTGGTGGCGACGGTGCGGCGGGTGGTGCCGGACGTGGCGGTGAACGGCGACCCGGTGCACCGGCTGCCCGGCAACGCGCACCTGACGTTCCCCGGCTGCGAGGGCGACAGCCTGCTGATGCTGCTGGACGCCAAGGGCGTCGAGTGCTCCACCGGCTCGGCCTGCACGGCGGGGGTGGCGCAGCCCAGCCACGTGTTGCTGGCCATGGGCGTCGACCCGGTGCTGGCCCGCGGGTCGCTGCGGTTCTCGCTCGGGCACACGTCCACGACGGCCGACGTGCGCGAACTGGCCGAGGTGATCGGCCCGGTGGTCGACCGCGCCCGCACGGCGGGCATCGCGGGGTTGAAGCGGCTTGCGGGCAAGGCGACGGCGGAGGTGTGAGGGGCATGCGGGTGCTGGCGGCGATGAGCGGCGGGGTCGATTCCGCCGTGGCTGCGGCGCGGGCGGTGGCGGCGGGTCACGAGGTGACCGGCGTGCACCTGGCGTTGTCGGCCAAGCCAGGCACGCTGCGCACGGGCGCGCGCGGCTGCTGCACCATCGAGGACGCCCGGGACGCGCGACGCGCGGCGGACGTGCTCGGCATCCCGTTCTACGTCTGGGACTTCGCGGAGCGGTTCACCGAGGAGGTCGTGGACGAGTTCGTGGCCGAGTACGCGGCCGGGCGCACGCCCAACCCGTGCCTGCGGTGCAACGAGAAGATCAAGTTCGAGGCGCTGCTGGACAAGGCGATCGCGCTCGGGTTCGACGCGGTGTGCACCGGCCACTACGCCCGACTGTCCACTGTGGACGGTGTGCTGGAGCTGCGCCGCTCGGCCGACGACGGCAAGGACCAGTCCTACGTGCTGGCGTCGTTGACCCGTGAGCAGCTGGCGCACGCGATGTTCCCGCTGGGCGACTCGACCAAGGCCCGGGTGCGCGTCGAGGCCGCCGAGCGCGGGCTCCAGGTCGCGGACAAGCCCGACAGCCACGACATCTGCTTCATCCCCGACGGCGACACCAGGGGCTTCCTCACCCGGCGGTTGGGTGAGCAGCCCGGCGTGCTGGTGGACGACGAGACCGGCGCCGTGCTCGGGCGGCACGTGGGCGTGCACGAGTTCACCGTCGGCCAGCGCAAGGGCCTGGGCATCGACGCGCCCGCGCCGGACGGGCGACCCCGGTACGTGCTGTCCCTGGAGCCCGTGAGCGGCACCGTGCGGGTCGGCGCGGCGGAGAAGCTGGCCGTCACGGAGATCGTCGCGCGGCGCCCTGTGACCAGGATCTCCTTCGACGGTCCGGTCGAGTGCGTGGCGCAGGTGCGCGCGCACGGGGGTCTCGCGCCTGCGGTGGCCGAAGTCGTCGACGGCGAGCTCCTGGTCCGCCTCCGTGAGCCGTTGAGCGGTGTCGCCCCTGGTCAGGCGGTCGCGGTGTACCGGGAGGACCCGGTGGCGGGCGATCTGGTGCTCGCCAGCGCCACGATCAGCACGACTCGTTGAGGTGCGGCTTGTGGTTTTGTCGGTGCCGCCTGCGACACTGCGTGCGTGCCGTATGACAACGCACGACGCCGGAGGTCGCTGGTGGACATCGGGATCCGGGTGAGGGTGCTCTCGAGCAAGCTCGACCACCCGTCCGCGCAACGTCTCGACGCGGAGCAGTTCGAGCGGCTGCGCGCGGAGGTCCGCACGCTGCGCTGGGTGGTCCGGGAACGGCTGCACCGGCCCGAGTGGGCCGACCTGATCGCCGAGGTCGAGGCCATGGTCGAACGGGTGGAGCGACTGGACCCCGCGCTCGCGCGCGAGGTCGAGGTGCCACCGCAGGCGCGGGTCTCGCCGGAGCAGGGCCCGCAGGTCTGGGTCACGCCGGAGCAGGGTTCGCAGGTCTGGGTCTCGCCGGAGCAAGGCCCGCAGGCCCGCGTGTCGGGCGCCGCCGACGGGGGCGGCGCGACCCGGACGAACGCGTTGTAGCCGCCTGAGGGGGTGGCCGGGGCGAGCACCGACACCGACGACGTCATCCCGCCCGTGCGGAGGCTACGGGCGGGATGACGAACGGGAACCCCGTCAGGGGGTCCAATCCGCGTTCGCGCCGCACAGCACCACGCAGGCCAGTTCACCCGGCACCCGCCCGTCCAGCCACGCGGCGAACGGCACGGCCGCCGCGGGCTCCACGGCCAGCCGGAACTCCTCCCACAGCCGGTCGCGCGCGGCCAGGACGTCGGCGTCCGACACCAGCACCGACGTCACCGGGTGCGTCCGCAGGATCCCGAACGGGACCGCGCCCACCCGGGTGGCGCCCAGCGCCGACGCGGCGACCGAGTCCACTTCGGCGTCGACGGGCTCGCCGGCGGCCAGCGCGTGGTGCAGGGCGCAGCACCGCTCCGGCTCCACCGCGACCGTGAGCCGACCCGAGGCCAGGGCCGTGCCCGCCGCCAGCCCGCCGCCGCCCACCGCGACCGCGATCGCGTCCACGTCCGGCGCGTCCTCGACCACCTCGGCCGCCACCGTGCCCTGACCTGCGATGACGGTCAGGTCGTCGTAGGCCTGCACGTAGAAGCCGGGCGTCTCCAGGGCCGCCAGCACCGCCTCCGCGTACGTGTCGCCGTGGCGGATCAGCTTGGCGCCCGCCGCCTCGATCCGCCGCACCTTGGCCTCCGGCGCGCTCACCGGCACGTACACCGTCGCGTGCAGCCCGAGCAGCTGAGCGGCCTTCGCCACGCCCAGGCCGTGGTTGCCACCGGACGCCGTGACCACTCGATCCGGTGAACCGGCGGCGACCAGGGTGTTCACCGCGCCGCGCAGCTTGAACGAGCCGGTGAGCTGGAGGTGCTCCAGCTTGAGCACGATCGGCCTGCCGTCCACCTCCGTGCGCCACAGCGGCGTGCGGCGGACGTGCGGGCGGATGCGGTCGGCGGCGGCGAGGACGTCGGGGGTCATGCACCCAGCATGCACTCAGCCGGCGAACCACCGGTAAACCCACACGACCAGCGTGACCGCGCCCACCACGAAGCACAGCAGCACGATCACCAGGCCGAGCAGCACCAACACGTTCGTGCGCCACGACGAGTCGCGGTCGTCGGCCACCGCCAACTCCGCCCGCAGTTGGGCGTTGGCCCCGGCCTGCAACGCCGCCAGCCGCTCCCGCGCGTTCGGGGTGGCCGCGCCCGCCTCGGCACCCACCCAGTTCATCGCCTCCAGCCGGGACAGGGGCGTGCGGTAGGCGCGTTCGAAGGCCGCCAGCTCGACCTCGTCGCGCACCTCGGACAGGTAGCTCCAGCGACCGGCCTGCGCCGCGTCGCCGAGCAGCCGGTACACCGACGCCAGCCGGTCACGCAGGTCCAACCGGTCGGGGTAGCTGGTGACCAGGCCCACCAGGCGCTGCCTCGCGCGCAGCACACTGGCCAGATCGCCGCGTTCGACCTCGTCGGCGGCCCTGCGGAGCGTCAGCTCGACCGGCATGACCCACATAGTCCCAGCCGCCGCAACCGTAGGATCTCCGGGTGATCGCGGTGTCGGTGGTGACCTTCGGCCTCGCCTGGTGGCTGGGCCTGTACCTGCTCATGCGCGATCCCCGCAAGCACCTGCTCCAGCGAGCCTCGATCGGGTTGCTCGCCTACGCGCTGGTGATCGTCCTCCCGCTGCCGCCGATGGCGTTGGCGGTGCCCGCGGTGGCGTGGACCGGGGTCGTGGTGTGCTGGCTGCCGGTGCGCTACGACCGGTGGTGGCGCTTCAGCGCGCTGCCGTTGCTGGCGGCGGCCTACTTCGCGCCCGCGGTGGTGCTGGTCCCGCTGGCCGCGGCGCTCGTGCTGTGCCTGCGGGTGCGGCGGGCGTTGCTGGGGGCGGCGACGATCCTGTTCGGGTTGAGCTGCGCGCTGCTGCTGCTCGACGTGCTGCCCGAACCGCTGGTGATCGCCTCGGCCGGGATCGACCTGCTGGTGTTCGGCGTGGTCGTGGCGGTGGCGGACGCGTTCGACGAGGGCGAGGCGATCCGGGCCGACATGGTGCGCTCGCTGCTCACGTCGGCCGGGCTGGCGGCGGTGTTCGGCGGGCAGGTGGCGTTGTTCCTCGACGACCGGCTGGTGCCGCTGCTGTACGGCACGGTGGCCGCCGCGATCGCGGTGCAGGTGCTGGCCAACCCGCTGGCGCTGCTGGTGGACAGGGTGGCGGTGCCGGACGTGGCGCTGGAACGGGCCGAGCTGCGTGACGCCGCCGAGGCGCTGCCCCGCCGTGCTCCGCTCGACCCGGGTGAGTTCGTGAAGCTGACCAGGCGTGCGTTGAGCCATTACGGCGACCTGGGCAAGTTGGTCGCCAGCCCGTTGACGGAATTGCCGGTGATCGACGCCCGACTGGCCGCGCGCGGCGCGTCGGACCAACCGCTGGAACGTGCGGCCGAGTTGAAGTCGTTGTTGTTGGAGAGCATCTGCCGGCTCAAACCGAAGGACGGGGATTTCGGCACCAGCGACGAATGGCGCCACTACAACGCGCTGTACTTCTACTACGTGGCGGGCATCCGGCCGTACAGCAGGCGCACCAAGCGCGAGGACCTCGACCCGACGGCGCGGCGGGCGCTGGCGTGGTTCGTCAACCAGGTGCCGGAGCGGACGCTGCACAACTGGCAGAACGCGGGGGCGAGGTTGGTGGCCGAGGACTTGTCCTCGCAGGTCGAGGCGTTGTGACTGGCAGGCGTTGGCAGTGTTCGGCATACCGCCGGCAGTACGACCGGCCCTAGCTTTCGAGCCATGACGACAACCCAGGTTCGCAATGACGGTCTCCTCCGCTTCGCCCTCAAGCTCGACGGTGTCGCCTCGGGCGGATTGGGCCTACTGGCCCTCCTGTTCGACCTGCCCACCGGATTGCCCCGCGGTCTCGTGATCGGGCTCGGCGCATTCCTCGTCGCCTACGGCATGGGTGTTTTCGTGCTCGGCACCCGACCCGTTCGCGCGTTGGTCGCGGTCGTGATCATCGGCAATTCGGTGTGGGTGCTGGACAGCTTCCTCACCGCGTTCGCCGGGTGGTTCCCGGTGACCGGCCTGGGTGTTCTCCTGATCGTCGCCCAGGCGGTCGCGGTGCTGGGTTTCATCACCCTCCAGGTGCTGGGTCTGCGCCGTTCGGCCTGAGGGTCCGGCTGCGGCCGCGGAACTCGGCCACCACCTGGTCGCCCCGGCGCACGGTGATGTCGTAGATCCCGCTGCGCCCGAACCGCACCCGTTCCGCCGCCTCGGCCACCAACTCGTCCCCCTCGTGCACGGGGGCGATGAAGTCGATCTCCGCCTGCGCCGCCACGGTCACCGAGCCGTGGCGGTTGCACGCGCAGGCGAAGGCCGTGTCGGCGAGCAGGAACACGTACCCGCCGTGCCCGATGCCGTGCCCGTTGACCATCTGCCGGGTGACGGTCATGGCGAGCGTGGCGGTGCCATCACCGAGTTCGAGCGCCCGGATGCCGAGCGCGGCCGACGCGGCGTCGTTGGCGAGCATCTCCGCGGGTCCGTTCATCCCTGCACCTTATGGTTCGCCGGTGCCGGACATCATCCGTGCGATCGGCCTGTTCGCGGTGACGAACGTGGACGACATCGTGCTGCCGGCGTTGTTCTTCGCGCAGGGCGTGCCCGCGTGGCGCGTCGTGCTCGGCCAGTACCTCGGCTTCGCCGGGATCCTGGCCGTCGCCGTCACCGCCGCCCTGGATGCCACCCTGCTGCCCCCGTCGGTGCTCCCGTGGCTCGGCCTCCTGCCGCCGGCACTGGGCGTGAAGGCCGGTTGGCGGGCGTGGCGCGGCGGAGAGGACTCCGCACCCGCGGCTTCCGGGGCGCTCGGCGTGGCGGCCGTGACGTTCGCCAACGGCGGCGACAACATCGGCGTCTACGTCCCCGTCTTCGCCACCACCGGTTTCACCGACTACGTGATCGTCTTCCTGCTGCTGGTGGCAGTGTGGTGCGCGGCGGGCCGCTTCTTCGCGACCCGCCCCGTCATCGCCCGCGCCCTGAGCCGCCGGGGTCACGTGGTGCTGCCGGTCGTGCTGATCGTCATCGGTGTGCTGATCCTGGTAGGAGGGTGAGTGGTCCGTCGCTGATCCACTCGCGTGACACGGTGGTCGTGCGGACGATGAGCGCGGGATGCCACGTTCCCGCTCTTCGCCACAGCCGGGCGTAAGTCGGTCGGGCCGTCCGACGCCCATGTTCGGCGGCCGCAGGGAGATGTCCTTAACGCACGTAGATGTCGTTGCCGACGAAGCATGTCACCGAAGCCACGCGCGCCGCAGCAGGCAAGGTCGGTGCTGACGTGCGCCGCCCAGATGGTGATGTCGACCTGATGAGCATGCGCCGTGCCTGTACGCACTCCATTTGTTTGTGATGAATGTAATGGGCAGGAGTGATCCCCGGACACCGTCGATGTCGGTCGTCCGACCTAGGCGACAAGCCCGGTCGGACACTGCTCGCGTCGTCGTCGGTATAGTCCCCGCCGGAAGACATTCGACTAGTGATCCCGAGGATCTGAATGCCCGACCAGGGGAAAGTCGCCTTCGTTGCGATGAAATTCGCGAAAGATCCATGGAACGATCCCGCCTACACGGTGATCAGCGAGGTTCTTCGCGAGAGCGGCTACCGAGTCATTCGCGGCGATGAAGTCCAGTCCTCGGGAGCAGTGGTCGACGAAGTGCTCATGCTTCTTCGAACCGCCGACTGCGTCGTGTTCGACACCACTGGTGATTCGAGCAATGTGGCCTACGAGCTCGGATTCTGTCACGGTGTCGGACGGCAGGACAAATCTTTGATCTTGCTCCGGAGGAAGGGTGATCCTCTTCCGTTCAACTATCAGCACTATCGTCACCACCTGTACGGAGACCTCAAGCACCTACGTCGAGTCCTCCGATATCGGTTGAGCGTGTCCACGCCGTTGACTGACGATCAGCTCGGATATGTCTTCACCATGGAGCTGCCTGATCGCTCAATCGGCTTTTATGGCCCAGACGTGGTGGATTCGATGCTGGTGGCCCTGCGCGACTGCAATTTCACGGGTCGCTGCGAGTACTACGCCGTAGACCACTTCACGCAACCGCGACTGTACAGTGTGGGATTGGGGCTGAAGCTCGAGGGTCGAGCCAAGTTGAACGGGGCGTACTGGAAGCGGATCTCGGAATCGTTCGCCAGGGAACTCTCGAAGCGGAACAAAGATTTGGCTTTTCAGCCTTCTCTGTCCGAACTGGCTGAAATGCGAGCTTTTCGGCAGACTTTCATAGCGTGCGGTGTGGCCGAGTTCAGCGAGGGCAAGCCCACGCGACTGCTGAACGCAGAGGAGGTTGACTCGGCATTCGGAGGTGCGATCCTCGAGCGGCTGGGGTATTACGAATAAATTCACGGAACCGTCTGGATGGTGCTGGCCGCTCGGAACGTGTCGCTCAAGGGATTGGTCGTTCATCCAGATGAGGCCGGTCGGGGCGCGCCGCAGACGTACACCCATCTCCTGCCGTCGAGCTACGGGCGTGCTCGGTCGGCGGTCGATCGGGTGTTCCGGCCCCGGCGTGAACCCCGGACGGCCTGACGACGGCCTGGCAAGATCAACCGTCATCGTTTGTGCAGGTCAGGCTGTGAATCCTTTGAAGATGTTCGTGAACTCGTACTGGGTCTGGCTGATGCTGCTGCACGTCGGTGAAATGCCGCCGCCCGGGCAGCCGCCGTTGTCCCGGCCCACCGACCAGAAGCCCAGCAGGCCGATGCGGTTCGTGTTCGCCCAGGCCACGAGCTTGCGCGCGTGAGCCTGGGTGAAGACCTTGCCGTTGAAGTTGCGGCCGATCATCGGGGTGACGCCGAGCAGCCGCTTCAGCTCCGCGTCCGACTTGGCGGGCCAGATCTGCTTCATCTGCCGCAGGCTGCTCTCGGCCGCGGCGATGACGGCGTCTCCCCAGTCCGGGCGCGAGGAGCCGAACTCCATGGTCATGGGGTTCACCAGGACGGTCAGGCCCTTGGCCGCCGCGTTCTGCAGGATCTGCACCGAGTACGGGTCCATGCCGTAGTCGTCGCCCTGCACGCGCATCGTGTAGCTGATCGACGTGCCGCGTTCGGTCTGCAGGCGCTTCAACGCCGTGTTCACCATGTCGTGCGGGATGGCGGCCTCGACGTCCACGTCCAGGTGGTTGCTGCCGACGGCGTCGAGCACCTTCTTGTACGCCGCCAGCAACGCGTCGGCGGTGGCGCACGAGTACTCCAGGTACGGCCCGGCGGCGCCGCCGGTCGCCACGATCACGTCACCGCCCAACGCCTTGAGCGCACGCACGTCGTTGATGATCCGGCTGTCCTGCAACGGGATCGTGCCGCCCCACGACGGGTTGCAGCCGCTGCTGTCCGCCAGCGCGAAGGCGAGCGTGAACACCTTCTGGCCGGTGGCACGGGCGACCGACTCCAGCGATGGCGTCGGCATGGTGATGTCCACGTACGGCGCGGACTTCAGGCTGCCCGGTAGAGGTGGCTGAGTCGAGGTCGAGGTCGAGGTCGAGGTGGTTGTGGTCGTGCTCGTGGTGGTCGTCGTGCTCGTGCCACCGGTGCAAGGTTGGCCGTTGAGCTTGCAGTTGGCGGGCAGACCGGTGCCGTTGACCAGGAACCCGAACGATGTGGACGCGCCGGCCGCGAGGCTGCCGTTGTACTCACGGTTGGTGAACGTGTGGTGCGCGCCGCTGCTGGTGAGCGTGGCGTCCCAGTACGAACCGGGCGTGCTGCCAGGCGGAAGGTCGAGCTCGACCTTCCACCCGGACACCGCGCCGGACCCGGCCGTGACGGTGAACTTGCCCTGGTAGCCCGAGCTCCACGCGGAGTCCTGGGTGAAGACCGCCGTCGGGGTCGGCGCGGCGCCCGCGGGGGCGGCCAGCAGCAGACCGGCGGTGACGACCGCGGTGACGCCTGCCGCCAGCGCGGCCAGGCCTTTGCGCTTGAGGGACATCGGTACTCCCGTGCAGGGGGACGGGGTGGGAGTGGTGCGGGAGCGCGGGGCGCGGCACGCCCCCACACCACGTCGTGGCGGTGCCCTCGACCACTGTCGGCACCGACAAGGTGACCGTAGGTGGACTGGACCACGTCGTCAATGGGTCTAGACCTTTTCGGTCCCGAACGGCCGATCGGCGGTGGTGGGACACTGTCCGGGTGGATGCCCTCCCTTGGTCCGCCGGCGCCGCAACCGGCATCGGCTCGCTACCCGGAACCGACCCGCTGGAGGCCGCCAGGATCGTTCTCGGCGAACTCCCAGACCTGCCCCACCTGCCCGAACTCCCCGCACGGGGTGTCGGCGCGGACATGATCGGCCGCACCGCCGCGCTCCTGGTCGACCTGCCGGTCGAGGTGGTCCCGTCCGGCTACCGGACCGCCGCGCACCCCGGTCGCGACCACCGGCGGGCGGTGGACCTGATGCGCCGCGACCTGGACGCGTTCGAGGAGGTCGCCGAGCCCGCGCCGCCGCCGGTGGTCAAGGTGCAGGCCGCCGGGCCGTGGACGCTCACCGCGAGCGTCGAACTGCTGCGCGGCCACCGCGTGCTCACCGACAAGGGCGCGCTGCGCGAGTTCACCCAGTCCCTGGTGGAAGGGCTCAACCGGCACGTCGCCGAGGTCGCCAAGCGCACCGGCGCGAAGGTCGTCGTGCAGCTGGACGAACCGGCGCTGCCCGCCGTGCTCAGGGGGTTGCTGCCCACGCCGTCCAAGCTCGGCACGGTCGCCGCCGTCCCCGAGCCGGACGCGCGCGCCCTGCTCCAGACCGTGATCGACGCCGTGGACGCCGACGTGGTCGTCCACTGCTGCGCTCCTCGGCCGCCCATCACGTTGATCCGCCAGGCGGGCGCGCGGGCCGTCTCGTTCGACCTCACGGTTCTGGACGAGACGATGTGGGACGAGATCGGCGAGGCGTGGGAGGAGAAGACCCAGCTGTTCCTCGGCCTCGCGCCGAGCACCGACCCCACCACCCGGCAGGCGCAGCGGACGCCGCAGCAGGCCAGGCAGGCGCTCAAGTCGTTGGCCCAGCCAGCGTTGGACCTGGTGGACCGGCTCGGTTTCCCGCGTTCGATCCTCGGCACGCACGCCGTGCCGACGCCGACGTGCGGCATGGCGGGCGCGAGCGACGAGTGGGTGCGGCGGGCGCTGGCGCTGGTCCGCGACGCCGGCAAGGCGTTCGTGGAACCGCCCGAGGACTGGTGACCCGACGGTCACCTACCGCGCAATCGCTTGCGCCACACCCTTCCCTCACCCGACCGCTCGCGAGTCGAACACTCAAGTCCCGCGAGTCGAACACTCAAGTCCCGCGTGTCCTACGTTCGCGTCCCGCGTGTCCTACGTTCGCGTCCCGCGTGTCCTACGTTCGCGTCCCGCGTGTCCTACGTTCAGAACACCCGAGTTCAACACTCAGAACAAGCCTCGCCGTCCTGAGCGTTGAACTCGGGGTGCCTGAACGTAGGACACGCGCGTTCTGAACGTAGGACACGCGGGACCTGAAGGTTCGACTCGCGCGGTTCGAGGTGGGCGCTTGGGGTCAGAGGGTGGTGAAGGGGGTGGCGTAGGTGAAGGGGCCGGTGAGGGTAGGGGTGTAGGTGGAGAGGGTGCGGGCCTGGAAGTACGGGGTCCAGTCGGGGTCGGGCGGGGTGATGCCGTAGGTCGACGCCGGCACGAAGCCGAAGCGGGAGTAGTAGGCCGGGTCGCCCAGGAGGATCACCAACGGTTCGTCGAGGGCGTCCGCCGCGCCCAGCACGGTGTGCATCAGGGCCTTGCCCACGCCCGAACGCTGGCGTGACGGCAGCACGCTGAGAGGGCCCAGGCCGAGGGCCGGCGACTCACCAACCCGCCCGCGGGTGCACACGACGTGCCCGACCACCGCACCCCCCACCTCGGCGACCAGGGACAGCGCGGGGATCCACCCGGCGTCGGCCCGCAGCTCGCCCACCAGGCGCGCCTCGCCACCGGGTCTCGCCGCGAACGCGGCCTCGGTCACGTCGTGGATGGCCTGGACGTCGGCGGCGGTCTCGCGTCGGATCAGCACGACCCGACACCCTACGACCCCACCAGGTGCACCCCCGAAGGCATTTCCGCCCCGCGCAGGAACGCCAGCAGCACGCTCTGGAACGCACGCCCGGCCGACGTCGGCGCCACGTCCGTCCGGTGTGCCAACGCCACGGTGCGGGTGGTCGTCGGAGCCAACGGCGTCCCGTGCAACGACCGCGCCGCCAGCACCGTGCTCGGCACGATCGCCACCCCCAACCCGACCTCCACGAACCGCAGCACGGCGTCCATCTCCCCGCCCTCCACCGCGAACCGCGGCTCGAACCCCGCCTGCCGACACGCCGCCAACGTCGTCTCCCGCAGGTCGTACCCCGGCCGGAACATCACCAACGGGTGCTCGCGCAGCTCCGTCAACGTCATCCGGGGCACACCCAGCGGCGCGGCCGACGCCACCACCAGCTCCTCCCGCAGCACCGGCACCACGGTCAACGCCCGGTCCGCGTCGGCCGGCGACACGATCACCAGCGCCAGGTCCAGCTCACCGGCCTCCAACGCCCGCACCAGGTCACGCGACCCGCCCTCGGTCACCGACACCTGGATCCCGGGGTACGCGTCGTGGTACCGCTTGATCACGTCCGCGAAGATGCTGCCGCACAGGCTCGGCGTCGCACCCACCCGCACCCGCCCCCGCCGCAGCCCCACCAGCTCGGCCACCTCCAGCCGCGCCGTGTCCACATCGGACAGGATCCGGGCCGCCACCGGCAGCAGCGCCTCACCCGCGGGCGTCAGCGTGACGTTGCCCCGCGCCCGGCTGAACAGCTCCGCGCCCAGCTCCTTCTCCAACGCGTGCACCTGCTTGGACAGTGAGGGCTGCGCCACACGCACCTCCGCCGCCGCACGCGTGAAGTGCCGCGTCCGGGCCACTGCCAGGAAGTACACGAGCTGCTGGAGCGTCATAGCCCCAGGCTATCTTCAGGCAGTTCACGATGTATTGGACGACTCGTCACACCCGTTCCTAGCGTCATCGACGTGGACACGATCGGGCTCTACCGCACCACCGTCGGCAAGAAAGTCGTCATGGCGGTCACCGGCGCCGGGCTGCTGCTGTACGTCGTCGTGCACATGCTCGGCAACCTCACGGTCTTCTCCGGCGCGGACGCGATCAACGGCTACGGCCGCTGGCTGCGCGAGATCGGCGCGGTCTGGCCGACGCGGGCGGCCCTGCTCGCCTGCGTGGTGCTGCACTTCGCCGCCGCCTACCAGCTGACCGCGAGAGCCCGCCGGGCCAAGGGCCGGTACGAGCACCGCAGGCGCGTCCAGGGCAGCTACGCGGCCCGCACCATGCGCTGGGGCGGCGTGATCATCGCCCTGTTCGTCGTCTACCACCTGCTCGACCTCACCGTCGGGTGGCTCAACCCGAACGGCGTCCCCGGCGAGATCCACGCCAACGTGGTCGCCGACTTCCGGCACTGGTACGTGGTGCTGGCGTACGCGGTCGCCGTGCTGGCACTCGGCTTCCACATCCGCCACGGCGTGTGGAGCGCCACCCAGACGCTGGGCGTCACCACCTCGCGCGTGATCGGCCTCGGTGTTGCCGCGGTGATCTGCGCCGGATTCCTCTCCGTCCCCTTCGCCGTCTTCACCGGATTGGTGAGCTGACATGACCTACCTAGAAGGCACCCCGATCGTCGACCGGCGCGCACCCTCCGGGCCGATCGAGAACCGCTGGGACCGCCGCCGGTTCTCCGCCCGGCTGGTCAACCCCGCGAACCGGCGCAACCGCAGCGTGATCGTGGTCGGCACGGGCCTCGCGGGCGGTTCGGCCGCGGCGACGTTGGCCGAGCTCGGCTACCAGGTCAAGTCGTTCTGCTACCAGGACAGCCCGCGCCGCGCGCACAGCATCGCCGCCCAGGGCGGCATCAACGCGGCCAAGAACTACCGCAACGACGGCGACAGCGTGCACCGGCTGTTCTACGACACCGTCAAGGGCGGCGACTTCCGCTCTCGCGAGTCGAACGTGCACCGGTTGGCGCAGATCAGCGTCGAGATCATCGACCAGTGCGTGGCGCAGGGCGTGCCGTTCGCCCGCGAGTACGGCGGCCTGCTGGACACCAGGTCGTTCGGCGGCGCCCAGGTCTCCCGCACGTTCTACGCCCGCGGCCAGACCGGGCAGCAGCTGCTGCTGGGCGCCTACCAGGCGTTGGAACGGCAGGTCGCCGCCGGACGCGTCGAGATGCACCCGCGCACCGAGATGCTCGACCTGGTCGTGGTGGACGACCGGGCCCGCGGGATCGTCGTGCGCGACCTCGTCAGCGGCGCGGTGTCCACCCACTTCGCGGACGCCGTCGTGCTCGCCACCGGCGGCTACGGCAACGTGTTCCACCTGTCCACCAACGCCAAGGGCTGCAACACCACCGCGATCTGGCGGGCGCACCGGCGGGGCGCGCTGTTCGCGAACCCGTGCTTCACCCAGATCCACCCCACGTGCATCCCGATCAGCGGCGACCACCAGTCGAAGCTCACCCTGATGAGTGAATCGCTGCGCAACGACGGCCGGGTGTGGGTGCCGCGGGACCCGCACGACACGCGTGCGCCGAACGACATCCCCGAAGCGGACCGGGACTACTTCCTGGAGCGCATGTACCCGGCCTTCGGCAACCTGGTGCCGCGCGACATCGCGTCACGGGCGGCCAAGAACATGTCCGACGAGAAGCGCGGCGTCTACCTCGACTTCGCCGACGCCGTCGACCGCCTCGGCGCGCTCGCCGTCGAACAGCGCTACGGGAACCTGTTCGAGATGTACCAGCGCATCACCGGCGACGACCCGTACCGGACGCCGATGCGCATCTACCCGGCCGTGCACTACACGATGGGTGGATTGTGGGTCGACTACGACCTCCGCTCCACGATCCCCGGCCTGTACGTGATCGGCGAGGCGAACTTCTCCGACCACGGCGCCAACCGGCTGGGCGCGTCGGCGCTGATGCAGGGCCTGGCGGACGGCTACTTCGTGCTGCCGGGCGTGATCGGCGACTACCTGGCGGACGCGCCGTTCGAGCCGGTGGACGACGGCCACCCGGTCGTCGCCGACACGATGTCCGAGGTGCGCGGCCGGGTGAAGACGCTGCTGGCCGTGGACGGTGACCGCACGGTCGAGTCGTTCCACCGCGAGCTCGGCAGGCTGATGTGGGACGAGTGCGGCATGGAGCGCGACGAGGCCGGGTTGCGCAAGGCCCTGGAGCGGATCCCGGAGCTGCGCGAGGAGTTCTGGCAGCGGGTGAAGGTGCCGGGCACCGGGGAGCGGCTGAACCAGGAGCTGGAGAAGGCCGGCCGGGTCGCGGACTTCTTCGAGCTGGCCGAGCTGATGTGCGTGGACGCCCTGCACCGCGAGGAGTCGTGCGGCGGGCACTTCCGGTCGGAGAGCCAGACACCCGACGGTGAGGCGTTGCGGGACGACGCGAACTACTCCTACGTCGCCGCCTGGGAGTACACGGGCGTCGGCCGACCGCCCGTGCTGCACAAGGAAGAGCTGGTCTTCGACCACGTCACGCCGAGCACCCGGAGCTACTCATGATGCTGACCCTGCGGATCTGGCGGCAGAGCGGCGCCACCGGGCGGTTGGTGGAGTACGCCGTGGACGACCTGTCGCCGGACATGTCCTTCCTGGAAGCGCTGGACGTGCTCAACGAGCGGTTGATCACGGCCGGGCAGGAGCCGGTGGCGTTCGACCACGACTGCCGCGAGGGCATCTGCGGCATGTGCGGAATGATGATCAACGGGATGGCGCACGGGCCGGAGCGGGCCACCACCGCCTGCCAGCTGCACCTGCGGCACTTCCGCGACGGTGACGTGGTGACCGTGGAGCCGTGGCGGGCCGAGCCGTTCCCGGTGGTGCGCGACCTGGTCGTGGACCGCTCCGCGTTCGACCGGATCGTGGCGGCGGGCGGGTACATCAGCGTCCCCGCCGGGTCCGCGCCGGACGCGCACGCCACCCCCGTGCCCAAGCCGGACGCGGACACGGCGTTCGAGGCGGCGGCGTGCATCGGCTGCGGCGCGTGCGTGGCCGCGTGCCCCAACGGGTCCGCCATGCTGTTCACCGCCGCGAAGGCCACGCACCTGGGCGTGCTGCCGCAGGGTCAGCCGGAGCGGTACTCGCGGGCGCGGGACATGGTGGCCGAGCACGACGCCTCCGGTTTCGGCGGCTGCACGAACACCGGCGAGTGCACGCCGGCGTGCCCCAAGGGCATCCCGCTGACCACCATCGCCCGCCTGAACGCCGACCTGCTGCGCGCTCACACCACCCGCAGCGACAGGTAACCCGTCCCGCACACCAGGAGCGTGGAGAGCAGCCCCAGGAGGAGCACCCTGGGGCTGGTCCGCAGGAGGCTCCGCAGCCGCACCGACGTGCCCAGACCGAACAGCGCGGCGGCCAGCACGACCGTCGTCCCGATCTTGGCCACAGCGAGCACACCGGTCGGCACCAACGGGCTGACCAGCATCAACGCCAGGAAACCGAGCAGGAAACCGGGTACCGGCGGCGCGCCCCGCCCGCCCACACCGGCCACGATCGGCGCCAGCAACGCCACCCGGCCGAGCTTCACCGCCATGGCCGTCGCCAAGCCACCGGCCGGCGCGGCCGCGGCCACCTGCGCGACCTCGTGCACGCTCAACCCGATCCACTGCGGTGAAGCGTCCAGCAGCGGCAGCACGACCATCGCCAGCGTGCCGCAGAGCGTGACGAGGGCGACGCTCGTGGCCACGTGCTCGTCCTCGCGGTCCACCCGACCCTCGACGGCGGCGATGGCCGACGCACCGCAGATGGAGAAGCCGCTGGCCACAAGAACGCACAAGCCGCGGGGCAGGCGCAGCCAGCGGCCGAGCAGGACCGTGCCGAAGAACGTGACCGAGACGGTGACCACGATCGCCACCAGGACGCCCGGTCCCAAAGCGACGAGTTGCACCACGGACAGCTGCAGACCGAGCAGCACCACCCCCGTGCGCAGCAGCACCCGCGTGACCCCGGCCAGGTCCGGCAGGCGTCCACCCACCAGCACACCCAGGACCAACGCGGCGATCAGCACACCGCCCACCCTCCGTCCCCGCGCACGCTTCCGGTAGCCGGCCATGAGGTCTGGGGTCATACCCTGTGGCTATGACCCCGGACCTCGAATCGCTGCGCCTGCTGGTGCTCGTCGGGGAGCTGGGCAGCCTCGGCCGGGCCGCCGAGGAGCTCGGCATCGCGCAGCCGTCGGCCAGCAAGCGCCTGTCCACACTCGAACGGCGACTCGGCGTCGTGCTGGTGGACCGGGGCCGGCGCGGCTCCGTGCTCACACCCGCGGGCGTGGTGGTGACCGAACGGGCCCGGCGGGTGCTGGACGAGGTCGCGGGCCTGGTGGAGGGCGCTCGCGCGCTGCGGTCGGCGCAGGAAGCCGAACTGCGCGTCGCCGCGAGCATGACCGTCGCCGAACACCTCGCGCCGGGCTGGATCGCCGAACTGCGCCGCACCCGGCCCGACCTGCGCGTCGGCCTGCGGGTGACGAACTCGGAGACGGTCGGCGCGCTCGTCCGCGACGGCGCGGTCGACCTCGGCTTCGTCGAAGCCCCGGGACCACCGCCACCAGGGCTGTCGTCCCGGGCAACGGCCGTGGACCGGCTCGCGCTGGTCGTCGCGCCAAGCCACCCGTGGTCCCGCGGGCGGCGACCCCTCACCCCGGCCGAACTGGCCGCGACACCGCTCGTGATGCGCGAACGCGGCTCCGGCACCCGCGACACCCTGGACCGGGCGCTGCCCGACGCGTGCCCGCCCGCGTTGGAGCTCGGCTCCACCACGGCGGTGCGCGGCGCCGTGGTCGCCGGTGTCGCCCCGGCCGTGCTCAGCGTGCTCGCCGCCGCCGTCGACCTCGCCGAAGGACGGCTCGTCGAAGTGCCCGTCGAACTCGACCTCCGCCGCGTCCTGCGCGCCGTGTGGCCCGCCGGGCGCAAGCTCGTCGGACCCGCCGCGGAACTCCTCGCGGTGGCCACCCGCCGTAGTTCAATGGAGCCATGAGCTGGTTGCGCCGACGCACCGAACCCGAACCCGCGCCCGTCCACCTGCCCAACCCGGACGAGGCCGCGGTCGCGTTCTGGCAGGAGTGGTTCGAACTGCTGCCCACCGTGAGCGCGGCACTCGGCGACGGCGAGTCGTACCGGGTCGAGGGCGAACTCGGCGCGCTGGTCGCCGGCATGCACCCCGACCTGGAGTTCTCCCTCGAACGCGGCCACCGCGCCATCTACGCCCTGGTGATCACCAGCCGGGAAGACCCCGGGCTGCGGCCCTACACCGACGCGTGGATCAAAGCCGCGCCGCCCGAGGACATGATCTGGGAGTACCACGACTCGGTGCCCCCCGTTCCCGACCCGACGGCCGTCACGATCAACCTCGGCCCCCGCCGCATCCGGCTCGCCGACGTCCGCGTGGTCGCACAGGTCTCCGACGGCCTCGTCGACGTCGCCGTGTACCACCCCGAGTTCGCGAACCTGGACGACAAGGCCAGGCAGACCATGACGTTCCTGCCCCTCGACGTCACTCTCGGTGAGCGACTGGCGGGCGAACGGCTGGGCCGGGTGGAAACCGCCGCCACCGAACCCGAGGGCACGATCGGCCTGCTCGAACTGCGCGACCTGGTCCGGGCGATGGTCGGGGATCCCTCCTGAAATTGTCGGACCCCCTGGCTACGCTCATGCCGTGACCAGCAACGACTCGTTGAACCCGACCCAGGCCCCCGCCGAGGGCGTCGAGGACGTGCCCGCCGACGTGCGCGCCCGGCACGCCGCGCTGGCCGAGGTGGTGCGCGGGCACCAGTTCCGCTACTACGTCCTCGACTCGCCGACGGTCAGTGACGGCGAGTTCGACGCGTTGCTCCGAGAGCTGGAAGCGCTGGAGCGGGCACACCCCGGCCTCGCCACCCCCGACTCGCCCACCCAGCTCGTCGGCGGCACGTTCTCGACCGAGTTCAAGGCGGTCGACCACCTGGAGCGGATGCTCAGCCTCGACAACGTCTTCTCGCCCGACGAGCTCCAGGCCTGGTACGAGCGCGTGCGCAAGGAGATCGGCCCCGACGCGCACTTCCTGTGCGAGCTGAAGATCGACGGGCTGGCCATCAACCTGCTCTACCAGGACGGACGGCTGGTCAGGGCGCTGACCCGCGGTGACGGGCGGACCGGCGAGGACGTCACGCTCAACGTCCGCACGCTGGAGAACGTGCCGGAGACGCTGACCGGCACCGACGAGTACCCCGTGCCCGCGCTGGTCGAGGTGCGCGGCGAGGTGTTCTTCGCGGTGGAGGACTTCCTGGAGCTCAACGCCCGCCTCGTGGAGGCCGGCAAGCCGCCGTTCGCGAACCCGCGCAACACCGCCGCCGGGTCGTTGCGGCAGAAGGACCCGAAGGTCACCGCGTCACGGCGGCTGCGGATGATCTGCCACGGCCTCGGCAAGCGCGAGGGCTTCGAGCTGACCAGGCAGTCCGAGGCGTACGAGGCGCTGCGGGCGTGGGGGCTGCCGGTGTCCTCGCACACCAAGGTGCTGAGCACGTTCGAGGAGATCGGCGAGCACGTCGAGTACTGGGGCGCGCACCGGCACGACGCCGTGCACGAGATCGACGGCGTGGTGATCAAGGTCGACGAGGTGTCGTCGCAGCGGCGCCTGGGCAGCACCTCGCGCGCGCCGCGGTGGGCCATCGCGTTCAAGTACCCGCCCGAGGAGGCCACGACGACCCTGCTGGACATCAAGGTGCAGGTCGGCCGCACCGGCCGCGTGACACCGTTCGCGGTGATGGAGCCCGTGAAGGTCGCCGGGTCCACGGTCGCGCGCGCCACCCTGCACAACGCCAGCGAGGTCAAGCGCAAGGGCGTGCTGATCGGCGACCGCATCGTGATCCGCAAGGCGGGCGACGTGATCCCCGAGGTCCTCGGCCCGGTGATCGACGCCCGACCGGACGACGCGTACGAGTTCGAGATGCCCCTGACCTGCCCCGAGTGCGGGCACGCGTTGCGGCCGATGAAGGAAGGCGACGTCGACATCCGCTGCCCCAACGCGGCCGGGTGCCCGGGGCAGCTGCGCGAGCGGCTCGCCTACCTCGCGTCCCGGTCGGCGCTGGACATCGAGGTGCTCGGCTTCGAAGCCGCAGCGGCGCTGGTCGACTCGCCCGTGTACGGCGACGAGGGGGACCTGTTCGACCTGGACGCGGACAAGCTGGCACAGGTCGACCTGTTCCGCACCAAGGACGGTGAGCTGACCGCGAACGCCGTGAAGCTGCTGGACAACCTGGAGACGGTCAAGCAACGTCCACTGTGGAGAGTCCTGGTGGCGCTGTCGATCCGTCACGTGGGGCCGACGGCGGCCCGTGCGTTGGCGCAGGAGTTCGGTTCCCTGGAGCGCATCGTCGAGGCCACGGAGGAGGAGCTGGCGGCCGCGGAGGGCGTGGGTCCGACGATCGCGACGGCCGTGCGCGAGTGGGTGGAGACCCCGTGGCGGCAGGTGGTCGTGGACAAGTGGCGTGCCGCGGGGGTGCGCACGGCGGAGGAACGCGACACCTCGATCCCGCGCAACCTGGAGGGGCTGTCGATCGTGGTGACGGGGTCGCTGGAGACGTTCTCGCGTGACGAGGCGAAGGAGGCGATCCTGACGCGCGGCGGCAAGGCGGCGGGCTCGGTGTCGAAGAAGACGGCGTTCGTCGTGGTCGGCGAGTCACCGGGTTCCAAGGCGGACAAGGCACTTCAGCTCAAGGTCCCGGTCCTGGACGAACCGGGCTTCCGGCTCCTGCTGACCGAAGGCCCCGACGCCGCGGCCAAGGTCGCCAAGGTCACCGAAGACCCCGCCCCGGACCAAAACCCCACCCCGGAACCAGAGGGGGAGTCCGCCACAACAGAACCCTAACCGCGAGCCCTCGCACCGCCCTGACCAGCACTTTCCCGAACCATCCCGAACACGATCGAGTGATCATGCCAAATCGACCAACCAAAACGCCGTTATCCACAACCTCAAACGTCGGTTGAAACAACGAGGCCGGCAACCAACCCCGTCCCCGGCTACCCCCACGACCGAACACTCCACGACCGAACACTCCACGACCGGGCACTCGACGCGGGAACCGGAACCCCAACCAAACGACCATCACCACCCAACCCTGACCGCACCCGCACCCGCCCCCGCCCTGACCCCGCCGATCCCCGGCCGCCACCCGCCACCGAACCCTGACCGTCACCCGCCACCGACCTCGACCGCCACACGCCGCCGAGCCCTGACCGCCACACGCCGCCGAGCCTTGACCGGGACTCAGCCTTGACCACCATCGATCCCTGACCGCCGCCCAGTCGCCATCCAGCTGTGGCCGCGGTCGAGCGGTGAACGCCGATCGCACGCGTGGGCCTTGACCAGGCATGTAAGCCTTGACCAGGGATGTGGGCCTTGACCACGCACGTGGGCTGCGATCAGACGCGTGGACCGAGGAACAGGCCGCCACTGGCGTCGATCACCTGGCCGGTGATCCAGCGGGCGGCGTCGGAGGCGAGGAAGGCGACCACGTCGGCGATGTCGTCGGCCTCGCCCAGTCGGCCGAGTGCCGTCGAGCCGGTGATGAACTCGGTCAGGCCTGGTGCTTTGAAGATCGCACCGTTGGCCGGTGTCCGCGTGGCGCCGGGGGCGACCGCGTTCACCGTGATGCCGCGGTCGCCGAGTTGGTTGGCCAACGTCAGGCTCATCGTCTCGACCGCGCCCTTGGTCATGGCGAACGACGTCTGGGCGGGGTTGGCCATGCGGGTTGCCACGGACGAGATCGTGATGATGCGGCCGCCGTCGCGGAGCAGTGGCAGGGCTCGCTGGATGATGAAGTACGGCGCCCGCACGTTCACCGCGAAGAGGTGGTCGAACTCGGCCCGCGTCGTGGCCCCTAGCGGGCCGGCGGGGGTGGCTGCGGCGTTGTTGACCAGGATGTCGAGCGGTCGCCCGGCCAGGCCGGCCTCGACTCCCGCGAAGAGGGCCTCGACGTCGCCGTCGACGCCCAGTTCCGCTCCGACGGCGATGGCGGTTCCGCCGGTGCGTTCGATCTCGGCGACCGTCGCCGTCGCGCCGTCCTCGTCGGTGCCGAAGTGCGCGATGACCATCGCGCCATCCGCTGCCAGTCGGGCGGCGATCGCCCGTCCGATGCCGCGTGACGCGCCCGTCACGAGTGCCGTTCTGCCGGTCAAGCCGGTCGGGTCGGGCATGGCGGGTACCCCCAAGGATTGTTAGCGGCTACCAAGTTGGTAGTCACTACCACTACGGTAGTGTCTATCACATGCCCGACAGGCCCTCAACGCTGCGAGCGCAGCGGCGAGCCGAGACCCAGCGCACGATCCAGGCGCACGCGGTGCGGTTGTTCACGCAGCGCGGTTACGACGCGACGACCGTCACCGATGTCGCCGAGGCGGCGGGCGTTTCGCCCATGACCGTGTACCGGCACTTCCCGACGAAGGAAGACCTCGTGCTGGTCGACCAGCACGGCCGCCTCATCGCCGAGCGGATCGCGGCGTCGTCCGCCGACCAGCCCCTGGTGCGTCGCATCGGCAGCGCGCTCATCGACGCGGCCGCGACGTTGACCAGCGACGGCGGCGACGGCGTTGGCCGCAGCGGCGGCAGTGGCGGGAAAGAACTGGGGACGGACGAGAGGTTCCTGCTCGCCCGCCTCCAGCTCATGATCTCGACGCCCGCCCTGCGCGCCAAGCACCTCGACAACTCCTACGCCCTCCAGCAGGCGATCGTCGGCGCCCTCCTACCCGACGACACCGCCGATCCCGACACGACCTTCCACGCCCGAGCGGCGGCGAGTGCCTGCCTCGCGGCCATGCACACGGCTCTGGTGCGCTGGGCCGAAGACGACGGGCGGACCTCGTTGCCCGACGTCATCGCGAAAGCGCTCGCCGCCGCCTTCGGCGTCACCGAGGCCGGTACACGGACACGTGCCCCCGGCTCGAACCGGTGAACGGGCGCCGGTCCCACGTCTCATGACGTTCGGTCAGCCGGAGCCCGGCCCGTTCCGCCATGAGGTCCAGCTCACCGGGGTAGCTGTACCGCTGCGCGTGCGGCTTCAACCGGATGCCGTCCGCCGTGAAGATCACCTTCTGGCTGACGAACCGCTGCCCCGCCAGGTCGACGTCGTACACCTCGATCGCCGCCGACCCGACGTCCGCCCACAGCGCCTGCACCCGCTTGCCATCGGGGAAGCGGGACGGGTCCGGCACGTAGGTCTCGACCACGAACGCGCCGTCCGGCTCCAGCACCCGCGCCACGTTCGCGAAGCAGTCCGCCTGCCGCCGCACGTCCACCAGGTTGAAGATCGTGTTGAACACCAGGTACACCACCGCGAACCGACCCGTCACGGGCACGTCCGCCATGTCCCCGATGGTCACGGGGATCGCCGCACCGCCCGGTTTCGCGGCCAGCTTCGCCGCCATCAGCTCCGACCCCTCCACCCCCTCCACGGGCACGCCCCGCGCGGCCAGGGGCAGGGCCACGCGGCCGGTGCCGACGGCCAGCTCCAGAGTCCGCCGACCGGCCGCCAGCTCGGCCAGGAAGTCGACCGCCGGGGTCGGGTCGAGCACGGTGCCACCGTCGTAGTCCTCGGCCCACACGGTGCCGAAGAACGCCGGGTCACCGATCACGTCGTAGGAGTGGTCAGACAAGGCTTCCTCCGCAACACTCAGTCGGTCCGCCGCGTCACCCGCAGCAGGTATTCCTTGCGGTTCAACGGGTTCTGATCCGAACGCGCGCGCACGGGCGCGACGCCCCGCACCGGCGCGTAGTGCGAGAACGACGTCTCCAGCACACCCTCGCCACGGGTCAGCGCGGGCAGGCTCCGCTGGAACCCGTGCACGAACGCCGCCGGGATCTCGCCCTCCACCACGCTCACCCGCCCACGCGGCACGCTGCTCAGCGGCACCGCCCGCAGCCGCGCCATCGCGGGCGTCAGCACACCGAGCACGTCACCAGGCGCCTCCACCGTGAACCGGTGCACGGGCGAGAGCACCTCGGTCCCGGCCGAACGCAGCGCCGACATCAACACCAAGGGGGTCAACGACCGGAAGTCGCCCGCCGTGCTCGACATGCTCTTGTCGAAGGTCGCGTGCGCGTGCGACTGCCGCGCCCAGTACCCGGCATGCGTCATCGTCACCGCGCACTCGGTGACCTGCCACCCGCACAGCCCCTGCCCGAGCGCCTCCCGCACGGTCTCCTCGACCGCCTTGAAGAACGCGAACGGCATGGACCCGAGCTCGACACCCAGCCGGAAGGTCACCCCGTCGCCCGGCTCCACCCGCAGCCCCACCGTGGCCAGGAACGGGTTGCCCCCGGTGCCGATGGTCTCCACCGCCGCACCCACCCCGACCGGCCGTTCCAGGCAGATGGTGGTCGTCTCGCGGAACTCCACCGCCAGCCCGTACTCGTCGGCCAACGTCGCCTGCAGCACCTCCTTCTGCACCTCGCCGTACAGCGACACCCACAGCTCCCGCCGCTCGTCGTCCTGCCGCAGGTCGATCAACGGGTCCTGCTCGGCCAGCTGCGTCAGCGCCGCGTGCAGCGCACCCCGGTCGTCGTCCCGCGACGGCACGACGACCGTCTCCAACGTGGGCGGCGCGAACCGGTGCCCCGACGAGGACGCTGGCGGTGGCACGCCGAGGACGTCGCCGATCCGGACGTCCTCCAACCCCCACAGCTTCGCCACCTGCCCGGGGTGAACGGCGTCGCGGCGCACCGCGCCACCCCGCGAGAACACGCTCAGCGCGGTGACCTTCTCCCCGCCGGGCAGGCGATCGCGCACGCGCACCGTCCCGGAGAACATCCGCACGTACGCGATCCGCTCACCGGCCGGCCCGCGCTCCACCTTGAACACCGACCCGGACACCGGCCCGTCGGGATCACCGGACGACGCGGGCAGCATCCGCGCGACCCCGGCCAGCAACTCGGGCACGCCCGCACCCGTGATCGCGGAGCCGAAGTACACCGGGTGCACCTCGCACCGCCGCGTCTGCGCTGCTACCACCGGCCCGAGGTCGGGCGCCGCCCGCCCCTCGACGTAAGCGGCCAGCACGGCGTCGTCGTGCTCTGCCAACACCTCGACAGCGCCATCCTCGACAGCGCCATCCTCGACCGCGCCATCCTCGACCGCGCCGCCCCCGATCCCCGGCACGACCGAAGCCGCACGGGTGCCGGCGTCACGCACCCGCCCCATCGCGACCACGGCGGGCGTCAGGAAGTCGGCGACGTCCCGCAGCACGGCACCGGGCCGCGCCCCACCCCGGTCGACCTTGTTCACGAACACGAGCGTCGGGATGCGCAACCGCCGCAACGCCCGCATCAGCACCCGCGTCTGCGCCTGCACGCCCTCGACCGCCGACACCACCAGCACCGCGCCGTCGAGCACGCCGAGGACCCGTTCCACCTCGGCGATGAAGTCCGGGTGACCGGGTGTGTCGACCAGGTTGACCGTCGTGCCGCCCACGTCGAACGACACCACCGCGGCCTTGATGGTGATGCCGCGCCGCCGTTCCAGGGCCAGCGAATCGGTCTGCGTGGTGCCGTCGTCGACGCGACCGACCTCGTCGATGACACCGGCGGCGTGCAGCAGCCGCTCGGTCAGGCTCGTCTTACCGGCGTCGACGTGCGCCAGGATCCCCAAGTTCAGCGTTCGCACCAAGCGTCATGTCCTCTTCGAGACAGGCGAATACGACCTTCTGGAAGGGCATGACAGCCGGCACGGCGGTTCTCCTCGGTCGACGACAAGGACGACGGCCACCAAAGCAGCCGGGCGGGAAGCCGGGCAACCGATTAACGCTTCGACGTCACGTCCGGGAAGCGCCTGACCCAGCGCTTCTGCCAGGGCGTTTCCACCGCGCGCCGGCTGTAGTTGGCCCGCGTCCACGCCACGGCCTCACCCGATGGGACGCCCGCCAGCACGGCCAGGCAGGCGATCACCGTGCCGGTTCGGCCCACGCCGCCGCCGCACGCCACCTCGACCCGCTCACCGGCCGCGGCCCGCGCGTGCAGGTCCCGGATCAGCGCCACGGCGTGCTCCGGCGACCTGGGCAACCGGAAGTCCGGCCACTCGACCCACTCGTGCGGCCACGAGGGGGCGTCCGCGCGCGCCATCACGTCGCGTCGCATCCGGGGCGAGCCGAGGTACAGCGCGTAGTCCGGCGTGCCCTCGGGCGTCGGGTTCCGCAGGCCGCGGCCGCGCACGCGCGCGCCGTCGGGGAGTTCGATCGCACCGGGAAGAGTCATCCCGACATCATCGCGCCCGCAGTCCTGCGGTCGACGCGGAGGTGGCACCGGCATCCGGCCCACATCCGGCCCGAATCTTGATCGAACCCCTTCCCCCGCAGTGGTCTCCGACGACAATCGGGACGTCCGTTGACGTGGAGAGGAACCAGATGGCCGACATCGTGGTGAGGCCCGCCCGGGAAGAGGAGTGGGCGGCGGCGGGTGCGATCACCGTGGCCGCCTACCGAGCCGACCGCCACATCGACAGCCACACCGGCGGGTACGCCGACACGCTCGTCGATACGCGGACCCGTGCCCGCGAGGCGGAACTGCTGGTCGCGGTGGACGTGGAGAAGACCGTGCTCGGCACCGTCACGGTGGTCCGGCCCGGCACCCCGTACGCCGAGGTCAGCCGGGACGGCGAGGTGGAGTTCCGGATGCTCGCGGTGAGCCCGTCCGCCCGCGGTCGCGGTGTGGGCGAGGCGTTGGTGCGGGCGGTGATCGTGCGGGCGCGCGAGCTCGGCGCGCGGCGGTTGGTGATGAGCAGTTCCGAGCACATGACCACGGCGCACCGGCTCTACCAGCGGCTGGGGTTCCAGCGGCTGCCCGAGCGCGACTGGCGGCCGGTGCCGGGCGTGGACGTGACCGCGCTCGGGTTCAGCCTCGAACTCGCATGATCTCGTCGCGCAGGGACCGGTCCCGCGCGGCCCGGTCGTAGAGCAGCTCCACCAGCGTCGCGTGGTCGAGCCCGGCGAGGCGGACGCGCAGCTCCTCGTCCTCCGCGTCCGGCGGCGGCACGGTCAGGTCGCGCTCCAGCAGCACCAGGCCGACCGCGACGCAGTGCTTGCAGAAGAAGCCCTGCGACCCGTACGGGCACGTGCAGGTGCCGGCCAGGTGGGTGCCCTCCCAGTGCAGCGCGACCCGGTACTCGGCCGTGCCGACCACGACGCCTTCCACGTGCCGTGAGCGCACCGCCAACTCGACCACGGAGTCCCGGTAGGTCAGCCCGCGCCAGTACGACTTGGCGCCCGCGTGGTGGCGCAGCAGGGCTGGGGTCAGCGTCGGCATGGCGGTATCCAACACCTTGTGGTTCGGTGGGTTTCGTGCTCCAGGCTTGTCTGAACGGCGCCCGCGAGTCGGGCAGCCACCCTAGTCTGCCGATCACCCCGCAGCAGCTGGCGGCCGACGCTGCGGCGTGCGCCGAGTCGGGCGTGACGTCGTTCCACGTGCACCCTCGTGACGTGGTCGGGTTGGAGGTGCTGGCCGGTCCGGAGGTCGCCACCGCGGTCTCCGTGGTCCGGGGCGTGGTGCCGCACGCGGAGATCGGCGTGACCACCGGGGCGTGGATCGTGCCGGACCCCGTGCGGCGGGCGGAGTTGGTGCGCGGGTGGGCGGGGTTGGCCGCCGGGCGTCCGGACTTCGCCTCGGTCAACGTCCACGAGGACGGCTGGCGTGAGGTCGCCGCCGCGTTGCGCGACGCGGGTGTCGGGATCGAGCTGGGTGTGTTCCACGAGCGGGCTGCTCGGACTCTGGTGGACGCCGGGGTGCCCGCGGGGACGGTGCGGGTGTTGGCCGAGGTGCGGCCGGGGGAGACGACGGCCGACGCGCAACGGCTGCTCGACCTGCTCGGGCCGCTGGGGGTGCCGATCCTGCTGCACGGCGAGGACGACAGCGCGTGGCCGGTGCTGCACTACGCGTTGTCGCTCGGGCTCGACACACGAGTCGGGCTGGAGGACACGCTCACCGCCCGTGACGGCTCGGCGGCGGTGGACAACGCACAGCTCGTGCGGCTGGCTCTCGGGCTTCGACGCTGACGCCGGTGCGGCGAAAAGCACTGGTAGAGCGGGTGTTCGCCGTGGTTTCGTTGGGCCATGGTGTCCACTGACCGGCTCATCGCCTTCGCGGCCATGTCGTTCCTGCTGATCGTGATACCCGGACCCAGCGTGCTGTTCGTGGTCGGCCGGGCGTTGGCGCAGGGCAGGCGTGCCGCGCTGATCACGGTCCTGGGCAACACGCTCGGTGCCTACGCCCTCGTCGTGGCCGTCGCGTTCGGTGTCGGTGCGATCGTGGAGCGGTCGGCGGTCGTGTTCACGACCCTGAAGCTCGTCGGTGCGGCGTACCTGGTGTACCTGGGGGTGAAGGCGGTGCGGCGGCGCGGGGCTCTGCACGCGTCGTTCACCGGTGGTGGTCCGGCGCACGGGGGTCTGCGCACCTTGTGGGAGGGCTTCGCGGTCGGCGTGGCCAACCCCAAGACGATCGTGTTCTTCGCCGCCGTGCTGCCGCAGTTCGTGGACCGCGCGCAGGGCAACGTGGCGGTGCAGATGCTCGTGCTCGGCCTGGTGTTCAACGTCATCGCCGTGGCGTCGGACAGCGTCTGGGGCCTGGCCGCCGCCACCGCCCGCGGCTGGTTCGCCCGCTCACCCCGCCGCCTCGCCCTGGTGGGCGGCTTCGGCGGCCTGACCATGATCGGCCTGGGCGTCACCATCGCCACCACCGGCCGCAACACCTGAAAACGCGCGTGTCCTACCTTCGCGTCACGCGTGTCCTACGTTCAGGACCCCCGAGTTGAACACTCAGAACAAGATCGACTGTTCTGAGTGTTCAACTCGGGGTACGCGAACGTAGGACACGCACGACGCGAACGTAGGACACGCGCGTTCTGAACGTAGGACACGCGGGTTCTGGAGGTAGGACACGCTGGTCAGTCGGGGAGGACGACGGAGACGATGCCGGCCAGGTGGGCGAGGCGGGCGACCTCGGCGGCGCGGAACATCGGGCCGCCCGGGCGGCCCACCAGCAGGACGCGGTCCGGTTTGCCCAGCGGGGTGGCGGCCAGTTCGGTGCCCAGTTCCTGCCAGGTGGCGGGCACCCAGTCGTCCTCGCCGTCCAGCACGGTCGCCCGGGCCAGCGGGAGCCACGGCGGGGTCTGGAGCTTCGTCTCGGGCGCGGCCGAGGAGGAGGTCATGCGGTGCGCGGTGCCGCCGTCCCACGAGACGACCACCGCCCACCCCGCACGGATGATCTTCGGCACGCCCTCGGTGAAGATCGCGAGGCCGTTGCGCGGGTCCTCGGCGACGTCCTCCACCAGTTCCAGCTCGCGGTGGGTGTCCAGCACACCCGCGTACGGCCGGACCGCGTCCACCTCGACCCCGTCGATGGACTCCGCGGCCGTGATCAGCACGTCCGGCAACCGCCCGGACGGCAGCTCCACCACCAGGTCGTCGATGGCCAGGCCGGCCCCGCGCTCCACCACGTCCACGCTGAGGATGTCGGCCCCGATCGCGCCGAGCGCGGAGGCGACCGCGCCCAGTGTGCCGGGACGGTCCGGGAGCTGGACCCGGATCAGGAAGGACACGGTGCACGCCTCCAAAGGCTGTGGTGGAGCATCGAGGTGGAAACTCGCCGATCGATGATTCTGGCAGACGCAGCTTCGCTTTCCGACCCACCAGGCGCGTTGCACACGGGTAAAATCGCGCACCCACGCGCGCGAGCGCGGGTAACCCGGTCGAGGCCCCGTCTGACCAGCCAATAGACTCGGCGGGTTCCCAATCCGAAAAACCGACCCACGGGGGTTGACGAGGTGCCCAGCATCTCCCGCGACGAGGTCGCGCACCTGGCCCGCTTGGCGAGGCTCGCCGTCACCGACGACGAGCTGGACCTGTTCGCCGGCCAGTTGGACGTGATCCTGCAGTCGGTGGCCACGGTGGGCGACATCGCCACCGCGGACATCCCGCCCACTTCGCACGCCGTTCCGCTGACCAACGTGTTCCGCGAGGACGTGGTGCGTCCCAGCCTCGGTCAGCAGCAGGCGCTCGCGGGCGCCCCCGCCGCCGAGGACGGTCGTTTCCGCGTGCCCCGCATCCTGGGGGAGGAAGCATGACCGCCGACCTGACCCGCGCCACGGCCGCCGAACTGGCCGCCAGGATCGCGAGCCGCGAGGTCTCCGCGGTGGAGGTCGCGCAGGCCCACCTCGACCGGATCGCCGAGGTCGACGGCGCGATCCACGCGTTCCTGCACGTCGACACCGAGGGCGCGCTGACCGCGGCCCGCAAGGTCGACGACGACATCGCCGCGGGCGCCCACGTGGGTCCGCTGGCCGGCGTGCCGATCGCGCTCAAGGACGTGCTCACCACCGAGGGCGTGCCGACCACGGTCGGTTCGAAGATCCTCGAAGGCTGGCTGCCGCCCTACGACGCCACGGTCACCCGCAGGCTCAAGGAAGCCGGCGTGGTGATCCTCGGCAAGACCAACATGGACGAGTTCGCGATGGGTTCCTCCACCGAGAACTCCGCCTACGGCCCGACCCGCAACCCGTGGGACACCGACCGCATCCCCGGCGGCTCGGGCGGTGGCTCGGCGGCGGCGCTGGCCGCGTTCGAGGCGCCGCTGTCGATCGGCACGGACACCGGCGGCTCGATCCGCCAGCCCGGCTCGGTCACCGGCACGGTCGGCGTGAAGCCCACCTACGGCGGTGTGTCGCGCTACGGCCTGGTGGCGTTCTCGTCGTCGCTGGACCAGGCCGGGCCGTGCGCCCGCACGGTGCTGGACGCGGCCCTGCTGCACGAGGTCATCGCCGGGTACGACCCGATGGACTCGACCTCGATCGACGCGCCGGTCCCGCCGGTGGTCGCGGCGGCGCGCGAGGGCGCGAGCGGCGACCTGTCCGGTGTGCGCGTCGGCGTGGTCACGCAGTTCAGCGGCGAGGGCTACCAGCCGGGCGTGCTGCGCAGCTTCGAGGCGGCCGTGGCGCAGCTCAAGCAGCTGGGCGCGGAGGTCGTCGAGGTCTCCTGCCCGAGCTTCGACTACGCGCTGCCGGCGTACTACCTGATCGCGCCCAGCGAGGCGTCGTCCAACCTGGCCCGGTTCGACGCGATGCGGTACGGCATCCGCGTGGGCGACGACGGCACCCGCAGCGCCGAGGAGGTCATGTCGCTGACCCGCGAGGCCGGTTTCGGCCCCGAGGTGAAGCGCCGCATCATGATTGGCACGTACGCGCTGTCGTCGGGCTACTACGACGCGTACTACGGCTCGGCGCAGAAGGTGCGCACGCTCATCAGCCGCGACTTCGACGCCGCGTTCGCCACCGTGGACGTGCTGGTCTCCCCGACGACGCCGACCACGGCGTTCCGGATCGGCGAGCGCACCGGCGACCCGATGGCGATGTACAAGGCGGACCTGTGCACGATCCCGGCGAACCTGGCCGGGAACGCCGCGATGAGCGTGCCCAGCGGACTGTCCGACGAAGACGGCCTGCCGGTCGGCCTGCAGATCATGGCGCCCGCGTTGCAGGACCACCGGATGTACCGGGTGGCGGCGGCGTACGAGGTGGCGCGTGACGCGGCCCTGGGCGCGCCGGTCATCAGCGGCGTGCCGCAGTTGGCGGGTGCCCGGTGAAGCGCGGACGCACGATCCTGTCGCTGGTCGGCGCCGCGGGTGCGGCCACCAGCGCGTTCTCCACGTTGAAGGCGGCCCGCGGCAAGAACGACAAGCTCGCGCTGGCCAACGCGGTGGCGAGCATCCTGGTGGCGATCACCGGTGCGGCGCTGGCCGTGCGGGGTCTGCGGAAGGACGGGAAGGCATGACGTCGGTGCACGAGCTGATGGACTACGCCGAGGTCATCGAGCGCTTCGACCCGGTGCTCGGGCTGGAGGTGCACGTCGAGCTGCACACCAACACCAAGATGTTCTGCGGCTGCGCGAACGTCTTCGGCGGCGAGCCCAACACGCAGGTCTGCCCGACCTGCCTCGGCCTGCCCGGCGCGCTGCCCGCGCTCAACGGCCAGGCGGTGGAGTCGGCGATCCGGATCGGGTTGGCGCTCAACTGCGAGATCGCCGAGTGGTGCCGGTTCGCCCGGAAGAACTACTTCTACCCGGACATGCCGAAGAACTTCCAGACCTCGCAGTACGACGAGCCGATCGCGTTCAACGGCTTCCTCGACGTGACGCTGGACGACGGCTCGCTGTTCCGGGTCGAGATCGAGCGCGCGCACATGGAGGAGGACACCGGCAAGTCGCTGCACGTCGGTGGCGCGACGGGCCGCATCCACGGCGCGGAGCACTCGCTGCTGGACTACAACCGCGCCGGCGTGCCGCTGATCGAGATCGTCACCAAGCCGATCACGGGCACCGGTGAGCGGGCGCCCGAGGTGGCGCGCGCCTACGTCACGGCGTTGCGCGACCTGTTGAAGGCGCTCGACGTGTCGGACGTCCGGATGGACCAGGGTTCGCTGCGCTGCGACGCGAACGTGTCGCTGATGGCCAAGGACGCGACCGAGTTCGGCACCCGCACCGAGACCAAGAACGTGAACTCGCTGCGCAGCGTCGAGCGGGCGGTGCGGTTCGAGATGACCCGCCAGGGTGCGCGGCTGGCGGCCGGCGGCACGATCACGCAGGAGACCCGGCACTTCGACGAGTCGACCGGCAGCACGTCGTCGGGGCGGACCAAGGAGACGGCGGAGGACTACCGGTACTTCCCGGAGCCCGACCTGGTGCCGATCGCGCCGTCGCGCGAGTGGGTCGACCAGCTGCGCGGGACGCTGCCGGAGCTGCCGTGGGAGCGCCGCAAGCGGGTGCAGCAGGAGTGGTCGTTGACCGACGCCGAGCTGCGCGACCTGGTCAACGCCGGTGCGGTGGACCTGGTGGCGGCCACCGTCGACGCGGGCGCCACGCACACCGAGGCCCGGTCGTGGTGGGCGGCCTACCTGACCAAGGAGGCCAACGCCCGGGGCGTCGAGCTGGCCGAGCTGGGCATCACGCCGGTGCAGATCGCGCGGGTCGTCGCGCTGGTGAACGCCGGTGAGCTGACCAACAAGCTCGCCCGCGAGGTGGTCACCGGTGTGCTGAACGGCGAGGGCGAGCCCGAGGCGGTCATCGAGGCGCGGGGGTTGAAGGTCGTCTCCGACGACTCCGCGCTGGAGCGGGCGGTGGACGAGGCGCTGGCCGCGCAGCCGGACGTGGCGGCGAAGATCCGCGACGGCAAGGTGGCGGCGGCGGGTGCGATCGTCGGCGCGGTGATGACGGCGACGAAGGGTCAGGCGGACGCCAAGCGCGTGCGTGAGCTGATCATCGCCCGCTGCTCGTAGCGGGTGGTCCGGCGGTGGGGCGGGGTCGCGCGACGCGGCCCCACCCCACCGCCGTCGCATGTCCGGGGCCCGTGCGTCCACACGCGGGTGGAGTCGCCTTATTGCGGACCCAGAGTGCCTGCACTCTGTTAATACGTTCGCCCATTCGAGTGGTAACACTGGTCGAAACACCTCTTCGGTGCTGGTAGCGAAGCTCAAGATCGGCACGTTGGTCGCTCTCGGTAAATTTCCTCCGCTCAGGTGCGTCCATCTGTGTCAGGCTTGAGCCGTTCGGGAGGGTCGGGGGGCTCACCGGATCGGCAATCAGACCCAGAGGATGCCCCGTCCAGGGGACCCGTTGTAGGGGAGGCAACGCCATGACTCGTACTGACCCGAAGCTCGTCGCCGAGATCGACGCCATCGAGGACCGGATCGTCGACGAGGCGACCGACACCGAGTCGACCGAGGTCGACCTGCTCGTCGGCGGTGGTGTCGAGCCGACCGGCGGCCCGTACAAGCCGACCGGCGACCCGGCCGTCGACCCGCTGGTCACGCCGATGGGCGGCCCGTACAAGCCGACGGGCGACCCCGAGACGAACGGTGGCCCGTACAAGCCCACCACGGACGAGCCGACGGCCGCCACCCAGACGAGGTAGCGCCCGCCGACCGGGGTGACGTCGCACCGGATGCCGCCGGCCCCAGGCCGGCGGCACCCGCTCGGTGCCTGTGATCTCATATGACCGTGCCTTCGCAGAGCCCCGCCGGCGGACCACGCGGGAGGCGCGGCTCCGCCGGACCCGGCCACGCGGTCGCACGGGCCCGGCAACTGCACCGCAGCGCGTTGGACGCGGCCACCGCCGACCGCCACCCCGCCGCCATCCGGCAGATGCGCAAGGGCCTGTCGCTGCTGGAGACCGAGGGGATCGACCCGCAGGAACGCCTGGAGGTCCGCACCCGGCTGCGCAACACCCTGGCGTTCTGCCTGGCCGAGACCGGCAAGGTGGACGACGGCCTCACCCAGCTCGCGGGCGTGGACGCAGAGCTCGTCGGCCTGCGGGACGAGGCGTTGCGGGCGCACCTGTCGACCCTGGTCAACCTCAACCGCGCCGCCCTGCTGTGCCGGGTCGGCCGCATCGACGAGGGCATCGCCCAGCTGGACCGGGAGATCGACCGCAGCGAACGCCGCCTCGCCGCGCACGCCGCCCCGATCGCCGACTCCGCCGGCGGTGACCCCGACGCCGTCGACCTGCTCGCGCTGGCCCTGTCCAACCGGGGCAACGCGCACGGCGAGGTGCACCGCCACGACAAGGCCGTCCGCGACCTCAACCGCGCCGTCGAGCTCGCCGACGCCCACGACCTGCCGCTGCGCGCCGCGATCGCCAAGCACGCCTTGGGCAACGCGGTGCAGCGCGCCGGCGACATCCCGGCCGCGCTGCGCCACTACCACGAGGCCAACCGGGCGTTCCAGGACCTCGAACCGGGCCTGCTGCTGCGCCTGCGCATCGACCAGGCCGAGGCGATGATCAGCGTCGGGCTGGCCGACGAGGCGGGCCGGCTGCTGGACGAGGTGCTGCCCGAACTGCGCCGCCAGCGCATCGGGCAGGACGTCGCCGAGGCCGAGCTGTTCCGCGCGGCGGCCGCGTTGCAGGACGGCGACCTCAGGCTGGCCCGGCGGATGGCGACCTCGGCGCAGCGCAAGCTGGTCGGTCGCGGCAGCCCGGCGTGGGCGGCGGTCGCGGGGCTGATCGCGTTGCGGGTGGACGCGGTGCGCGCGCTGGAGTCGCGGCGCCCGGTCGCCGAGGTGGTGCGGCGGGCGATCGAGCTGTCCGCGGAGCTGGCCGGGCTGAAGCTCGCCGACCAGGCCGCGTTCGCGCTGGTGCTGGCGGCCCGCCTGGAGATCCGCCGCGGCGACCCGGACCGGGGCGCCGAACTGCTGCGCAGCGTGCCCAAGTCGCGCCGGATCGCGCCGATCGACCACCGGATGCTGCTGCGGCTGTGCCGGGCGGAGCTGGCGCTGGCCCGCGGCAACCACCGGGTGGCGTTGGCGCAGGCCAAGGCGGGGCTGGCCGAGCTGGGCCGGATGCGGGACCGGCTCGGCGGGTTGGAACTGGTGTCCGGCACCGCCGTGCACGGCCGTGAGCTGGGCGAACTCGCCGTGCGGCTGGTGCTGCGCGGCCGTGACTCGGCGGCCAACGCCAAGCGCCTGTTCACCTGGCTGGAGCGCACCAGGGCCCAGCTGTACCGGTACGACCCGGCGGAGTCCACAGTGGATTCGGAGCTGGGTGAGCGCATCGCCGACGTGCGCAGGCTCAGCCGCGTGCTGCTGCGCGCCCGCCTCGACGGCCTGCCGACCGGTGAGCTGGAGGCGCGGCTCAAGGCGAGCCAGCGCGCCGCCACCCGGATGGGGTGGAGCGCGAGCCCGTGGGGCACGCCGCGCCCGGTCGTCACGCCGGACGAGGTGCTGGGCCGGTTGTGCGGGCGGGCCGTGGTGAGCTTCGCGGTGTCCGGCGACGAGCTGATCGCCGTCGTGTTCGCCGGTGAACGGGTCCGCATGGTGCGCCTGGGCTCCGCCGCCGCCGCCACCGAGGGCGCACGCCGCCTGCACGCCGACCTCAACGCGCTCGCGCCCGACCACCTCCCGGCGCCGCTGGTCGAGGTGATCTCGGCGTCCGCGCGCCGCGAGGCGGAGAAGCTCGACCGGCTGCTGCTGCGCCCGCTGGCGCCGATGATCGGGGACCGGTCCCTGGTCGTGGTGCCCACGGGCGCGCTGTACGTGGTGCCGTGGGGTGTGCTGCCGACGTGCGCCAACCGGCCGACGACGGCCGTGCCGTCGGCCACCGCGTGGATGTCGGCGATCCGCGAGGCGCGTGAGGTCGCCGACGGCGTGCTGCTGGTGCGCGGCCCCGGGTTGCAGGCCGCGCAGGGCGAGATCGACCGGCTCGCGGGCTACCACGGCGGCGCGACGACGCTCGGCGTCACCGAGGCCAGGGTCGGCAAGGTGCTGGCGGCGCTGGACGGCGTGGAGCTCGCGCACATCGCCGCGCACGGCGAGCACGAGCAGGAGAACGCGTTGTTCTCACGGCTGGAGCTGGTGGACGGCGCGCTGTTCGCGCACGAGATCGGCCGGGTGCGCAGGCCGCCGCACCAGGTCGTGCTGGCCGCGTGCGAACTGGCGTTGAACCGGGTGCGGCCCGGTGACGAGCCGCTGGGGTTCGCCGGCGCGCTGCTGGCCAGTGGCGCGCGCACGGTGATCGCCGCGTCCAGCCGGGTCGGCGACCGGCCGTCGGCGGCGGCGATGGCCGACTTCCACCGCAACCTCGCAGGCGGCGCGTCACCGGCGGTGGCGCTGGCCGAGGCGGTCGCCGTGGACCCGCTGCGTCGCCCGTTCGTGTGCCTCGGCGCCGGGTGAGCGGCTGACCAGCCGTTCGACCGGTTGACCGGGATCACCCGCACCCACTAGTCAGGGTGGAGGAGTTCTTCGGCGATCACCCCTAGGGGGCACGGTGCGCTGGTTGACGCTCACGCTGTTGCTGCTGGCCACGATGACCACCCCCGCGACCGCCGCGCCCGCGGTCGGCCGGGCCCACGAGCCGGGCAACGGCCCGGAGCGCAACCAGGTCGCCGCTGTCGACCCGCCGCTGCACGCCACCGCGCGCGGCGACAACTGGCCCGACGCCAACCCCGGCTACCCGCGCCGCACCCGGCTGCGCGTGTACCCGGAGGACCAGGCCGACCGGGCGATCAAGCTCGGCCTCGCGCCCTACCACTCCCTCGCGCCACGCCTCAACGACCTGCAACGGCGCAGCGACCGGGTGTCCGTCGAGGTCGTCGGCAGGTCGACGGCGGGACGCGACCTCTACCTGGTCACGCTCACCGCGCCGGAGAGCCCCGCGGAGACCCGCAGGCAGGAGGCGTGGCGCGACCGGATCGAGAACGCGCCGGCGTCCGCCGCCCGCGACATGTTCCTCCGCGCCGGCTACAAGGCGCCGGTGTGGGTCAACGCCAACATCCACGGCGACGAGTGGGAGGGCACCGACGGCGCGCTGCGCGTGCTCGAAGACCTCGCGTTCGCCTCCGACCCGGCCACCCTGGAACTGCTGCGCCGCCACCGGGTGCACGTGAACCTGACCGCGAACCCGGACGGGCGGGTGGCCGGGACGCGGGCCAACGCCCGCGGGTTCGACCTCAACCGCGACTTCGCCACCTCGTCGCAGCCGGAGTCGCGGGCGATGCGGGACGTGGTCAAGCGCATCCAGCCGCTGCTGGTGCTGGACGAGCACGGGTACGTGGCCAACACGCTGATCGAGCCGACCACACCGCCGCACGGCCAGAACTACGACTTCGACCTCTACATCGGGCACGGCTACGCGGGCGGCCTGCGCATGGAGGACGCGGTGCGCGGCCTCGGCCACCCGGAGGCGGCCGAGCCGGAGATCCCGTTCCGGGACTACGAGCCGGGCGTGTGGGACGGCTGGGCGCCGATCTACACCGCCCAGTACTCGATGTACCACGGCGCGGTGTCCTACACGATCGAGATCCCCATGCGCGTGAACCGGGCCGACTACACGACGCAGCCGGTGACCGAGTTGCGGCGGCGTTCGGCGATCAACACCGACGTGGTCGAGGCGACGATCCGCAGCGCCCTCGCGTACGTGAAGGAGCATCGGCTCCCGATGGTGGACAACCAGATCGAGATGTTCCGCCGCGGACTGGCCGGCGAGCCGCAGCGGGCGGTGCCGGACGGTTACGTGCCCGGCTTCGGCCCGGAAGACCGCTACACCACAGAGTTCCCGCGCGCGTACGTCATCCCCGTGGGCGACGGGCAGCGGTCCGGGCCGGCGGCGGCCAGGCTGGTCGACCACCTGCTGGCGCACGACGTGCGGGTGCGGCGGGCCGACCGGGCGTTCACCCTCGGCGACCGGTCCTACCCGGCCGGGTCGTACGTGGTGGACCTGCACCAGCCGAAGCGGGCGCTGGCCAACGTGATGCTGGAGGCGGGCCGGGACATCTCCGACCGGGTGGACGTGATGTACGACATCAGCGGCTGGAGCCACCGGCTGCTGTGGGGCGCTTCGGTCGACGTCGTGCGCGACGGGCCGGTCGACGTGCGCGGGCGCGACGTGGTGGCGGCGTCGCCGACGGGGTCGGTCGGCGCGCCCAGGGGCAGCGACCTGGCGCTGGTCCTGGCCGACGGCAAGGACGCGGCGGCGGTGAACGACCTGCTCGGGCGTGGCCTGGAACTGCGCAGGCAGGACGACGGCACGATCGTGGTGCCCGCGTCGGCGCGGTCGGCGGCCGAGGAGGTGGCCGACCGGTACGGCGTCCGGTTCACGTCGGCCACGCCCGGCGGTGCGCCGCTGCGGCGTCCCGTGGTGGCCGGCGCGGTGGCGGCGGACGAGCTGAAGGCGTTGCGGGACATGGGGTTCGACGTGCGACCGGTGTCCACGGCGACGGTGGACGCCGGGTTCGACCTGTCCGGGGTCGACGTGCTGGTCGTGTCGTCCGGGTTGCGCTACGACCAGCTGGGCGCGCCGGCCAGGGCCGCGGTGGACGGGTTCCTGGCCCGCGGCGGCGTGGTGACGCGCGGCGCCACCGGCGCCCGGTTCAACGCCGACGCGGGGGTGCTGCCGGTGCGCGCGGTCGCGGGTCGTGAGGACGCGAACGGGGTCGTGGCGGTGGTGGACGAGACCGGCGCCGTCGACCACTCGTTCGTGTACGCGCCGCACTGGTTCACCGACCTCGGACCGGGGGTGAGCGCGCGGCAGCGGTACCAGGACCTGGTCGCCGGGCACTGGGCCGCGCGCCCCGACGGGTCGGGCGGCCAGGACGAGGCGGCCGGTCGGGCGGCGGTCGTGGCGGGCACGTCGCCGAAGGGCGCGCGGGCGGTGCTGTTCGGCACCGAACCGCTGTTCCGCGACCACCCGAAGGGCCTGTACTGGCAGGTGGCGGACGCCATCTACCGCACCGCGGCGCCCTGACGGCGGGCGTCAGTCCTTGCCGCCCTCGCCGCCGCCGTCCCGCACGATGATCACCACGCGGTCGTCGCTGGAGACCGGCGCGCCGCCCGCCTCCTTGTTCACGGTGCCGGCGAGCGCGGTCGTGTCGTCGAGCATCACCACCGGGCCGAGGCGGCCGAAGCCGTCCGGGCCGTCCATGGTCAGCTCGGGCTTGCCGGTGAAGCTGCCGTCCGGGTTCATCGGCAGGTTGAGCAGGCCCGGCGCGGCGCTCGTGGTCACCATCACCAGGTTCGAGAACGAACCGCAGCCGCCCACCCCGGGCCGCTCCGGCCACGACCACGCCGGGTCGCCGAGCGCCTTGCCCGGCTCCACCCGGTACAGCACGTCGGCGGTCGCGGCCGCGTCGGTCACCCACGTCTTGGACCCGTCTCCGGACACGCACAGCCCGCCCGGCGACCTCAGCCCGCTCGCGAGCACCCGGGAGCCCTGCGTCGGGTTGCCGCGCGCGGGCTGGCCGGTGCCGTCGATCCGCAGCACCTTCCCGGCCAGCGAGTTCGGGTCGGCCGCCGCGGCCGGGTCGCCGCCGTCGCCGGTGGCCACCAGCAGCGCACCGGAGCGGTCGTAGGCGAGCACGCCCCGGTTGCCGGTCCGGCCCTTCGGGATGCCGGTCAGCACCGGCTTCGGCACGTCGCCGGGCGCGAGCCGCATCACCCGGTTGTCGGTCGCCGTGGTCACGTACACGTAGACCAGCTGGTCCTCGGGGTACGTCGGCGAGAGCGTGAGCCCGGTGAGCCCGCCACCGCTGGAGGCGTCCACGTCGAACTTCGCCACCTCGACCGGGTCGACGTCCTTGGTCACCTTGAGCAGCCGGCCGGTGGTCCGCTCGGTCGCCAGCGCGGTCACCGCGCCGGTGGTCTGGTTGATGTCGGTCAGCGCCACCCCGGAAACGGGGTTGAGGCAGGTGCCGACCACGGCCGGGCTGAAGTCCTTGCAGCCCTGCGGCGGCGGCACGGGGGTCTGCTGCTGGCCGGGCTGCCTGCCGTCGGCGGGCCCCTTCGGCAGCTCGCCGGGCAGTTCGGGCACCGGCCCGGCCTGCGGCGTCAGCTGCACGGCCGCGCTCCACCCCGCCGGTCCCGGCTGCTCGGGGAAGCTCGCGCAGCCCGCGGCCAGCAGGCCCAAGGCCGACCCGATCAGCACTCCACGCAGTCGCGACACGGGTCCCAGGTTAGGCGCGCGGCCGTGAACGCGAGGTGAGCGGCCCTTCCACCTCGTCCCGCAGTGCCCGCTGCACGGCGTCCGCCCGGTCGAGCAGCAGCTCCAGCTCGTCCACCACCACCCGCGGGTCCTCCAGCGGCAGGAAGTGCGTGTTCGGCAGCACCCGCACCCTGGCCTGCGGCAGCGCGGCGACCGGGCCGAGCACACCGTCGGTCGAGGCCAGGAAGTCGTACCGGCCCGCCAGCACCGTTGTGGGGCACGTCACGCCGGTCAGGTCGAGCCGGGGCGCCCGGCCCAGGGCCAGGGCCAGCGTGAAGTACCAGCGCCAGTCGTGCCGCAGGTACCGGCGCAGCGACCCGAGCAGCGGCCCGCCGACGTCCGGCACCGGCACGCGGTGCAGCACGGCGTCCAGCAGCGGCCCGGCCGCCTTCAACGCCGTCACCCCGCCCACGCCGATCAGCCGCCGCACCGGCGGTGGCACGCCCGGGAAGCCGAGCACGTCCGCGAACGTGTCGCCCGGCGCGCCCGCCACCAGCATCAGGCCGCTCACCCGGTCCGGGTGCCGCAACGCCAGCTCCGCGGCCACCGTGACGCCCATCGACCAGCCCATCACCACGCACCGCTCGATCCCGCCGTCGTCGAGCACGGCCAGCGCGTCGGCGACGTGGTCGGCCAGCTCGATGCGGGCGGGGTCGGCGGGCCGGTCCGAGTCGAGGGTGCCGCGGTGGTACCAGCTGTGCACGCGGGCCGACGGCAGCTCCGGCCACAGCGTGGGAACCGCGCCGAGCCCGGGGCTGAGCAGCACGTCCGGCCCGTCGCCGTCGGTGCGCCACAACCTGATCCGCGTGCCGTCCGCGGAGTGGACGTCGTGCTCCCGCATGGCGGCCAGTGTGCCGTAACGTGCGAACCCGTGAGCCTCACCGTTCTGGTCCCCGACGACCTGGGTGTCCGCGTGCTGTCCGACGTGGAGGGTGTGCGCCCCCTCCGCTACGAGCCGGGGCAGCCGCTGCCGGCCGAGGCCGCGCGGGCGGAAGTCCTGGTGCCGAAGTTCCTCACGGGCGCGGACCCTCGGGACGTGTTCGCGCAGCTGCCGTCGTTGAAGCTGGTGCAGCTGCTCTCGGCGGGCGCCGAGCGGTTCATCGGGGTCGTACCCGATGGGGTGATGCTGTCGACGTGCCGCGGCGCGCACGGTGGCAGCACGGCGGAGTGGGCGATCGGCGCGCTGCTGGCGATCTACCGCGACTTCCCGGTGTTCGAGCGGGCCAGGCAGGAGCGGCGCTGGGACTACCACTTCACCGACACGTTGCAGGACAAGAAGGTGCTCGTGGTCGGCGCGGGTGACCTGGGCGAGCAGTTCCGCCGCAGGCTGGAGCCGTTCGACGCGACCGCGACCCTGGTCGGCCGCACCGCGCGGCCCGGTGTGCACGGCGTGCACGAGCTGCCCGACCTGCTGGGCGGGTTCGACGCGGTGCTCGTCGTCGTGCCGCTGACCGAGGAGACCACCGGGATGGTCGACGCGAAGTTCCTCTCCCGGATGAAGGACGGCGCGATCCTGGTCAACGCGGCCCGCGGCGCGGTCGTCGACACCGACGCGCTGGTGGCCGAGCTGACGTCGGGGCGGCTGCGCGCGGCGCTGGACGTGACCGAGCCGGAACCCCTGCCGTCGGACCATCCACTGTGGACGGCGCCGGGCCTGTTCCTCACGCCGCACGTGGCCGGCAGCTGCACGGGCAGCGCCGACCGCGCGTACGCGGTGGCGGCCGCCGAGATCGCGCGGTTCGCCCGCGGTGAGCGGCCGGCGAACCTGGTCGAGGGTGATTATTAGGCCATTCGGGTGTACGTACACCCCGAAACGGACGCTCGCGGACGTCGTCCGAACCTCCTAACGTGCGGGTGCGTGGCTACTCACGACGACCGCTCGAAAGCATCGGGCGGCTACTCCGACGACGGGTTCTACTCGACGAGTGGCGTGGGCGGAGGAGTTCACCACTTCGACGACGGCACGCGGACGATCGACAACAGCGCGTTCACCAAGGACACGACCGCGTTCGACGCGACCGGCTACACGCCGGTAGCCGACCTGGACGACAAGCCCGCGCACTACGAGACCTTCGACGACGAGGACGAGCGCAGGAAGTTCGGCTGGACCGCGAGCGCCGACATCGGCCTGCTGGTGCTGCGGCTGGCCCTGGGCGGCGCGTTCGTCATGCACGGCCTGCAGAAGGTGTTCGGCCTGTTCGGCGGGCCGGGCATCGACGGGTTCGCCCAGTACCTGCAGTCCGCCGGGTTCCGCGAGGCGCGGATCCTGGCGTGGGTCACCGGGGTGACCGAGCTCGGCGGCGGCGCGCTGCTCGTCCTCGGCCTGTTCACCCCCCTGGCCGCGGCCGGCGTGCTCGGCGTGATGGCGAACGTCATCGCGCTGAAGTACCGGGGCGGGTTCTTCGCACCCAACGGGGTGGAGCTGGAGGCCGTCTACGCGGCGATGGCGTTCGCCGTGCTGTTCGCCGGCCCCGGCCGCGCGGCCCTCGACTACAACCGCAGCTGGTTCCGCCACCCGCTGCTGTCCGGCTTCATCTGCCTCATCCTCGCCGCCGGCGCCACCGCGGCAACCCTCTACGTGTTTAGGTGACATGGCCGCTGCTCCGCAGACGGCGGCTCGGTCGCCTGGCTAGGGCAGATCTGCCGCTTCGCGGCGGGCAGACCGTTCGCGCCTGATTTCCCGGCGATCGAAGAGCGTGATCGCCGGGAAATGAGTCGCGAACGGTCGACGCGACCTCGCGTGGTGGTGCCCGTTCGTCGGGCCGTGTGACCAGGGTGTGGAGACCGGCCGGCGGATCATCCGGCGGCCGGTCTTCCGGTTTCCGGCTAATTCACTTCGCGGACGGCGCCCGTGGAGGCGTCGGTGGTCATGCGGGCGTAGGCGCGCAGGGCGGCGGTGACCGGGCGGACGCGGTCGGTCGGTTGCCAGGGCCGTTCCGAGGCCTCCACCTTGGCCCGCCGCTCGGCCAGCACCGACTCGTCCACCAGCAGCTCCAACCGGCGCTCGTGGATGTCGATGACGATCCGGTCGCCGTCCTGGACCAGGCCGATCACGCCGCCGCCCGCCGCCTCCGGTGAGACGTGGCCGATCGACAGGCCCGACGTGCCGCCGGAGAACCGGCCGTCGGTGATCAACGCGCACTTGCGGCCCAGGCCAGCACCCTTGAGGAACGCGGTGGGGTGCAGCATCTCCTGCATGCCCGGCCCGCCCGCCGGACCCTCGTAGCGGATCACGAGGACGTCACCGGGCTGGATCTCCTTCTTCAGGATCACCGAGACGGCCTCCTCCTGGGACTCCACCACCCGCGCCGGCCCCTCGAAGTGCCACAGCTCCTCGTCGATGCCCGCCGCCTTGATCACCGCGCCGCGCTCGGCCAGGTTGCCGCGCAGCACGGCCAGGCCGCCGTCCTTGGTGTAGGCGTGGGCGACGTCGCGGATGCAGCCGCCGGCCGCGTCCGTGTCGAGCTTCGACCACCGGTTGGACGTGGAGAACGCCTCCGTCGTGCGCACGCCGCCGGGCGCGGCGTGGAACAGCTCGACGGCCCGCCGGGAGGGCGACGTGGCCCGCACGTCCCACTCGCCCAGCCACGACGCGATGTCCGGGCTGTGCACGGTGTGCACGTCCTCGTTGAGCAGGCCGGCCCGCCACAGCTCGCCCAGCAGGGCCGGGATGCCGCCCGCCCGGTGGACGTCCTCCATGTGGTAGTCCGAGTTCGGCGACACCTTCGACAGGCACGGCACGCGCCGGCTCAGCGCGTCGATGTCGGCCAGCGTGAAGTCGACCTCGCCCTCCCGCGCGGCGGCGAGGATGTGCAGCACGGTGTTCGTCGAGCCGCCCATCGCCATGTCCAGCGCCATGGCGTTCTCGAACGCCCTGCGGTTCGCGATCGAGCGGGGCAGCACCGACTCGTCGTCCTGCTCGTAGTACCGCTTGCACAGGTCCACGACCGTGCGGCCGGCCTCGGCGAACAGCTCGCGGCGCGCGGCGTGCGTGGCCAGCGTGGAGCCGTTGCCCGGCAGCGCCAGGCCCAGCGCCTCGGTGAGGCAGTTCATCGAGTTCGCGGTGAACATGCCCGAGCACGACCCGCAGGTCGGGCAGGCGGACCGCTCGACCTCGGCCAGACCGGCCTCGTCCACGTCCGGCGAGGCGGACGCGGAGATCGCGGTGATCAGGTCGGTCGGCGCGACGGCCACGCCGTCCACCACGACCGCCTTGCCCGCCTCCATCGGCCCGCCGGAGACGAACACCACCGGGATGTTGAGCCGCATCGCCGCGTTGAGCATGCCCGGCGTGATCTTGTCGCAGTTGGAGATGCACACGATCGCGTCGGCCTGGTGCGCGTTGACCATGTACTCGACCGAGTCGGCGATGATCTCCCGCGACGGCAGCGAGTACAGCATCCCGCTGTGCCCCATGGCGATGCCGTCGTCCACCGCGATCGTGTGGAACTCGCGCGGCACCCCGCCCGCCTCGCGGATCGCCTCGGCCACGATGTCCCCGAGGTCGCGCAGGTGCACGTGCCCCGGCACGAACTGCGTGTAGGAGTTGGCGATGGCCACGATCGGCTTGCCGAAATCGCTGTCGGTCATGCCGGTCGCGCGCCAGAGCGCGCGTGCGCCCGCGGCGTTGCGGCCGTGGGTGGTGGTGCGGGAACGGAGCGGTGGCACGGCTCCTCCAGAAGTCTTTGCCAAAAGATTCGCGTACGACGCGCGCGCGGGGTGGAGGGCGCGGAATGCGGGAGCGGTGCCTCAGAGGGTACTCCGCCGCAACGCGCCGGCGACCAGCACGGCGGCGAGCGCGAGCGTGATGACGTGCACGGCCGTGCACCACAGGCAGATCTTCCCGATCAGCAGGAACTCGGCGGCCACGAGGTACACCACGAACAGCACGCCGACGCCGACGGACGCCAGCCGCGCCCAGTGCCACACCTCGCCGCGCCAGGCGAACGGCAGGCACGCGACGGTCAGGAACGCGAAGAACGCGAGCCCCAGCACCGCGACCGGGATGCCGAGCAGCTCGGACTGCTCGCTGGTGGTCACCGTGCCGCAGTCGATCACCTCGCCCTCGGCGCACAGCAGCGCGCCCGCGGTGAAGTGCGCGACGGTGAGGTAGGTCGAGACGGCCAGCCCCGCCACGGACAGCGCCAGGCTGACGACGGGCACCCACTGTGTGCGAGAACTCACTCCTCGGACTTTACGGGCGGCGGCGTTGCGTCCCCGTCAGCCTCGGCGGGCTCGTCCTCGGTCGCCACGACCGTCGGATCGGCCACGCGACCCCCGCTGACCTGCGACAACATCGGCAGGTGCGCGGCGCGGACGGCGGGCAGCCGCACCAGCGAGTCGTCCGCGAGCACGGCCGACAACCACCCCTTCGGTACCACCTTGATCGCCTTCACGTCCGACCACGGCACTTCCCGCCGGCCGAACGTGCCCCGCGCCACGATCCGCTCGCCGTCCACGGACGTCCGGTTGCGCAGCACCCACCACGCGAACGCCGCCGGGAGCAGGTAGAGGACCTGGAGACCGGGAACGCCCCAGGCCACGGGCGTCGCGCAGATGGCGGCGGACCCGGCGGCGAACAGGGCCGGGGTGGGGATGCGGAACACGACTTTCGGCACCCCTGAGATGCTGCCACCTCCTCGTCCGAGCGGGTGACGCCGACCCACTCCCACGCACGTGGAGGGGTCCACGATCCGGGAGTGCCGTCCCGCACAGTTGACGCTCCACCTCCTTGACGGTTAACGTCAGCCCCATGCAGCGCAACCTCGTTCTCGTACTTCCCAGGCGCGTCGACGCCTAGGCATTCGAGCTTGCGTCGACGCGCGACCCTCGTGCGACCCGTCCGGGTTGGCGAGGGTTTTTTCGTGCCCGGACCGTGCATTCTCCTTACCCACGAGGCAGACAGATGACCAGCGCAACCTCGCGACCGGCTCCCGGAGAGTCGTCGTCGCCCCGCCCTGGACCGCGGCCGAAGCCGGCCCCGCCGAGCGGCGCTCCCATCCGCGTGACCGGCGCCCAGTCCCTCGTCCGCTCACTGGAGGCAGTGGGCTGCGAGGTGGTCTTCGGCATCCCCGGCGGCACGATCCTGCCTGCCTACGACCCGCTCCTCGACTCCACCAAGGTGCGCCACATCCTGGTCCGCCACGAGCAGGGCGCGGGCCACGCCGCGACCGGGTACGCGCAGGCCACCGGCAAGGTCGGGGTCTGCATGGCGACCTCGGGCCCCGGTGCGACCAACCTCGTCACGCCCCTCGCGGACGCCAACATGGACTCCGTCCCGGTGGTCGCCATCACCGGCCAGCAGTCCCGCCCGCTGATCGGCACCGACGCGTTCCAGGAAGCCGACATCTGCGGCATCACCATGCCGATCACCAAGCACAACTTCCTCGTCACCGACGCCGCGGACATCCCGCGCGCCATCGCCGAGGCGTTCCACCTGGCCTCCACCGGCCGACCCGGCCCCGTCCTGGTGGACATCCCCAAGGACGTGCTGCAGGAGATGACCTCGTACTCCTGGCCGCCGGAACTGCGCCTGCCCGGTTACCGGCCGACGACCCGGCCGCACGGCAAGCAGGTGCGCGAGGCCGCGAAGCTGATCGCCGCGGCCCGCCGCCCCGTCCTCTACGTCGGCGGCGGCGTGATCAAGGCCGAGGCGTCGGCCGAGCTGCTGGAGCTGGCCGAGTCGACCGGCATCCCGGTCGTCACCACGCTGATGGCGCGCGGCGCGTTCCCCGACTCGCACCCGCAGCACCTGGGCATGCCCGGTATGCACGGCACGGTCTCGGCGGTCGCCGCGATGCAGAAGTCGGACCTGCTGGTCGCCCTCGGCGCGCGGTTCGACGACCGGGTCACCGGGCAGCTCGGCTCGTTCGCGCCGGACGCGCAGGTCGTGCACGCCGACATCGACCCGGCGGAGATCTCCAAGAACCGCCGCGCGGACGTCCCGATCGTGGGCGACTGCAAGGAGATCATCAGCGAGCTGGTCGACGCGGTCCGGGCGGAGAAGGAGAACGCGGCCACCACCGTCGACCTCACGCCGTGGTGGGCGCAGCTGGACGCGCTGCGCGAGACGTTCCCGCTGGGCTACGACTGGCCCGACGACGGCACGCTGTCGCCGCAGTACGCGATCGAGCGGATCGGCGCGCTGACCCCGGCGGACACCCTGTTCACCGCGGGTGTCGGCCAGCACCAGATGTGGGCGGCGCAGTTCATCAAGTACGAGTCGCCGCGCACGTGGATCAACTCGGGCGGCCTCGGCACGATGGGCTACGCGGTGCCCGCCGCGATGGGCGCCAAGGCTGGCGTGCCGGACGTCCAGGTGTGGGCGATCGACGGCGACGGCTGCTTCCAGATGACCAACCAGGAGCTGGCCACCTGCGCCATCGAGGGCATCCCGATCAAGGTCGCCGTGATCAACAACGGCAACCTCGGCATGGTCCGCCAGTGGCAGACGCTGTTCTACGGCGAGCGCTACTCCAGCACCGACCTGGGCACGCACAAGCACCGCATCCCCGACTTCAAGCTGCTCGCCGAGGCCTACGGCTGCGCCGGCCTGCGCGCCGAGTCGCGCGAGCAGGTCGACTCGGTGATCCAGCAGGCCATGGAGATCAACGACCGGCCCGTCGTCATCGACTTCGTGGTCGGCAAGGACGCCCAGGTGTGGCCCATGGTGGCGGCCGGCACCGGCAACAGCGAGATCATGGCCGCGCGTGGCATCCGCCCGCTGTTCGACGAGGACGAGTGACGAGATGACTAGGCACACCCTGAGCGTTCTGGTCGAGGACAAGCCCGGTGTCCTCGCGCGGGTCGCGGGCCTGTTCTCGCGGCGCGGGTTCAACATCGAGTCGATGGCCGTCGGCCGCACCGAGCACCCGGACATCTCCCGGATGACCATCGTGGTGTCGGTCGAGGAGCTGCCGCTGGAGCAGGTCACCAAGCAGCTCAACAAGCTCATCAACGTCATCAAGATCGTGGAGCTGGAGCCCGCCGCGTCGGTGCAGCGGCAGCTCCTGCTCGTCAAGGTGCGCGCCGACGCGACGGTGCGCAGCCAGGTCCTGGAGACGGTGCAGCTCTTCCGCGCGAAGGTCGTCGACGTCTCCCCGGAGGCGGTCACCGTCGAGGCCACCGGCACGTCTGAGAAGCTCGACGCGCTGCTGCGGATGCTGGAGCCCTACGGGCTCCGCGAGATCGTCCAGTCCGGCATGGTCGCCATCGGCCGTGGCGCCCGCTCCATCACCGCGACCGCGGTGCGCTGATTTTCCGGTTCCGAGGAAGGAAGTACCACCAGTGAGCGTCGAGATCTTCTACGACGACGATGCCGACCTGAGCATCATCCAGGGGCGCAAGGTCGCGGTCATCGGCTACGGCAGCCAGGGCCACGCGCACGCGCTGAGCCTGCGCGACTCCGGCGTCGACGTCCGGATCGGCCTCCCCGAGGGCTCGAAGTCCCGTGCCAAGGCGGAGGAGGAGGGCCTGGCCGTCGGCACGCCCGCCGAGGTCTCCGCCGAGGCCGACCTGATCATGATCCTGGCGCCGGACACCGCCCAGCGGCACATCTACGCCAACGACATCGCGCCGAACCTGAAGGACGGCGACGCGGTCTTCTTCGGCCACGGCTTCAACATCCGCTACGGCCTGATCACCGTGCCGTCCAACGTGGACGTGGCGATGGTCGCGCCGAAGGGCCCGGGCCACCTGGTCCGCCGCCAGTTCGTCGACGGCAAGGGCGTGCCCGCGCTCATCGCGGTCGAGCAGGACGCCTCCGGCAACGCGCAGGCGCTCGCGCTGTCCTACGCCAAGGGCATCGGCGGCACGCGTGCGGGCGTCATCAAGACCACGTTCAAGGAGGAGACCGAGACCGACCTGTTCGGTGAGCAGGCGGTCCTCTGCGGTGGCGCGTCCGCGCTGGTGCAGGCCGGTTTCGAGGTGCTGACCGAGGCGGGCTACGCCCCCGAGGTCGCCTACTTCGAGTGCCTGCACGAGCTCAAGCTCATCGTGGACCTCATGTACGAGGGCGGCATCGCCCGCATGCGCTACTCGATCTCCGACACCGCCGAGTACGGCGACCTCACCCGCGGCCCGCGCGTGGTCACGCCGGGGGTCAAGGAGGAGATGCGCAAGATCCTGGGCGAGATCCAGGACGGCACGTTCGCCACCGAGTGGGTGAACGAGGACGACGCCGGCCGCGGCAACTACAAGAAGTTGCAGCAGGAGGGCGAGCAGCACCCGATCGAGGAGGTCGGCAAGAAGCTGCGCGGCCTCATGTCCTGGGTCGACCGACCCATCACCGAAACGGCGTAAGATCAGCGGTTTTTTCGACGGGGCCCGCGGTTTGCGCCGCGGGCCCCGGTATACCTAGGCCCCATGACCGACAGCGCGCCCATCTACGACGACAAGGCCCACGTCCGGGGCAACCTCGACCTCGGCGGCGCCGAGTGGATCCGCAGCGACGAGGGGGCCGAGGGGGAGGAGGAGCACGTCGAGATCGCGTTCGTCGAGCACACCGACGGCGTGACGTACACGGCGATGCGCAACTCCGCCCACCCCGACGGCCCGGTCCTGGTCTTCACCCCGGCCGAGTGGGAGGCGTTCATCCTCGGCGTCAAGGACGGCGAGTTCGACGAGCCCTGGTGACCGTTCGCGCCCCGCACGCCCCGCAGGGTCCAAGTAGGACGCGCGTACCGTGTTCCAGCAGGTGAAACGGGGCACCCGGGTGTCAACCGCCGGGCGGGCGCTGACTATGCTCGTTAACAACCCGGACACATTGCCGTGGCCGGCCGGCGCGGGTGACGACCTGCTCGACGGCCCCGCGCTCCCCACCCGTTCACACCTCCGGGAGCGACGTCCGTGACCAAGCCCGTTGTCCTCATCGCCGAGAAGCTCGCACCGTCCGTTCTCGACGTCTTCGGTGATGGCATCGAGGTGCGCCACGTCGACGGCACCGACCGTCCCGCGCTGCTCGAAGCCGTCGCCGACGCCGACGCCCTCCTGGTCCGCTCGGCCACCAAGGTCGACGCCGAGGTGTTCAAGGCCACCACCAAGCTCAAGGTCGTCGCCCGCGCGGGCGTCGGGCTGGACAACGTCGAGGTGCCCGCCGCCACCGAGCGCGGCGTGATGGTGGTCAACGCGCCCACCTCGAACATCGTCAGCGCCGCCGAGCACGCCGTCGCGCTGCTGCTCGCCACCGCGCGCCAGATCCCGGCCGCGCACGCCACGCTGCAGAACCACGAGTGGAAGCGCAGCAAGTTCAACGGCGTCGAGGTGCAGGGCAAGACCGTCGGCGTGGTGGGCCTGGGCAAGATCGGCCAGCTGTTCGCGGCCCGCATCGCCGCCTTCGGCACCGAGCTCATCGCCTACGACCCGTACGTCAGCGCCGCCCGCGCCGCGCAGCTCGGCATCGAGCTGGTGACGCTGGAGGAGCTGCTGGAGCGCGCCGACTTCATCTCCATCCACCTGCCGAAGACCCCGGAGACCAAGGGCCTGATCGGCGCCGCGCAGCTGGCCAAGGCCAAGCGCGGCGTGATCATCGTCAACGCCGCCCGCGGCGGTCTGGTCGACGAGGAGGCGCTGGCCGAGGCCGTGAAGGAGGGCCAGGTCGGCGGCGCCGGCATCGACGTGTTCTCCACCGAGCCCACCACCGAGAGCCCCCTGTTCGGCCTGCCGAACGTCGTGGTCACCCCGCACCTGGGCGCCTCGACCTCGGAGGCGCAGGACCGGGCGGGCACGGACGTGGCCAAGTCGGTGCTGCTCGCCCTGGCGGGCGACTTCGTGCCGGACGCGGTGAACGTGCAGGGCGGCGGCGTGGTCGGCGAGGAGGTCCGCCCGTACCTGCCGCTGGTGCAGAAGCTGGGCGCGGTGGTCGCGGCGCTCAGCGCCAAGGCGCCCACGAGCGTCAGCGTGGAGGTGCGCGGCGAGCTGTCCAACGAGGACGTGGCGGTGCTGCCGCTGGCCGCCCTGCGCGGCGTGTTCTCCAGCGTGGTCGAGGAGCAGGTCACCTTCGTCAACGCCCCGGCGCTGGCGAACTCGCTGGGCGTGAGCGTCGACCTGGTCAAGGAGCCGGAGAGCGCCAACCACCGCAGCCTGGTCACGGTGCGCGCGGTGCAGGCCGACGGCGCGGTCATCACGGTGTCGGGCACGCTCACGGGTCTGGACCAGGTCGAGAAGCTGGTCGGCATCAACGGCCGCAGCTTCGACCTGCGGGCCGAGGGCAACGTGCTGCTGCTGGAGTACCCGGACCGGCCGGGCGTGATGGGCACCGTCGGCACCCTGCTGGGCGAGGCCGGCGTGAACGTCGAGGCCGCCCAGATCAGCCAGACCAAGGACGGCGCGGACGCGTTCATGCTGCTGCGCGTGGACCGCCCGGTGGACACCGCGGTGCTCGACCCGATCGGTGCGGCCGTCGGTGCGCGCACGGTGCGCTCGGTCAACTTCGACTGATCGTTCGTCCCTGGAACGGAGTAACGCCGCCGAGGCCTGTCGATGTATATCGCCGCAGGTCTCGGCGGTGTCACAGTTAACCGTTAGTCGTCAAAACTGTGGTTGCCATCACTCGATCGGGCTAAGTGATCCGCTCGATCGAGCGATTAGGTTCCTCGCACGAGGTTGACCCGGTGCCGTAGAGGGCACGGCACCACGCGGGCAGTGCCCCCACTGGAGACGACGCTGCCTGCCCGGTCGAATCCGACCTCGCTTGGGGCACGTTGTGAGCCGATCTCGCGTTGTCGCCAGATCTGCCGTACCGGTGGTGTTGACCGCGATACTCGTCGCCGGTTCGACCGCCGGTACCGCGCTGGCCGCGGAAGATCCACTCGCGCCGTCCGTCGCGAACGCGCGCGGGCTGGACGCGGGCAAGTTGCAGTTGAAGGTGTCCGACCGGCTGACGGCCGCCAAGGGCAGGGTCACCGCGTTCGTGGAGTTGGAGGCCAAGCCGGCCGTCGACGCGTTCGCTGAGAAGACCAGCCAGGGCGCGACCAAGCAGCAGGCCAAGGACGCCGCGAGGGCGACGAAGAACGACACCGGTCGGGTCACCGACCAGGTCGTCGGCGCCCTGAGGGTCGCGGACTCCGCCACCAAGGAGCTGTTCCGCACCGCCAACGGCGTGCCCGGCGTGGTCGTGCAGGCCGACGCCGCGAAGGTGCGCGAGCTGGCGCAGCGCGCGGACGTGAAGTCCGTGCGGACCGTGGTGCCGAAGAAGCGCCAGAACTCCACCGCCGTGCAGCTGACGAACACGCTGAAGGCGTGGCAGGAGTACGGCAAGCTCGGTGACGACACCCGCGTCGGCATCATCGACACGGGCATCGACTACACCCACAGCGACTTCGCGGGCCCCGGCACCATCGAGGCGTTCAAGGCGATCGACGAGACCGTGGTCGACGCCTCCTACTTCCCGACCGCCAAGGTGGTCGGCGGCTACGACTTCGTCGGCAACGCCTACGACGGCGAGAGCGACGACCCGGCGGTCAACACCCCGAAGCCCGACCCGAACCCCCTCGACTGCAACGGCCACGGCTCGCACGTCGCCGGCACCGCGGCGGGCTTCGGCGTCAACGCCGACGGCAGCACCTTCAAGGGCGACTACACCAAGCTCACCCCCGAGGCGCTGGACGCGATGCGCATCGGCCCCGGCACCGCGCCGAAGGCCCTGCTGTACGCGCTGAAGGTGTTCGGCTGCGACGGTTCGACCAACGTCACCGCGCAGGCCCTGGACTGGTCGCTCGACCCCGACGGCGACGGCGACTTCTCCGACCACCTCGACGTGGTCAACCTCTCGCTCGGCTCGGACTACGGCGCCCCGGACGACCCGGACAGCCTGTTCGTGCGCAAGCTCAACGCCTCCGGCGTGCTCACCGTGTTCTCCGCGGGCAACGGCGGCGACCTGTACGACATCGGCGGCTCGCCGGGCAGCACCCCCGAGGCGCTGACCGTGGCCAGCACCCGTGACGCGTACGTGCTGCGCGACGCGGTCGAGGTGACCGCCCCGGCCGGTTCGGCGGGTCGCAAGCCCGGCCAGTACAGCGTGGCCTTCGACTACGAGGGCCTGGAGCTCACCGCGCCGGTCGTGGCGATGGGCGACGCCGCCAACAAGGACGGCTGCCTGCCGTTCTCGGCCGCCGACAAGGCCGCCGTGGCGGGCAAGATGGTGTGGCTGGAGTGGGACGACAACGACGCCACGCGTCGCTGCGGCTCGGTCGGCCGGAGCAACAACGCCACCGCCGCCGGCGCCGTCGGCGCGGTGTTCACCTCGACCCTGGAGCACTTCAACGCGGGCATCTCCGGCAACGCGGCGATCCCGGTGTTCCAGTTCACCGGCTCGGCCACCGCGGCGCTGCGCCCGGTGCTGGCCGCGGGCACGCTGGTGGTCCGCCAGTCGGGCGACCTGCGCACCTCGCTGCCCACCTTCGACCAGTCCATCAGCGACACCCCGAGCTCGTTCACCTCGCGCGGCGTGCGCGGCCCGGTCGTGAAGCCGGACGTGGCCGCCCCCGGTGACTCCATCGCCTCGGCGCTGGTCGGCTCGGGCAACAAGACGATGGTCAACTCGGGCACGTCGATGGCCGCTCCGCACATCTCCGGCATCGCGGCGCTGGTGCGCCAGGTCCACCCGGACTGGACGCCGGAAGAGGTCAAGGCCGCGGTCATGAACACCGCGGGCCACGACGTGAAGGTCGGTGACAAGACCTACGCGCCCAACCGCGTCGGCGCCGGCCGCGTCGACGGCAAGGCCGCGGTGGAGAACCAGGTCCTCGCCTACGTGCAGGACGACCCGGGCGCGGTGTCCGCGTCCTTCGGCACGGTCGAGGTGGCCGCGCCGGTCAGCCTCACCAAGACCATCAAGGTGGTCAACAAGTCCACCAAGTGGGTGGACTACACCGTGGGCTACGAGGCGCTGACGCAGATCCCCGGCGTCCGCTACGAGCTGTCCGCGAGCACCGTGCGGCTCAGCCCGCGCGGCATCGCCCGGGTCACCGTCGCGCTGAAGATCGACGACCCGACCGCGCTGCGCAAGACGGTCGACCCGACCATCGAGGCCAACCACCTCGACGTGCCGCGCCAGTACCTGGCCGACGCGTCGGGCCGGGTCGTGCTCACCCCGAAGGCCGGTTCCGCGGTGGCGCTCCGCGTGCCGGTGTACTCCGCGCCGAAGCCGGTGGCCGACATCAACGTGGCCAACAGCGTGCGGGTCAACGGCAAGGGCCAGGGCGTGCTCAACCTGACCGGTCGGGGCGTCGACCAGGGCGCCTACCAGTCCCTGGTGAGCGTGCTGGAGCTGCAGGCGTCCTCGCCGCAGCTGCCGGACTGCCGCCGCAACGTCACCGACAACTGCGTGCTGAACAACACCGCCAAGGGCGGCGACCTGCGCTACGTCGGCGCCGCCACGACCGCGCCGCTGGCCAAGGCGCAGGGCACGCCGGAGAACGCGCTGCTCGCCTTCGGTATCGCCACCTGGGGCAACTGGTACAACCTGGGCAGCAACACCATCCCGTTCATCGACATCGACACCAACGGTGACGGTGCGTTCGACTACGAGGTGTACGCGACCAAGCTGACCGACACCGACCTCCTGGTCGCGGCCACGGTGGACCTGAACACGGGCGCCACGGTCGACCTGCAGGGCGTCAACGGCCAGTTCGGCGACGTGGACACCAACGTGTTCGACACGAACGTGGTGGTCCTGCCGGTGCTGCTGTCCGCGTTGGGCATCGACGCGTCGGCGGACACCTCGCGGATCAGCTACCAGGTCGGCGTGTCCGGGTTCTACGTGGCACCGGGCGCGTCCGACGGCCTGGTCGACTCGATCCCGACCGCGTTGTCGTTCGACCCGCTCAAGCCGGGCATGTGGGTGCAGGGCGGCGGTGACCCGGCGCTGTCCTACCGGGCCCGTCCGGCCACCGCGCTGGTCGTCAACCACGACTCGGCGGCCGCGGCGGCCGACGGCGCGGACAGCCTGCTGGTCCTGCACCACCACAACGCCTCGGGCGACAAGGCCGACGTGGTGAGGGTGCGGGCGCAGACGCGGCTGAACCCGGCCGTGCGCTCAGTGGCCTGATCGTCGTGCATCGCTCTGGCCGGTCGGGGTTGCCCCGGCCGGCCAGAGCCGTTTACGCACATCGGGTGACGACCGAACGGGGGCACAGAACCGTTCGGGTGTCCCGCAGTCCGGGAGATATGGCCACGGAGGGGTGTTCCGAGTGCGGTTTCACCGCTTCGGACCGGTAGCCTTTCGCAATGAGAACTAGTCCCGCGCATTGGGACTGATACCTGGGAGGTGTGTGGATGCGGCTCGCAGTGATCCCAGGAGACGGGATCGGGCCCGAGGTCGTCGCCGAGGCCCTGAAGGTGCTCGGTGAGGTCGTTCCAGCGGCTGAGATCACCCGCTACGACCTCGGCGCGGCGCGCTGGCACGCCACAGGTGAGTTGCTGCCGGAGTCCGTGCTCGGGGAACTCCGCCAGCACGACGCGATCCTGCTCGGCGCGGTCGGTGACCCGTCGGTGCCGAGCGGGATCCTGGAACGCGGCCTGTTGCTCCGGCTCCGGTTCGAACTGGACCACCACGTGAACCTGCGCCCGGCCCGGCTCTACCCCGGCGTGCGCAGCCCGATCGCCGACCCGCCCGAGATCGACATGGTGGTGGTGCGCGAGGGCACGGAGGGCCTGTACGCCGGCAACGGCGGGCTCCTGCGCAAGGACACGCCGCACGAGATCGCGACCGAGGTGTCGATCAACACGTCGTTCGGCGTGGAGCGGGTGGTGCGCGACGCGTTCGCCCGTTCGGCGAACCGGCCGCGCAAGCACCTCACGCTCGTGCACAAGACCAACGTGCTCACGCACGCCGGTTCGTTGTGGTCGCGCGTGGTGGAGGAGGTGTCGTTGCAGCACCCGGACGTGACGGTGGCCTACCAGCACGTGGACGCGGCGACGATCCACCTGGTCACCGACCCGGGCCGGTACGACGTGATCGTGACGGACAACCTGTTCGGCGACATCCTGACCGACCTGGCGGCGGCGGTGACCGGCGGCATCGGGCTGGCGGCGTCGGGCAACCTCGACGTGACGCGGCGCAACCCGAGCATGTTCGAGCCGGTGCACGGCAGCGCGCCGGACATCGCGGGCCAGGGCATCGCCGACCCGACCGCGGCGGTCCTCTCCGTCGCCCTGATGCTGGACCACCTCGGCGAGTCCGAGGCGGCCCGGCGGATCGAAGCGTCGGTGGCGTTCGATCTGGCGACTCGTGACCACTCGTCGCCGGGCGCGACCTACGCGGTGGGCGACCGCCTGGCCGCCTTGGTGTCGTCCAACGTCCGCACCGGCTGACCCACGCGAGTCGAACGCTCAGGACCCGTGAGTCGAACCTTCAAGACCCGCGAGTCGAACCTTCAAGACCCGCGAGTCGAACGCTCAGGACCCGTGAGTCGAACCTTCAAGACCCGCGAGTCGAACGCTCAGGACCCGTGAGTTCAACGCTCGGGACCGGCGTGCCACCACCTGAGCGTTGAACTCGGCCTACCTGAGTGTTCGACTCGCGGGACGCGAGTGTTCGACTCGCGCAGGCGAAAGCACGTGATCAGGGCCACCACGACCTCGTCGTGGTGGCCCTGACCGCGTCACGGGCCGTAGGGTCGCCGGTGCCGCCCGTGGGGGAAGTCCGGTCGAAGTCCGGCGCTGACCCGCAACGGTAGGTCGAGCCACGTGCTCGGCGAGCCCGATCACCCGCGGGCGGTGGGAAGTTGCTCCAACTCCTGCCGTGGTCTGCGGGACGGGTGCGCCGGCCTGCCACGAGCGGGCGCGGGTGGCCGGTCTGGGCCACCCGTCCGAAAGGCGACCGGTGACCTCCACCAGCAGTCGGCGCACGACCGACCGCGCCGCACCACCGACACCGCGCCGCCCGTCCACCGCGGGCCTCTGCCTCGCCCTCACCGCCGTCCTCGCCGCCTCGGTCGTCTGCGGTGTGGCGCTGGGGCCGGTGCGCATCCCGTTCGGCGACGTCCTCCGCTTCCTGGCCGCCGCGCTCACCGGCGGCACGATCGACGCCGCCGAGGCGGGCCCCTACCGGATCGTGTGGGACATCCGCCTGCCGCGCGTCCTGCTCGCCGCCGTCGTCGGCGCGGGCCTGTCCGCGGTCGGCGTCGCGATCCAGGCCATGGTCCGCAACGCCCTGGCCGACCCGTACGTGCTGGGCATCTCCTCCGGCGCGAGCGTCGGCGCGACCGCCGTCGCGACCACCGGCCTGTTCGCCTCACTGGGCATCTACGCCCTGTCCACGGCCGCGTTCCTGGCCGCGCTCGCCGCGATGGCCCTGGTCTACGTGGTCGCCGGCCGCAACCTGACCCCGTTGCGCCTCGTGCTCACCGGCACCGCCATGGCCTACGGCTTCTCCGCCCTGGCCATGCTGCTGGTGTTCCAGTCACCACGCGGCGAGGCGGCACGGGCCGCGATGTTCTGGCTGCTGGGCAGCCTCGGCGGCGTCACGTGGGCGGCACTGCCCGTCGCCGCCGCCGTCGTGCTGGCCGGTGTCGCCTACCTCCAGAGCCGCGCCAAGCACCTCAACGCCCTCTCCATGGGCGACGAGACCGCGACCACCCTCGGCATCGACGTCTCCCGCACCCGCAAGGCGCTGTTCGGCGTCACCGCCGCCATGACCGGCGTGCTGGTCGCGGTCAGCGGCGCGGTCGGGTTCGTCGGCCTCATGCTGCCGCACGCGGTCCGGCTCACGGTCGGCGCGGACCACCGCAAGGTGCTGGCCGTGGCACCCCTGGCGGGCGCCTGCTTCCTCATCTGGGTGGACGTCGCCGCACGCCTGCTCGCCGCACCCGAGGAACTGCCGCTGGGCGTCATCACGGCCGCGCTGGGCGTGCCGTGCTTCATCCTGCTGATGCGCCGCCGCGGCTACGTGTTCGGCGGCCGCTGATGGACCGCCGCCATATGGACGTCCGACTCGACCGCGTCACCGTCGACGGCATCCTCCACGGCATCGACCTGCACGCCGGCGCCAACGAGGTGCACGGCATCGTCGGCCCCAACGGCAGCGGCAAGTCCACCACGCTGCGCTGCGTGTACCGGGCGCTGCGACCGTCCGGGGGAGTGGTGCGGCTCGGCGGCCGGGACCTCGCCACGACGAAGGTCCGCGACACCGCCGAGCACCTCGCCGCGCTCACCCAGGACAGCCACGTCGAGTTCGACTTCACCGTCACCGAGGTCGTCGGTATGGGACGCCTCCCGCACCGGGGCACTCCGCAACGCGACCGGGAGGTGGTCGCCGACGCGCTGTCCCGAGTGGACGCCGCGCACCTCGCGGACCGGGGCTTCCTCAGCCTCTCCGGCGGCGAGCGCCAACGCGTCCTCATCGCCCGCGCGCTCGCCCAGCAGCCGAAGGTGCTCGTGCTGGACGAACCCACCAACCACCTCGACATCAGCCACCAGCTCGCGGTGCTCGCGCTGGTCCGCAGCCTGGACGTGACCGTCCTCGCGGTCCTGCACGACCTCAACCTCGCCGCCGCCTACTGCGACCGCCTGCACGTGCTCGACCACGGCCGGGTGGTGCGCAGCGGCAGGCCGGAGGACGTGCTCACCCCCGAAGTGCTGCACGAGGTCTTCCACGTCCGCGCCCACGTCGTGCGCCACCCCACCAGCGGCGTACCGCAACTGCTGTTCGAACACAGGGAGATCGAGTGAAGAAGTTCGTCGCGCTCGCCGTGGTCCTGGTCCTCACTACGGGCTGCGGCGCGCGGATCGCCACGACGGCGACCACCGCCGCGGTCACCGTCACGAACTGCGGGCAGCAGGTCACCTACGGCACACCGTCCCGTGTGGTCACCAACGACACCGGCATCGCGGAGCTGATGTTCGCGCTGGGCCTGGGCGACCGGATGGCCGGTTACGTCATCGGCGGCGCCCACGCCAACGACGTCGCCTCCTCGCCGTGGCGGGCGGACTTCGAACGCGTGCCGCACCTCGGCGAGCAGATCACCAAGGAACTCGTCCAGGGCGCCAAGGCCGACCTCGTGTTCGCGGGCTGGAACTACGGCTTCTCGGAGTCGACCGGCTTCACCCCCGACGCCCTCGACGACCTCGGCATCGCCACCTACCAGCTCACCGAGGCGTGCCGGAACGGCGTGGGCGGGCAGCGCGGCATCATGCCGCCGTTGGACGCCCTCTACACCGACCTGCTCAACCTCGGCCGGATCTTCGGCGTGCAGGACAAGGCCGAGGCCCTCGTCGCCGGCTACCGCAAGCAGGTCGCGGACGCCGAGGAGCTCGTCAAGGGCGACCGCCCGAAGGTGTTCCTCTACGACAGCGGCCTCGACCAGCCGTTCACCTCGGGCCGCAACGCCGCGCCGCACGACATCATCGGCAGGGCGGGCGGCGACAACGTCTTCGGCGACCTCGACGACAGCTGGACCACGGTCGGCTGGGAGGCCGTCGTGGACCGGGCGCCGGACGTGGTGCTGATCAACGACTACGCCGACGGGGAGTCGACCACACCGGACGAGAAGCGGGCGTTCCTGGAGTCCTACCCGCCGCTGGCCGACGTGCCCGCCATCAAGGCCAAGAGGTTCTTCGTGCTGCCGTACGCGGCACTGGTGGAGAGCCCGCGCAACCCGGCCGCCATCGAGGCGTTCGCCAGGTTCTTGGCCGATAGCTTCCACCCATAGTGTGGGACGACCCGTCCGTGGCTTGGTATCCGCGGACGGGTTGTGGCACCATCGCCAACGTGGCTCTCCACACCGTGGTCATTATTTCCCAGCGCGTCGGGTAGTGCTGCCTCCCAGCACCCGGCGCGCCGACCTCTCGCATCCTGCGGGGGGTCTTTTTGTTTTCCCAAGACTCACAAGGAGCCCCCTCGTGAACCCCCTCGGTGATTCATTCCACGTCTTCGACACGACCCTGCGGGACGGTGCCCAGCGCGAGGGCATCTCCTACTCGGTCAACGACAAGCTGGCCGTCGCCCGCTTGCTCGACTCGCTCGGCGTCGGCTTCATCGAGGGTGGCTGGCCGGGCGCCATGCCCAAGGACACCGAGTTCTTCGCCAGGGCCGCCGAGGGGGAGCTCACGCTCAAGCACGCCCAGCTCGTCGCGTTCGGCTCCACCCGCAAGGCGGGCGTCAAGGTGCACGAGGACAAGCAGGTCAGGGCCCTGCTGGAGGCGCGGACACCGGTCGTGACGCTGGTCGCCAAGTCGGACCGCAGGCACATCGAGCGGGCCCTGCGCACCGACGTGGCGGAGAACTGCGCGATGGTCCGCGACACGGTCGCGTTCCTGGTCGGCGAGGGCCGCCGGGTCTTCCTCGACGCCGAGCACTTCTTCGACGGCTTCGCGTTCGACCCGGACACCGCGCTGCGCGTGCTGGAGTCCGCTGTGGAGGGTGGCGCGGACGTCGTCGTGCTGTGCGACACCAACGGCGGCCAGCTGCCCCTGGGCCTGGCCGAGACCGTCGCCGACGTGGTCGCCCGCACGGGCTTCCGCGTCGGCATCCACTGCCAGGACGACACGTCCTGCGCGGTGGCCAACACCATCGCCGCGGTGCAGGCGGGGGCGACCCACGTCCAGTGCACCGCGAACGGCTACGGCGAGCGAGCGGGCAACGCGGACCTGTTCTCCGTCGTCGGGAACCTCGTGACCAAGCTCGGCCTGCAGGTGCTACCGCACGAATCGCTGGCCGAGCTCACCCGGGTCTCCCATGCGTTGGCCGAGATCGCGAACATCGCACCCGACACCCACCAGGCCTACGTCGGGTCGTCGGCCTTCGCCCACAAGGCGGGGCTGCACGCGAGCGCGATCAAGGTGGACCCGGAGCTGTACAACCACATCGATCCGGACACCGTGGGCAACGACATGCGGGTGCTGGTCACCGAGATGGCGGGTCGGGCCAGTCTCGAACTCAAGGGACGTGAGTTCGGGATCGACCTGACCCGCCGGCCGGATGCGCTCACCAACGTGGTGCGCAAGGTCAAGGAGCTGGAGGCGGGCGGCTGGTCGTTCGAGGCCGCCGACGCCTCCCTGGAACTGCTGCTCAAGGCCGAGCTGTCCGACCTGGACACGCCGCCGTTCGTGCTGGAGTCCTACCGCGTGGTGCTCGACCACCACCAGGACGGCGCGATCGTGTCCGAGGCCACGGTGAAGGTGCACGTGGCCGGTGAGCGGGTCATCGCCACCGCCGAGGGCAACGGCCCGGTGCACGCGCTGGACGCGGCGCTGCGCAAGGCGCTCCTGCCCCACCTGTCCTGGTTGGACGCGGTGGAGCTGAACGACTACAAGGTGCGCATCCTCACCGATCAGCACGGCACCGACGCCGTCACCCGCGTGCTGGTGGAGTCCACCGACGGCGAGCGCGAGTGGACCACCGTGGGCGTGCACGGCAACATCGTCGAGGCGAGCTGGCTCGCCCTGTGCGACGCGCTCGTGCACAAGGCGATGCGGGTCAGCCCGTCACCAGCGTGAACCCTCCCTCGGCCAGGATCCGGTTGAGCGGGTAGAAGTAGGACGAGCCGCCGCTGGAGCAGTTGCCGCTCGCGCCGAGCACGTGCCCCTGGGCGTGGGAGCCGGTGAGCAGCGGCGACCAGTGCTCGCCGGGTTCGACGCACACGTTGGTCCGCGTCAGCCCGGAGACCACCCCGGTCGGGTAGTTGACGGTGACGTTCTTCGCCACCACGGTGCCGCACCGCAGACCGGTGGTGCGGCCGACCGCGCACACCTGGCCGCCGACCGGCGTCTCGACCGAGCCGCGGACCGTGGTGCCGATGCGCCCGGCGACGGTGGGTCGCTGGACCCAGGCGGCGGTGTTGGTGATCCGGACGACCGCGTAGGCCGGGCGGACCGCCACGATCGGACCTATGTCCACCCCTCCCGGTCCGTAGACGATGGTGCCGACGATCCCGCAGGACGGTGACGCGATCAGGTGGCCGCGGACGTTGAAGCCGTTGGCGCAGCGCGCGCCGGTCCACGTGGAGAGGGGCGTGCCGGCCTCCAGCGGGGTCGGCAGCGCGGAGGTGGTCGGCAGCGCGGAGGTGGTCGCGGCCGGGGAGGTGGTCGCCGCGGCGGGCGCGGCGGCGGCGACGAGCAGGGTGAGTGCGAGCAGCAGGGTTCTCATCCCCTCGACGCTAGGCACGCGCGGTGCGGTTTCCAGCCGCCGGTTAGGGTGATCTCCGTGCGCATTGCCCGTATCGCCCAACCGGACGGCCTCGCCTTCGCCGCGATCGAGGGCGAAGGCGACGACCTGACCGCGGTCGAGATCGCCGACGACCCCTTCGCCAACCCCACCTTCACCGGTCGCCGCTGGCCGCTGGCCGACGTCCGCCTGCTGGCGCCGTTCCTGCCGCCCAAGATCGTGGCCATCGGCCGCAACTACGCCGAGCACGCCGCCGAGCTGGGCAACGAGGTGCCCGACAGCCCGCTGATGTTCCTCAAGCCCAACACCGCGGTGATCGGGCCGAACGCGGACATCAAGCTCCCGGCGGTGTCCGAGCGGGTCGACTTCGAGGGCGAGCTGGCCGTGGTCGTCGGTGTGGGCGGGCGCGACATCACCGCCGCCCGCGCCCGCCAGTCGATCCTGGGCTACACGATCGCCAACGACGTCACCGCCCGCGACCTGCAGAAGACCGACGGGCAGTGGACGCGGGCCAAGGGCTTCGACACGTTCTGCCCGCTGGGACCGTGGGTGGAGACGGAGTTCGACCCGTCCGACGTGGCCATCCGCACCGAGGTCGACGGCGTGGTCAAGCAGGACTCGCGGACCTCACTGCTGGTGCACGGCATCCCCGAGCTGATCGAGTACATCTCCTCGGTGATGACGCTGCGCCCGCTGGACGTGATCCTCACCGGCACCCCCGCGGGCGTCGGCCCGCTGACCGCCGGGCAGACCGTGTCGGTGACCGTCGAAGGCCTGGGCACGCTGACGAACACGGTCACCAACCGCTGAGCGGTCAGGTCCGTTCGATGCGCTCGGGCGCGCGCCGGGCGAACTCCGGCGCGTGCTCGGGCCGCAGCCCGATCGCCACCAGGTAGGCGGGCACCGCCTGCAGCCACGGGAACCGCCCCATCAGGCGGACCGGCAGCGCCGGTCGCCCCGGCGCGGCGGCGGTCGACGTGGCCGCGAGCGTCGGCTTGAGGAACGAGTCCTGGACCCGCCGCTGGACCGCCTGCGTCACCGCTGTCGGCAGCCACCGCCTGCGCCGCACCTTCGCCAGCACCTTCGGGCTCAGCTCACCCCGCCGCAGCGGCGCGGCCACGATCCGCGCGGCGGCCACCGCGTCCTGCACGGCCAGGTTGATGCCGACGCCGCCGATGGGCGACATGGCGTGCGCCGCGTCACCGATGCACAGCGCGCCGTCGGCGTGCCAACGCCGCAACCGGTCGAGCTTCACGTCCAGCAGCTTCACGTCGTCCAGCGACTCGACGGTCTCCAACCGCTCCTCCAGCCACGGCACCAGCTTCGCCACCCGCCGCCGGAACGCGGCGACCCCCTCCGCCCGCAGCAGCTCGTCGGTGCCCTTGCGGATGAGGTACGCGCACTGGAAGTAGTCGCCCCGGTTGATCAGCACCATCGCCTGGCCCCGGCCGAACCGCCCGGTGGCGCCGTTGAGCTCGGCGGGGTCGCGCGGCAGCCGGAACCACCACACGTCCATCGGCGCGCCGAACTCGTGCACGGGCAGCCTGAGCTGCTCCCGCACCCGCGAGCGGCGCCCGTCGGCCGCGATGACGAGGTCCGCCCCCAGTTCGCCGGTCGTGCCGCCCGGCGTGCGGTACCGGACGCCGGTCACCTTGCCGCCCTCCTCGATCAGACCGGTGAACTCGGTGTTCATCCGCAGGTCGAACGTCGGCTCGCGCTTGCCCGCGTCGGCCAGCAGGTCGAGGAAGTCCCACTGCGGCACGAACGCGATGTGCTTGTGCGGCCCGGGCAGCCGCGTGAGGTCGCCCATCGTCTGGAGTCCGCTGTCCAGCAGCACCTGCACCTTGTCCACGAGCTGGTGCGGCACCTCGGCGAACGAGGGCCCCAGGCCCAGCTCGTCCAGCAGGGTCAACGTCGACGCGTGCACCGTGTCGCCGCGGAAGTCGCGCAGGAAGTCGCCGTGCTTCTCCAGCACGGTCACCTCCACACCGGCCCTGGCCAGCAACAACCCGGCCACCATGCCCGCCGGGCCGCCCCCGACGACCACGACACCAGTCCTCTCCATGATCCACCCCTCGCGTTTTCAACACCGGTTGAATAAGTCCAGGATGCTCCGGCGTGCGGCCGCGGTCAAGCCGGATACGCTGATCGGGTCATGAGCGCATCAGCACCGCCAGGGGTCCGCGTCCGCTTCTGCCCGTCGCCGACCGGGACACCGCACGTGGGGCTCATCCGCACCGCCCTGTTCAACTGGGCCTACGCCCGCCACACCGGCGGCGCGGTCGTGTTCCGGATCGAGGACACCGACGCGGCCCGCGACTCCGAGGAGTCGTACCTCTCGCTGCTGGAAGCCATGCGGTGGCTCGGCCTGGACTGGGACGAGGGCCCCGAGGTCGGCGGACCGCACGCGCCCTACCGGCAGAGCGGCCGGCGGGAGCTCTACGCCGACATCGCCGAGCGCCTGTTCGAGGCGGGCGAGCTGTACGAGTCGTTCTCCACGGCCGAGGAGATCGAGGCGCGCCGCAAGGCCGCCGGGCAGGACCCGAAGCTCGGCTACGACGGCCACGACCGCGACCTGACCGAGGAGCGGAAGGCCGCGCTGCGCGCCGACGGCCGCGAGCCGGTGCTGCGCCTGAAGATGCCCGACGAGGACATCACGTGGGTCGACCTGGTGCGCGGCGAGATCACGTTCAAGGCGGGCAGCACGCCCGACCCGGTGCTGGTGCGCGCCAACGGCGACCCGCTGTACCCGTTCGTGAACCCCGTGGACGACGCCCTGATGGGCATCACGCACGTCCTGCGCGGCGAGGACCTCCTCCCGTCGACGCCCCGCCAGATCGCGCTGTACCGGGCGTTGACCCGGATCGGCGTCACCTCCACCACCCCGGAGTTCGGACACCTGCCGTACGTGCTGGGTGAGGGCAACAAGAAGCTCTCCAAGCGCGACCCGCAGTCGAACCTGTTCCTCTACCGCGACCGCGGTTTCCTGCCCGAGGGCCTGCTGAACTACCTGGCGCTGCTGGGCTGGTCCATCGCCGACGACCGGGACGTCTTCTCGGTGGCCGAACTGGTCGAGGCGTTCGAGCTGGAGAAGGTCAGCCCCAACCCCGCCCGCTTCGACCTGAAGAAGGCCGAGGCGCTCAACGCCACCCACCTGCGCGCGCTGCCCGTCGAGGAGTTCCTCAACCGGGTGCTGCCGTACCTGGTCAAGGACGGGGTGCTGCCGCCCGCGCCGACCGACGAGCAGCTGGCCGTGCTCAGGGGCGTCGCCCCGCTCGTGCAGGAGCGGCTGGTGGTGCTGTCCGAGGCGTCCGGGATGGTGCGGTTCCTGTTCGTCGCGGAGGAGGACTTCGCGCCCGAGGAGGACGCCGCGGCCAAGACCCTCGGCGAGGACGCCCGGCCGGTGCTGGAGGCCGGTGTCCGTGCCCTGGAATCGCTTCCGGAGTGGACGGCCGCGGCCATCGAGGCCGCCCTGAAGGAGTCTCTTGTGGACGCGATGGGGCTCAAACCGCGCACGGCCTACGCCCCGGTGCGGGTCGCCGTGACGGGCCGTACCGTCTCGCCGCCACTGTACGAATCCATGGAACTACTGGGTCGGAGTCGCTCGATCGGGCGATTGCGCCGGGCGCTCGGGGCAATCTGACTGGTTCGTTCGGGCGGTTCAGCAGTGCTTGACCGTGCAAGAATCGCCAGATATCACCTCTCTGGTCGAGTCGGACGAGGGGTGACCGCACCTAGCCTCACGGGGTGACAACCGCAGCCCCGAATTTCACCCCTCGGAGAACCGGCGAGATCCGGGCCGTGTGCCTCGACGTGGACGACACCCTCGTCGACTACAGCACGTCGTCCCGGGCCGCCCTGGCCGCGATGGTCGGCAACGCCGACGCTTGGCCGCTGTGGCAGCGCATCACCGACGAGCACTGCGAGCGGCTGCTCGCGGGCGAGCTGGAGTACGAGACGATGCGCAACATCCGCACCCGCGCGTTCTTCGCGGCCCTCGGCGAGGAGTTGAACCAGGAGGAGGCGACCCGCCGGGAACTGCACCGGCAGGAGGTCCTCGCGTCCGGCTGGCGGCTGTTCCCCGACGTCGTGCCGTGCCTGGAGTGGCTGCGGGCGACCGGTCTGCCCATGGCGGCCGTGAGCAACGCCTCAGGGCGCCACCAACGGGTGAAGATCGCGTCCCTGGGGCTGGCCCAGTACTTCGACACCGTGCTCATCGCCGGCGAGGTCGGCGCGGCGAAGCCGGACCGGGTGATCTTCGACACCGCGTGCGCGGACCTCGGTGTGGACCTGGGTGACACGGTGCACGTCGGCGACCGCCTGCACGCCGACGCGATCGGCGCGCGCGACGCGGGCATGAAGGGCGTGTGGCTGAACCGCCAGGGCCCGCGCGAGGGCGCGCTGCCCACCGGCATCGCCGCCATCAGCAGCCTGGCTGAGCTGCCGGAACTGCTCGTCTGCGAGCTCTCGGCCGCCTCCGCGTGACCCCGATTTCCGTTCCGCCGGGCACGTGGTCTAGTATTCCTCCCGGCGGAACGGACGGCCCCCTGAAGCGCGATCAACGGGGAGCGGCCCGGGAAACCATTGGGGTATGGTGTAATTGGCAGCACGACTGATTCTGGTTCAGTTAGTCTAGGTTCGAGTCCTGGTACCCCAGCTGCGAAGTAGATAACCCGGTGGCAAGCTAAAAATCCAGTGTGGTAAGCTACTCGCGTCGCAGGACAGCAAGGCAAGACCGCTCAACTGAATATGAAAGTTCCTGGCCCCGTCGTCTAGCGGCCTAGGACGCCGCCCTCTCAAGGCGGTAGCGTGGGTTCGAATCCCATCGGGGCTACAGATCAGGGAGATCCCTGTTTCGCTGACGCGAAACGGGGATCTTTCGCATTTACACCGGGGGTCCGACCCCCGGGCAGGAGGGCTCCGCCCCCTGCACCCCCGTGCGCGAGCGGGCTCCCGTTCCCCGGTGAGGGGAGCGGGAGCCCGTCGAGCGAGGCCAGGACGTCGGCAGGCGAGCTCCGGTGCCAGGGCGGGTGCAAGGCCTCGGAGGCGTGGCCAGGGCGTCAGGGCGAGTCCCGAGGGGCTTGCCCAGGGGGTCAGAGGCGGGTTTGGAGGGCTTCGGCGGCGGCCAGGAGGTCGGCGGCCCAGCGGGCGCCCGGGCGGCGGCCCATCCGGTCGATGGGGCCCGAAACGGAGACCGCGGCCACTACCGAGCCGGTGCTGTCCCTAACCGGCGCGGAAACGGAAGCGACGCCCGGTTCCCGTTCCGCCACGGACTGCGCCCAACCGCGCCGGCGGACTTCCAACAATGTCCGTTCGCCGTAAACGGCGTCGGCGAGAACGGAACGTTGAGTGCCGGGATCCGCCCACGCGGCCAATACCTTCGCGCCCGAACCGGCCGTCATCGGCAATCGCGCGCCGATCGGCACGGTGTCGCGCAAACCACTCGGTGGTTCCGCGGAGGACACGCAGATCCGCTGCATCCCGTCCCGTCGGTACAACTGGACGCTCTCGCCCGTGATGTCGCGCAACCTCGGCAACACCGAGGACGCCGCGTCGAGCAGCGGGTCGGTGGCCCCGCCCGCCAACTCCGCCAGTGCCGCGCCCGGACGCCAGCGGCCGTCGGAACCCCGTCGCAGCAACCGGTGCACCTCGAGCCCCACCGCCAACCGGTGCGCGGTAGCCCTCGGCAAGCCCGTCCGGTTGCACAACTCGGCGAGCCCACACGGATCCTTTGCGACGGCGTTCAAGACAGCCACTGCCTTGTCCAACACGCCGATCCCGCTATGCTGTCCCACAAGCCGATACTAACTTCCCACTGTCTGGGAAGTCCAGATCTATCGACTGTCCAGATCTTGGGAGAGTTGCGATGAGCCGCACGCTCGCGGAGAAGGTGTGGGAAGCACACGTCGTGCGCCACGGCAGTGGCGCGGAGCCGGACCTGCTCTACATCGACCTCCACCTGCTGCACGAAGTGACCAGCCCGCAGGCGTTCGACGGCCTGCGCCTGGCGGGGCGGCAGCTCCGCCGACCCGACCTCACGATCGCCACCGAGGACCACAACGTCCCGACGATCGACATCGAGCTCCCGATCGCCGACCCGGTGTCGCGCACGCAGGTCGAGACGCTGCGCAAGAACTGCGCGGAGTTCGGCGTGCGGCTGCACCCCATGGGTGACGTCGAGCAGGGCATCGTGCACGTCGTGGGCCCGCAGCTGGGCCTGACCCAGCCCGGCATGACCGTCGTCTGCGGCGACAGCCACACGTCCACGCACGGCGCGTTCGGCGCGTTGGCGTTCGGCATCGGCACGTCCGAGGTGGAGCACGTGATGGCCACCCAGACGCTGCCGCTGCGGCCGTTCAAGACGATGGCCATCACCGTCGACGGCGAGCTGCGGCCCGGCGTCACGGCGAAGGACGTCATCCTCGCGGTGATCGCGAAGATCGGCACCGGCGGCGGCCAGGGCTACGTCCTGGAGTACCGGGGCAGCGCGATCGAGGCGCTGTCCATGGAAGCCCGCATGACCGTGTGCAACATGTCGATCGAGGCGGGCGCCCGCGCGGGCATGATCGCGCCGGACCAGACGACGTTCGACTACATCCAGGGCCGTCCGCACGCGCCGTCGGGCGCCGACTGGGACGCGGCCGTCGAGTACTGGAAGACCCTGCGCACCGACGACGACGCCGAGTTCGACGCCGAGGTCCGCCTCGACGCCGACGAGCTGACGCCGTTCGTCACCTGGGGCACCAACCCCGGCCAGGGCCTGCCGCTCAGCGCCGCCGTGCCCGACCCCGAGACGATCGTCGACGAGAACGAGCGCGTGGCCGCCGAGAAGGCCCTGACCTACATGGGGCTGGAGGCGGGTACCCCGCTGCGCGACATCCGCGTCGACACCGTGTTCCTCGGCTCGTGCACCAACGGCCGGATCGAGGACCTGCGGGCGGCGGCGGACGTGCTGCGCGGCCACCAGGTGGCCGACGGCGTCCGGATGCTCGTCGTGCCCGGCTCCATGCGGGTGCGCGCGCAGGCCGAGTCCGAGGGGCTGCACGAGGTGTTCCTGGCGGCCGGCGCCGAGTGGCGCCAGGCCGGCTGCTCGATGTGCCTGGGCATGAACCCGGACCAGCTCAAGCCGGGCGAGCGCAGCGCGTCGACCTCCAACCGAAACTTCGAGGGCAGGCAGGGCAAGGGTGGCCGCACCCACCTGGTTTCGCCACTCGTGGCCGCCGCCACCGCCGTGCGGGGCACGCTGTCGTCGCCCGCCGACCTGGTCTGAGGAGTTCTACGAACATGGAAGCGTTCACCACGCACACCGGGGTCGGCGTTCCGCTGCGCAGGTCCAACGTGGACACCGACCAGATCATCCCGGCCGTCTACCTCAAGCGCGTGACCCGCACGGGCTTCGAGGACGGCCTGTTCGCCGCCTGGCGCGGCGACGAGCAGTTCGTGCTCAACCAGGAACCGTTCCGGGCGGGCAGCGTGCTGGTCGCCGGGCCTGATTTCGGCACCGGGTCGTCCCGGGAGCACGCCGTCTGGGCGCTCATGGATTACGGCTTCCGGGTGGTCATCTCGTCCCGGTTCGCCGACATCTTCCGGGGCAACTCGGGCAAGCAGGGCCTGGTGGCCGCCGAGTGCTCGCAGTCCGATGTCGAATTGCTGTGGAAGCTGCTGGAGAACGAGCCCGGCACCGAGGTCACCGTCGACCTGACGAAGAACACCGTTGTGGCGAAGGACTTCACCGCGCCCTTCACGGTCGACGAGTACACCCGCTGGCGGCTGCTGGAGGGATTGGACGACATCGCGCTGACCCTCCGCCACGCCGACGCCATCACCGAGTTCGAGCAGCGCAGGCAGGGTTGGTTGCCGACTACCGATCCGCTGCCCGCGGGGTGACTCCGAAGGGGTCGGATTCCCCTCCGAACAGCGGGAATCCGGCCCCTTCGAACCCTCCGGGGCCGCTCAGGTGTCCCTCGACAGGTCGTAATTGCCCACGCCACAACGGAAAATCTGGCGTGGCGATTGGTATTTCCTTGCATATGGGCTTACCGTGGGCAATCAGTCGGCCCGAGCTAAGGGCCGTGAGCGTCCTGGGAGGGACTGAAGGTGAACAAGGCCCAGCTCATCGAGGCGCTCGCCGAGCGCCTTGGCGACAAGAAGAACGCCGCTGCCGCCGTCGACGGCATCGTCGACGTCATCGTCCGCAGCGTCCACAAGGGCGAGAAGGTCAACATCACCGGCTTCGGTGTCTTCGAGAAGCGTGCCCGTGCGGCCCGCACCGCTCGCAACCCGCGCACCGGTGAGACCGTGAAGGTCAAGAAGACCAACGTTCCCGCGTTCCGCGCGGGTTCGACGTTCAAGGACGTCATCAGCGGCACGAAGAAGCTGCCGCGCGTCACGGCCGCCAAGCCCGCCGCGGCCGCGGCGGCCAAGCCGGCCGCCGGGACGAAGGCGCCGGCGACCCGCAGCACCACCGCGCGTACCACCACTGCGCGCGCGACGCGCAGCACCGGTACCGCCACGCGTGCCGCTGCGGCAGCCACGAAGGCACCGGCGACCCGCCGGACCGCCGCGGCTGCGAAGCCCGCCGCCACCGCCACCAAGGCCGCGCCTGCGAAGAGCACCGCGACCAAGGCGACCGCCGCGAAGCCCGCGGCGGCCAAGGCGACCGCGGCGAAGCCCGCGGCTGCGGCGGCCAAGAAGGCCGCCACGCCGAAGGCGTCGACGGCGAAGGCCACCACGGCCGCCGCCGCGAAGCCTGCGGCGAAGAAGGCCCCGGCCAAGAAGAAGTGAAACCCGGCCGGGTGATCACCGGCCAGGCGCGCAACACAAGCTCAGGGCCCGATGCGGACGCGCACCGGGCCCTGAGCGCTGTCTACCCAACCCCCACCGCCCCAACCCCGCACAGCCCACCTCAGCCCCTCTTCCACCCACCCACCTCGGAACCCCGAACCACCCGAGCCCTCACCCCCACCCCGCGCCCCTCCACCTCCACCCTGCGCGCCTCCAACCCCCACCCCGCGCGTGTCCTACCTCCAGAACGCGCGTGTCCTACGTTCAGAACGCGCGAGTCGTACCTTCAGGTCGCGCGTGTCCTACGTTCGGAACGCGCGAGTCCTACGTTCAGGACCCCTGAGTTCAACGCTCAGAACGTCCGAGATGACTGCGCGGAGCCGAGCGGACTCCCCACGTGACCCGACCGGCCGAGTCGGGTGCACGACTGGCCGATTGCCGGTGTTCCCAGGGTCAGGTGGTGGGCGTGGGCAGCGCGGTGGGGAAGTAGTGGGCCGAGACCAGGCGTGGCCAGGCGGTGTGCGAGTCCGAAGTGGACCACCCCGGCTCGGGCCGCCGGAACGTCAGCAGCCACGTGCTGCCCTTCTTGCACGGCGTGCCGTCCAACGAGAGACCGCCCAGGTCGGCGAGGGTGGACACGATGTCCGGAATCACCCCGCCCTGGCTGCACACGACCGGCGTGCCGGCGCCGTCGGCGATCTCCAGCAGGCGCACCAACCCGGCTTCCCGGTCCGGCCAGTACCCCTCCTCGGACAACCGCGGCTCCAGCAGCACGCCGACGCCCAGGTCCTCCGCCACCCCCTGAACGGTCTCCACGCACCGCACCCGGGGCGCGGAGTGCACCCGCGCGGGCCCCCACAACGGCAGCATCGACCGCAACCCGCCCGCCTGCCGCCACCCCGCCGAGCTCAACGGCCGCAGGTCGTCGTCACCAGGCCAGTTGTCCCGCTTGCCCGCCTTCGCGTGCCGCACCAGCAACACCGTCGCCAGGTCCGCGGGCTCCGCCGAGAACGCCGCCAGCACCGACCGGTCGGTGTCCGCGGTCACCAGCGAAGCCGCCTCGGCGAACGGCACCCACCGCAGCTCGTCCACCTCGTCGTTCGGCACGAACGCGCCCGACTCGGCCCGCGCGCTGAAGTAGTCCACGACCTTCGGCCTGCCGAACGCCCGGTACGACACCTGGCGCAGGTGCCGCCCCAGCACGGCGCGGAACCCGGTCTCCTCCAGCACCTCCCGCACCGCCGCCGCGGGCACCGTCTCGCCGGGGTCCAACTTGCCCTTGGGCAGGGACCAGTCGTCATAACGCGGTCGGTGCACCACCGCCACGGATCCATCGCGCCACAGCACGGCGCCCGCCGCCCGGATCAAACGACTCACCCCAGCGCGCGGTGGTTGCGCAGCATCTCGGTCTGGTGGTCGCGCACCCTGGTGCCGTCGGCCGGCGACGCCTCCCACTCACCGTCGGGTTGCAGCACCCAGCACCGCGTGGTCGGTTCCAGGGCCGAGTCCATCATCGCGTCGAGCTGCGCGGTGAGCTTCGGGTCGGTCACCCGCAGCTGCACTTCCACCCGGCGGTCCAGGTTGCGGTGCATCATGTCGGCGCTGCCGATCCAGTGCTCGGCGGAACCGACGAAGTGGAACACCCGCGAGTGCTCCAGGAACCGGCCGAGGATCGACCGGACGTGGATGTTCTCCGACAGCCCCTTGATGCCCGGCTTCAACGCGCAGACGCCGCGCACGACCACGTCCACCCGCACGCCCGCCTGCGACGCCCGGTACAGCGAGTCGATGACCTGCTCGTCCACCAGCGAGTTCACCTTGATGCGCACACCGGCGGGCGACCCCGCCCGCGAGTGCTCGATCTCCCGCTCGATGCGCTCCACGATCCCGCGCCGCACGCCGTAGGGCGCGACGAGCAGGCTGCGGTAGTGGTCCTGCCGGGCGTACCCGGTGAGGACGTTGAACAGGTCGGTCAGGTCCGCGCCGATGGTCGGCTCGGCGGTGAGGATGCCGATGTCCTCGTACAGCCGGGCCGTCTTCGGGTTGTAGTTGCCGGTGCCGATGTGGCAGTACCGCTGGATCCGGGAGCCCTCCTGCCGCACCACCAACGAGGTCTTGCAGTGCGTCTTGAGCCCCATCAGGCCGTAGACGACGTGCACGCCCGCCTTCTCCAGCGCACGCGCCCACTTGATGTTCGCCTGCTCGTCGAACCGCGCCTTGATCTCCACCAGCGCCACGACCTGCTTGCCCGCCTCGGCCGCGTCGATCAGCGCGTCCACGATGGGGGAGTCGCCCGACGTGCGGTACAGCGTCTGCTTGATGGCCAGCACCCTGGGGTCGGCCGCCGCCTGCTCGATGAACCGCTGCACCGAGGTGGAGAACGAGTCGTACGGGTGGTGCACCAGCACGTCACCCTCGCGCAACGTGGCGAAGATGCTCTTCGGCGTCTCCCGCTCGCCGAACGCCGAGTGCGTGGCGGGCACGAACGGCGCGTCCTTGAGCTGCTTGCGGTCCACGCTGTAGAGCTGGAACAGGCACGACAGGTCGAGCAGCCCGGGCACCTGGACGACGTCGTGCGGGTCGACCTCCAGCTCGCGCAGCAGCCGTTCCAGCATGTGCTCGGTCATGTCGTCGGCGATCTCCAGCCGCACCGGCGGCCCGAACCGGCGGCGCGCCAGCTCCCGTTCCAACGACTTGAGCAGGTCCTCGTCCTGGTCCTCCTCGACCTCGAGGTCGGCGTTGCGGGTCACCCGGAACGCGTGGCACTCGATGACCTGCATGCCCGCGAACAGCTCGCCCAGGTGCGCCGCGATCAGGTCCTCCAACGGCAGGAACGTGGCCGTCGGGCTGGTCCGGTCGTTCTCCACGCGAACCAGGCGCGGCACGTTGTCCGGCACCTTGATGCGGGCGAACCGCTCCGCCCCGCCCTCCGGGTCGCGCACCGTCACGGCGAGGTTCAGCGACAGGCCGGAGATGTAGGGGAACGGGTGCGCGGCGTCCACGGCCAGGGGCGTGAGCACCGGGAACACCTGGTCGGTGAAGTAGTTGGACAGCCGCAGCTGCTCGAAGTCGCTGAGCTGCGCCCAGTTGACGATGCTGATGCCGTGCTTCTCCAGCTCCGGCTGCACGTGGTCGAGGAACGCCCTGGCGTGCTGCTCGACCAGCCCCTGGGCGCGCTTGGACATGTTCGCCAGCTGCTCGCGCGGGGTGAGGCCGTCCGCGCTGCGCACCGACAGGCCGGTCTCGTCGCGCCGCTTCAGGCCCGCGACCCGCACCATGTAGAACTCGTCCAGGTTCGACGCGAAGATGGCCAGGAACTTCGCCCGCTCCAGCAGCGGCTGGGAGGCGTCCTCGGCCAGCGCGAGCACCCTGGCGTTGAAGTCCAACCAGGACAGCTCCCGGTTGAAGTACCGGTCGTCGGGCAGGTCGGCTTGCGCCTCGGTGGCCGTGACGGCGGGCGGTGAGCTCGGGAACCGGGACGCCGACTCGGCCGGTTGCTGCGCCGCCGTGCCCGCACGCGTGCCGTTGCCGCCGCGTCGGGCGGCCGGGCGCGGTCGACGGCGCGGGGCGCTCGTCGAGGGCGTCGCCCTGGGCGTCCTCGTCCGTCGCTTCGGCGCGGGCTGCTCGGGAGTGTTGTCCGTGCTCACGATCAGCATTGTTCCCCAGAACGGGCGGTTGCGCGCCGATCGGAGCCGACCAGGAGGTGAACTCCGCGTCACAGCGGCCGGAGTCACACCGGTTCGAGCCACACCGGTTCGGGTCACGCCGGTTCGGGGTCGCGTCGGCTGGGGGTCGCGTCGGCTGGGGTTGCCGGTTGGGGGTCATGCCGGTTCGGGGTCATGCCGGTCGGGTCACGCCTGAGGAGTCACACCGGGCGGAGCACGCCCTGTACGTCGCCGGCGGCATCACGGACGAGGGTGACCCGTTGGCCGGGGCGCAGCGTGCGCCAGCCGCCTTCGGCGACGGCCTCGGCCGACACGTCCACCAGCACGCCGTCGTCGCGCAGGACGGTCGCTGAGCCGTCCGGGTGATGCGCGCTCACCGTCGCCTGCTCGGTCACGGGCCAAAGCTAGCCGATCGGCGGGTGGTGGCCGATCGGACGTCGCTGCCACGCTCCGCAATGGTCCCGTTACCGGAAGGAGTGGGCATGAGGGTTGTGGCAGGGGTGTTGGCGGCGTTGCTGCTCGGCGGCCTCACCGGTGCCGTCACCGGCCAGGCTCAGGCGTCCCCGGAGGCCGCGGCCGCGGAACCCGGGCGCGTCGGCCTGCAGGCGGCGGCGAAGAACGTCGAGCTGCGCGCGGCGATACCCGAGACCGAAGGCGCCATCTCCATCAACTTCATGCAGTACCGGCACCGCGACGTGATGTTCCTCAGCGGCACGTTCGGGCTCAAGACCTACGACGTCACGGACGTCGACCGGCCCAGGTTCCTCGACCACCTGACCAAGCAGGAGCTGGCGTTGCCGGGCGACGACGCCGAGCAGCGGTTCTGGGAGAACGAGGACGTCACCGTCGACCCGAACCGCAAGCTGGTGTTCCTGGCGCGCGAGCGCAGCGCGTTCGGCCGGCAGGTGGGCAACGAGCGGCCCACCGGCGTGTACTTCGTGTCCGCCGTCGACCCGGCGCGGCTTGAGCTGCTGAGCTTCGCGCCGATGGGCACCGGCCACATCACGTCGTGCGTCAACGACTGCTCGTACCTGTGGACGACCGGCTACGACGGCACGCCGACCGACGACCCGGACACCTACCGGCGTTCCGGCAAGGTGTTCGTCACCGACATCCGCGATCCGCGCAACCCGAAGACCCTGGGCACCTACGTGGACCTCAACCGCAACCAGGGCGAGACGCACATGACGCACGACGTCCAGGTGGACGCGGCGGGCATCGCGTGGGTGGCCGGCACGGGTGGGACGCGCGGCTACCACACGCGCGGGTGGCACCGCGATCCGTTGAGCGGGCAGGTGCGCGAGGCGACGCCGTACAGCCCGGTCCCGTACGCCGGTGGGGCGGCGGCGAAGCTGGACATGCCGACGTCGTTCTCGCACAACTCGTTCCGACCGGTCGGGCGGACGCTGAAGGACGGTCCCAAGCCGTCGCGCGAGCACCCGGCGGGCAGCTTGCTGCTGCACACCGAGGAGGCGTTCGGGTCGGCGACGTGCAAGGACCAGGGGCGGTTCGTGATCTCGTCGCTGGCGGGTTCGACGGGCGGCGAGTCGTGGCGGGCGACGCCCGAGCAGCCGTTCCACCTGAAGACGGTGGGCGTGTGGTCGCCGGACGACCAGGAGGGCACGCTGCCGGGGCCGGACACGTTCTGCTCGGCGCACTACTTCGACGTGCACCAGCGGATCGTGGCGTACTCGTGGTACGAGCAGGGGACGCGGTTCCTGGACATCTCCGACCCGGCGAACCCGATCCAGGTGGCGTACTGGCGGCCGGAGGGCGCGGTGTCGTTCGCCCCGTACTGGCACCGGGGTCGGGTGTTCGTGGCGGACCTGGCCCGTGGTGTGGAGGTGGTGAAGCTCACGGCGGCCGCGTACGAGGCGCAGGCCTCGCACACGAACGTGACGCTGAAGACGGCGCCGGTGTCGTCGGTGTCGGCGACCTTCCGATCGCTGGACGGCCCCCGCAAGCGACTGCCCCTCGCACCGGACCCGGACTACGGGTTCGCTTGCCCGATGCTCGTCGGTCGTTGCGTGCCGGGTGAACCGTGTTGCTGATGGGTGTCGGCTGTTGATGGGTGTCGGCTGCTGATCGGTGCGAGGAAGTGTTGAAAGGATCCAGAAGAGTCCTCGCCGGACGGGCAGATCAGCAGGATGACGGGGCCTCGCGGTCCGGTGCGGCTGTGTGGGGGGTCGGGTTTCGTGTCATCCCGCCGACCTCCACAAGGGCAACCACACGCGTCAAGGGGGCGGTTCCAGCGCAAGGTGCGGTAGGGCTGGAAGCGCCCCCTTGACACGTGCGGTTGGGCGGGGCCAGGTCGGCGGGATGACACGAAGCCCTTCCTATGGGAGGAAGAGCGTCAGCAGCGCACAGGGGTGCGGGATACGGTGGTTCTCAACCGCCGACGGGGGCCACGACGGCGGCTGTTCTGGGACCGAGACCCAGGTCGGATGCCAGGCGCAGGTCCTCGGCAGTGTCGACGTCCTGGCGCAGGGAAGGCCATGGGCCTACGAGTTCCATCGCCCCCGAAGCGGCATGGGCGGTGGCTGAGCCGATGCCGAAGGAAGGGGCCAAGGGGCCGCCGGGCGGCGACAGCAGCAGCGTCGTACCGGTTCCTTGGTGGTCCGCGCAGAACGCCCGCCCCCGGGCGGCCGCCAATGCCGCGGTCAGTTCCAGCGTCCGCAGAGCGGGCAGGTCGGCCTGCAGGGCACCCACGACCGACCCCGCGTCACGGGAACGCAGCACCCCGAAGCCGAACCGCAGTGACTCGTTCAACCCCTCCGGGCCGGCCACCGACTCGACGCCCAGCGCGCGCAGCTCCGCCACCACCGCCGGGTCGGACGTGACCGCCAACACACGGCGAACCGCCGGGATCGCGGCCGCGATCGTGTCCAACGCGAACGCCAGCGCGAGCGCCGGCCGGTCCAGCCGGGCACCGACCAGCCGTGACTTGGCCCGTTCCAGCGCCTTGACCGGCACCACCAGGTCGACGTCCGCTCGCACCAGGCCATACTCCCGGATGCCGGCTGGACCTGGCCACTGGCTCGAAGTCCGATCGAAGTCTGATTGTCCCCTCCGGCGACGTGGGGAAGACTCCAGGTCCACGACGAAGAGGGAGTGCAAGTGGCCAAGGAGAAGGGCGGCTTCTGGGTCGGGCTCGCCGCGGCGATCTTCTACCCCGCCACCGCGCTGATGGCGCGGCGGCGAAACGAGGGCGGAGAGCGGGTGCCCAAGAAGGGCGGCGCGCTGGTCGTGATGAACCACGTGTCCCACCTGGACCCGGTCTACGACGCCGTCTTCACGCACAAGCAGGGCCGCGTGCCGCACTTCCTGGCCAAGCACAGCCTGTGGAACGTCCCGGTCGTCGGCGCCGTGATCAAGGGCGCCCGCCAGATCCCGGTCTACCGGGGCACGGCCGACGCCCAGCAGAGCCTGCGCGCCGCGCACGAGGCGCTGGAGCAGGGCCTGGTGGTGATCATCTACCCCGAGGGCACGATCACCCGCGACCCGGACGGCTGGCCGATGACCGCCCGCACCGGCGTGGCCAGGCTCGCCCTGGAGCACGACGTGCCGGTGCTGCCCGTCGCCCGCTGGGGCACCCGCGAGGTCTACGACCACTACCGCAAGAAGTTCCGCCCGTTCCCGCGCAAGACCGTCGTCACGAAGGTCGGCGCACCGGTCGACCTGTCGACCTACCGCGACCAGCCGCAGAACCTCGCGTTGCTGCGCGAGGTCACCGACGTGCTGATGAACGAGGTGAAGGACCTGCTCGCGGACATCCGCGAGGAGCAGGCGCCCGACGGCTTCTACACCAAGAAGGCCTGACGTGGACCGGGTCGCGGTGCTGGGCGCCGGGTCGTGGGGCACCGCCTTCGCCAAGGTGCTCGCCGACTCCGGCACGGACGTGGTGCTGTGGGCGCGGCGGGCAGACGTGGCCGACGCCATCTCGAAGGACCGGGTCAACGCCGACTACCTGCCGGGCGTGGCGCTGCCGGCCAACCTGGCCGCCACCGCCGACGCCGAGAAGGCGTTGGACGGCGCCGGTGCCGTGGTGCTGGCCGTGCCGAGCCAGACGTTGCGGGAGAACCTGACCGGCTGGCGGCCGTGGCTGCCCGCGGGCGCGACGCTGGTCAGCCTGGCCAAGGGCGTCGAGCTGGGCACGCTCAAGCGGATGAGCGAGGTGATCCGCGAGGTGGCCGGCGTGCCGGAGGACCAGGTCGCGGTGGTCTCCGGGCCGAACCTGGCCAAGGAGATCGCGGCCGAGCAGCCCACCGCGACGGTCATCGCGTGCACCGACCACGACCGCGCGGTCGACCTCCAGCACGCGTGCTCCAACTCCTACTTCCGCCCCTACACCAACGTCGACGTGGTCGGCTGCGAGCTCGGCGGCGCGTGCAAGAACGTCATCGCGCTGGCCTGCGGCATGGCGGCGGGCATGGGGTTCGGTGACAACACGATGGCGTCGATCATCACCAGGGGCCTGGCCGAGACCGCCCGCCTGGGCGCGGCGCTGGGCGCGGACCCGTTGACGTTCGCCGGGCTGGCGGGCCTGGGCGACCTGGTGGCGACCTGTGCGTCGCCGCTGTCGCGCAACCGGTCGTTCGGGGAACGGCTGGGGCGTGGCGACTCGCTGGCGCAGGCGCAGGAGGCCGCGCACGGGCAGGTCGCCGAGGGCGTGAAGTCGTGCTCGTCGATCCGCGAGCTGGCCGCCCGGGTCGGCGTGGACGTGCCGATCACCGACGGCGTGCACCAGGTGTGCCACGAAGGGCTGGACCCGCGAGTGCTGACGGCGGCGCTGCTCGGCCGCGAGCCGAAGGCGGAACGGCAGTGACCTGGGGTGACGGCACGCGGGTCGTGCACTCGACGCCCGCCGTGCCGGGTGAGCCGTTCCTGGCGGGCCCGGTGTTCGCCACCGGCTACCACCTGGGCGGCGAGGACACCTACGGCCGGGCGCACAACCCGACCTGGCGCGCGCTGGAGGCGGCGCTGGGCGAGTTGGACGGCGGCACGACCGTGCTGTTCCCGTCCGGCATGGCGGCGATCTCGACGTTCCTGCGCGTGGTGCTCGCGCCCGGTGACGTGGTGGTGCTGCCCAGCGACGGCTACTTCCTGACCCGCACGCTGGTCGCCGGGATGCCGGTGGAGGTGGTCGAGGTGCCGACCACCGGCCCGTACCCGTCGCTGCACGGCGTGCGGCTGGTGCTGCTGGAGTCGCCGTCCAACCCGGGCCTGGACGTGTGCGACATCGCCGCGCTGGCCGAGGCCGCGCACGCGGCGGGCGCGCTGGTGGCCGTGGACAACACGACCGCGACGCCGCTCGGGCAGCAACCGCTGCTGCTGGGCGCGGACGCGGTGCTGAGCAGCGACACGAAGGCCGTCGCGGGGCACAGCGACGTGCTGCTCGGTCACGTGTCCACGACGGACCCGGACCTGGCCGAACGGGTGCGCACGGCGCGCACGACCGGCGGCGCGATCCCCGGACCGTTCGAGGCGTGGCTGGCACACCGCGGCCTCGGCACGCTCGACCTGCGGCTGAGCAGGCAGGCGGCGAACGCGGCGGCCCTGTACGACGTGCTCAAGACCCACCCGGCCGTCACGTGCCTGCGGTGGCCGGGTGCACCGGAGGACCCGGCGCACGAGGTCGCGTCACGGCAGATGCGGCGGTTCGGCGGGGTGCTGACGTTCGAGCTGGCGGACGCCGACGCGGTGGCGGCGTTCCTCTCGCGGTCCCGGCTGGTGTCCGCGAGCACCAGCTTCGGCGGCCTGCACACCAGCCTGGACCGGCGGGCGCAGTGGGGCGACCCGGTGCCGGAGGGCCTGGTCCGGCTGTCCGCGGGCTGCGAGGACACCGCCGACCTGGTCGAGGACGTGCTCGCGTCACTCTGACGGGTCCATCTCGTGGGACCTGGTTGCGCGGCGGCGGACGTGCTGACACCCTCGTCGGCATGTCCTTCCGCGCGATGATCGACGGGCGGGGTCACATCGACCTCCGCCTGGTCGCCAGCGCGCTCTGTCTGCCTCGGTGATCGTCCCGCGTCCCGCGAGCCGTGCGGCTCGCCACTCACCGAGCACACCGAGAAGGAACCATGTTCGCCGTTCCGGAGAACACCATCGCCCTGCCCCAGACGCACGCCGCGCTGCACCCCGTGCGGATCGCGCTCGACGTGGCGGCACGGCGTGAGCGCTGGGCCCACCTGCTCCGCTACGACCCCGACACCCGCTTCGCCGCGCTCGTGGACGCCACCGACGAGCAGGAGGTGTGGCTGATGAGCTGGTTGCCCGGCCAGCACGCCGACCTGCACGACCACGGCGTCACCAGCGGCGCGTTCACCGTGGTCAGCGGCTCGCTGACGGAGGTCGTCACCCCTGGGCCGACCCAGGTGCTGCACCACCTCGTGGCCGGGCAGTCACGCGTGTTCGGCCCCTCGTACGTGCACCAGGTGCGCAACGACGGCGTCGACCCCGCCGTCACGATCCACGTGTACCGCGACGGCGGGCGCACCATGCGGCCGGTCCACTTCGACCCGCTGACGGGGACTACCTCCGCGCGCTGACGTGCGGCGGCACGTCCCAGTCGCCGACGAGCGCCGGGTCGGGTTCGGGCTCGCCCCACACCGTGCGCAGCGGCAGCACGCCCGCCCACTTCGCGTTGGCGGTGACGTCCTCGGGCTCGTCGCCGGGCGGGCCGCTGCGGATCTTCACCGAGGCCTCGGCGAGGTCCAGGGACAGCACGGCGGTCGCGGCGACCTCCTTCGGCGTCGGCTGCCGGGCGTAGTCCCACGAGCCGGGCGCGAGGTGCTCGGTGAGCACCCGCAGGGCGTGCCGCTTGGCCTCCGGGTCGGTGACTGGGACGGCGGTGCCGTGCACGACGGCGGCGCGGTAGTTCATCGAGTGGTCGAACGCCGAGCGGGCGTAGACCACGCCGTCCAGGATCGTGACGCCGACGCACACGGGCACGCCCGTCGCGGCCTCGCGCAGGCTGCGCGCGCCGGTCGAGCCGTGCAGGTAGAGGGTGTCGCCGTCGCGGCCGTAGCCGGTGGGCAGCACGAGCGGCGCGCCGTCCACGACGACGGCCAGGTGGCAGACGAGGGCGGCGTCGAGGACCGCGTGCAGCGCCTCGCGTTCGGTCACGGCGCGCTTGCGGCCACGCTTGATGGTGCTGCGGTCCGTCGGTGACAACGTCATGCGACCAGCATTTCCGGTAAAGTGGCCCTTCTCAAGTGCCAATTCGCGGCGTTATGAGGAGGCCACTTTGGCGGAGACGGCGCTCGCGGTCGTGCTGGACCGCGACTCGGCCGAGCCGCTGGCCGTGCAGCTCGCGGACGCCCTGCGCGCGGCGGCGGCCGACGGGCGGCTGCGCAGCGGTGACCGGCTGCCCTCGACCCGGGCGCTGGCCGAGCGGCTCGGCGTGAGCCGGACCGTGACGGCAGCAGCATACGAGCAGCTGCACGCCGAGGGCTGGATCGCCGGGCGGCACGGCTCCGGCACGTACGTGACCACGACGCCGCCCGGCGCGTTGAAGTCGCGGACCCGGCGTGCGGCCGCGCCCGTGGTGCCGGCGGACGTGGTCGACCTCGCGCCGGGTGCGCCGTGGGCCGAGGGGTTGGACCGGGCGGCTTGGCGGCGGGCGTGGCGTGCGGCGGCGGACGTGCAGCCGTTGTTCCGGCCGGCCCGGGGTGGGCTGCCGGAGTACCGGGCGGTGGTGGCCGAGCACCTGTTGCGGCACCGGGGGCTGGCCGTGCGCGGCGGGTTGCGGGAGGAGCTGGTGCTGGCGACCGGCGGCACCACGGCGGCGTTGGTGGAGCTGGGGTCGGCCGTGCTGCGGCCCGGTGACGCGGTGGCCGTGGAGGAGCCGGGGTACCAGCGGGCGGTGTGGGCGTTGCGGTCGGCCGGGGTGAAGGTCGTGCAGGCGCCCGTGGACGCGGAGGGGCTGTTGGTGGAGGCCGTGCCGCCGGGCGTGCGGGGCGTGTACTGCTCGCCCGCGCACCAGTACCCGATGGGCGGTCGCATGTCGGCGGCGCGGCGGGTGGCGTTGGTGGAGCGGGCGCGGGCGGAGGGGTGGCTCGTGGTCGAGGACGACTACGACGGCGAGCTGCGGTACGACGTGGCGCCGCTGCCGTTGCTGGCGGCGTTGGCGCCGGACGTGGTGGTGCACCTGGGCACCACCAGCAAGATCCTCACCCCGACGCTCGGCGCGGGGTGGATGGTGGCGCCCGAGCCGATCGCGGCCGAGGTCCTGGCGCACCGCGACCGGACCGGCACCGGCCCGTCCGCGGCGGGCCAGCGGATCCTGGTCGAGCTGGCGCGCAACGGCGACCTGGGCCGGCACCTGCGCAAGCTGCGGCGTGAGCTGTCCGAACGGCGTGCCCTGCTGTCGGCGGCGTTCGGCGACGCCGGGATCCCCGTGCTCGGTGACGACGCGGGCGCGCACATCGTGGTGCCGCTGCCGTCGGCGCAGGCGGAGCGGGACGTGCTGGCCGAGGCGCACGACCGCGGCCTGCGGCTGGACGGCCTCGGCCGCCACCACGCCGGTCGGCCGAAGGTGCACGGCGCCGCGATCGGCTACAGCGCCTGCTCCCGTGACCAGCTGACCGCCGCGATCCCCGACCTGATCCGCATCATCGCCACCCGCGCCGAGCCGTCCTGAGCGTTCAACTCGGGGTACCTGGACGTAGGACTCGCGCGTTCCGAACGTAGGACTCGCGCGCGAGTCCTACGTCCAGGACCCGCGAGTCGTACCTCCAGGTACCCCGAGTTCTACGCTCGGGTGTGCGGTGGAGATCGTGGGTTACGCCATCCGGGTAGGGTCCGAACCATGACACAGCGCAAGACCAAGGTCGCCGTGGTGTTCGGCGGGCGCAGCAGCGAGCACATGGTCTCCTGCCTGTCCGCCGGCAGTGTCCTCCCGCACCTGGACCGGGACCGGTTCGACGTCGTGCCGGTGGGCATCACCGAGACGGGCGCGTGGGTGATCGGCGCCGACGACACCGCGGCGCTCGAAGTGCGGGACCGCCAGCTGCCCACCGTCAACGCGCTGGTCCCCGTGTCCGGCAGCGAACTGGTGCCGGTGGCGCCCGGTGACGTGCTGGCCGACGTGGACGTCGTGTTCCCCGTGCTGCACGGCGCGTGGGGCGAGGACGGCACCATCCAGGGCCTGCTGGAACTGGCCGACCTCCCGTACGTGGGACCGGGTGTGCTGGCCAGCGCGGTCGCCATGGACAAGGAGTTCACCAAGCGCCTGCTCAAGGGCGCGGGCCTGCCGGTCGGCGAGTTCGCCGTGCTGCGCCGCGACCAGGACACGCTGTCGGAGGCCGACCGGGAACGCCTGGGGCTGCCCGTCTTCGTCAAGCCCGCGCGCGCCGGGTCGTCCGTGGGCATCTCGAAGGTCGTGGACTGGGCGCACCTGGACAGCGCGATCGCGTTGGCGCGCAAGACCGACCCGAAGGTGATCATCGAGGCCGCCGTCTCCGGCCGCGAGGTCGAGTGCGGCGTGCTGGAGTTCCCCGACGGCCGCGTCGAGGCGTCGCTGCCCGCCGAGCTGCGCGTCGTCGGCGGCCAGGTCGACTGGTACGACTTCGACGCCAAGTACCTCGACGACGTGTGCGAGTTCGACATCCCGGCCAAGCTGGAACCCCACGTCACCCGCGACCTGCGCGAGATGGCCGTCACCGCGTTCCGCGCGCTGGACTGCCAGGGCCTGGCCCGGGTCGACTTCTTCGTCACCGACTACGACGAGCTCGTGGTCAACGAGGTCAACACCATGCCCGGCTTCACGCCGATCTCGATGTACCCGCGGATGTGGGCTGAGACGGGCGTGGACTACCCGAGCCTGCTGACCACGTTGGTCGAGACGGCGATCGCCCGCGGCACGGGCCTGCGCTGACCGCGGGCCCGCCTCCGGCGACGCGAGCCGGCGGGCCGACCCGCCGCTAACCCCTGGTGTTCACGGGGCCCTTGGCGAGGGTGTCTCGGACCGTGGTCGAGATGTCCTGCAAGGGCCCCGTGCCCGCGTCCGACGGCACGGTCAGCGCCACGTACACCGGCCGGTCCACCACGTACCAGGTGGCCGAGTCGCCCTCGGACACCTCCAACCACTGCACGTCGGAGATGATCCGCAGCCGGGAGGTCGGGGTGAGGTCACCGGGACGGTCGAGACCGCACCGCAGCACGACGGGCTCGTGCTGCGCGTCTCCCCACGCCATCGCACCGGCGGGCGCGGGCGCGGCCAGCTCGCGGCGCGGCAACGTGGCGCCGTTGGACACCAGCTGCATCGGCAGGGCGCTCAGCAGCGCCTTGCACTCGTCCGACTCGGCCTTGGGCGCGGGCACCGGGACCAGCGCCACGGGCCCGGAGTGGACGGCCGACGGGTCGGCGGGGTCGTCCTTGCCCCCGGCGCCGAGGAAGAGGCCCACGGCCGCCACCGCCGCCGCGAGCAACGCCGGCAGCCCGAGGGCGACGGCGAGCAGCGGACGGGGGAGCAGCGACGCGGGTTCCGGTTCCTGTGCCACCCGGTTATGACAACACGTGCCTACAGGTGGACCACAGGGCAGGTCAGCGTTCGCGTGATGCCCTCCACGTTCTGGATGCGGGCGACCACGAGCTGTCCCAACTGGTCGACGGTGTCGGCCTCGGCGCGGACGATGACGTCGTACGGTCCGGTGACGTCCTCCGCGGTGGCCACACCGGGGATGCCGGAGATCTCCGCCGCAACGGCGGCTGCCTTCCCGACCTCGGTCTGGATGAGGATGTATGCGTGGACCACGGCGTGCCCCTTCGTCGCGACAGGTTAGGTCGGGGTAGGAACGTGCACAGCAACGTACCCCAGTTGGGGTTCCGAATGCTCAGAACGGGAGGCAATCTTGCGTCCGGAGCCGCCGCGCAACGCGGACACGGTCGCTGAGGTGGGTGAGTTCGGTCTCATCCGCCGGGTGACGGCAGGTCGGACGCAGCCGCCCACCACCCTGCTCGGGCCGGGTGACGACGCGGCTGTCGTCGCGGCGCCCGACGGTCGCGTGGTGGTGTCCACCGACGTGCTGGTCGAAGGTGTCCACTTCAGACTCGACTGGTCCTCTCCCGAGCAGGTGGGGCGCAAGGCGGCGGCGGTGAACCTGGCCGATGTCGTGGCCATGGGCGCGATGCCGACGGCCCTGCTGATCGGCTTGGCCTGCCCCTCCGACACGCCGTCCGCCGTGGTCGAGGGGATCACCGCCGGCCTGTGGCAGGAGGCCACCGTCGCCGGCGCGGGCGTGGTCGGGGGCGACATGGTGTCGTCCGCGACACTGGTGATCTCCGTTACGGCGCTGGGCGACATGGGCGGTCTGGAGCCCGTCACCCGATCCGGTGCGCAAGTGGGTGATGTCGTCGCGGTGTGCGGACGGCTCGGCTGGGCGGCGGGTGGACTGGCCGTGCTGCAACGCGGGTTCCGGTCGCCGGTCGCGGTCGTCGGCGCCCAGCGGAACCCCGAACCCCCGTACGCCGCCGGGCCCCAAGCGGCCGCGGCGGGCGCGACGGCGATGATCGACGTGTCCGACGGCCTGCTGGCCGACCTGGGGCACATCGCCGACGAGTCGGGCATCGGCATCGACATCCGGACCGAGCTGCTGGAGGTGCACCCGCGGCTGATCGACGTGGCGGCGGCGCTCGGCGCGGACGCCCGGCACTGGGCGCTGACGGGTGGCGAGGACCACGCGCTGGCGGCCACGTTCCCCGAACCGGCGGTGGTGCCCGAGGGGTGGCGCACCATCGGCACGGTCCGGCACGGCAGCGGGGTGACCGTCGACGGCCGGGCGTACGAGAAACCCGCTGGATGGGAGCACTGGCGCTAGGTAGCCTGGCGGATGTGGAACTATGCACGCTCGCGTATGACCATCCAGACTCGGTCAAGTTGATCGCCGACATCCAGCAGGTCTACCTGGACCGCTACGGCGAGGTCGACGTCACGCCGGTCGACCCGGCGGAGTTCGCCGCACCCCTGGGGCACTTCGTGGTCGGCTACGTCGACGGCGACCCGGTGGCGTGCGGCGGCTGGCGAGCGCACGAGGTGGCGGACGCCTCGCTGCGACCCGGTGACGCCGAGATCAAGCGCATGTACGTCGCGGAGGCCTTGCGCGGGCGTGGCCTGGCGCGGCTGGTGCTGGCCTCGCTGGAGACGGCGGCGCGGGCGGCCGGTCGCCGGCGCATGGTGCTGGAGACCGGGTTGCGCCAGCCGGAGGCGATCGGGTTGTACCAGGCCAATGGATACGCGCGCATCGACAACTTCGGCGTGTACCGGCATCATCCGGAAAGCCTTTGCTTCGCGAAGGACCTGTGAGGGCCGGGAGGGACCGCGATGGCGATCTACGCGTTGGGCGACTTCGAGCCGGCGATCCACCCGGACGCCTACGTGCACCCCGACGCGACGGTGATCGGCGACGTCCGGATCGGCGCGCACGCGTCCGTGTGGCCGCAGGCCGTGCTGCGCGGTGACTACGGGCGCATCGAGGTCGGCGCGCGGACGTCGATCCAGGACGGCACGGTCGTGCACTGCACGGAGGTCCACCCGACGCTGATCGGCGCGGAGTGCGTGATCGGGCACAACGTGCACATCGAGGGCGCGACGATCGCCGACCGGTGCCTGATCGCCTCCGGGTCGGTAGTGCTCAACGGGTCCGTGGTCGAGACCGGTGCGATCGTCGGCGCGGGCGCGGTGGTGTCCTTCGAAGGGCACGTGCCGGCGCGGTCGATGGCGCTCGGCGTGCCCGCGAAGGTGCGCGAGGGGTACGTCGTGCCGGACGGCGCCTGGCAGTTCGCGGTCGACAAGTACGTGGACAACATCTTGCTCTACCGCAAGGAACTGCGGCGTCTGGACTGAGATAAGGTCCGGCCGTGGCACGTCCGCTTGAGGAAATCATGGAAGCAGGCTGGGCCGCGGCACTCGCGCCCGTGGCCGATCGGATCGCCGCGATGGGCGAGTTCCTGCGGGCGGAGGTCGCCGCCGGGCGCACCTACCTGCCGGCCGGGGAGAACGTCCTGAGGGCGTTCCAGCAGCCGTTCCACTCCGTGCGCGTGCTGATCGTCGGCCAGGACCCGTACCCGACGCCGGGGCACGCGGTCGGTCTCAGCTTCTCGGTGTCGCCGGAGACCCGGCCCCTCCCGAAGAGCCTGGTGAACATCTACACCGAGTACGTGTCCGACCTCGGGCACCCGAAGCCCGCCAACGGCGACCTGACCCCGTGGACCGAGCAGGGCGTGCTGCTGCTCAACCGCGCGTTGACGGTGCAGCCGGGCAAGTCCAACTCCCACCGCAACAAGGGCTGGGAGCCGGTGACCGAGCAGGCGATCAAGGCACTGGCCGAGCGGGACGCACCGCTGGTCGCGATCCTGTGGGGCAGCCAGGCGCGCGCCCTCAAGCCGCTGCTGGGCGCGGACCGCTGCGTCGAGTCGGTCCACCCGAGCCCCCTGTCGGCGGCCGGCGGCTTCTTCGGCTCACGGCCGTTCAGCAAGGCCAACGAGCTGCTCGTGCGGCAGGGCGCCGACCCGGTTGACTGGAAGCTGCCCTGAAGCCGTACGGCCTGAAGTCGAACCGCTGACGCCGGACACCCGGTCACGCCAAACCCCCCAGTCACGCCAAACCCCCCAGTCACGCCAAACCCCCCAGTCACGCCAAACCCCCCCCAGTCACGCCGAAAGGCCCCAGTCACGCCGAAAGGCCCCCCGGGACGAGTCCCGGGGGGCCTTTCGACAAGCTCAGGCGCGGGTCATCAGCCGCGCACCACCTTGCCCGCCTTCAGGCACGAGGTGCACACGTTCAGCCGCTGCCGCGTCGAAGAGGACACCTTCGCGCGCACGGTCTGAATGTTCGGGTTCCACCGGCGGTTCGTCTTCCGGTGGGAGTGCGAGACAGAATGGCCGAAGCCCGGCCCCTTGCCACAGACGTCGCACACGGCAGCCACGTCAGCCACTCCTTAAGGTTCCTGATCGATACTCACGCCCCGGCGGGCGCGCAAGCGTGCACAAGCCTCAGCCGGGCATGGCAACCCAGACAGGGTAGCCGGTGGCGCGTTCTGCCACCAAACCGGGTCGAATACTCTCGCCGGCATGCAGGCTCTCGATGCGGTCGCGGTGCGCCAGTGGGCGGACGCCTGTGTGCGGTCCCTGGACGCGAACCGGGAGGACATCGATCGCATCAACGTGTTCCCCGTGCCGGACGGCGACACCGGGACCAACCTGCTCCAGACCATGCGGTCGGCGTTGGACGCGCTGCTCAGGACACCGGTGGACACGGTCGGGGCGGCGTTGGGCGCCCTCGCCCGGGGTGCGCTGGCCGGGGCCAGGGGCAACTCCGGGGTGATCCTGTCGCAGGTGCTGCGAGGCCTGGCCGAGGCCGCCCAAGGGGCCTCCACGGCCTCCGGTGCGTCGTTGCGGCGGGCGTTGTGGCGGGCCGACGAGCTGGCCACCGCCGCGGTCTCCGAACCGGTACCGGGAACGGTGCTGTCCGTGCTGCACGCGGCGGCTGAGGCGGCACGCGACTGCACGTCCGACGACCTGGACGAGGTCATCACGGTCGCGGCGAAGGCCGGGGCCGAGGCGTTGGCCAACACCCCGCGGCAGTTGGCCGTGCTGGCCCGGGCCGGTGTGGTCGACGCGGGCGGGCGCGGGCTGCTCGTGCTGCTGGACACCTTGGCGGCGGTGATCACCGGGCGGGCCGTCGAGGACGTGCCAGTGCTCGCCACGGTGCCGCGCGAGTCGCTGACCACCGCGCGTGAGGCCGGGTCGTCCGAGTTCGAGTACGAGGTCATGTACCTGCTCGACGGTCCGCCGGACGTGGAGGTGCTGAAGGACGAGCTGCTGGCGATCGGCGACTGCGTGTCCGCGGTCGGCGACGGGAACGGCCTGTGGACCGTGCACGTGCACTGCAACGACATCGGCGCGGCCGTCGAGGCGGGCATCCGGGCCGGTCGGCCGCACCGCATCACGGTGGCCAGGTTCGCCGACCAGATCGCCGCCCAGGCACCCCGGTTCGTGCGCGACCGGGCGATCGTCGTGCTGGTCGAGGGCGACGGCGTGGCGGAGCTGTTCCGGTCGGAGGGCGCGGTGGTGTTCGAGCCGGGCGACGACGTGACGGCGGCCGACCTGCTGGCCGTGGTGGTGAGCACGCGGGCGCGGCAGGTGACCGTGCTGCCCGGCGACCCGACCTGGCGCGAACCACTGGACGAGGCCGTCACGCAAGCCGTCGCCGCAGGTCAGGACGTCGTGGTGGTGCCGACGTTCTCGCCGGTGCAAGCGTTGGCCGCGCTGGCCGTGCACTCGCCGTCCCGCCGTGCCGGTGACGACGTGGTGGCCATGGCGGAGGCCGCGGCGGCCACCCGGCGCGGCGAGGTCGCGGTGTCCGACCGGGAGGCCATCACCTGGGTCGGCCGGTGCCGTCCCGGCGACCTGCTCGGCATGGTGGACGGCGAGGTCGTGCTGGTCGAACCGGCCGCGGCGCACGTCGGCGACCTGGCCTGCCGGCTGGTCGACCGGATGCTCGCCAGCGGCGGCGAGCTGGTGACCGTGCTGTTGGGGCGGGCCGCCCCGGACGGGGTCGAACGGGTGCTGGAAGATCACCTGCGCGTCGTCCACCCGGAGGTGGAGCTGGCCGCCTACCAGGGCGGACAACGCGACGCGCTGCTGGTTGTCGGTGTCGAGTAGTTGAATGGGCCGAGATGACGACCTTCGACGAGAAGCTGGTGTCGGTGCTCGGCAAGAAGAGCGCCGACGCGCTGGAGGCCGGCCTCGGCCTGACCACGGTCGGTGAGCTGCTGCGCCACTACCCGCGCCGCTACGACGAGCGCGGCAAGCTGACCGAGATCGCCGGGCTGGAGCTGGGCGAGCACGTCACGGTGCAGGCGCGGGTGAAGAGCGCCCGGCAGCGCCGGATGAAGTCGCGCAGCGGCGAGCTGCTGGAAGCCGTGATCACCGACGGCACCAGCGACCTGCACCTGGTGTTCTTCGGGCGCGGTTCGCGCAAGGTCGAGCGGGAACTGCTGCCGGGTCGCGAGGCGATGTTCGCGGGCAAGGTCGGCATGTTCAACGGCAAGCTCCAGCTCGCGCACCCCGACTACCAGGTGCTGGACGGGGAGGACGCCGCCGCGGCGGACTTCGCGGGCGCGTTCATCCCGGTCTACCCGGCGGCGCAGGGCATCCAGTCGTGGAACGTCTCCAACTGCGTCGAGCAGGTCCTGGCCGTGTGGGACGGGGTGACCGAGGACCCGCTGCCCGCGTCGTTGCGCGCCGATCGAGGGCTGATCGGGCTGGAGAAGGCGCTGCGCGACATCCACCGGCCGGACGGGTGGGCGGCGATCGCCGTCGCGCAGCAGCGGTTGAAGTGGGACGAGGCGCTGGCGGTGCAGCTGGCGCTGGCGCAACGCCGCCGTTCGGCGACGGCCCGCCCCGCGCCCCGGTGCGAGCCGCGCGACGGCCTGGTGCGCGACGCGTTCGAGGCGCGCCTGCCGTTCGAGCTGACCGCGGGGCAGCGGGAGGTCGGCGAGCAGGTCGCCCGCGACCTGTCCGGCGAGCACCCGATGAACCGGCTGCTCCAGGGCGAGGTCGGTTCGGGCAAGACGATCGTCGCGCTGCGGGCGATGTTGCAGGTCGTCGACGCGGGGCGGCAGGCTGCGATGCTGGCGCCGACCGAGGTGCTGGCGGCCCAGCACGCGCGGTCGTTGCGCGAGTTGCTGGGTGATCTCGGGCAGGCCGGTGAGCTGGGTGGGGCCGAGCACGCGACGCGGGTGACGTTGCTGACCGGGTCGATGGCGACGGCGGCGCGCAAGCGGGCGTTGTTGGAGATCGTGTCCGGTGAGGCCGGGATCGTGGTCGGCACGCACGCGTTGATCCAGGACAAGGTGGAGTTCGCCGACCTGGGGCTGGTCGTGGTGGACGAGCAGCACCGGTTCGGCGTGGAGCAGCGGGCCGCGTTGAGCGGGCGTGCGGGCGGGTCGACGCCGCACGTGCTGGTGATGACGGCCACGCCGATCCCGCGCACGGTCGCGATGACCGTGTACGGGGACCTGGAGGTGTCCGCGCTGCGCGAGCTGCCGCAGGGGCGTTCACCGATCAGCACGTCCGTGGTGCCGGTGGCGGCCAAGCCGGGCTGGCTGGACCGGGCGTGGCAGCGGATCCGCGAGGAGGTGGGCAAGGGGCACCAGGTGTACGTGGTGTGCCCGCGCATCGGCGACGGCGCGGCGGAGGACGACGCGGAGGCCCCGCCGAAGGAGGACCCGGGCAAGGAGGGCGCCGCCGACCGGAGGCCGCCGCTGGCGGTGGTGGACGTGGCGAACCGGCTGGCCGAGGGGCCGTTGCGGGGACTGCGGATCGACATCCTGCACGGGCGGATGGCCTCGGACGACAAGGACGCCGTGATGCGGGCGTTCGCGGCCAACGAGGTGCAGGTGCTGGTCGCCACGACCGTGGTCGAGGTCGGGGTGAACGTGCCCAACGCCACCGTCATGGTGATCATGGACGCGGACCGGTTCGGCGTGAGCCAGCTGCACCAGCTGCGCGGGCGCGTCGGCCGGGGCAGCGCGCCGGGGCTGTGCCTGCTGGTGACCGAGATGCCGGACGGCACGTCCACGATGGAGCGGCTGCGGGCGGTCGAGTCTACTTTGGACGGCTTCGAGCTGGCCCAGCTGGATCTGGAGCTGCGGCGCGAGGGCGACATCCTCGGCGCGGCCCAGTCCGGCACGCGGTCGGGGCTGAAGATGCTGTCGCTGCTGCGCGACGAGGACGTGATCGCCGAGGCGCGGGTGGTCGCGCAGGAGGTCGTGGAGGCGGATCCGGAGCTGGCCGCGAACCCCGGGCTGGCCGGGCTGGTGGCGGGGCTGCTGGACGAGGAGCGCGCGGAGTACCTGGAGAAGGCGTAGCCGGCGGCTCCGCGTGGGCCGGGTGGTGTGCCCGGGGGCGGCCTGGCCGGCGCACTCGGAGGGGGCAGGCCGGTCGCTGGGTACCCTGACTCGTGCGCCGATTCCTGCTCGCCCTGGTTCCGTTGGCGTTGGTCGCCTGCTCGGCCGCGCCGACCGGTGATACCGCTCCGACCACGTCGTCGCTGCCCAAGGGCGATCTGGCGGTGCTGGCCGAGCGCATCGAGCAGCGGCGGGCCGAGCTGGGGACGGCGACGTTCCACACCGAGGGGTTCGCGTCCGACGGGCAGTCCACCGAGGTGCGCAACGTCGTGGACGGCGCGGTGCGGCAGGACGCCGGCGAGGTGACCGGGTCGATGACGATGGACGTGTCGACCGGCGGTCAGCCGAAGAAGATCGGGCTGGTGATCGTCCGCGACGGCACGTACGTGCAGGTCGAGGGCGCGCCGATGCCCGCTGGCAAGAAGTGGGGCTTCTACCCGTCGCAGAGCGGCGAGGTGTCCGCGTTGCTGCGCGGCTTCGGCCCGAGCGCCACGGTCGGCGCGGAGCTGGACTACGTGCAGCCGAGGGCGGCGTTGATCGTCGGCAAGGCGTCCGAGCAGCTGGACGGCGTGCCGGTGACCCGGTTCGACCTGGTGGTGGACGCCTTGAAGATGGCCAAGGTCATCGAGGACCAGGACACCCAGTTGCAGCACACCCAGCTGGCCGAGCACGGCGTGCGGATCTCCGCGTCGGTGTGGGTGGACGGCACGAGCGCCCCGGTGCAGGCCGAGTACCGGTTCGAGCTGGCCGGCAAGGTCGTCAAGCAGTCCACCACCCGGTTCCGCGGGTGGGGCGAGCCGGTGCGGATCACCGTGCCGGACCAGGCCGAGGTCGTCCCGGCCGACCAGTTGCCCCAGTAGGGCAGGGGCACCTGGCCGGGCGCGCTACGAGGTCCGCTTGCCCGACTTCGGCACCGACAGCTGGGCGGTCGGCTGCTCCGACGGGTCGACGGCCTTGGGCTTGGTCCCCGCCGCCGGCCCGGTGGGCGCCGCCGGTGCGGCCGTCGCCGGCGTGGTGGGCGCGTCCGCGGGCGCCGGGACCTCGGACTCCTCGTCCAGCGGGGTGAGGGAGGCCACCGCCCGGGACACCGCTTCCTGCGCCGCGGCGAACTGCTCGCTCAGCGCCCGGTGCACGCGGTGCAGCTCGGCCAGCTTCGCGTCGGCCGCCGTGGTCCGGCGGTCGGCGTGGGCGTCGGCCTCGGTGATGGTCTTCTCGGCGTGGGCGTCCGCCTCGGTGACGGTCTTCTCCGCCTTGGCGTTGGCCTCGCCGATCGTCTTCTCGATCTTGGCCAGGGCCTCGGCCTCCAGGTCGGCGACCTGCTTCTCGGTCTCCGCGCGCACCTGCGCCGCGTCGGCCCGTGCGGCTTCGAGGAGCTTCGCGGCCTCCGCCTTGGCCTCCACCACGTGCACCTCGTGCTCCTTGCGGAGCTTGGTGCGCAGCTCGTCGTACTCCTTGTCGAGGTCGTCGTGGTAGCCCTTGTACTTCTGCTCCAGCTCGACCCGCTTGGCCTCCAGCTCGGCCTGCTTCGCCTCGAAGTCGGCGGTCAGCTTCTCGCGGTCGGCGCGGGCCTCGGCCATCAGCGCCTCGTGCTCGCCGGACAGCTTGACCCGCAGCTCCTCGTGGGAACGCTCCAGCTCGGTGCGGCGCTCGTCGTACTGGCGCTCCAGCTCCGTGGTCCGCTGCTGGTGGGCCGCCTCCAGCTGCCGGCGGCGGTCTTCCAGCTCGCCCATCGCGCGCTGGTGCACCGCCTTGCCCTGGGCCGCGTCGCGCTCGGCCTCGGCACGGGTGGCGGTCGCGTCGTCCAGCGCCGCCTTGCGGATGTCGGCGATCTCCTCCTCCGCCAACGTCATCATCACGCGCACGCGCTCGGTGACGTTGGAGGCGCTGGCCGGGCTGGTGGCCAGCTTGCCCAACTGCGCCTTGACCTTCTCCAGCTCGGCGCGCGTCGAGCCGAGCAGCTTGCCCAGCTCCGCGGCCTGGGCCGACGCCGCGTCCCGGGCGCGGTTCGAGTTCTTGAGGTCGAACTCGAGTCGCGTCACCCGTTCGTTCACCTGGCGCTGGTTGTACCCGCGCAGTACGACGTCGAAATGGGTGCGGGCAGCAGGCTGCCCAGTCCCTTCAGCCCCGGCCATGGGGGCAACCCTACCGAGAAGTCGCCGGCGGTAGTCACCCGATGCAGCGAACGCACCGTAACGAGTCGGTGATCCAACGTGTGGGGTGAACGTTCGTTCGCCGATGTCGGGTGACGGGCCGTGCCCGCCGGCGGTCGACCCGCCACGCGCGTGCCGTCCGCCGGGGGCTGCGCACGAGGGCCGCACAAGGGAGAATCCCGGGGCATGGTCCCAGGTCGCGACCGCCTTGACCGCGAGAGTGAACGATCACGATGACGTCCGTCACGTGAGATGGAACTCCCGAGGGGCGGGAAGCGCACGGTAACGTGCCTTGATTCATCGAGTCCCGCCCGCGCCGGGGCGGGACTCGCCGAGTAACCGGGAGGGAACGCCGCATGTTCCGCAAGGTTCTTGTCGCCAACCGCGGCGAGATCGCGATCCGGGCCTTTCGCGCCGCCTACGAGCTGGGCGCGGGCACGGTTGCCGTCTTCCCCCACGAGGACCGCAACTCCCTGCACCGGCTGAAGGCCGACGAGTCCTACGAGATCGGCGAGCCCGGCCACCCCGTCCGGGCCTACCTGTCCGTCGAGGAGATCATCAAGGCGGCCCGCAAGGCGGGCGCCGACGCGGTCTACCCCGGCTACGGCTTCCTGTCGGAGAACCCCGAGCTGGCCAGGGCGTGCGCCGACGCCGGCATCACGTTCGTCGGCCCGCCCTCGGACGTGCTCGAACTGACCGGCAACAAGGCCCGCGCCATCGCCGCGGCCCGTGCGGCCGGCCTCCCGGTGCTCAAGTCCAGCGAGCCGTCGAGCGACATCGACGCCCTGGTCCGGGCCGCCGAGGACATCGCGTTCCCGGTGTTCGTGAAGGCCGTCGCGGGCGGCGGCGGGCGAGGCATGCGGCGGGTGGAGGAGCCCGGCGCGCTGAGGGAGTCACTGGAAGCCGCGTCACGCGAGGCGGAGTCGGCCTTCGGCGACCCGACGGTGTTCCTCGAACAGGCCGTGGTCGAGCCCAGGCACATCGAGGTGCAGATCCTCGCCGACGGCGACGGCAACGTGATGCACCTGTTCGAGCGCGACTGCTCGGTGCAGCGACGCCACCAGAAGGTCATCGAGATCGCGCCCGCGCCGAACCTCGACCCCGAGCTGCGCGACCGGATCTGCGACGACGCCGTGAAGTTCGCCCGGCACATCGGCTACCGCAACGCGGGCACGGTCGAGTTCCTGCTCGACCCGCGGGGCAACTACGTCTTCATCGAGATGAACCCCCGCATCCAGGTCGAGCACACGGTCACCGAAGAGGTCACCGACGTCGACCTGGTGCAGTCGCAGATGCGCATCGCGGGCGGTGAGACCCTGGACGACCTGGGGTTGAGCCAGGACACCGTGCAGCTGCGCGGCGCGGCCCTGCAGTGCCGCATCACCACCGAGGACCCCGCCAACGGCTTCCGCCCGGACACCGGCATGATCAGCGCCTACCGCTCGCCGGGCGGCTCGGGCATCCGGCTGGACGGCGGCACGACCGGCGCGGGCACGGTCATCGGCGCGCACTTCGACTCGATGCTGGTCAAGCTCACCTGCCGCGGCCGCACGTTCTCCGCCGCGGTGGCCCGCGCACGGCGCGCGGTGGCCGAGTTCCGCATCCGGGGCGTGTCCACGAACATCCCGTTCATCCAGGCGGTGCTGGACGACCCGGACTTCTACGAGGGCCGCGTCACGACGTCGTTCATCGAGAAGCGCCCGCACCTGCTGACGGCGCGGCACTCCGCCGACCGCGGCACGCGGATGCTCACCTACCTGGCCGACGTGACGGTCAACAAGCCGAACGGCCCGCGCCCGTCGGCCGTGGACCCGAAGGTGAAGCTGCCGGTCGTCGACCTGAACGCCGAACCGCCGGCGGGGTCGAAGCAGAAGCTGGACGAGCTGGGACCGGAGGGCTTCGCCCGCTGGCTGCGGGAGAGCAAGGCGCTGGCGGTCACCGACACCACGTTCCGGGACGCGCACCAGTCGTTGCTGGCCACGCGGGTGCGGACGAAGGACCTGCTGGCCATCGCGCCGCACGTGGCGCGGATGGCGCCCCAGCTGCTGTCGTTGGAGGCGTGGGGCGGCGCGACGTACGACGTGGCGCTGCGGTTCCTGGCCGAAGACCCGTGGGAACGGCTGGCCGCGCTGCGCGAGGCGGTGCCCAACATCACGCTCCAGATGCTGCTGCGCGGTCGTAACACGGTGGGGTACACGCCCTACCCCGAGGCCGTGACCAGCGCGTTCGTCGAAGAGGCGACGAAGACCGGTATCGACGTCTTCCGCATCTTCGACGCGTTGAACGACGTCGAGCAGATGCGGCCGGCCATCGAGGCGGTGCGGGAGACGGGCACGGCGGTCGCCGAGGTGTGCCTCTGCTACACCTCCGACCTGTCGAACCCGGACGAGCGCATCTACACGCTCGACTACTACCTGAAGCTGGCCGAGCAGATCGTCGGCGCGGGCGCGCACGTGCTCGCGGTGAAGGACATGGCGGGCCTGCTGCGCCCGCCGGCGGCGGCACGGTTGGTGAGCGCGCTGCGCAAGGAGTTCGACCTGCCGGTGCACCTGCACACGCACGACACGGCGGGCGGGCAGCTGGCCACCTACCTGGCGGCCATCCAGTCCGGTGTGGACGCGGTGGACGGCGCGGTGGCGTCGATGGCGGGCACGACCTCGCAGCCGCCGTTGTCGGCGATCGTGGCGGCGACCGACTACACGGACCGGGCGACGGGCCTGGACCTGCGGGCCGTGTGCGACCTGGAGCCGTACTGGGAGTCGGTGCGGAAGGTCTACGCGCCGTTCGAGTCGGGGATCCCCGGCCCGACGGGGCGGGTCTACTCGCACGAGATCCCCGGCGGGCAGCTGTCGAACCTGCGCACGCAGGCGGTCGCGCTCGGGCTCGGGCAGAAGTTCGAGGAGATCGAGTCGATGTACGCGGCCGCCGACCGGATGCTCGGTCGGCTGGTGAAGGTGACGCCGTCGTCCAAGGTGGTGGGCGACCTGGCGCTGCACCTGGTCGGCGCGGGGGTGAAGCCGGAGGACTTCGAGGCGGACCCGGGTCGGTTCGACATCCCGGCGTCGGTGATCGGGTTCCTGCACGGCGAGCTGGGCGACCCGCCCGGCGGCTGGCCGGAGCCGTTCCGGAGCAAGGCGTTGCAGGGTCGGGCCGCGCCGAAGGGCGTGGCGGAGCTGACCGACGAGGACGTGAAGGGCCTGGAGGACGACCGGCGCGGCACGCTCAACCGGTTGCTGTTCCCGGCGCCGACGAAGGAGTTCCTGGCGCACCGGGACGCTTACGGCGACACGAGCGTGCTGGGCAGCAAGGACTTCTTCTACGGGCTCAAGCCGGGGGAGGAGTACCAGGTCGACCTGGAGCCGGGTGTGCGGTTGCTGATCGGGCTGGAGGCCATCGGTGAGGCCGACGAGCGCGGTATCCGCACGGTGATGGCCACGTTGAACGGGCAGCTGCGGCCGATCCAGGTGCGCGACCGGTCGATCGCGGCCGAGGTGCCGGTGGCGGAGAAGGCGGACCGGGGCAACCCCGGTCACGTCGCGGCGCCGTTCGCCGGGGTCGTCACGCCGAGCGTGGCGGAGGACGACGTGGTCGAGGTCGGCCAGACGATCGCGACCATCGAGGCGATGAAGATGGAGGCCGCGATCACCGCGCCCAAGGCGGGGCGGGTCAAGCGGCTGGCGGTGCGCGGGGTGCAGCAGGTCGAGGGCGGGGACCTGCTGATCGTGCTGGAGTGACCGGTGCGCCCTGCCGGGCCGGGCGCCGTGGTGGTGCCCGGCCCGGCAGGGCGCCGGACGATGGTGGTGCGAGCCGTGGGCAGCAGGGACGTCGTCGGGCGCCGACGACCACCGATCCGCGGTCGAGCCGGACGCCTGACCGCGCCCGCTCGCCGGTGGGTGCGCTTGGTCACCCGGCCGTGGGGAACCGGTGGGTCGGGGGCGGCGTTGGTCGTGGCATGAAGAAGGTTGCCGCTGCACTGCTCGCACTCACGGCCGGCGCCGTCGCCTGGGCGGCGCGGGACGTGCCCGTCGCGTTGGGTGGGAAGCCCGGTGGTGAGCGGGTGCGGCGGTCGCCGCGGTACCGCGACGGGAAGTTCCACAACGCCGGGCCGACGCGGACCATGCCGGACGGGGCGGCCGGGACCGTGCGCGAGATGTTCTTCGGCGGTCAGCAGCGGCGGCCGGTGGGCGAGGTGCCGCTGGTGCCGCCCGTGGCGGGATCACCGGACGGGTTGCACATCACCTGGTACGGGCACGCCTCCACGTTGGTGGAGATCGACGGTGCCCGGGTGTTGGTCGACCCGGTCTGGAGCGACCGGTGCTCACCGTCCCCAGTGGTCGGTCCCCGTCGGCTGCACCCGGTGCCGCACCAGTTGCACGAGGTGGGGCGGGTGGACGCGGTGGTGATCTCGCACGACCACTACGACCACCTCGACCTGCCCACCGTGCGGGCGTTGGAGCGGGACACCGACGCGGTGTTCGTGGTGCCGCTCGGGATCGGTGCGCACCTGCGGCGGTGGCGGGTGCCCGAGCACCGGATCGTGGAGCTGGACTGGGACGAGTCGCACGAGGTGGCGGGGATCACCCTGACGGCCACCGCCGCGCAGCACTTCTCCGGCCGCGGCTTCCAGCGGGACAACACGTTGTGGGCCTCGTGGGTGGTGAAGGGGCCGCGGCACCGCGTGTACTACAGCGGGGACACCGGGTACTTCGACGGCTACAAGAAGATCGGCGAGGAGCACGGTCCGTTCGACGCCTCGCTGATCCAGATCGGCGCCTACGGACCGGGGTGGCCGGACATCCACATGACGCCGGAGGAAGGTGTGGCCGCGCACCGGGACGTGCGGGGCGGCCTGTTGATCCCGGTGCACTGGGCGACGTTCAACCTGGCGTTCCACGACTGGTCCGAGCCGGTCGACCGGGTGTGGCGGGAGGCGAAGGCGCACGAGGTGCCGTTGGCCGTGCCGCGGCCCGGTGAGCGGGTCGACGTCGAACGACCGCCGGCGGTCGACGGGTGGTGGCAGGCACTTGGCACGATGACGGGGTGACCAGGATCGTCGCGGGCGCCGCCGGTGGCCGGAGACTGCAAGTGCCCCCACGCGGCACCCGACCCACTTCCGACCGCGTTCGCGAGGCGTTGTTCAGCTCGCTGGAGACGATGGTCGACCTCGACGGCGCCGTCGTGCTCGACCTCTACGCGGGGTCGGGGGCGCTCGGCTTCGAAGCGCTGTCGAGGGGTGCGACGAAAGCCACCTTCGTGGAGTCCGACAAGCGGGCTGCCGAAGTCCTCAAGGGCAACGCCAAGGTGGTCGCGCTGCCGGGGGCGGTGGTGGTGCACCGCACCGCCGAGGCCGTCGTCGCGGCGGCGGCGGACGGGCCGTGCGACGTGGTCTTCGCCGATCCGCCGTACGCCGTGACCGACGAACAGCTCAACAGGATCCTCGCGTCGCTGGTCACCAACGGTTGGACGAAACCGGGCTCGCTGATCGTCGTGGAACGCGGCGCGCGCAGTCCTGAACCGATTTGGCCAAGCGCGGTGGAATCCTTGCGCAGCAAGAGATACGGCGACACGGCGCTCCACTGGGCCGAACAGGTTGCCGCCACCGGGTGATGCCGACCACGCACCTGAGTGGCTGCGTCCGATCGGGTGCTACCGTCCGAAACCATGACGCGTGCCGTGTGCCCCGGCTCCTACGACCCGGTCACCAACGGACACTTGGACATCATCGGCAGAGCGGCGAAGCTCTTCGACGAGGTCGTGGTCGCCGTGCTCATCAACAAGACCAAGAAGACGTTGTTCTCGGTCGAGGAGCGCACGGACATGCTGCGCGAGGTCACCGCTCAGTGGCCGAACGTCCGCGTCGACGCCTGGCACGGCCTGCTGGTCGACTACTGCCGGGAGAACGACATCAAGGCCATCGTCAAGGGCCTGCGCGCGGTCAGCGACTACGACTACGAGCTGCAGATGGCGCAGATGAACCACCAGCTCTCCGGGGTCGACACGCTGTTCATGCCGACGAACCCGATCTACAGCTTCCTGGCCAGCTCCCTGGTCAAGGACGTGGCCACCTACGGCGGCGACGTGAGCAGCCTGCTGCCGCCCACCATCAAGGACCGGCTCGCCGCCCGGCTCGCCGAGAGTCGCTGACCGGTCACGGTCCGTTCACTTCCGAACGGTCTGTTCGTCGCTCGGTGTGGTTAGCGTTCACCGGCATGAGCGAGATCACATCGCGCACCGCGAAGGTGCTGCTCTCCCTGCTGCTGGTCCTCACGGGCACGTTCAGCACGTCCGCACCGGCGGTCGCGGCCGAGTCGATCGCCGTCGCGCAGGCGGCCTGCGGTGACACGTCCGGCTTCCGGACGGTGGCCCTGTCGACCCTGCCGAGCCAGGCGACGGACACCGTGCGGTTGATCCAGCGGGGCGGTCCGTACCCGTACTCGCAGGACAACCAGACCTTCTACAACCGCGAGGGCATCCTCCCGGCCTGCTCGACCGGCTACTACAAGGAGTACACGGTGAAGACGCCGGGCACCTCCACCCGCGGCGCGCGGCGGATCGTGACCGGCAACTCCACCCCGAAGTCGTACTTCTACACGGCGGACCACTACGCGAGCTTCGTCCTCGTGGACATCACCCGTTAGCCGGACACGCCCTGCCGATCTCCCGGCGGCGAAGAGATCGGCAGGGCACACTGGGACGGGTACTGCTGTGGGCGCGAGGAGTGAGACGTGTACCGGGTGTTCGAGGCCCTCGACGAGCTGGTCACGATCGTCGAGGAAGCGCGTGGCGTGCCGATGACCTCCGGGTGCGTCGTGCCGCGCGGCGACGTGCTCGAACTCCTCGACGACGTGCGCGACGCGATCCCCGCGGAGCTGGACGACGCCCAGGACGTGCTCGACCACCGCGACGAGCTGGTCGGCAAGGCGCAGCACGACGCGGACCAGGCCGTGAGCAAGGCCCGCTCCGACGCCGAGCGGATGGTCGCCGAGGCGCAGCACGAGGCCGAGCGGATGCTGTCCGAGGCGCGTGCCCGGGCCGAGCGGATGGTCGGCGAGGCCGAGGACCAGGCGCAGCGCACCGTCGCCGCGGGCCGCCAGGAGTACGAGGACCTGGTGGGCCGGGCGCACGCCGAGGCCGATCGCATGGTCCAGGCGGGCCGGGCCAACTACGAGCGCGCGATCGAGGAGGGCCGGGCCGAGCAGGCGCGGCTGGTCGACGGCACCGAGGTCGTGCAGGCCGCGCACGCCGAGGCCGCGCGCGTGCTGGACGCCGCGCAGACGGAGTCCATCCGGCTGCGCAGCGAGTGCGACGCGTACGTGGACGGCAAGCTGGCCGACTTCGAGGACCTGCTCGCGCACACCCTGCGCAGCGTCGGCAAGGGCCGTTCGCACCTGCGCGGACCGGCCGTCGCGAGCGCCGCCGCACCCTTCGACTACCACGAATAGGAACCGTGCACCCGACCGGACGACGTCCCGACCAGCCGATTTCACGTCGACGCCCGTTGTCCCGTACCCTTGACCGGCTGGTCGTGGTAAGTCCCCGACGGCACACCAAACATCATGTCTGAGCATCGTCACGCCTCCGCGCGTCCCACAGCGACCGGGCCCTGGGTCATCGACACCAGGGACCTCGGGCGTCGTGCGGGCTCCAGCCGCGGGTTGCGCAGGACGGTGCCCGCGGAGGGCGTCGGCCTTCTGGGCGTGATCGCGGTGCCGGCGGGGGGCAACGTCGAACTCGACCTCCTGCTGGAGTCGGTGGTCGAGGGCGTGCTCGTGACGGGCACCGCCGCGACGGTGGTCGAAGGGGAGTGCTCGCGCTGCCTGGAGCCGCTGTCCGCGGAGGTCGAGGTGGAGCTGACCGAGCTGTACGCGTACCCGGACAGCACCACCGATGAGACGACCGAAGAGGACGAGGTCAGCCGTCTGCACGACGACCTGATCGACCTCGAACCCGTGGTGCGCGACGCCATCGTGCTCGCGCTGCCACAGGTGCCGCTGTGCTCGCCGGACTGCCTCGGGCTGTGCGTCGACTGCGGCGGGAAGCTGGCTGATCTCGGCCCCGACCACGGGCATGAGACGATTGACCCCCGTTGGGCTGCTCTGCAGGAGCGGTTCGACGGGAATCGTGACAATCCAGAGGAGAACTAGTCGTGGCCGTCCCGAAGCGGAAGATGTCGCGCTCGAACACGCGCTCGCGCCGCGCTCAGTGGAAGACCGCTGCCGTGCACCTGGTGGCCTGCCAGAACAAGGCCTGCCGCCAGCCGAAGCCGCAGCACGTCGCCTGCCCGGCCTGTGGCCAGTACGACGGCCGCCAGGTCGTCCAGCCGGCCTGATCACCCCTCTGGCGAAGGTAGCGGCGAATCGTGGGGGGTAGGTCGTCGCGCGGTCGGTCCGCCGACCGCGCCCCGTTGATCGAAGCGCTCGGCGTCCCGTTGGACGCCGAGCTGCTGACGCTCGCGCTCACACACCGGTCGTACGCGTACGAGAACGGCGGTCTGCCGCCGAACGAGCGGCTGGAGTTCCTCGGCGACGCGGTGCTCGGCCTCGTCGTCACCGATCACCTGTACCGCACGCACCCGGAACTGCCCGAGGGTCAGCTCGCCAAGCTCCGCGCGAGCGTGGTGAACATGCACGCCCTGGCGGGCGTGGCCCGGGGGCTCGGCGACGACGGGTTGGGCGGGCACCTGCTGCTCGGTCGCGGCGAGGAGCTGACCGGCGGCAGGGACAAGGCGAGCATCCTCGCGGACGGCCTGGAAGCCGTCATCGGCGCGGTATACCTGCAATTCGGCATCGACACCGCGCGTCAACTCGTTCACCACCTGTTCGACCCGCTGTTGGCCGAAGCGCCGCTGCGGGGTGCTGGACTGGACTGGAAGACGAGTCTCCAGGAGCTGACCGCGTCCGCCGGTCTGGGCGTCCCCGAGTACCGGGTGGACGACCAGGGCCCGGACCACCGCAAGGAGTTCACCGCCAAGGTGCTCGTCGGTGGCCAGGCCTACGGCACCGGCGACGGCAGCACGAAGAAGGAAGCCGAGCAGAAGGCGGCCGAGGCCGCCTACCGGGTGCTGCACGAACGGGTTCGCGCCGAGGAGACCGGCGCGTCCGGGAACGGCCACGCACCCGGCTCGGCGACGCAGGCTTCACCCCAGGCTTCACCTCAGGCTTCACCTACTCAGGAAGACTGACGCCGAAATGTATGCCACGAACGTCCGGACGAACCGGCGCGCGCGCCACGCGCGTCCGTCCCGCCCGCTGAACGCCAGCCGCAACGGCGGCATCCAGGGCCTGGTACTCGTGCGCGACACCGCCCAGGCGGGCGGCTGGATGCTCAAGCCGACCAAGCCGCAGGCCGCCGCCTACGAGATGCTCGAAGAGCTGGAGCGGGCCGAGGCCGCCGCCGCCGAGCGCGAGTCCGAGGACTGACCGTCCACCCGTGCCCGAGCTGCCCGAGGTAGAGGTCGTCCGCCGAGGTCTGCACGAGCACGTCGCGGGCAGGACCGTCGACTCGGTGGAGGTCCTCCACCCGCGCGCGATCCGCCGACACCTACCCGGTGCGGCGGATTTCGCCATGCGCCTGACCGGTCAGCGCCTGGAGGCCGCGCGTCGGCGTGGCAAGTACCTGTGGGTCGACCTGTCGGGCGGCGACGCCATGCTCGCGCACCTCGGCATGAGCGGCCAGATGCTGGTCCAGCCCGGGGACGCGCCGGACGAGAAGCACCTGCGGGTGCGGGTCCGATTCGCCGACGACGGCCCGGAGCTGCGGTTCGTGGACCAGCGCACGTTCGGCGGATTGGCCTTGGCGGACATCGTCGAGGTCGACGGGACCCGACTGCCGCAACCGGTGGCGCACATCGCGCGCGACCCGATGGACCCGGCGTTCGACCCGGACGCGGCGGTCGCGGCGTTGCGGAAGCGGCGGACCGAGGTCAAGCGAGCCCTGCTCGACCAGACGCTGGTCTCCGGCGTCGGCAACATCTACGCCGACGAGGCGCTGTGGCGGACCAAGCTGCACGGCTTGCGCCCCGCCGACCGGTTGACCAGGGCCAAGGCCGCCGAACTGCTCGCGCACGCGACCCAGGTCATGTACGAGGCGCTGGGCGAGGGCGGCACGTCGTTCGACGCGCTCTACGTCAACGTGAACGGCCAGTCGGGCTACTTCGACCGGTCCCTGGCCGTGTACGGGCAGGAGAACCGGCCGTGCCCGCGGTGCGGGACGGCGATCAGGCGTGAGCCGTTCATGAACCGCTCCTCCTACTCGTGCCCGCGGTGCCAACCCCGCCCGAGGGGCTGACGGACGCGCTCACCGCGCCGGGTCGGCGAGCCTGCGCAGCAGCGGCGTGACCGTGCGCACCGCGTCGCGCTCCTCCGGCTCCAGCCGGGAAAGCCGTTCGGACAGCAGTTCCGCCTCGCCGTGCGCCAGGGACAGGATGGTGTCCCGCCCGAGACCGGTCAGCTCGACGATGGTCGCCCGACCGTCGGCGGGGTCGGACTCGCGGCGCACCAGGCCGCCGGATTCCAGGCCCGTCACCACCGTGGTCGCCGTGGGCTGCGAGCACAGCGCACGCACCGCGATCTCACCGATCCGCATCGGTCCCTTCGACGCGAGTTCCGCGAGCACCAGCAACTGCGTGGGCTGCAGTCGCCGAACGGACGCGGACTGGCGCAGGCTGCGGATCAGCCGGTGCACGGCGACCACGAGTTGTAACGCGTCCTGATTAGTCACACTGGTGGTCATCAGACCTCCTCGTGGCTCACCGTGAGTGAGCAAGTGTCCGAATTCGGACAGGACATTCGCACTATCGCAGTACGGCTGTCCAGAGAATGGTTTCATTCGCACCCGGATGTACTCACCCTTTCCGCACCGATGCGGAGACGGAACCGGCAAATCGGCACAGAGGCGGGAACGGGCTTCCCCGGCGGTTCGCCGAACGTAGTCGGGCCCGGCGGTGGCGCGAACCCCGGGCGTAGTGTCCGAGCGTGACAAAGGTGCTGGTCGTGGATGACGAGCCGCAGATCGTGCGGACGTTGCGGATCAACCTGTCGGCACGCGGCTACTCGGTCCTGACCGCGCACGACGGTACGACCGCGCTCAAGGCGGCGGCCGAGGGCAAGCCGGACGTGGTGGTGCTCGACCTGGGGCTGCCGGACGTGGACGGCACCGAGGTGATCGCGGGCCTGCGCGGGTGGACGACCGTGCCGATCATCGTGCTGTCCGCGCGGGTCGACTCCGCGGACAAGGTGCAGGCGCTGGACGCGGGCGCCGACGACTACGTGACCAAGCCGTTCGGGATGGACGAACTGCTGGCCCGGCTGCGGGCGGCGGTGCGCCGCGCCGCGGTGGTCGAGGGTGGGGACGCGGTCGTGGAGACGGCGTCGTTCACCGTGGACCTGGCGGCCAAGAAGGTGCGCCGTGACGGCGTCGAGGTGCACCTGACGCCCACCGAGTGGGGTCTGCTGGAGGTCCTGGCCCGCAACCGGGGCCGGCTGGTGGCGCAGAAGCAGCTGTTGCAGGAGGTGTGGGGCCCGGCGTACGCGAAGGAGACCCACTACCTGCGCGTCTACCTGGCCCAGCTGCGGCGCAAGCTGGAACCGGAGCCCGCCCGTCCCCGCCACCTGGTGACGGAGCCGGGGATGGGCTACCGGTTCGAGCTCTAGGGACGACGACCAGCGCCGACATCGCCCAGGCCGCCCGCTGACCGCTCACCCCGCCGGCATGGTGGGGTGGCTCTGGAAGAACAGCGCGTTGCGCACCACGAGTTCCTTGGCGAGCGCCGCGACCCGGCCGGTGAGCACGCGCTCCTTCGGGCTGTCGTCGGCGTCCACGAACTGGATCAGGCCGTCCCGGCGACCGAGGCTGACGCACCGGATGTGGTACCGGAAGTCGAGCCGGTCGGCCGGCTCGTCGCCGCCGAGCCGCTTCGCCAGGGCGCGCACCGCCTGCTGCGCGGTGGGCAGGCCGGTCGCGCACGCCATCCGCAGTTCGAGGCCGTCGTGGCGCTTCATCGCCGCCGCGTCGCCGATGCCCTGGACCTCGGGGTGCGAGATCGACGTCAACGTCTGGTCCACCAGCAGGCGACCGTGGTCGTCCACCGCGAACCCGGCCCGCGCCGCCAGGTCGGGCACGGCGAAACCGGCCGTCCAGACGACCGTGTCGGCGGCGACCAGCTCGCCGCCGTCCAGCACCAGGCCGTCGGCGCGGACCTCGGTGACGTGCGCGTGGTCGCGCACCCGGACGCCGAGCCGGGCGAACACCTTGCGCAGGTGCCCCCTGCCCTTCTCCGACAGGGCGTCGCCCAACCCGCCGGCGGTGACGAGCACGACGTCCAGGTCCGGTCGCGACTCGGCCAGTTCCGAGGCGGCCTCGATGCCGGTCAGCCCACCGCCCGTCACGGCGACCGTGCGCGCGCCCTTGAGCGCCACGGCCAGCTTCTCGGCGTCCTCGCGGGTGGCGACGGTGTGGGCGTGCTCGGCCGCGCCGGGGACGCCGTCCAGGTTCGCCTGGCTGCCCGCGGCGTAGATCAGCCGGTCGTAGGCCAGCGTGCCGCCGGTGAGCTGGACCTTGCGGGTGTCCGGGTCGATGTCGGTCACCCGGTCCACCACCAGGTCGACGCCGGTGCCCTTGAGGAGGTCGGCGAGCGGGACGTCGCGCATCCGCTGACCCACCGCGAGCTGGTGCAGCCGGACCCGCTCCACGAACCGGTCCCGCGCGTTGACCAGGGTGACCCGGGAGCCGGTCCACCTCGCCGCCAGCTTGGCCGCGGCCAGACCCGCGTACCCCGCGCCGACCACCACGATGTGCTCTGCCATTTTCCCGTCCTTTCGTCGTGAGAGGAGCGAGAGAGGGCGGCGCGGTGTGACGGCATAGGGTGTGAGTCGTGTCACCTGTTTCCGTGCTGCACACCTGGCAAGTGCCCGCGACGACGCTCACCGCCGCGCGCAAGCTGCTCGACGAGGCGTTCGACGGCGATTTCAGCGACGAGGACTGGGAGCACGGCCTCGGTGGCGTGCACGCCTTCGTCTGGGACGGCGACGAGCTGATCGGCCACGGCGCGGTCGTGCAGCGGCGGCTGCTGCACGCACGCCGGGTCGCGGGTGTCCCGCACACCACCCGCGCGCTGCGGGCCGGTTACGTGGAAGGGGTCGCGGTGCGGGCGGACCGACGCCGCGAAGGCGTCGGCGGGGTCGTGATGGCGGCTCTGGAGGACGTGGTGCGCGGCGCGTACCCCCTCGGTGCGCTGAGCGCGTCGGAGGACGCTCTGGCGTTCTACGCGGCGCGCGGGTGGCAGCGGTGGCGTGGCAGGACGTTCGCCCTGACGCCCGCCGGGGTCGAGCGCACGGAGGAGGAGGACGACGCGATCTTCGTCCTGCCGGTCGTGCCGCTCGACCTGGCGGGCGACCTCACCTGCGACTGGCGCGACGGCGACGTCTGGTAGCTACGGGGTGTCCGTCGTCGTCGGCGTGGTGGTGGTCGTGGCCGACGCGGAGGAGGAGGACGACGTCGGCGGCTCGTAGGACGTCGGCGGGTTGCTCGGCGGCTGGGTGGTGAGCCGCGCTTCGGACGACGCCGACCCCGGCTGCGGTGGCTGCTCCGCGCGGTCCTCGGGCTTCGAGCCGGTCGTCTTGCCCGGCTGGGTGGTCGACCGCTTGGACACGGTGACGACCACCGTGGCCGTGCCCGCGTGCGGTGCGGCGCTCAGCGACGTGTCCGTCGTCGTCTTCAGCTCGGCGAGCGGTTCCGGCGGCGCCGCGGTGGACCCGCCCGCCAGCACCGAGGCGAGCGTGGCGATCACGGTGGCGACGGCGGCGCCGCCCGCGGCGAGCAGCACCACCGAGGAGACCTTCTTCTTCGGTGACGCTTGATCTTCCTCGAACACACCATCTCCCTGTGGGGGATCCGGACGGATGGTCAGTGTTCGAGTTATCGGCGGATCATGCCGGGGGCCTCAACGTTCGAGCGGTCGTCCACACGATGGTGTGGACGACCGTCACCCCGGGCGGACGATCTCGTTACGGCTCGGTCGGCGGGTCGACCGGCGGCGTCGTGGTCGTCGTCGTGGTGGTGGTGGTCGTGCTGGTGGTCGTCGTCGGCTTCGTGGTGGTCGTCGTGTTCGCCGGCGGCTGGGTGGTCGTGGTGGTGGGCTGCGGCTGCGGGTCGTCGACCACGGTGGTCGTGGTCGTCCCGTCCGGCCGGGTCACCGTGGTCACGCGGGTGCGCCGCGAGGTGGTGGTCGTCGTCGTGGTCTCGGTCGTCGTGGTGGTGGACTCCGCGGTGGTGGTCAGGCTGATCGAGGAGACCGACGTGCGCGGGACCGTGCTGAGGGTGCTGCGCGAGACGACGTCCTCGCGCGGCAGCTGCTCCCCGGAGGAGGCGGCCGGGGTCGCGCCCGCCAGGGACGCGATGGTGGCGAAGATCGTCGACACGGCGACACCGGACGCGGCCAGCAGCACGTGGGGCGACACGCGCAGGCGGGGGCGCTCGGGCTCCGGGGTCTCGTACAACGGTTCTCCCAATGTTCGTCGGACGTCTTTACCAGCCGAAGTTCTGGGTCCAGTACCAGCCGCGGGTGTCCAGACCCACGCCGATGGTGGTGAACCCGCAGTTCAGGATGTTGCGCCTGTGCCCGTCGGAGTTCATCCAGGCCCGCATGACCTGCTCGGCGGAGCGCTGCCCCATGGCGATGTTCTCCCCGCCGGGGCTCGGGTAGCCCGCCGCGCGCATCCGCTGCGCGAAGTCGACGCCCTCCGGGGTGGTGTGCGAGAAGTAGTCGCGCGCGGCCATGTCGGCGCTGTGGCCCTGCGCGGCCTCGACCACCCGCTCGTCCACCTTGAGCGGCTTGCAGCCGGCGAGGTCGCGGGCCTCGTTCACCAGGGCGACGACCTGCTGCGCCTGCGGCACGTCGGCGGGCGCGGTGGTCGTCGTCGGGGCCGCGGACGTCACGGGCGGCGTCGTGGTCGTCGTCTCGGTCGTGGTCGTGGTGGTCTCGGTGGTGGTCGTCGTCGCGGTGGTCGTCTCCGGCGACGACGGCGCCTCGGTGGTGGTCGGCAGGTCCTCCGGCTCACGGCTCTGCGCGGGCTCACCGACACCGCCCACCCCGCCGACGCCCACGTTGTCGGAACCGCGGCTCTGTGCTGCGCTTACCCCGACGAACGGGGCGAGCTGTTCCGGGTTGGCGACGGCGACGCCGGTCGCACCGGCCGCGCCGAGGAGCAGGCCGACGAGTCCGCCGATCACGGATCGGTTACCACGCCGTGCTGTCACGGTCGCGCACCGTACCACTAACGGGTGAAATGTCAGGATGGCTGTTGTGGCTGGAGTAGAGGGGACCGTACGTCTGACCGCCTGGGTGCGGGGCCGGGTGCAGGGCGTCGGCTTCCGCTGGTGGACTCGTGCGAGGGCACTTGAGCTGGGACTTGTCGGTTCGGCGTCCAATTTGCGGGACGGTCGGGTGGAGGTGAACGCGGAAGGTCCGGAATCGGCGTGCCGGGATCTGCTCACCGCGCTGCGTTCCGGCGGTACCCCTGGTCGGGTGGACTCGATCGTGGAGCGCTGGTCGGAGGCCCGCGGTGGCCTCACCGGTTTCGTGGAGCGTTGAACGCCGAGGGGTCCGATGGCGTAGTACTTCGATGTGGACCGTGGCGAAGATGTCGTCAGGCAGCTGTACGGCCGTTGGCGCGGCCCGCTGCACGGCTACGTCCTGCGCATGGTCGGCGGTGACCACCAGCAGGCCGAGGACGTGGTCCAGGAGACGCTGTTGCGGGCGTGGCGGCACGTCGACGAGCTGACCCCGGCCGACGCGGGCCCCTGGCTCTACACGGTGGCCAGGAACCTGGTCATCTCCGGCTTCCGCAAGCGCGGCGGCCGCAACTCCGAGGTGCCGATCGAACCGGGCGACCTGCCCCCGGTCGCGGACGAGGTGGAGCACGTCCTGCAGAGCTGGCAGGTCGCGGAGGCGCTGCGCGCGCTGAGCGTCGACCACCGCAACGTGGTGGTCGAGCTGTACTACCGGCGGCGCTCGGTCGCCGAGGCCGCGGTGGTGCTGGGCATCCCGCCCGGCACGGTCAAGTCCCGCTGCTTCTACGCCCTGCGGGCGTTGCGGGACGCGCTGGAGGAGCGGGGGGTCACCGAGTCGTGAGCTGTGACCGGACCGTGGCGCTCGGCGCCTACCTGCTCGGCTCGCTCGACCCGGCGGAGCGGTCGGCGTTCGAGCGGCACGTGCACGGCTGCTCCACCTGCCGCCGGGAGATGGTGCGGCTGGCGCCGTTGCCTGGGCTGCTCGGCCAGGTGCAGCTGGCGGACCTGGAGCTGCCGTTCGACGACCCCGCGCCCGACCCCGACCTGTGGCCGCTGCCCCCCGAGCCGCCCACCGCCCCCGAGCCCGAGCCGCGGCACGCGTCGCGCGTGCGGCGTTGGCCGGTGCTGGTCGGCGCCGCGGCGCTGCTGGTGCTGGTCGCGCTGGGCGTGCTGCTGGTGCCGAGGCTGACCGGTGACGACGGCGTGCACCGCGGCGGCGAGGCCGCCGTGACCTGGCGCGCCTCCGACGCCACCTCCGGCGTGGTGGCCAGCGCGGACCTCGTCGGCAAGTCGTGGGGCACCGAGCTGTGGATGAGCATCGAGAACATGCCCAAGGGCGTGAGGTGCAAGCTGATCGTCCACGACCGGGCCGGGCGCACCGAGATCGGCGGCTGGTGGGGCACCGACCACGCCCCCGACGAGCGGATCCCCGGCTCCACCTCGTTCCCGGTCGACGAGATCGAACGGCTCGACCTGGTGGTCGACATGAGGGTCCTGGTGTCGGTCCGGCCGTGATCGCGCTGGTCAGCGTGCCGACGACTGGTGTGAGGACCGCACGGGTACTCTGCCCGGCGTGCACCTCAAGAGCCTGACGCTGAAGGGCTTCAAGTCCTTCGCCTCGGCTACCACGCTGCGCTTCGAGCCGGGCATCACCTGCGTCGTCGGGCCGAACGGGTCCGGCAAGTCGAACGTGCTCGACGCGCTGCGCTGGGTCATGGGCACGCAGGGCGCGAAGGACCTGCGCGGCGGGAAGATGGAGGACGTCATCTTCGCCGGCACGTCCGGCCGCGCGCCGCTCGGCCGCGCCGAGGTGACGCTGACCATCGACAACTCCGACGGCGCGCTGCCGATCGACTACGTCGAGGTGTCGATCACCCGCCGGATGTTCCGCGAGGGCGCGACCGAGTACGAGATCAACGGCAACTCCTGCCGGCTGATGGACATCCAGGAGCTGCTCAGCGACTCCGGCATCGGCCGCGAGATGCACGTGATCGTGGGCCAGGGCCAGCTCGCCGCGATCCTGGAGTCCAAGCCCGAGGAACGGCGGGCGTTCGTCGAGGAGGCCGCGGGCGTCCTCAAGCACCGCAAGCGCAAGGAGAAGGCGCTGCGGAAGCTGGAGGCGATGCAGGCGAACCTGACCCGCCTGACCGACCTCACCGCCGAGCTGCGCCGCCAGCTCAAGCCGTTGGGCAAGCAGGCCGAGATCGCCCGCCGCGCCCAGGTCGTGCAGTCGGAGTTGCGCGACGCCAAGATGCGCCTGCTCGCCGACGACCTGGTCACGCAGCGCGAGGCGCTGGCGCGCGAGGAGCAGGACGAGGCCGCCGCCCGCGCCCGCCGCGCCGAGGTGGAGAAGTCGCTGCAACAGGCGCAGTTGCAGCAGAACGAGCTGGAGGACCAGGTCGCGGCCGACACGCCGCGGCTCCAGCAGGCCCAGGACACCTGGTACCGGCTCTCGGCGCTGGAGGAGCGGCTGCGCGGCACGGTGCGGCTGGCCGTGGAACGGGAACGGCACCTGTCCGCGGCCGTGGACGCGCCGCGCGGCGGGCGTGACCCGGACGAGCTGGAGGCCGAGGCCGAGCAGACCGCGCAGCTGGAGCAGGAGCTCCAGGACGGCGTGACGGAGGCGCGGGTCGGTCTGGCGGAGGCCGTGGAGACGCGGGCCGAGCTGGAACGGATGGTGTCCGCGGCGGAGAAGGCGCACCTGGCCGCGGTGCGGGCGATCGCCGACCGGCGCGAGGGCCTGGCCCGGCTGTCCGGGCAGGTGGAGGCGTTGCGGTCGAAGACGAGCGCGACCGCCGAGGAGATCGAGCGGATGTCGATCGCGCTGGCCGAGGCGGTCGAGCGGTCGGAGGTCGTGCAGCAGGAGCTGGCCGAGGCCCGTGAGGTGACCGGGACCGAGGACGAGGACGACGTCGGCCTGGACGAGCGGCACCGGCTGGCCGCCGAGGCGGACGACGCCGCGCGCCGCCGGGTCGAGGAGCTGGTCAAGGCCGAGCGGACGGCCGAGCGGGACATCGCGTCGTGGCAGGCGCGGGTGGACGCGCTGTCGTTGGGCCTGACCCGCAAGGACGGCGCGGGCGCGTTGCTGGCCTCCCGGTTGCCGGGGCTGCTGGGCTCGGTGGCGGCCTTGCTGACCGTGGAACCGGGCGCGGAGGTCGCGCTGGCCGCGGCGCTGGGGCCGATCGCGGACGCGGTCGCGGTGGCGTCCGGCGCCGACGCGGTGGCGGCGTTGGAGTTGTTGAAGGAGCAGGACACCGGTCGCGCCGGAGTTCTCGTGGGCGGTGCCGCGGTGGTCGTCGACCGGTCCGGGTGGCCGGCGCTGCCGCCCGGCACGCGGTGGGCCGTGGACCAGGTGCAGGCGCCGGAAGCGCTGCGGCCCGCGTTGCACCGCGCGTTGGACAAGGTCGTCGTGGTGGACTCGCTGGCCACCGCGCGGGAGCTGGTGGACGCGCACCCGTCGGTGCGCGCGGTGACGCGTGACGGCGACGTGCTGGGCGCGGACTGGGCGGTCGGCGGGTCCGGGCGCAGCCAGAGCGTCATCGAGGTCCAGGCCGCGGTGGACGAGGCGTCGGAGAAGCTGGCGCTGGCCGAGCGCGCGCTGGAGCAGTCCACGGCCGCCCTTGAGGGCGCACGGGCCGAGCAGCAGGCGCGTCGGGCCGAGGTCGCCGCGGTCAAGGAGCAGCTCAACGAGGCCAAGGTGCGGCGCGCCCGGTCGTCGGAGCGGCTCAACCGGCTGGCCTCGGCGGTGCGGTCGGCCGAGGCCGAGGTGGAGCGGGCGCGGGTGCAGCGGGAGAAGGTCGAACTCGCCCGCGAGGAGAACCTGCTCAAGCTCGGCGAGCTGGAGGAACGCCTGCTGGTGGCGCAGGAGCAGCCGCTGGACGACGAGCCGGACACGGCGCACCGCGACGAGATGGCCGCCGAGCTGGCCGCCGCCCGCCAGGGCGAGGTGGAGGCGCGGCTGGCGCTGCGGACCGCCGAGGAACGCGCCCGCGCGTTGCAGGGCAAGGCGGAGGGGCTGCGCCGGGCGGCACGCGCCGAGCGCGAGGCGCGGGAACGTGCCCAGCGCGCCCACGCGGCCCGGGCACGGGGCGCCGTCGTGGCCAAGGCCGTGGTGCGCGGCGGTGAGCTCGCGCTGGAGAAGATCGCCGCGTCGCTGGCCCGCGCGGCCCGCGAGCGCGACGCGGCGCAGGAGCGCCGGACGCAGCGCGAGGCGTTCCTGGCCCAGGTGCGCAACCTGGTGCGCGAGATGTCGGTCGAGCTGGAGAAGCTGACCGACGCCGTGCACCGCGACGAGGTGTTGCGGGCCGAGCAGCGGATGCGCATCGAGCAGCTGGAGACCAAGGTCTCCGAGGAGTTCGGCATCGGCCTGGAGGACCTGGTCGCCGAGTACGGGCCGGACGTGTTCATCCCGCCGTCGCCGCAGGAGGTCGCCGAGTACGAGGCGGCGAAGGAGCGCGGCGAGCTGGTGACCGCACCGCAGCCGATGCCCTACGACCGGGACACGCAGGCGCGGCGGGCCAAGCGGGCGGAGCGGGACCTCTCGCTGCTGGGCAAGGTCAACCCGTTGGCGTTGGAGGAGTTCGCGGCGCTGGAGGAGCGCTACAAGTTCCTGTCCAACCAGCTGGAGGACATCAAGGCGACCCGACGCGACCTGCTGACCGTGGTGAAGGAGGTCGACGACAAGATCCTGGAGGTCTTCACGTCGGCCTACGAGGACGTCGCGCGCGAGTTCGAGGTCGTGTTCAAGGTGCTGTTCCCCGGCGGCGAGGGTCGGCTCGTGCTGACCGAGCCGGACGACATGCTGACCACGGGCATCGAGCTGGAGGCCCGACCGCCGGGCAAGAAGGTCAAGCGCCTGTCGTTGTTGTCGGGTGGGGAGAAGTCGCTGGCGGCGGTGGCGATGCTGGTGGCGATCTTCCGGGCCAGGCCGTCGCCGTTCTACGTGATGGACGAGGTCGAGGCGGCGTTGGACGACACCAACCTGCACCGGTTGATCGGCCTGTTCGAACAGCTGCGGGAGCGGTCGCAGCTGTTGATCATCACGCACCAGAAGCCGACCATGGAGATCGCCGACGCGCTGTACGGCGTGTCGATGCGCGGTGACGGCATCAGCCAGGTGATCTCGCAGCGGCTGCGCGGCGAGGACAAGCCGAAGCGCGCCAGGGCCGCCGCCAAGGCCGAGCCCACCGCCGACGGCCCTGCCGTGGTCACTGCCGACGCCGTCGCCGTTCTGGAGGCTGAGGCCGCCCCGGAGACTGAGGCCGCCCCGGAGACTGAGGCCGCCCCGGTGACCGAAGCTGCGCCGGAGACTGACGCCGCGCCGGTGACCGAAGCCGCGCCGGAGACTGACGCCGCGCCCTAGTCCTCCCGGTGCGCGAACCCGGTCCGGTAGGCCCCCACCACCGCCTGGGTGCGGTCGCGCGCGTCCAGCTTGGCCGGCACGTGCTTGACGTGCGTCTTCACCGTCTCGACCGACAGGTGCAGCGACCGCGCGATCTCCGGGTTCGACTACCCGCGCGCCAACGCCCGCAGCACGTCCGCCTCGCGCCACTGCCGTACCTGACCAACTCGCTCGGGGAGCTGGCGGCGAACGACGGTGGGCTGGCCGCGCACTACGTGGCGCAACCGGCGTGGACGCGGGGCGCGCTGTACGTGCACATGGTGTTCAGCGGGCTGGCGTTGCTGTTGTCGCCGCTGCAACTGTCGACGCGCGTGCGCGGCAGGGCGCCGCGACTGCACCGCGTGGCGGGCCGGGTCACCATCGTCGCGATGGTGGTGGGTGGCGCTGCCGGCGGTGCGCTGGCCCCGTTCAGCATCGCCGGTTGGGTCGGCACGGCCGGCTTCGGGCTGCTGGCCGTGCTGTCGGTGGTGTTCCCGCTGCTGGGCCTGCGGGCCGTCCGCACCGGCGACGTGCCCGCCCACCGCCGCTGGATGGTGCGGGCCTTCGCCCTGGTCTATGCCGGTGTGGCGCTGCGGCTGGGCGTGGTGCTGCTGGTGCCGGTGACGGGCAGCTTCGCGACGGCGTACGCGTTCATGCCGTTCGGCTCGTGGGTGCCGAACCTGCTCGTCGCGGAGTGGGTGCTGCGGCGCGGTCGGGTCAGCGACCGTCGAGCTGCTTCGCCTCTTCCGGTGTAGGAGCGGTGCCGCCGAGGTGGGCGGGCTGCCACCACTGGTCCTCACCCGACTCCGGGTAACGGGCCTGGGCGTCGTCCAGCAGCGCCTGCATCCGCTCGTGCAGCGCGGCGTCCGTGGTGGGCTCCATCGGCTCGCCGATGATGATGGTGATCGGCACGTGCCGCTGGGTCAGCGACTTCGGCCTGCCCTTGGTCCACAGCCGCTGCGTGCCCCACACGGCCGTCGGCAGCAACGGCACGTCGGCCTCGGCCGCCATCCGCACCGCGCCGCTCTTGACGTCCTTGACGGTGAACGACCGGCTGATGGTGGCCTCGGGGAAGATCCCGACGATCTCGCCGGCCCGCAGCGCGTCCACCGCCTGCTGGTAGGACGCCTGCCCGGCGGTCCGGTCCACCGGGATGTGGTGCATCCCGCGCATGAGCGGGCCCGACACGCGGTGCTTGAACACCTCGTGCTTGGCCATGAACCGGACCAGCCTGCGCGCGGGCTGCGCGCCGTAGCCGGCGAAGATGAAATCGAGGTAGGAGACGTGGTTCGAGGCCAGCACGGCCCCGCCGGTGGTCGGCACGTGCTCCGCGCCCTCCACGGTGATCCGCATGTCGAGCACGCGGAACATCAGCTTGGCCGCGGCGATCACCGGCGGGTACACGCGATCTGGCATATCCCCAGCCTACGTTACTCGTCGGTAGTGCGATCGTGCTCGCGCACCACCTTGGGAACGCCGGCCAGGTCCTCCTCATTGCACAGCAGCTTCAGGGCGTAATAAGGCGAGCCCTTGGTGTCGTCGTAGTCCAGGTGGACCGCGATCACGTCGACCGCTTCACCGAGCCAGTCCTGTGTTTGCCGCAGCCAGGAGGCCGCGCGCTCCAACGCGTTGGGCAGGTCGTCGTCACGGAACTCGACCGGCCGGTAGGGGACCTCCTGGACCTGGTCCCGCTGGTTGGCAGGCATCGGTAGGTCTACCGCCACCCCGCTGTCGTTGAGTTCGAGTTGGATCGTTTCCTCGCTCACCCTCCCAGGGTTCCCCAACGCGAAACGCGCGGCAATAGATGTCGGTCATCGGTGATGTCGTGTCGAACTCCCCCGGCCGCGGGCGCCACCCTGCGAAACCGGGGTGTCACGGTCCGCACACCCGTGCCGTCAGACCCGGACCGGCAGCTCGGCCAGGCCGCTGACCAGCACCTTCCGCCACGCGAGCTCCTCGATCGGCCGGGCCGCGCGCAGCCCCGGGAATCGCCGCAGCAACACCAGCAGCGCTTCCTGGAGTTCGATGCGCGCCAACTGCGCACCCAGGCAGAAATGAGGGCCGATGCCGAGCGCGAGGTGCTGGTTGGGCGTGCGCGCGAGGTCCAGCGCGTCCGGTGACGCGAACGCGCGCGGGTCGCGGTTGGCCGAACCGATGGACGCCATCACGCCCTCGCCCGCCCGGACGACCACACCCGCGAGCTCCACGTCCTCCAGCGCCACCCGCAGCTGGCCGACCTCACTGAGCCGGGTGAACCTCATCAGCTCCTCCACCGCGCTCGGCACCAGGGCCGGGTCGCGCACCAGCCGATCCCACTGCGACCGCTCGCGCAGCAGGGTGGCGACGAAGCTGGTGATCTGGTTGGCCGACGTCTCGTGTCCCGCGACCAGCAGGTTCAACGCGAACGCGACCAGCTCGTCGTGCGTCAGCGGCGTCGCGCACAGCTCGTCCAGCAGGTCGTCCGAGCGGGGGTCGCGCCGTTTCACGGCGACCAGCGCGCCCATGTACTCCAGCAGGCTCGCCATCGCCGCCTCGACCCGCGGCTGCTCGGACATCTCCAGGCTGTACGCGAGTTCCACCCACTCGCGGAACCGCTCGCGGTCGGCGTAGGGCACGCCGAGCAGCGTGCAGATCACCTGGATCGGCAGCGGCAGCGCGTACACCTGCCGCAGGTCGGCGCCGTCCACCACGTCGTCCGCCAGCCGTTCGCACAGCTCGCGCACCCACGACCGGGTCCGCTCGATCCGCCGGTGCGAGAACGCGCCGGACACCAGCTTGCGCAGCCGGGTGTGCTCGGGCGGGTCGGTGGTCGGCAGGGTGCCGGGCAGCGGCCGGGACACGCCCACGCGGGGCGCGCCCGCCGCCACCACCCCCGCCCGGGAGAACCGCGGGTCGGCCAGCACCAGCTTCACGTCGTCGTAGCGGGTCACCAGCCACACCTCGGCGCCCGCGAGCGTGCGGACCCGGGCGACCGGCGCCTCGTCCCGCAGTCGCGCCCACGTGGGCGACGGGTCGAAGGCGAAGGCGTCGGCGAAGGGGATGTCGAGGACGTCGTCGGTCATGACCTCGACGCTAGGAGCCCAGGGGAGCGCAGTGCCAGCGCCATCCGGTGCGCCTGGGCAGGTCGCCGAGCGCGATGCGGCCGTTCGCCCAGAGCAGAGTGTCGACCGGGTCCCGGTCGGTCGGCGCCTCGGGGAACATCCGGGCCAGCACCCTTCGCGCCGACCCGGCCGGCATCGCGAACTCCAGCCCCAGGCCGCGCGCGGCGTCGTGGGTGTGCACCAGCATCTCGTCGCAGCCCATCCCGGCGAACCCGGCCGCGTCCGCCAGACCCCACGGGTGCCAGCCCCGGAGGTCCGCCGCGGCCGCCCGCGCCACCACCGCCGCCAGCACGGACGCGAACGCCCGCAGCGTGCGCACCAGGTCGGCCGGTGACGAGTCCGGCCGCACCGCGATGTCGGCCGTGCTCAGCTCGCTCGTCCCGCTGAGGAGATCGGTGGAGTACCAGAGCATGCAGTCCGAGATGTGCGCCACGGTCTTCGAGACCGTCCAGCCCATCTCCGGCACGACCGCCGTCCAGTCCGAGTCCAGCGCCCCTTCGAGGAACGACGCGCACCGCTCGGCGACCTCGGTCACGTCCCGTTCGTCCAGCACCGAAAACTCCCTCGCATTCGCCCGTCCTCGCGGGTGACCATTCCAGACATGTACGACATCCGTCCCGCCGCCCAGGACGACCTGGACGCCGTGCTCGCATTGGTCCTGCGGTTGCAGGCCGACGACGCGCACCACATCGGCTACCTCGGCGAGACGCTCGGCGACATCGCCGCGGAGCTGTCCGAGTTCGAACCCGACTGGGCCTCCTGCACGCTGGTCGCCACCGACGACTCGGGCTGGGTCGTCGGCGCGCTCAGCGTCGAGGCCGACGCCGAATCAGGCCGCGCCTACCTGCACGGACCGTTCGTCGACGTGCCGGTCAACCACCCGGCGGGCAGCCGGATCTGGGACCAGACCGCCGACGCGCTCTACGCGGCCGCCGCGCCGCTGCTCGACGGGATCGCCGACCGCGAGCTGCTGGGCCACACCGGGCACCGGCGGCTGGCCGCGTTCGCCGAACGGCACCGCTTCGCCGCCGCCCGCGCGTGCGGCATCCACGTGCTCGACGGCGACGGCCTGCGCGGCCTGCTGCTGCGCGAGGCGGGCTGCCCGCGCACGGGGCCCGCCCGCGAGATGCGCGTGCTGCCGACCGACCCGGCCGTGCACGAGGCGGTGGCCGTGCTGCACGAGCGGTGCTTCCCCAAGACCTACCTGTCCGGGCGGAAACTCGTGGACGGCAGCCGTCGGCACACCGTGGTGGTCGCCGTGGACGGCGACCGCGTCCTCGGGTACGCCTCGGGCAAGGCCGAGCCGGGCGAGTTCTACCTGGACTTCGTGGCCGTGGAGCCCGACGTGCGCGGGCAGGGCGTCGGCGCGGCGCTGGTCACCGAGCTGGTCTGGAAGCTCGCCGCGTCCGCCGGCGCGCGACCACAGGTGGCCGCCGCGATACTGGCCGGCAACCGCTCCTCCCAACGGCTCTTCGACCGGCTCGGTTTCCACCTCCACCTGGAACTGGTCGCCTACCGCGCCAACGCCGCCTGAACCCCGGCGGTCACGCCGCCTTGGCCGGCACCGCGTCGTCCTGCACGTCCGGCGGCTGGTAACCCTTGTGCCGCAACGACATCAACCCACCCACGATCAACGTCACGAGCACGCCCAACACCGTGTACCAGGGGTACGCGAGCGCCACGACCTTCTGCGCGGGCGCCGCGGGCGAGAAGTCGATCGCCAGGGTCGCGTCCGGTCCGACGAACTTCACGCCCAGGATCACGAACGCCATGACCACCACCGTCACCGCGAACGCCACCACCGCGTCGAGCTCCTTGGCCTTGCGGAACACCAGGCCCAGCAGGAACGCGCCGAGCAGCGCGCCGTAGGTGAACCCGGCGATCGACAGGCCCTGCTCGACGATCGGGTTGCCGCGGCGGGTCAACGTGGCGAACAGCCCGGCGCACACGATCAGCAGACCGGCCCACGCCACCGTCCAGATCCGGCCCTGGCGGAACACCTCCGCCTCGGTCATCGGCCGCCGCACCACCCGCTGCACGACGTCGGTCACGGTCGAGGACGCCAGCGCGCCCAACGAGGACGACAGCGCCGCCGCCAGGATGCCCGCGATCACGAACCCGGACAGCCCCGACGGCATGTCGTTGACGATGAAGTTCGCGAACAGCTCGTCGTTGTTGTTGAGCTTGAGGTCCTTGACCGGGTTGGCCCCCTTGTAGAACGCCCACAGCATCACGCCGATGAACAGGAACAGGGCGAACTGGAAGAACACCACCACGCCGCTGGTGATCAACGCCTTCTGCGCCGCCCGCACGTCCTTGGTGGCCATCAGCCGCTGCACGATGAGCTGGTCGGCGCCGTGCGAGGCCATGGACAGCACCGCGCCGCCGATGAACGCGGTCACGATCGCGTACGGCGAGGTGAAAGCACTGGCGTTGAAGTCGAGGACCTGGAACTTGCCCGCGTCGGCGGCGCCGGTGAACCAGCCGTCGGGCAGCTTCCCGTTCAGCACCAGGATGACCGCGAACGCGCCGATGACGTACCAGAGCATCTGGATCGCGTCGACCCACACCACGGCCCGCACGCCGCCGAGGAAGCTGTAGACGACCATCGCGACGCCGAGCGCCGCCACGATCACCCAGTACGACACGTCCACGCCGTACGCGACGAGCACCACCTTGATCGGGATGGCGGTGGCGAACAGGCGCAGGCCGTCCGCGAGCAGCCGGGTGACCAGGAACGTCAGCGACGCCGTGCTCTGGATGTTGCGCCCGAACCGCTTGCCGAGGAACCCGTACGCGGTGATCAGCTCGCCCGCGATGTACTTGGGCAGCAGCACGAACGACACCACGATCCGGCCGATGAGGTAGCCGATCGCCAGTGACAGGAACGTCGTCGTGCCCAAGTAGGCGACCGTCGGCACGCTCAGCACGGTCAGCGTGGACGTCTCGGCCGACACCACCGAGACGCACACCACCCACCACGAGATGCGGCGCTCGCTGACGAAGTAGTCGGTGGCGGAGCGCTGGCGCCCGGCGATCCACACGCCCAGCAGCGGCATGCCCACCAGGAACAGCACGATGATGCCGACATCAAGTGCGCGCACGGTCTCCTCCATCTCCCTGGAACTCTTCGCCCGACGGTGGCCGGTGGCGGCTGACCGTCAGTCCGGTCACGGCGGTGAGCGCCGGCTCGGGCAGGCGCAGCGGGTAGCGGCCGGGGGTGATCGACCCCAGCGGGCGCGGGCCGGCGGCGCCGGTGGCGGACGGCACGTTCGCGGGCAGGCCGTGCCAGGTCAGGAAGCCGAGCAGGGCGGTGAGGTAGGCCTCCTTGGCCGCGGCGGGCAGCCCCAGTTCGTCGCTCGTGCGCAGGTCCACGCGTCGGCCCAACGACTCGACCAGCACGGGGTTGCGCATCCCGCCGCCGGAGCCGATGACGGTGCCCTCGCACTCGGCGGCGATCGTGCGCGCGGTGAGCTCGGTCAGCGTGGCCAGCAGGTCCTCGGCGGGCATGGTCAGGCCCTCGGTGACGCGGTCGAGGTAGGAGCGGTCGAAGTGCTCCTTGCCGGTCGACTTGGGCGCGGGTCGGGCGTAGTACGGGTCGGCGAGCAGGCGGTCGAGCAGCTCGGCGTGGATCCGGCCGCGGCGGGCGAACTCGCCGTCGGTGTCCTGGTTGCGCAGGCCGCCGGACAGCACGGTCATCGCCGCGTCCATGAGCGCGTTGCCCGGTCCGGTGTCGTAGGCGACCACACCACCGGGCGAGACCTTGGTGACGTTGGCGATGCCGCCGATGTTCAGCGCGGTGGCGGGTCCGTCGAACCCGGCCAGCCAGAGGGCGTCCAGCGTGCTGGCCAGCGGGGCGCCGTGACCGCCCGCGGCGACGTCCCGGACGCGCAGGTCGGCCACCACGGGCAGGCCGGTGGCTTCGGCTATCCACGCGGGCTGGCCGAGTTGCAGCGTGCCGAGGCAGCGGCCGTCCTCGACCCAGTGGTGCACGGTCTGGCCGAGCGAGGCCACGAGGTCGCCCCGGTGCCTTGCAGCGGCCTCGGCGAACGCCTGGCCCAGCCGCGTGTCGAGCACGCACAGCTCCGCGGCACTGGTCGGTGGTCTGCGCAGGTCTTCCGGGAACGGGTACTCGGCGTGCTCCACCGGGACGAGCACGACGGTAGGGCCGTCCAGGGACAGGTCGGCCACGGCCACGTCGATGGCGTCCATCGAGGTGCCCGAAATGAGCCCGATCACCCTCACGCCCTGTGGTCTATTCCACACAGACCGCCGGCGCAAGAGTGTTCGTGGGAAAGTTGCCGGAAATCAATCTGGTTCGTCGATCGTCAACATGTGGTGGCGTGCGAGGATTGCGCCGTGTCCACCACGTCCCTGATCTGGATCATCGTCGTCGTCGCGGCACTGCTCGCGGTCGCCCTCGTGACGGGCGTCGTGCTGGCGCGGCGCCGGCGGATCAGCATCATCGAGCCCGAGCAGGACAAGCCCGCCAAGGGTTACCAGGCCGGTGGCGCGATCTCGTTCAGCGCGCCCGCGCCGCCGGTGGCCGAACCGACCAGACCGGCCGAGCCGGTCGAGCGCACCAAGCCAGTCGAGCGCACCAAGCCGGTCGAGCGTGCCGGGGCGTCGCCCGCTCCCGCGCCGGTCGAGCCCACCAAGCCGGTCGAGCCCGCCAAGCCGGTCGAGCCCGCCAAGCCCGTCGAGCCCGCCCAGCCCGTCGAGCACCCCGTCGCCGAGCGCACCGAGGTCGACGGTCAGCCGGGTGTCGGTGACGACGCCGCCGTGCCCCGTGACTCGGTCAAGCGCGGGTTCGTCGAGGTCGACCTGCCCGAGGCGGCCTCCGAGATCGAGGAGATCGAGCCGACGGCCGGTCGGCTGGAGCGGCTGCGCGGACGGCTCTCCCGGTCGCGGTCGACGTTCGGCCAGAGCGTGCTGGGGCTCCTGGGCGCGGGTGACCTGGATGAGGACTCGTGGACCGACATCGAGGACACGCTGCTGATGGCGGACCTGGGTGCGGCGATCACGGACCAGATCGTCACGGCGCTGCGGGAGCAGATCGTGGCGCGCGGTGTGCGCACGTCCGACGACGCCCGCGCGTTGCTGCGGGACGTGCTGGTGGGGGCGTTGCACCCGGAGATGGGTCGCGCGGTGAACGCGTTGCCGCACGCCAACGGCTCCGGTGGGGTGAAGCCGGCCGTCGTGCTGGTGGTCGGCGTGAACGGCGTCGGCAAGACCACCACGACCGGCAAGCTGGCCCGCGTGCTGGTGGCCGACGGTCGCACCGTGCTGCTGGGTGCGGCGGACACCTTCCGTGCCGCCGCGGCCGACCAGTTGGAGACTTGGGGCTCGCGCGTGGGCGCGTCGACCGTCCGGGGTGCCGAGGGCGCGGACCCGGCGTCGGTGGCGTTCGAGGCGGTGAAGCAGGGCGTCTCCGACGGCGTCGACACGGTGCTGATCGACACCGCGGGCCGGCTGCACACCAAGACCGGCCTGATGGACGAGTTGGGCAAGGTCAAGCGGGTGGTGGAGAAGCAGGCGAAGGTCGACGAGGTGCTCCTCGTGCTCGACGCCACCACCGGCCAGAACGGCCTGACCCAGGCGCGGGTGTTCGCCGAGGTGGTCGACGTGACCGGCATCGTGCTGACCAAGCTCGACGGCACCGCCAAGGGCGGCATCGTGTTCCAGGTCCAGCGCGAGCTGGGCGTCCCCGTCAAGCTCGTCGGCCTGGGCGAGGGCGCCGACCACCTGGCCCCGTTCGAACCGACCGCCTTCGTCGACGCCCTCCTCACCTAACCGCGAGTCGAACCCTCAAGCCCCGCGAGTCGAACACTCAGGTCTCGCGAGTCGAACCTCCAGGACCCCCGAGTTCAACGCTCAGGTCGCACCAGCGCGACGCGAACGTCGAACTCGGGGGTCCTGGGCGTTCGACACGCGGGACCTGGAGGTTCGACACGCGCGGTTGGTCAGCGGCGGGATTGGGTGGAGAGGCGGGTGGCGGTGGCCAGGACCTCGGGGATGATCCGGGTCAGCGAGTCCTTGGTCAGGCGGCTGTCGGGGCCCGAGATCGAGACGGCGGCCAGGGTCGGGGCGCCGTGCAGGGGGACGGCGATGCAGCGCACGCCCAGCTCCTGCTCGCTCTCGTCCAGCGCGTAGCCCTGCTCGGCGATCCGGTCCAGGGACGCCAGCAGCTCGTCCGGGTCGGTGATCGTGTTCGGCGTGTACGCGGGCAGGCCGGTGCGGGCCAGCAGGGCGCGCACCTCGTCGCGCGGCAGCTGGGACAGCATCGCCTTGCCCACGCCCGTGCCGTGCGGCAGCAGCCGGCGACCCACCTCGGTGAACATCCGCATCGAGTGCCGTGACGGCACCTGCGCCACGTACACCACCTCGTCGCCGTCGAGCACGGCCAGGTTCGCGGTCTCCTCCACCTGGTCCACCAACCGCGCCAGGAACGGCCGCGCCCACGTGCCGAACTGCCGCGACGCGCTCTCCCCGAGCCGGATCAACCTCGACCCGAGCGTGTAGCGGCGGTTGCTGTTCTGCCGCACGTACCCCAGCGTGACCAGGGTGCGGATCAACCGGTGGATGGTCGGCAGGGGCAGGCCGGAGGTGGCGGCGAGCTCGGACAGGCTCGCCTCGCCACCCGCGTCGGCCAGGCGTTCGAGCAGGTCGAAGGCGCGTCGCAGCGACTGGACGCCGCCCGTGGACTCCTGTGCCACCGTCACACTCCTTCGTTGCCGTTCCGCGTGGTGAAAACTATAGTCCGCGAAGTAGAAACCGATCGGAATCGAGGTGGACTTCCATGTCCGGTGTTCGCGTCCTCGGGGGCGAAGTGGAGCGCGGGGACGAGATCCTCACGCCGGACGCGCTGGAGTTCGTCGCCGGGCTGCACCGCGACTTCGCCGCCACCCGCGACGAGCTGATCGCCCGCCGGGCGCAGCGCCGCCGGTTGGGTTTCCTGCCGGAGACGCAGGCGGTGCGAGAGGGTGACTGGAAGGTCGCCGAGGCGCCCGAGCCGTTGCGCGACCGGCGGGTGGAGATCACCGGGCCGACCGAGCGGAAGATGACCGTCAACGCGTTGAACTCCGGCGCGAAGGTGTGGCTGGCCGACCTGGAGGACGCCAACACCCCGCACTGGCACAACGTGGTCTCCGGCCAGGTCAACCTCTACGACGCGGCCCGCGGCACGATCGAGCACACCTCACCGGAGGGCAAGCGCTACGCCCTGCGCGACGACGTGGCCCGACCCACCATCGTGGTCCGGCCGCGCGGTTGGCACCTGCCCGAGCGGCACCTGGAGATCGACGGCAAGCCCGCCGTGGGCGCACTGGTCGACTTCGGCCTGCACTTCTTCCACAACGCCGAGCTGGGCGTGCCGTACTACTACCTGCCCAAGATGGAGAGCCACCTCGAAGCCAGGCTGTGGAACGACGTGTTCACCGCCGCGCAGCAACGGCTGGGCGTCCCGCACGGCACGGTCCGCGCGACCGTGCTGATCGAGACGATCCCCGCCGCGTTCGAGATGGAGGAGATCCTCTACGAGCTGCGCGAGCACGCGTCGGGCCTGAACGCGGGCCGCTGGGACTACCTGTTCAGCGTCATCAAGTACTTCCGCGACGGGGGCGCGGACTTCGTGCTGCCCGACCGCAACAGCATCACGATGACCGCGCCGTTCATGCGCGCCTACACCGAACTGCTGGTGCGCACGTGCCACAAGCGCGGCGCGTTCGCGATGGGCGGCATGGCGGCGTTCATCCCGAACCGGCGTGACCCGGAGGTCACCGCGCAGGCGTTGGAGAAGGTGCACGCGGACAAGACCCGTGAGGCGGACGACGGGTTCGACGGCTCGTGGGTGGCCCACCCGGACCTGGTTCCGGTGTGCCGGGAGATCTTCGACGACAGGTTGTCGGACAAGCCGAACCAGCTCGACGAGCTGCGGCCCGAGGTGTCCGTCACCGCCGAGCAGCTGCTGGACTTCAAGTCGACCGGCGGTAGCGCGACCCGGGCGGGCGTGGAGTCCGCCGTGGACGTCGGCGTGCGGTACCTGCTGTCCTGGCTGGGCGGCAACGGCGCGGCGGCCATCCACAACCTGATGGAGGACGCCGCCACCGCCGAGATCTCCCGCTCGCAGCTGTGGCAGTGGGTGCACAACGACGTCGTGCTGGACGACGGCACGCCGGTCACCGCCGAGCTGGTGCGCGGTGTGCTGGCGCGGGTGAAGGAGGACCTGGAGGGCGAGCACCTCGACCTGGCCGTGGAGCTGTTCGAGCAGGTCGCGCTGGCCGACGAGTTCGTGGACTTCCTGACCCTGCCCGCCTACGAGCGGATCGGCTGACGTGCCGCGGACGTCGTTGTCGGCCGACGCGGTGCGGGCGGTCACCGCACGGCTGTCCGATGTGGAGCCGCACCCGCCGGCGGGCAGGCAGCCGGTGCACACCTGCTACGTGCCCGCCGACCGGGTGACGTCGTCCACGCCGGGCGACTGGGGTGCGCAAGCGCTTGCGGCGCTGGACGCGCACGCGCCGGGCGGCTTGGCCGACGTGCTCGACCTGACACCGGACGTGGCGGAGGTCGTGCACGGTCGGGTGCGGGCGAAGCTCGGCGTCGAACCGGTGGAGGACCTCCGCGTCGACTTCGAGGACGGCTACGGGGTCCGGTCCGACGAGGACGAGGACTCCGACGCCGAGCGCACCGCGCTCGTGGTGCGGGACTGGGTGCGGGACGGCGTGGCACCGCCGAGGTTCGGGCTGCGGATGAAGTCGTTCGACACCAGGGCGTTGCGCGAGCGCGGCATCCGGACGCTGGACGTCTTCCTCACCGCGTTGGGCGGCGCGCCCGAGGGCTTCGTGATCACGTTCCCGAAGGTCACCTCCGTGGCGCAGGTGGAGGTGCTCGGCGACGTGCTGGACCTGTTCGGGCTGCCGCTGCGGTTCGAGATCCAGGTCGAGACGACCCGGTCGATCGTGGACCCGCAGGGCAGGCTGGCCCTGCCTCGGTTCATCGAGGCGGGCCGAGGGCGGGTCAGCGGCCTGCACTTCGGCACGTACGACTACACGGCGGGCTGCGGCCTGGGTGCGGCGCACCAGCACCTGGCGCACGGCGCGTGCGACTTCGCCCGCAACGTCATGCAGGTCTCGGCGGCGGGCACCGGCGTCGCGCTGTCCGACGGCTCCACCAACGTGCTGCCGGTCGGCGACCACGTGCACGAGGGCTGGCGCACGCACTACCGGCTGGTGCGGCGGTCGTTGGCGCACGGCTTCTACCAGGGCTGGGACCTGCACCCCGCGCAGCTGGTGACCAGGTACGCGGCGGTGCACGCGTTCTACCTGGAAGGCGTGGAGGCGGACGCGCGCCGGCTGCGGGCGTACGTGGAACGGGCGGGCGGTTCGGTGCTGGACGAGCCCGCGACCGCTCAGGCGCTGTCCACGTCGTTCCTGCGTGCCTTGGACTGCGGTGCCCTGGACGTGGACGAGATCCACCGCGCGACGGGACTCAGCGTGACCGATCTTCAGGCACTAGCTAGAAGGGAGTGATCACGGCATCGCTTGATGGGGTGATTCTCCAACCGGCGAGCGGCCGGACCGTGCGACACCGGCCAGGGTGTGTGCATGACCATGCGGGCCGGCTTGTGGACCGGGCTGCCGGACCTGGAGCGGGCGGAGTTCCGCTACCAGGTGGTGGCGTGCGCGGCGGACGTGGACGTGCTCATCGCCGCCTTGGCGCGGCCCGAGTGCAATGACGGGATGCTGGAGCACTTCGGCCGCGCGCCCGACGCCGAAGGGGAGAGCGACCACAACCTGGTGCTGGCCGTGCGCGGCCGGTGGGGCTACCTCAACTACGTGGACGACGAGTTCACCGGCTGGCCGAAGGGCGAACCGGACGCGCCGTACGTGGACGAGACCTACACCGACTTCCCGCCGGGAGTGGGCGTACCGCTGACGACCTACCGCGAGATCTTGGTGGAGTTCATGTCCACCGCCCGCCGGCCGACCGTCGTGGACTGGTACGAGGAGGCCGACCTGTTCCACGAGTGGCGGTTGCAGCGGATGGCCCTGCACCGGAAGTGACGGGCAGCCAGGAGTGACCGTGCTCCCCGGCCCGGGAGCACGGTCGGCGCCACTCAGAACGACGGCAGCGTGTACCAGGCGGACCCGGCGTCCTCGGCGTCGTCCCGCAGCACGGACCCCTCGATGAGCCCGTACGGCCGGTCGGCGGCGTAGAACACCTCGTTGTCGTTCTCCAGCCCGAACGGCGAGAGGTCGACCGCGAAGTGGTGCTTGTTCGGCATCGACAGCCGCACCTCGGCCACCTCGGGCCGGGCCCGCAGGACCGCCTCGCCCATGGCGTACAGCGTCTGCTGCAACGACAGGCTGTGCTTGGCCGCGAACGTGGTCAGCAGCAGCCGCCGGATCGCGGTGAAGCTCTCCGCCCAGTCGATCCCGGTGCCCTGGTACCGCCACCGCGCGGTCACCGACGTGGCCAGGATCCGGTCGTCGGTCTCCTTCAACGTCGTGTACTCGTCGCGCGGGAAACCGTGGAACTCCGACCCGGTCGACTTCAGCACGACCACGTCGCGCACGCCCGACACCACCCACGCGCGCTCGCCGTCGACGGTCACGGCGGTCGTGCGCTTCTCGTTGCCGCCTTGCACGAACGAGTGGTCGTGGCCCTCGATGCGCTCCCACGAGTGCTCGTTGACGAGCACGCGGGCCCCGCTGATCGCCTCCTGTGACGAGACGAAGTGCCGGCCGAGGCGCAGGGCGAAGTCCTCGATCTCACCGACCGGGGACTGCTTGGCGAACGCGTAGACGGTGTTCTTCTGCGTGTCGGTCGCCAGCACCTTCGCGTTGTCGCCGGTGAGGTGGGTGTCCGCCAGGTCGCCGCGCAGGGAGGTGCTGACCGTGAGGTCCCTGATCGTGTGCACGGCGCCGTCGCGGGTCACCGTGACGAGGCGGTTCTCCGCCTTCCCGTACTGGTTCGGCCCCAGGACGATGGCCATCGGTCAGCTCCCTCGGTAGGTCGTGAAGGCGAACGGGCTCAACAGGATCGGCACGTGCAGGTGCTTCGGGTCGCCGGTAACCCGGAACGTCACGGTGATCTCCGGGTAGAACGGCGTGTCGACGAGGAAGACCAGCCGGTGCACGCCGGGCGACAGCTCCGCCGCGAACCGCAGCCTGCCGTCGTCGTCGGTGACGCCGTCGGCCAGCACCGCGCCGTCGCGCTCCAACCGGACCGGCACGCCGACGCGCGGCCGACCGGCCTCGGCGTCCAGCACGTGGGTGGACAGCGACACCGTCATGCCAGCACCTTCCTCAGCCGCAGCGCCGCGATCTTCGCCAGCTCCCGGTTCACCACGCGCAGTTCCACGTCCGGTGGGTTGGCCATCCGGGCGACGAGGTCCTCCAGCATCCGCTCGCCGCTCAACCCGGTCGCGCACACCAGGTAGATGTGCCCGAACCGGTCCTCGTAGGCGGCGTTGGCGGCGAGCAGCCGGTCGGCGAGCGGCGCCGTGACGCCGGACTGCTCGTCGGCCGACCACTTCGCCGACGCACCGCCTCCCGGGGCGCTCTCGCCGATGCGGGGGTGACCCGCGATGGCGCCGTGGACCTCTTCGTCGCTCAGGTCCGCGTGCCGGTCGGACGCGGCGAGGAGGGCGTCCACGTCGGCGTACGGGCGGCCGGCCAGCAGCGCGTCGACCCAGCGCGGCACCGTGAGGCATTCGGAGAGCAGGGGGCGGAGCTCAGCCGCCGGCGCGGAGTTGAACCCTTCCAGATCGGGCACAGAAGCTTTCCTTTTCTGTATCGCGGAATCTCTTTTCCGCAGAGGGGGACGCTACGAGCGCCCTCGAAGCGTGTCAACAGTCTTGCGCGAGGCCTGGAGACCTGCTTTGTTGCTGGACGTACCGGGCGGTGTGCCGGTCGCATCGCCGCCGACCGGCTGGGAGAGTGACGGCCATGGACCTGGTGCTGCGCGCTGCCCGAGTGATCACCCCCGATGGTGAACGCCGTGCCGACGTCGGCGTCGAAGGCGGTCGGATCGTCGCCGTGGCCGACCGGCTGGACGCCGGGACCGTCGTGGAGTTGGCCGACGACGAGGTGCTGCTCCCCGGCCTGGTCGACACGCACGTGCACGTGAACGACCCGGGCCGCAGCGACTGGGAGGGCTTCGCGAGCGCCACCAGGGCGGCGGCGGCCGGCGGCGTCACCACGATCGTCGACATGCCGCTCAACAGCCTGCCGCCGACCACCACGGTCGCGGCGCTGGAGGCCAAGCGGGAGGCGGCGCGGGACCAGGCGCACGTCGACGTCGGGTTCTGGGGCGGCATCGTGCCGTCCAACCTCGACGACCTGCCCGGGCTGCACGACGCGGGCGTGTTCGGCTTCAAGTGCTTCCTGATCCACTCGGGCGTGGACGAGTTCCCGCACGTCACCGAGGGTGAGCTGCGCGCCGCGCTGGCCCGGCTGCGCTCGCGCGACGCCCTCACGATCGTGCACGCCGAGGACCCTCACGAGGTCACCGAGCCCGGTCCCGACTACCGCGCGTTCCTCGACTCCCGGCCGCACCGGGCCGAGTCGCACGCCGTCGCCGCGGTGGTGGACCTGGCCAACGAGACCAGGGCCAGATTGCACGTGCTGCACCTGTCCAGCGCCGAGGCCGTGCGGCAGGTGAGGACCGCCAAGGAACTCGGCCTGCGGCTCACCGCCGAGACCTGCCCGCACTACCTGACCTTCACCGCGGAGGAGATCGGCGACACGGCGACGGAGTTCAAGTGCTGCCCGCCGATCCGCGACGCGGCCAACCGCGAGCAGCTGTGGCGCGCGTTGGGCGACGGCCTGATCGACCTGGTCGTCACCGACCACTCGCCGTGCACGCCGGAGCTGAAGCAGGGCGACTTCGCCACCGCCTGGGGCGGGATCGCGAGCCTGCAACTGGGTCTGCCCGCGGTGTGGACCCAGGCCAGGCAGCGCGGTCACGGGCTGACCGACGTGGTCCGGTGGATGGCCACCCGGCCCGCCGACCTGGTCGGGCTGACCACCAAGGGGCGCATCGCACCCGGCGCGGACGCGGACTTCTGCGTGTTCGCCCCGGACGACGCGTTCGTGGTGGACCGCGCCGCGTTGCACCACCGCAACCCCGTCACGCCCTACCACGGCCGTCCGCTGGCGGGCGTGGTGCGCCGCACGTGGCTGCGCGGGCAGCCGATCGACGACCGACCACGTGGGCGGTTGCTGACCCGGACCTGAGTTGCCGACCCGGGCCTGGGACGACCTCGGCGGAGCCGAGCGTGGGACGACCTCGGCGGGAGCCGAGCACCGAGCGGAGGAGACGCATGACCGAGGCCCCCGAGTGGACCCGCCTGCCCGACCTGGCCTGCCGCTCGGTGGGCGGCGGCGTGGTGTGGGCCAACGACGAGTCGTTCGCCGAGCGCGAGAACCTGATCCGCAAGCCCGAGCCGGAGTACCGGACCTACACGTTCGGCCACAAGGGCCAGCTCTACGACGGGTGGGAGACCCGCCGCCGGCGTGAGGGCGGCGAGGACCGCGCGATCGTCCGCCTCGGTCTGCCGGGCGTGATCAGGGGCGTGGTGGTCGACACCGCGTTCTTCAAGGGCAACTACCCGCCGTTCGCGTCGGTCGAGGCCACCTCCGCCGAGGGCTACCCGGCGCCCGACGAGCTGACCGGCTGGGAGACCGTGGTGCCCAGGTCGCCGCTCGAAGGCGACCGCAAGCACTACTTCGAGGTCTCCGCCCACCGCCGGTACACCCACGTGCGGCTGACCATCTACCCGGACGGCGGCGTGGCCCGGCTGCGCGTGTTCGGCAACCCGGTGGCCGATCCCGACCTGATCGTGCCCGACGCGCTGGACCTGGCCGCGGTGGAGAACGGCGCGTCGATCACCGGGTGCAGCAACAGGTTCTACAGCGACCCGGGCAACCTGATCGCGCCCGGTCAGGCCACGCTCATGGGCGAGGGCTGGGAGACCGCGCGCAGGCGCGACGACGGCAACGACTGGGTGGAGGTCGAACTGGCCGCGCCCGGCGTCATCCGGCTCGCCGAACTGGACACCAGCCACTTCAAGGGCAACGCGCCGGGCTGGGCGTCGATCCGGGGCCGCGACGCGCGCACCGGCGCGGAGTTCGACGTGCTGCCCCGCACCCGCTTGCAGCCCGACACCCGGCACCGCTTCCGCGTCGAGCAGACCGCCGAGACCACCCACGCGCGGCTCGACATCTACCCGGACGGCGGGATGGCACGGCTGCGGCTGTTCGGCCGATTGACCGCCGACGGTCTCAGGGTAATCACCCAGCGCTACCAGGACTTGCGCTGACATGGGGAAAAGTTGTCAGCCCATGGGCTGATTGCGGCTAAGACTTCAGTCGGTTGTGGCGTGTTCAACCGCCCTGGAAACCTGCGGAAACCCGATTGGGTGAACAGGAACTAGGGAGGAACCTGTGCGACCGATCACCAGGGCGCTCGGCGGAGTGGTCACCGCCCTCGCGCTCGTCACGGGGACGACGTCGTTGGCGTCGGCCGAAACAGAGCCGCAGGCGCAGGGCCACGCGCGCATCGACTGGAAACCGTGTCCGGAACTGGCCGAGGTGGAGTGCGGCACGCTGAGCCTGCCCATCGACTGGGCGAACCCGCGCGGCGAGAGGTTCGACCTCGCCGTGGCCCGCCGCAAGGCCACCGACCCGGCCAAGCGGATCGGCGTCATGGTCATAAACCCGGGCGGCCCCGGCGGCTCGGGCGTGAACTTCGCGCTGGGGGCGGACGGCTACTTCAGCCCCGAGGTCCAGCAGCGCTTCGACATCATCGGCTTCGACCCGCGTGGCGTGGCGCGCAGCCAACCGGTGCAGTGCTCGCTCGACCTGCTGCGCGCACAACCGTCCCTCTACCCGACCGACCAGCGGGAGTTCGACGCCCTCGCCGCGTACAACCGCGAGCTGGCGGCCGACTGCCGCGAGCACAGCGGCCCGATCTTCGACCACGCCGACACCGGCGCGGTCGTCAAGGACATCGACGCGCTGCGCAAGGCCCTCGGCGAGCGCAAGATCAACTACTACGGCGTCTCCTACGGCACGCTCATCGGCCAGCAGTACGCCGAGGAGTTCGGGCGCGACATCCGCGCCATGGTGATCGACTCCAACATGGACCACAGCCTCGGCACGCGGCGGTTCAACGAGACGGAGGCCGAGACCGCCGAGGACTCGTTCCGCGAGTTCGTGAAGTGGTGCGACCGCGCCGAGTCGTGCGCCCTGCACGGCCAGGACGTGGCGGAGGTGTGGGACGACCTGCTGGCCCGCGCCGACCGGGGCGAGATCGTCGACCCGCTCGACCCGAGCCGCAAGGTGCCCGCCGACGACATCATCGGCAACGCGTTCGGCGCGTTCTACGGCCCGGACTGGCAGCGGCTGTCGGAGTGGCTGGTGGAGCTCGGCGCGGGCACGGCGGCGCCGGCACCGGTCGCGTTCGCGGCGGAGACCGCCCGCAACCCGTTCGCGGCGGTGTTCTGCCAGGACTGGGCGATCCGGGTGCGCGACCACCGCGAGTTCTCCGCCCTGGTCGACCGGGCCCGGCAGATCGCGCCGCACATGCGCGGCTCGGCGCTCGGGCACACCGCGATGGCGGGCTGCGTCGGCCTGCCGGAGAAGGTGAACAACCCGCAGCACCGGCTCAGGATCGAGCACGCGCCGAAGATCCTCATGATGAACGCGCTGCACGACCCCGCGACCGGCTACGAGTGGGCGGCCAACGCCCACCGGCAGAGCCGCGACACCACGGTCCTGCTGACCTACGAGGGCTGGGGCCACGGCGTCTACGACCGCAGCGACTGCACGCGTCGTGCGACGGACGACTACCTGGTCAGCCTGAAGACCCCGCGCCCGGGCGCCCGGTGCGCGGCCGTGGAGCCCGCGCCGCAGTCGGTCGCGACGCTCGACGCGAAGCCCCTCCCGGCAGGCCCGACCCCGGCCATCCCGGGCTGGCTGGGCTAACGCGGCCGGAGGACCGCCTCCGCCACCCGGCGGAGGCGGTCCCGGCCGGTCTGGCAGGCTCGACCGCGGTACAGGGCGACGAACCGGGGCACGTCCCGCCGCGGCACGCCGGAGCCGAGGTGGCCGACCGGTGCGGCAGACGTCCCGAGTCGGTGACCGAGCGTCGTCGGGGCGCTGCGCAGGATCACACGAACCACCGCAAAGACGAGACCCGCTCGCACGGTCCGTCACCGCGAAATCCGCCGCCGCCCGTGCTGATTGCGGGCGGAACTGCTTGCTTCAAGTCGACGAAACGTGCCCGTAACACCAGGGCCCGGACAGTTCACCTCCGCGAAACCTGAGGCGCAACCGCGCGAAACAGGACATCTCGATGCTCCCTGCAACCGACGTGCAGTGGAGGTCGACGTGGATACAGGGGACACCGCCTGGGTGCTCACCAGTGCCGCACTGGTGCTGTTGATGACGCCGGGACTTGCCTTCTTCTACGGGGGCATGGTCCGGTCGAAGAGTGTGCTCAACATGATGATGATGAGCCTGGGCGCAATCGCCGTGGTCGGTGTGCTCTGGGTGTTGGTCGGCTATTCCACGGCGTTCGGCACCGATGTCGGCGCCGGTCTGCTCGGCAAGCCGTTCGAGTTCTTCGGCCTGGACGGCCTGCTCGGCAAGGAGTCGGCGTTCGGGACCATCCCGACCACCGTCTTCGTCGCCTTCCAGGCGATGTTCGCCATCATCACGGTGGCGCTGATCTCGGGTGCGATCGCCGACCGCGCCCGCTTCGGGCCGTGGCTGCTGTTCGCGGGCCTGTGGGCCCTGCTGGTGTACTTCCCGGTCGCGCACTGGGTGTTCGACTTCGACGGCAAGGACGCTGACGGCAACGTCATCGACCCGGGCGGCTGGATCGCCAACAAGCTGCTCGCCATCGACTTCGCGGGCGGCACGGCGGTGCACATCAACGCCGGTGCGGCGGGCCTCGCGCTGGCGCTCGTCCTCGGCAAGCGCGTCGGTTGGCCGAAGGACCGGATGAAGCCGCACAGCCTGCCGCTGGTCGTGCTCGGCGCCGGTCTGCTGTGGTTCGGCTGGTTCGGCTTCAACGCGGGCTCCGCCGTCGCCGCGAACGGCACCGCGGGCGTCGCGTTCATCAACACCCTGGTCGCCACCTGCGCCGCGATGCTCGCCTGGCTGGTCGTGGAACGCGTCCGCGACGGCAACGCCACCACGCTCGGCGCCGCGTCCGGCATCGTCGCGGGTCTGGTCGCCATCACCCCGGCGTGCTCCGCGGTCACCCCGGTCGGCGCCATCGCGATCGGCGCGATCACCGGCGCGCTGTGCGCCCTGGCAGTCAGCTTGAAGTACCGCTTCGGCTTCGACGACTCGCTCGACGTGGTCGGCGTGCACCTGGTGGGCGGACTCTCCGGCACCATCCTGATCGGCTTCTTCGCCAGCTCCTCCGCCCCGGCGGGCATCGACGGCCTCTTCTACGGTGGCGGCGTGGACCAGCTGTGGCGACAGGCCGTCGGCGCCCTCGCCGTGCTCGCCTACTCCTTCGTGCTCAGCCTCATCCTCGGTTACCTGGTCAAGATCACCGTCGGCTTCCGCGCCGACGAGGAGGCCGAGGTCGCCGGCATCGACGAGGCCGAGCACGCGGAGACGGCGTACGAGTTCGGTGGCGGCATCGGCGCCCGTGGCAGCAGCAAGCCCAGTGTCGCCGCCGGCGCCACTGCGGTTCTCGAGGGGAGCAACAAGTCATGAAGTTGGTCACCGCGATCATCAAGCCCTTCACCCTGGACGACGTGAAGGCATCCCTGGAGCAGCTGGGCGTGCTGGGCATGACCGTCAGCGAGGTCCAGGGGTACGGCAGGCAGAAGGGCCACACCGAGGTCTACCGCGGCGCCGAGTACGCCGTGGACTTCGTGCCCAAGCTGCGCATCGAGGTCCTGATCGACGACGCCGCCGTGGAGAAGGTCCTCGACGCCGTCGTGGAGGCCGCCCGCACCGGCAAGATCGGTGACGGCAAGGTCTGGGTGACCCCGGTCGACACGGTCATCCGGGTCCGCACCGGGGAGCGCGGCTCGGATGCCCTATAGGGATCCGAAGTAGGAATGGGAGACGGCCGTATGGATAACGCCGAGACGGCCGTCGTCACGGCTGACGACCTGGTGCGAGCACGCGATCGGCTGCTCGCGCCAGGTCGGCGCCGTTTGACGGGGGAGTCGCTGCGCGAGGCGCTGGTGGACCTGCACGAGTTCTGGCTCACCGCGCACGCCTCGCAGGCGGGCGTCGGCGGACCGGGCAGCGGGGTCGCGCTGGTCGCCGTGGGGGGTTTGGGCAGGCGCGAGCTGGTGCCCTATTCCGATCTGGACCTGCTCTTGGTGCACAACGGGCACAAGGGCGTGGACGCGATCGCCGAGAAGCTCTGGTACCCGCTGTGGAACTCCGGCATCGGCCTGGACCACTCGGTGCGCACGGTCGGCGAGGCGCTGCGCGTCGCCGCCGGTGACCTGCGCACCGCGTTGGGGCTGCTGGACATCCGCCACATCGCGGGCGACCAGGAGATCAGCCAGCGGCTGGCCGACAGCGCCCGTCAGGCGTGGCGCACGGGGGTGCGCACGAGGCTGGACGAGATGGCCGAGTCGGCGTCGCGGCGCTGGGCGCGCAGCGGCGAGATCGCGCACCGCGTCGAGCCCGACCTCAAGCACGGCCGTGGCGGGCTGCGGGACGTGACGCTGCTGGACGCGCTGAGCGCGGCGCAGCTGACCGACCGGCCGTCCGCCGAGGTCAACGAGGCGCGCAAGCTGCTGCTGGACGTGCGCACGGAGCTGCGCCGGGTGGCGGGCAAGCCGCGCGACGTGCTCCGTGCGCAGGACGGCGACGAGGTCGCCACCGCGCTGGGCCTGCAGGACCGCTTCACGCTGGCCCGCTCGATGTCGTCGGCCGCGCGCACGATCGTCTACGCGGTGGACGTGGCCATGCGCACGGCGCGGGCCGCGGTGCCCAAGCGCGGACTGGGCGTGTTCGCCCGCTCCCCGCTCAGGCGCACGCCCGCGCGGCGGCCGCTGGACGAGGGTGTCGTGCTGCACGGCTCCGAGGTGGCGTTGGCGCGTGACGCGACGCCGAGCCGTGACCCGGCCCTGCTGCTGCGGGTCGCCACGGCCGCCGCCCGCAGCAAGCACCCGATCGCACCGGGCACGTTGGCCAAGCTCGCCGACTCGGCCCCGGAGCTGCGGCAACCGTGGCCGAGGGAGGCCCGCGACGAGCTGCTGGCCCTGCTGGGCACCGGCACGGGCCTGATCGACGTGGTCGAGGCGCTGGACCGCACCGGCCTGTGGGGCAGGCTCTTCCCGGAGTGGGGCGCGGTGCGCGACCTGCCGCCCCGCGACGCCGCGCACACCTGGACCGTCGACCGCCACCTGGTGCAGGCCACCGCGCACGCGGCCCGCCTGGTCACCAGGGTGTCCCGGCCGGACCTGCTGCTGCTCGGCACCCTGGTGCACGACATCGGCAAGGGCAGGCAGGCCGACCACTCGGAGGTCGGCGCGGCGATCACCACGCAGATCGCCGAACGGCTCGGCCTGTGGCCGCAGGACGTGGCCACGCTCACCGCGCTGGTGCGTCACCACCTCCTGCTCCCGCACACGGCCACCCGCCGTGACGTGGAGGACGAGGCCACCGTGCGCCGCGTGGTGGACACCCTCGGCGGCGACCCGGTGCTGTTGGAGCTGCTCTACGCGCTGGCCGAGGCCGACGCGGTGGCCACCGGGCCGGGCGTGTGGTCGGACTGGAAGGCCTCGCTGATCAGCGACCTGGTCGCGCGCTGCCGCACCGCGATGGCGGGCGACCCGCTGCCCAAGCCGGAGCCGCTGGACCAGCGCCAGCAGGACCTCGCCCGGACCGTGCTGGCCAGCGGCAAACCGGACGTGCTGATCGACCGGGCCGACCACACGGCCACCATCACGGTGGTCGCGCCCGACCGGCCGGGACTGCTGTCGCGGGCCGCCGGGGTGCTCGCGCTCAACTCCCTCGAAGTGCACGCCGCCACCCTGCGTTCCCACGACGACCCCTCTCTCGGGGTGGCGGCGGTCGACGTGTTCACCGTCTCGCCCAGGTTCGGCTCGCTGCCGGACGTGACCCTGTTGCGCGAACAGCTCACCAGGGCCGTGGACGGCTCCCTCGCGCTGGCCGACAAGCTCGCCGCGAAGGAGCGCGACTACGGCGGCCCGCCGCAGGACCCGCCACCGCCGAAGGTGCTGTGGTTCGACGACGAGTCGACCGGCGCGGTGGTGCTGGAGCTGCGCGCGGCGGACCGGATCGGGCTGCTGCACCACGTCGCCGACGCCCTTGAGCAGTCCGGTGTGGACATCGTGTGGGCGCGGGTGTCCACATTGGGCTCCACGGTGGTGGACTCGTTCGCCCTCACGGTTCCCGACGGCATGAGCGTCGACCAGCGCCGGATCGAACGGGCCGTGCTGCTGGCCGCCCGGTGACGGCGCCGGGACTTGCGTAGGTCTACGCACAACCGATCGCGGGTGCTCACGCTGCCCGCGGACCCCGTGCCAAGGCAAGCTTTGAGCCGTGGCACGGGGGGCTCGCCAGGGGAGGGGGCGAGCCGGGGGGAACCTCGCCACGGGGGGAGGCGGGAGCGGCCCATCGAGGGGTTGGGCCGCTCCCGATCACGCCGGAACTCGTGCTCGCCCGGAACGTCTCTTTAGTATGGATGCGATGACCGCTGTCGCCGTGAGGCCGCGCTCGCTGGTCGTGCTGGCCGGACTGCCGGGAGCGGGTAAGTCGACGCTGCTCGCCGCCGCCGACACGGGTGGCGCGCCCGCCGTCGTGCTGGATTCCGACCAGGTGCGGACCAAGCTCCGGACCCTCTTCCCGAAAGCCCTGCCGTACCGCCTCTACCGCCCGTTGGTGCACCTGGTGCACCGCGCCCGCATCCTGTGGTTCGCGATCACCGCGGGCGGCCTGCTGCTGGTGCACGAGCCGTCCACCCGCCCGACCACCCGGGCCGGCCTGGTCGCGGTCGGCGTGCTGACCAACCGGCCGAGGCACTTCCTGTGGCTGGACGCGAGCCCGGAGGAAGCGCTGTCCGGCCAGGTCACGCGGGGCAGGCTGATCCGGTCCCGGTCGTTCGCCCGGCACGTGCGCCGCGCGGCCCGGCTGCGCGCCCGCTTCACCGCGGGGGTGCCACCGCGCGGCTGGCAGGGCCTGACCCTGCTGACCCGCCGGGACCACCTGCGGCTGTCCGTGACGTCGGCGTGAACGGCTACCCTAAGAACCGAGAACCCACCGACGACGTGCGAGGTCTGGCGGCAACGTGTTCAACACCCTTTCCGACCGGCTCACCTCGGTCCTGCAGAACCTGCGGGGCAAGGGGCGGCTGTCCGAGGCCGACATCGACGCGACCGCGCGCGAGATCCGGGTCGCGCTGCTGGAGGCCGACGTCGCGCTGCCCGTGGTGCGGACGTTCATCGCGAAGGTCAAGGAGCGCGCCAAGGGCGCCGAGGTCAGCCAGGCCCTGAACCCGGCCCAGCAGGTCGTCAAGATCGTCAACGAGGAACTGGTCAACATCCTCGGCGGGGAGACCCGCAGGCTCAACCTGGCCAAGAACCCGCCCAGCGTGATCATGCTCGCGGGTCTGCAGGGCGCCGGTAAGACCACCCTGGCGGGCAAGCTCGCCAAGTGGCTCAAGGGCCAGGGCCACACGCCGATCCTGGTGGCCTGCGACCTCCAGCGGCCCAACGCGGTGACCCAGCTCCAGGTGGTCGGCGAGCGCGCGGGCGTGCCCGTGTTCGCACCCGAGCCCGGCAACGGCGTCGGCGACCCGGTCGACGTGGCCCGCAAGGGCATCGAGGAGGCCAAGCGGGCCCAGCACGACATCGTGCTGGTCGACACCGCGGGCCGCCTCGGCGTCGACGAGGAGATGATGCGCCAGGCCGTCGACATCCGTGCCGCCGTGCAGCCCGACGAGGTGCTGTTCGTGGTCGACGCGATGATCGGCCAGGACGCGGTGAACACCGCGACCGCGTTCTCCGAGGGCGTCGGCTTCACCGGCGTGGTGCTCACCAAGCTCGACGGCGACGCCCGCGGTGGCGCCGCGCTCAGCGTCCGCGAGGTCACCGGCCAACCCATCCTGTTCGCCTCGAACGGGGAGAAGCTGGAGGACTTCGACGTCTTCCACCCGGACCGGATGGCGAGCCGGATCCTGGGCATGGGCGACATGCTCACCCTGATCGAGCAGGCCGAGCAGGCGTTCGACGCCGACCAGGCCGAGGCCGCCGCGGTCAAGATGGGGTCCGGCCAGCTCACGCTGGAGGACTTCCTGGAGCAGATGCTCGCGCTGCGCAAGATGGGCCCGATCGCGAACCTGCTCGGCATGCTGCCCGGCGCGGGCCAGATGAAGGACCAGCTGGCCAACCTGGACGAGAAGCACCTCGACCGGGTGCAGGCGATCATCCGCGGCATGACCCCGGCCGAACGCGACGACCCGAAGATCATCAACGCGTCCCGCCGGCTGCGCATCGCCAACGGCTCGGGCGTCAAGGTCAGCGACGTGAACGACCTGGTCAACCGGTTCTTCGAAGCCCGCAAGATGATGAGCCAGATGGCCGGCCGCTTCGGCCTGCCGGGCGCGGGCGGCAAGAACAACCGCAAGGGCAAGGGGAAGAAGGGCAAGAAGGGCAAGGGCCGCGGCCCGACGCCGCCGAAGGTGCGCGGCGGGTTCCCCGGCATGCCCGGCATGCCCGGCATGCCCGGCATGCCGCCCCAGGGCGGCGGGCACGAGCTGCCGCCCGGCATCGGTGGCCTCGACCAGCTCCCACCCGGCTTCGACCCGTCGAAGCTGAAGTTCGGCAAGTGACCGGCCTGCACCTGCGGGGTGTGGTGCTGCCCGACGGCGGCGACCCGCAGGACGTCTGGGTGGTCAACGGCCGGATCCGCACCCGGCCGGTGCCCGGCGCGACCACCGTCAGCACCGGTGGCTACCTGGTGCCCGGCCTGGTCGACGCGCACTGCCACGTCGGTCTGGGCGCCAAGGGCGCGGTCGACCTGCCCGAGGCGGTCGACCAGGCCCTCGCCGACCGGCGGGCGGGCACGCTGCTCATCCGCGACTGCGGCTCGCCGGTGGACACCCGCCCGTTGCAGGAGCGGCTGGACCTGCCGCGGATCATCCGCGCGGGCAGGCACCTGGCCAGGCCCAAGCGGTACATCAAGTACCTGGGCGTGGAGATCGAGGACCCGGCCGACCTGCCGTCCGCCGTGGCCGAGCAGGTCGCCGCCGGCGACGGCTGGGTCAAGCTGGTCGGCGACTGGATCGACCGCGGCACGGGCGACCTCGCGCCGCTGTGGACCGAGGACGTGCTCACCGAGGCGATCAAGGTCGCGCACGAGAACAAGGCCAGGGTCACCGCGCACGTGTTCGGCGAAGACGCCCTGCCCGCCCTGCTCAACGCGGGTATCGACTGCATCGAGCACGGCACGGGCCTGACCGACGACACGATCGCGCAGATGGCCCGCACGGGGACCGCGCTCGTGCCGACGTTGATCAACATCGAGAACTTCCCGTCCATCGCGGCCGGCGCGGAGAAGTACCCGGTCTACCAGGGGCACATGCGCGAGCTGTACGCGCGCAACACCGGGACCATCGCCAAGGCCGTCGAGGCGGGCGTGCCGGTGTTCGCGGGCACGGACGCGGGCGGCGGCATCGAGCACGGCCGGATCGTGGACGAGATCAAGGCCCTCCACGGGGTCGGCATGACGGCCACCCAGGCCCTCGGCGCGGCCTCCTGGGCCGCCCGCGAGTGGCTCGGCTTCCCGTCTCTGACCGAGGGCGCGGCGGCCGACATCGTGGTCTACGACACCGACCCGCGCGAAGACCTCGACGCCCTGCGCCACCCCGCGCTGGTCATGCTGCGCGGCCGGATCCACGCCTGACCGCCGCCGGGACCATGCCTGGTCGTTGCGGCATCCACGCCTGCCCGTCGCCGGGACCAGGCCTGGCCGTTGCGGCATTCGCGCCTGACCGCCGCCGAAGGCAGGCTTGACCGTTGCTGCATCCGCGCCGGCCCATCGTCGGATCCGCGCCCGCCCGTCGCCGGGAGCACCCCTGACGGCCGCCGCCCACGACCCGGTCGGCGGTAGGAAATCCGTGGTGGGGACGCGTGGCGAGGAGTTCTTCCGCCACCCGAGGTCATCGCTGCCGCCGTCAGGGTGATCTTGAACCGGCTCGGGCGGCACTCCGCCCCGCCAGACCACTACGTTCGGACGAGTGGAGGAACAGCGGGACCGGGACACCGGCCGGGCGCACTGGGGCTTCCTCGCGTTCTTCACCGGCCTGGGCGGCTACCACCTCGCCATCCTCGTCTTCACCGCCGCGACCGCCGACCGCTTCGCCGAGGTGGACATCACCGACCCGCCGGTCCTCGGCCCGCTCCTGCTGCTGGTCTTCCTGCCCAACGTCCTGCTCGGCCTCGGCCCCGTCGTCATCTCCTGGCGCCGGGGCGACGGGCCCGCCAAGGACTTCGGCCTGGTCCCCACCGCCCGTGACCTCAAGGTGGGCCTGGCCGCGGGCGGCGCGGCGCTGCTGGCCGCCTGGCTGCTCGGCGCGCTGCTGCTGCGCATCAACCCGGACCGGTCCAGCTCGCTGGACGAGATCGAGGCCCTGGCCGGCGGCCGCACGATCTGGCTGGCCGCGGCGGCGCTGTTCGTCTTCCTCGGCGCGCCGCTGACCGAGGAACTCCTCACCAGGGGAGCCCTGTGGCAAGCACTCGCCCACTACCGGATCCCCCGGATCGCCATCCTCGCCCTCACCGCCCTCGTCTTCGCGTTCCTGCACGAGGAGAGCTGGCGGGTGCTCAGCCTGTTCGCCCAGGGGCTCGCCATCGGCGCGGCCCGCATGATCACCGGCCGGGTTGCCTCCAGCGTGGTGGCCCACGCGACCAACAACCTGCTGCCGGCCGTCTACCTCTACACCGGCTGACTAGGGTGGATGGTTGTGACAAGACCGGATGAGCCGCCGCCAGGCCTGATCGCGAGCGTCCGCGCGGTCGGCCGGGAGCCGGAAGTGGTGCAGGCCGGCCAGCGGTGGGGCTTCGGCGCGTTCCTGCTGGTAGAAGCGGTTTTCATTCTCAGTGCGGTGTTCATCACCGCGGTGGCCCGCACGTCGGGCACGGACATCGGCTCCTCGGTGACGTTCATCCTGATCGGCTCGATGGTCCCGACGGTGCTGGCCGCGGGCGTCGCGATCGCGGTCACCTACCTGCGCGGCAACGGCCCGTTCCGGGACCTGCGGCTCGCCTGGGACTGGGCGGACGTCAAGATCGGCCTCAAGCTGGGCGCGCTCGGGCTGGTGCTGACCTACGTGGCCGCGGTCATCTGGTCGGAGTTCGTCGGCGACGACAACGCCACCTCCGCGATCGGCGAGCTCGTGGACGGCGCGGGGCTGCCCCTGGCCGCCGCCCTCGCGATGTTCCTCTACGTGTGCTTCCTCGGCCCGGTGTGCGAGGAGATCATCTACCGCGGCCTGCTGTGGGGCGCGATCGAGCGCCAGCGCTGGAGCCGGTGGGCGGCGTTCGTGCTGACCACCGTCATCTTCGCGGCCAGCCACCTGGAACCGCTGCGGACGTCGCTGCTCATCGTCATCGCGCTGCCCATCGGCATCGCCCGCCTCATCACGCGCCGGCTCACCGCGAGCGTGGTGGCGCACGTGATCAACAACTTCCTGCCCGGCCTGACCCTCCTGCTCGTCTCGATCGGGGTGATGCCGGCGTGAGCGCGGGCGTGATCGACCTCAACAGCGACCTCGGCGAGGGCTTCGGCATCTGGCGCCTGGGCGACGACGAAGCCCTGCTCGGCATCGTGACCAGCGCGAACGTGGCCTGCGGCTTCCACGCCGGCGACCCGTCGACCATGCGCCGGGTGTGCCGGCAGGCCGCCGCCGCCGGTGTGGCGGTCGGCGCCCAGGTCTCCTACCGCGACCTGGCCGGCTTCGGCCGCCGCTTCATCGACGTCGACCCGTCCGAGTTGGCCGACGAGGTCCTGTACCAGATCGGTGCGCTCGACGCGTGCGCCCGGGCGGCCGGGACCGGGGTCGAGTACGTCAAGCCGCACGGCGCGCTCTACAACGCCACCGTGCACCACGACCGGCAGGCGCAGGCCGTGGTGGACGGGGTCAAGGCGTTCGGCGACCTGCCCGTCCTCGGGCTGCCCGGCTCACGCCTGCTCCACCGCGCCGAACGGGCGGGGCTGCGCCCGGTCCGGGAGGCGTTCGCCGACCGCGCGTACACCCCGGACGGCACCCTCGTGCCGCGCACCCGGCCGGACGCCGTCCTGACCAGCACGGACGCCGTGCTCGCCCAGGTGCTCAGGCTCGCCGAACGCGGTGAACTGGTCGCCGCGGACGGCGCCGTGCTCAAGGTGGAAGTCGACTCGATCTGCCTGCACGGCGACACACCGGGCGCGGTCGAGCACGCGACGAAGGTCCGCGCCGCGCTGGCGGACGCGGGCGTCGCGGTGGCCCGATTCGTCTCGGGGTAGACCTGTCTGGCAGAATGGTTGGTTGTTCGCCGAGGTCGGTCCCTCTCACCGTGCCATGGCGCCCCAGACATCTGGGCTTTCTCCACCCGTGCCCCACTCGGGTGAGGACTGCCCGCACCTGAGCACACAGAGCACGAGGAGCACCCACACCCGTGGCCGTCAAGATCAAGCTTCAGCGGCTTGGCAAGATCCGTCAGCCGTACTACCGGATCGTCGTCGCCGACGCCCGCGTCCGCCGCAGCGGCAAGGCCATCGAGACGATCGGCAAGTACCACCCGAAGGAAGAGCCGTCGTTCATCGCGGTGGACAGCGACCGCGCGCAGTACTGGCTGGGTGTCGGCGCGCAGCCGACCGAGTCGGTGCAGCGCCTGCTGGAGATCACCGGTGACTGGCAGAAGTTCAAGGGCCTCCCGGGCGCCGAGGGCACGCTGAAGGTCAAGGAGCCCAAGACCAGCAAGGCGGAGCTGTTCGCCGCCGCGCTGGCCGCCGCGGGCGACGCGCCGACCACCGAGGCGACGACCCCGAAGAAGAAGTCGGCCAAGAAGGTCGCCGACGCCGAGCCCGCCGCCGAGGCTCCCAAGGACGAGGCGTGAGCTTGTTGGCTGACGCTCTCGAACACCTCGTTCGGGGCATCGTCGACCACCCGGACGACGTCCGGGTGAACCTGGTCACGACCCGGCGTGGTCGCACGCTCGAGGTGCACGTCCACCCGGACGACCTCGGCAAGGTGATCGGCCGCAGCGGCCGCACCGCGACCGCCCTGCGCACCGTGATGGCGGGCATCGGCGGTCGTGGCGTTCGCGTCGACGTGGTCGACACCGACCGCTGAACGCGCACATGGACGTCGTCGTCGGCCGAGTGGCCAAGGCGCACGGGATCAGCGGCGAGCTCGCGGTCGACGTGCGCACGGACTCACCCGAGACCCGGTTCGCGCTGGGCTCGGTGCTGGCCGCCAAACTGCGCGACGGCACGTCCCGCAACCTCACCGTCGCAGCCGCCCGGAACCACTCCGGGCGGCTGCTGGTGCGTTTCGAGGAAGTGCTGACCCGTGACGTCGCCGAGACGCTGAGGGGCACGGTGCTGCTCGGCCGCACCGAGGACCTGCCGCCGACCGGCGACCCCGACGAGTTCTACGACCACGAGCTCGAAGGGCTGACCGCCGAGCTGGCCGACGGCACGAAGGTCGGCACCGTGCTGGAGATCGTGCACGGGCCCGGCGGCGAGCTGCTGGTGGTCAAGCGCGAGGACGGCAGCGAGACCCTGGTGCCGTTCGTGCGGGAGATCGTGCCCACGGTGGACATCGCGGGCAAGCGCGTCGTGCTGGACCCGCCCGAGGGCCTGCTCGATGCGGATTGACGTCGTCACGATCTTCCCGGAGTACCTGGACCCGCTGCGCGCCGCCCTGCTGGGCAAGGCGATCGACAAGGGCCTGATCAGCGTCGGCGTGCACGACCTGCGCGACTGGACGCACGACGTGCACAAGGCCGTCGACGACAGCCCGTACGGCGGCGGTCCCGGCATGGTGATGAAGCCCCAGGTGTGGGGTGAGGCGCTGGACGCGGTCTGCACCCCGGCCACCCGCCTGATCGTGCCCACGCCCGCCGGCCGCCCGTTCACCCAGCGGATGGCGCACGACCTGGCCGCCGAGGAGCACCTGGTGTTCGCCTGCGGCCGGTACGAGGGCATCGACCAGCGGGTCGTGGACGACGCGTCCGGCCGGATGCGCGTGGACGAGGTCTCCATCGGCGACTACGTGCTCGTCGGCGGCGAGGTGGCCGTGCTGGTCGTGGTCGAGGCCGTGGTCCGGCTGCTGCCGGGCGTGCTGGGCAACCCCAAGTCGGCCGCCGAGGACTCGTTCTCCGACGGCCTGCTGGAGGGGCCCAGCTACACCCGCCCGGAGGTCTGGCGAGAGCTCGCCGTGCCGGAGGTCCTGCGCTCGGGCAACCACCGGGCGATCGACCGCTGGCGGCGGGACCAGTCGCTGCGCCGCACCCGCGAACGCCGTCCCGAGCTGCTCGACGCCCTGCCCGAGGGCGCGCTGGACAAGCACGACCGCAGGCTGCTCGACGAGCTCGACTAGGGGCGATTTCGTGGTGCCGCCCCTCGTCTGGCACACTGGACAGGTTGCTGCACCCGGTTCTACTCATCCGGCGTGCGCTAGGCCCGCCCCCGCGCGTGTGTGACTTGAGTTCGGCCGCGCCTTGGGGGAGTACGCAATACACGTGAGGACGAGGACGGACCACCGATGAACACCCTGGACGCTCTTGACGCCCAGTCGCTGCGCTCCGACATCCCCAGCTTCCGGCCGGGCGACACGCTGAAGGTCCACGTCCGCGTCATCGAGGGCTCCCGCGAGCGGGTCCAGGTGTTCCAGGGCGTCGTGATCCGCCGGCAGAACGGCGGCATCCGCGAGACCTTCACCGTCCGCAAGGTCTCGTTCGGTGTCGGTGTCGAGCGCACCTTCCCGGTGCACTCCCCGAACATCGCCGAGATCGAGGTCGCCTCCCGCGGCGACGTCCGCCGGGCGAAGCTGTACTACCTCCGCGACCTGCGCGGCAAGGCCGCCAAGATCAAGGAGAAGCGCGACGCCAAGCCGGCCTCCTGACGCCGGGCACACGCGGAACCAGTAGCCTGCCCACGTGGCAGATCCCGTGCACCGCTCCGCTGACGAAGACGGTCAGGATCCCGCAGTCGAGTCCACACCGGACTCGGCTGCGGGCGGCAAGTCGAAGAAGGACAAGAAGAAGCCCCCGCTGTGGCGCGAACTCCTCGTGCTCGGCGCGACGGCCCTCGTCCTCACCATCCTGATCCAGACGTTCCTCGCACGGGTGTACGTGATCCCGTCGCAGTCGATGGAGGAGACCCTCCACGGCTGCCCGGGGTGCAACAACGACCGGGTGCTGGTCGACAAGCTGGTGTACGACTTCACCGACATCGAGCCGGGCGAGGTCGTGGTCTTCCGCGGCCCTGAGACCTGGGGCAACAACGACTTCACGTCCGGCCGCTCGGACAACCCGATCGTGGCGGGCATCCAGTCGGTGGCCTCGCTGGTCGGCCTCGCGCCGCCGGACGAGCGCGACTTCGTGAAGCGGGTCATCGCGGTCGGCGGGCAGACCGTGCAGTGCTGCGACGACCAGCACCGGGTGCTGGTCGACGGCAAGCCGCTGGACGAGCCGTACATCTACTGGCAGCCGGGCACGTCACCGGAGAACCACGACCCGTTCGAGCCGGTCAAGGTTCCCGAAGGCCACCTCTGGGTGATGGGTGACAACCGCACGAACTCCACCGACTCGCGCAAGCAGGGCGGTGGCGGCGTGGCGGGCACCGTGCCGGAGGACAACGTCATCGGCAAGGCGCGGGTCATCGTGCTGCCGCCGTCTCGCTGGCAGGGCATCGGCGACCACGACCCGCAGGCCGTCGCGCTCGGCGCGCCCGCGTGGCAGAGCGCCGTCCCGGCGGGCGCCGGCCTGGCCGCCGCGTGGCCGCTGGTGTTCTTCGGCCGGAAGCTGCGCAGGCGGTTGACCAGGGCCTCACAGGCCTGATCGGTACGCTGACCGGGTGGTGGACGTCGCATCGTCCCGGGGCTCCTCCGACGAGGGCGACCCGGAGCACGAGGAAAAGGTCGAGCAGTGGCGTGCCCGCGCGCGCAAGAAGGCCAAGCGCAAGGGCTCGTTCTGGAAAGAGCTGCCGATCCTGATCGGCGTCGCGGTGCTGCTCGCGGTGCTGATCCAGTCGTTCCTGGCGAAGGTCTACATGATCCCGTCGGAGTCGATGGAGCAGACCTTGCACGGCTGCTCCGACGGCTGCTTCGGCGACCGGGTGCTGGTCGACAAGCTGACCTACGACTTCAGCGAGCCCGAGCCGGGTGACGTGGTCGTCTTCCACGGCCCGGACACCTGGATCAACCAGGACTTCGTGGCCGCCGAGCCGACCAACCCGGTGGCCCGCGCGGTGCAGGGCGTCGGCTCGCTGCTGGGGTTCCCGGCGGCGAACGAGGAGGACTTCGTCAAGCGGGTCATCGCGGTCGGCGGGCAGACCGTGAAGTGCTGCGACGACCGCAACCGGGTGGTGGTCGACGGCAAGCCGCTGGACGAGCCGTACGTGTACTGGGCGCCCGGGCGCAGCACGGTGCAGGAGTCGTTCGCCGAGCTGAAGATCCCCGCGGGCTACCTGTTCGTGCTGGGTGACAACCGCAACGACTCGTGCGACTCGCGGTGCCAGGGCGACGGCCGCGAGGGCGGTCTCGTCCCGGTGGACAACGTGGTGGGCAAGGCGCGGGTGATCGTGCTGCCGCCGTCGCGCTGGCAGGGCGTCGGCGACCACGACCCGCAGGTCGTGGCCATCGGTGCGCCGGCCTGGCAGGACGCCCTGCCCGCCGGTGTCGGGCTGGCGGCGGCCTGGCCGCTGCTCGTGCTCGGCAGGCGGGTGAGGGCGCGGCTGCGCCGTTCGCGGCTGGGATAGGGTCCAGGGGTGATCCGCAAGCCGCCTCGCGTCCAGGTCCGGCAGACCGCGGGCATCTGGGCCTTCGAAGCCGCGCTGGACCGGCGCGGGTTCGGTCCGGTGGCGGGCGTCGACGAGGCCGGGCGTGGCGCGTGCGCGGGACCGCTGGTCGTGGCGTCGTGCGTGCTCAAGCCGGGCGACGCGGCGAAGTTCGACGGGCTCACCGACTCGAAGCTGCTCACCGCCGCCGCGCGGGACCGGATGTACGACCTGGTGCTCAAGCGCGCGCTCGACTACGCGGTGATCGTGATCCCGAACGCCGAGGTCGACCTGCTCGGCGTGCACGTGGCGAACATCGAGGGCATGCGGCGCGCGGTCGCGCAACTGGGCGCGCACCCCGGGTACGTGCTGACCGACGGCTTCCCGGTGCCGGGCCTCACGGCGCCGAACATGCCGGTGGTCAAGGGCGACCGGGTCGCCGCGTGCGTCGCGGCGGCGTCCGTGCTGGCCAAGGTCACCCGGGACCGGATCATGACCGGTCTGCACGGGGAACTGCCCGTCTACGGGTTCGACGTGCACAAGGGCTACAGCACCCCCGAGCACTCCGCCGCGCTGGTGGAACACGGCCCGAGTGCGCAACACCGCTGGTCGTATGCGAATGTGGCCGCCGCGGGGCTCCGGCACGGGTTGGAACCGCCGCACCGGGTGGCGCGCGGCGTGGTCGCGGCCGCCGTGGTCCAGAATGGGTCAACCCCGCAGACCAGCGGTGGCAGGCTCGCGACGAGGAGGGGCGCGGATTCGATGATTACCCGCGCGGAGGCGTAATGAGTGCAGAGGATCTCGAGAAGTACGAGACCGAGATGGAGTTGTCGCTGTACAAGGAGTACCGCGACATCGTCAGCCAGTTCTCGTTCGTCGTGGAGACCGAGCGGCGGTTCTACCTGGCCAACTCGGTGGACGTGCAGGTCCGCAACGCGGACGGCGAGGTCTACTTCGAGGTGCGGATGTCCGACGCGTGGGTGTGGGACATGTACCGCCCCGCCCGCTTCGTGAAGAACGTCCGCGTGATCACCTTCAAGGACGTCAACGTCGAGGAGCTGGACAAGCCCGACCTCAGGCTGCCCGAGGACGGTCCGTTCAACTCCTGATCGCCGCAAGTCGCAGGGGCCTGCCCTAGGGCGGGCCCCTTTGCGTCTCATCGCGCCGATACCACGCGATACCGACAATTCGCCCGGCTCTGTCCACAGCCCCTGAGGTTGTCCACAGTCGGCGAACTCCCGCTCGTCACCCCGCACCACCCCCGGCAAGGTCGAACCGAGACCGAAGCGGCGAAGGGGTGGGGCATGAGCACGGCGACCGATCTGGGCAGGCGTGGCGAGGACGCGGCGTGCCGGTACCTGGAGCACCAGGGGCTGTCGATCCTGGCGCGCAACTGGCGGTGCGACGACGGTGAGCTGGACGTCGTAGCCACCGACGGGGCGCGGTTGGTGGTGGTCGAGGTCAAGTGCCGTTCGGGCACCACCAGGGGGACACCGCTGGAGGCGGTGACGCCGGAGAAGCTGGCCCGGGTGCGCAGGTCGGCGCTGCGCTGGCTCAGCGCGAACCGCCTCGGCCGGGTGGAGATCCGGTTCGACGTGATCTCGATCGAGTGGCCGCCCGCCGGCCGGGTCCGCCTGCACCACCTGCGAGGTGTGTGATGGCGCTCGCGCGCACGTGGTCGGTGGCGTTGTTCGGCGTGGACGGCGTCCCGGTCGAGATCGAGGCCGACGTGGGCGTCGGGACGGTGAAGACCCAGCTCCTGGGCCTGCCCGATGCCGCTCTGCACGAGTCGAAGGACCGCGTGAAGGCGGCCGTGCGCAACAGCGGGCACGACTGGCCGTCGCAACGCGTGACCCTGGGCCTGTCCCCGGCGACCCTGCCGAAGAACGGCTCGGGGTACGACCTCGCCATCGCCTGCGTGGTGCTGGCCGCGGCCCAGGCGATCGAGGCCGGGCGGCTCGCCGACACCGTGCTGCTGGGTGAGCTGGCCCTGGACGGCCGGGTGCGGACCGTCCGAGGTGTCCTGCCCGCCCTGGTGGCCGCCCGGCGTGCGGGTCTGACCGAGGCCGTGGTCCCGGTGGACGCGCTGCCGGAAGCCGCCTTGGTCGAGGGCATGACCGTCCACGGCGCGGCGACCTTGTCCGACGTCCTGGCCTGGCTGTCCGGCGAGGGCGTCCTCCACCACACCACCCCGCCCGCGCTCGCCCCGCCACCGGACGGGCCGGACCTGGCGGACGTCATCGGCCAGCCGGAGGCGCGGTGGGCGCTGGAGGTGGCCGCGGCGGGTGGTCACCACATCCTCCTGACCGGTCCGCCGGGCACGGGCAAGACCATGCTGGCGCAACGCCTGGCGGGCCTGCTGCCGCCGTTGTCGCCGGAGGAGGCCCTGGGTGTCACGGCGGTGCACTCCATCGCCGGCCTGCTCAGCCGCGAGTCGCCACTGGTCTCCACGCCGCCGTTCATCTCGCTGCACCACTCGACGTCGACGGTCGCGCTGATCGGCGGCGGCACCGGCGTCGCGAAGCCGGGGGCGATGAGCCGAGCCCATCGCGGGGTGCTCTTCCTGGACGAGGCGCGGGAGTTCGGCGCGGCGAAGCTGGAGGCGTTGCGCACGGCGTTGGAGGAGGGCGAGGTCCGGCTGGCGCGGCGTGACGGGATCGCCCGCTACCCGGCCAGGTTCCAACTGGTGATGGCGACCAACCCGTGCCCATGCGCGCCGCCGAAGGAGATCGACTGCGTCTGCCTGCCGGCGGCCCGGAGGAGGTACCAGAGCAAGCTCTCGGGCCCGCTGCTGGACCGGGTCGACCTCAGGGTCGTGATGCGCCCCTTGACCGCCATGAGCGGTGCGGAGACAGGGCCACCGGAACCCACGGCCGCCGTCCGCGAGCGGGTGCAGAAGGCCAGGACGAGGGCCACGGAACGTTGGACGGACCACGGCTGGCTGACCAACGCCGAGGTGCCCGGCCCCGTCCTCCGGCGCGAGTACGTCCTGCCCAGGCAGACGACCGCGGTGCTGGACCGGGCCCTGACCACGGGAGCCCTGACCGGCCGGGGCGCCGACCGGTGCCTGCGGGTCGCCTGGACCCTCGCCGACTTGGCGGAGGTCGACCAACCGACAGCGGACCACGTAGCGGCCGCCCTGGAATTCCGAGAGCGCAGGAAGTCATGACCACTCCAACCCGCCTCGACACCCCACCGCCACCGCATCACCAAGCCACCCCAACCACCCCAGAACCCCAACCCACCCGACTTCGACCGACATCCCCCTCCCACCCCGCACCACCCGCTGCCGCACCTCCGACCGCCGCGGCTCCGCCCCCTGCACCGCCCTGCCTCGCAGCAGCCGACCCGACCTCGCCCAACCCGGCACCGCCCGATCTCGCGTTGCCCGGCCCTGCGTTGCCCAACTCCGCACAGCCCGACCTGGGAGCGGTCGGTCGTGTGTCGGCGCACCTCGTCCCGCCGGAGCTGTCGGTGGCCGATCCCGCGTCGCTCGACCCGCTCTCGCGCAACCCCGCAGCGGCCGGCTTTGCGTCGCCCGATCCGGTATCGCCGCACCTCGGACCGCCCGACTCCGCAGCTGTCCGCACTTCGTCGGCCAGGCCGGCGTCCCCTGCACTCGCCGCCGCGCCGGCCGGGGCGGGTCGCGTTCCGGAGACATCGGCTTCGAGTGCGTCCCGGCACGGACCGCCGACAACCTGCGTGACCCACGGCCCGACGGCGCGGACTTCGGCCGGGTTCCCGGTGACCGCTGACCTGCCGGCAGTGGTCGGGGCGGGTGTCGGGCGTAATCGGGACATGGCGTCGGCCGCCACCGCCCGTACCGGGGTGTGCGAATGGTGGCGGTGGTGGTGAGCACCGACGAGATCCGGCTGGCGCGGGCCTATCTCTCCCGGGTTGCCGAACCGCCCGCCGCGGCGCTCGTCCGGTTCGTCGCCGAGGTCGGGCCGGTTCGGGCGGCGGAGTTGGTTCGGGCAGGCGAAGTCCCGGCCGCGGTCGACAGCCAGACCTCCGCGCGGCGGGCGTTGGACCTGGCCGAGCAGGACTTGGAAGCCGCCGCGAAGGTCGGGGGCCGGTTGTTGGTCCCCGAGGACGGCGAGTGGCCCCGGTGGCCCTTCAACGCCCTGGCCATCGCCGCCGCGAACGGCTTGCGGTGCGGGTTGGAGCCCCTGGCGCTGTGGGTTCGGGGCGATGCCGACCTGGCCGCGATCACCGAACGGGCCGTCGCGGTCGTGGGTAGTCGGGCGTCGTCCAGCTACGGGCAGCACGTCGCGGGCGAGTTCGGGTTCGGGTTGGCCGAAGCCGGGGTCACGGTGGTGTCCGGCGCCGCCTACGGGATCGACGGCGCGGCCCACCGGGGTGCCATCACGGCCGGTGGGCTGACGATCGCCGTGCTGGCCTGTGGCATCGACGTCGCCTACCCGGCGGGTCACCGGGCGCTGCTGGAGCGCATCCCGAGCCATGGCCTGCTGGTGAGTGAGTACCCACCAACGCACACCCCCGCCCGGCACCGGTTCCTGACGCGGAACCGGCTCATCGCGGCCCTCGCCGAGGGGACCGTGGTGGTCGAAGCGGGCCGTCGCAGCGGGGCCAAGAACACCGCCGCGTCGACGGCGGCGCTCGGGCGGGTGCTCATGGCGGTTCCCGGGCCCATTACGTCGGTCAGCTCGTCGGGCTGCCACGAACTGCTGCGCTCGGGCATCGCGTTGCCGGTGACCAGCGTCGCCGAGGTCATCGAGTCGACCGGACGGCTCGGCGTCGACCTGGTCGAGGTAACCAGGAACACCGACACGGGCCCACCGCAGGGTGACGCGATGAGGGTCTTCGAGGCGTTGGGCCTGACGTCCGGGTGCAGCCCGGAGGCGATCGCGGTGGAATCCGGAGTCGAACTGGCCCGAGTGCGCGGTTTGCTGCCCCAATTGGAACTAGCCGGTCTCGCCGAACGGTCCGAATCCGGTTGGAAGCGCTCCCAGGAGGGGAGTTGGCGTGGCGATACTTGACCAAGAGCGCTTGAGGGCGGAGCGTCAGGGGCTATGTCCCCGCCGCCGCCCGCCCGGACACGTCGTGTCGACCTGGTTCGCCTGCGTCGCGCGCTGCCCGCGGACGTGGCGGCGTCCCTGGACCGCTACGAACGCCACCTCGCGATGGAACGCGGCCTGTCGCCGCACACCGTTCGCGCGTACCTCGGTGACGTGGTCGCCCTGCTGGTCCACTTAGCCGGCGGCACCCCCGACGACGTGACCGTGGAAGCGATCGACCTGCCCGGGCTGCGGTCGTGGTTGGCCTCCCAGCACTCGGCCGGCGCCGGCCGCACGACGATGGCCCGGCGTGCCGCCTCCGCCCGGACGTTCACCGCGTGGGCCTGCCGCAACGGCCTCCTCCCCACCGACCCGGGCCTTCGGCTCAGCGCACCCAGACCGCACCGAACCCTTCCCGCAGTGCTGCGGGCCGACCAGGCCGGCGCTGCCATGGCCGTTGCCGAACTTGGTGCGGAACAAGGCGATCCGGTTGCGCTGCGTGACCAAGCCGTGGTGGAGTTGCTGTACGCAACAGGTGTCCGGGTCGCCGAGTTGTGCGGTCTCGACCTCGACGACGTGGACTACTCCCAAAGGGTGATTCGGGTTCTGGGCAAGGGAAGTCGCGAACGCACCGTGCCGTTCGGCGTTCCGGCCGAACGCGCTATACGGCGCTGGGTGGAATATGGCCGATCCGCCCTGGTCAACGACCGTTCACACCGTGCACTGCTGCTCGGTGCCCGTGGCGGCAGGCTCGACCCGCGTACCGCCAGGAGAGTTGTCCACGATGTAGTGGGTGCGGTCACGGGAACGGCTGACACCGGTCCCCACGGCCTACGCCATTCCGCGGCCACGCACCTGTTGGAAGGGGGAGCGGACCTGCGCACCGTCCAGGAGCTCCTTGGTCACGCTACGCTCGCAACGACTCAGCTCTACACACACGTCACCGTCGAACGGCTGAAGGCGATCCATGACCGAACCCACCCCCGCTCCTGACGTCGCAGGGGGAGGTTCGCGGACCGCAACCGTGACCTCTCCCTCCGCCGCGCACGTCGGGACCTCGTCGGCGGCGCGCACCCCGGCTGGGACGAACGGTCACCACGTCGGCGAGGAGCCGCTGCGCACGAACGGGTACAGCGGGCCCGCGGTCGTCGGCAGGCCGGCGCACGCGGCGTCCGAGTCGCGCACCGCCGATGACGTGGAAGCCGGGATCATCGCGCTGTGGCACACCTACGGCGAGTCGCGGCTGCAGGGTCTGCGGGACCGCCTCGTGCTGCACTACGCGCCGCTGGTGAAGTACGTCGCGGGCCGGGTCGGCACCGGACTGCCGGCGCACGTCGACGTGGCGGACCTGATCCAGTCCGGCATCTTCGGCCTGGTCGACGCGATCGAGAAGTTCGAGCCCGAGCGCGGCCTGAAGTTCGAGACCTACGCGATGCAGCGGATCCGCGGCGCGATCCTCGACGACCTGCGCTCGCAGGACTGGGTGCCCCGCTCGGTCCGCAGCCGTGCCCGCGACGTCGAACGCGCCCTGGAACGCCTCGGCGGTCGCCTGCAACGCACCCCGACCGACCGCGAGCTCGCCGCCGAGCTGAAGATCGGCCTGGGTGAGCTGCGGGAGCTCTACGCCCAGCTCCAGCTGACCAGCGTGGTGGCGCTGGACGAACTGATCGCCGCCGGCCGCAACACCGGTGGCGCGGGCTCGTCGCTGGCCGAGTCCCTGCCCGACGAGGGCGCGGAGGACCCGATCGCGACCCTGGTCGACCAGGACAGCCGCCGCCAGCTCGCCGACGCGATCGCGCAGCTCGCCGAACGGGACCGCGTCGTGGTCACCCTGTACTACTTCGAGAACCTGACGCTGGCCGAGATCGGCAAGGTCCTCGGCGTCACGGAGTCCCGCGTGTGCCAGCTGCACACCCGAGCGGTGCTGCGCCTGCGCACCAAGCTGAACGAGCAGCTGGAGGCGTAGGCCGGACCTGCCGCCGAGGTTCGGTGCGAAAGGCTTCGCGTGCCGGGTGTCGCCGCTGGTGACAAGTGCGGCAGAGCGGTGAGCAATAGCGGTGAGAGATGCGGTAACCAAGGTGGCAGTCGGTTTGGCCGGCGGCGTGCGGGTGCTGGGTGCGGGGATCTGGCGGGTCGGGATTCAGGTGGGTCGGGATTCAAGCGGCTGGGTCGAGCGGCTGGGTCAGGTGGCTGGGTCACGTGGCTGGGCGCGGCTGAGCGGTGTGCTCGCTCGAACAGGGACGCGGGCTCGGCGGGTTGATGCCCCGCCCGGGTGGGCGGCGGGCCGGGTCGGGGGTTGGGGTTGCTCGGTGACGGATCAGCCGTGGGTTGGCCTGGGCAGCAGGCGGACGCGGCCGTTGGTCAGCAGGTGCAGCGGGTCGAGGTACGCGCGGGACTTCGGTGGGGTCGTGCGGACGGCGCCCCAGTGGAGGCAGGCCTCCTCCGGGCAGCCCTCGTGACCTGCGCGCAGGGTGCCGATGCGGTCCCCTCGGCGTACCGGCTGGCCTCGGCGGACGGTGGGGTCCACCGGCTCGTACGTGGTCCGCAAGCCGCCCTGGTGCAGCAGGGACACCACCGTGCGGTCGGCCACCGGGCCCGCGTGCACGACCACCGCGTCCCCCGCGGCCAGGACCGGGGCGCCGGGCGGTGCCGCCAGGTCCACGCCGCGGTGGCCGGCGGCGTACTGCGTCGCCGGGGATTCGAAGGCGCGGACCACCTGGTGCGGTGGCGCCAGGGGCCAGGCGTAGCGCGGCGGGCGGGACGCCTGGGCGGGTGCGGCGACCAGGACCAGGGGTAGGGTCGGCAACGCTGTCAAGGCCAGGACCAGCAGTGTTCGCATGGTGGGAGTCACGGGTCCAGCGTTCCGGCGCGGACCGGGGGCTACCAGTGGGTTCTCCGGAACTGTGGACAACTCGGAGGGCTGTGGACAACTCCGGGCCCGGTTCGTGGTTCCCGGCCCCACCGGCGTACACTCGGTGCGCGGCCCGTGTGACTGCGGGGCGACTTCGCGTGCCAATGCAGATTCGACCGGTTTTCGGTGTGGTCGAGTCACGGCGTCCGGCGGTCCTGAGGCGACACGTCCTCCGGTTCGGACGGCGGCAGGGGCACCAGGGCGGCGGTCCGACCCGGCCCGCCGCGACGAACCGGAACGCGCGCCGGCCTCCCGCCAGGCGCGCCTGAACGAAGAGGTGCGAACCCGGCCATGGCCGTCGTCACCATGAAGCAGCTGCTCGACAGCGGCGTGCACTTCGGGCACCAGACCCGCCGCTGGAACCCGAAGATGAAGCGCTACATCTTCACCGAGCGCAACGGCATCTACATCATCGACCTCCAGCAGACGCTGACCTACATCGACCGGGCTTACGAGTTCGTCCGGGAAACGGTCGCGCACGGTGGGTCGATCCTGTTCATCGGCACCAAGAAGCAGGCGCAGGAGGCCATCGCCAACGAGGCCCTCCGCGTCGGCATGCCCTTCGTGAACCAGCGGTGGCTGGGCGGCATGCTCACCAACTTCTCCACGGTGCACAAGCGCCTCCAGCGGCTCAAGGAGCTGGAGTCGATGGAGCAGACCGGCGGTTTCCAGGGTTTCACCAAGAAGGAAATCCTGATGATGAACCGCGAGAAGGACAAGCTGGAGCGCACGCTCGGCGGTATCCGCGACATGTCCAAGGTGCCCAGCGCCGTGTGGATCGTGGACACCAAGAAGGAGCACATCGCCGTCGGCGAGGCGCGCAAGCTGAACATCCCGATCGTGGCGATCCTCGACACGAACTGCGACCCGGACGAGGTCGACTACCCGATCCCGGGCAACGACGACGCGATCCGGTCCGCCGCGCTGCTGACCAAGGTGGTGGCCGAGGCCGCCGCCGCCGGTCTGATGGCGCGCTCCGGCGCCCGCACCCAGGCCGCCGACGGCGCTGACAAGCCCGAGCCGGGCCAGGACGAGCCGCTGGCCGAGTGGGAGCAGGAGCTGCTGGTCGGCGCCGACGCGCCCGCCGCGCCTGCTGCCGCCGCCGACGCCCCCGCTGCCGAGGCGCCCGCCGCCGAGGGCACCGAGGCCGTCCAGTCCTGATCTGCGCGCACGCCGCGCCTGCCTGATCACGGCGGGCGCGGCGTGCGCACAGCACCAGCACTGACCAGCTCGAGACCGCACCACCCCAGCGCGTAAACGCGTCGGCGAGCGAAGCCGACGACCAGACCGCAGAAGGAACGGAAATCGCACGATGGCGAACTACACCGCCGCTGACGTGAAGCGCCTCCGCGAGCTGACCGCCGCGGGCATGATGGCCTGCAAGAAGGCGCTCGAGGAGACCGACGGCGACTTCGACAAGGCGGTCGAGCTCCTGCGCATCAAGGGTGCGAAGGACGTCGACAAGCGCGCCGAGCGCACGACCTCCAACGGCCTGGTCGTGGCCGAGGACGGCGTGATGATCGAGCTGCGCTGCGAGACGGACTTCGTCGCCAAGAACGCCGACTTCCAGGAGCTGGCCTCCCGGATCGTCGCGGTCGCCAAGGCCACCCGTCCGGCGGACGCCGAGGCCCTCAAGGCCGCCGAGCTCGACGGCAAGAGCATCGACGCGGTCGTCCAGGAGTTCTCCGCCAAGATCGGCGAGAAGCTGGAGCTGGCCAAGGTCGCCGTCTTCGACGGCACCGTGACCACCTACCTGCACCGCCGTGCCGCCGACCTGCCGCCCGCCGTCGGCGTGGTGGTCGAGTACACCGGCGACAACGAGGACGCCGCCCGCGGCGCCGCGATGCAGATCGCCGCGATGCGTCCCCGCTACCTCACCCGCGACGAGGTCCCCGCGGACGTGGTGGCCAACGAGCGCCACATCGCCGAGGAGACCGCTCGCGAGGAGGGCAAGCCGGAGGCGGCGCTGTCCAAGATCGTCGAGGGTCGCGTGAACGGCTTCTTCAAGGACGTCGTGCTCCTGGAGCAGTCGTCCGTGACGGAGTCCAAGAAGACCGTCAAGGCCGTGCTGGACGAGGCCGGGGTCACCGTGACCCGCTTCGCCCGGTTCGAGGTCGGCCAGGCCTGATTCGCGTGAGGGCGGGGTTGCGAGCAGACGTCGCGACCCCGCCCTTGCCGTGTCCAGAGGAGTACCTGTGAGCGCAGAGGTAGATCACCCGAAAGCGGATCACGCCGACGACGAGCCCATCCACGGCTACCGCCGGGTGATGCTCAAGCTGGGCGGCGAGATGTTCGGCGGCGGCGGTGTCGGCGTCGACCCCGACGTCGTGCAGACCGTCTCGCGCCAGATCGCCGCGGTCGTCCGGACCGGGGTCCAGGTCGCGGTCGTCATCGGCGGCGGCAACTTCTTCCGCGGCGCCGAGTTGCAGCAGCGCGGCATGGACCGCAGCCGCGCCGACTACATGGGCATGCTCGGCACCGTGATGAACTGCCTCGCCCTGCAGGACTTCCTGGAGCGCGAGCACGGCATCGAGACCCGGGTGCAGACCGCCATCACGATGGGCCAGATCGCCGAGTCCTACATCCCCCGCCGGGCCATGCGGCACCTCGACAAGGGGCGCGTGGTGATCTTCGGCGGCGGCGCCGGCATGCCGTACTTCTCCACCGACACCACCGCCGCGCAGCGCGCGCTGGAGATCGGTTGCGAGGTCGTGCTGATGGCCAAGGCCGTGGACGGCGTCTACACCGCGGATCCCAAGATCGACCCGGACGCGCAGATGTTCGACAACATCACCCACCGGGAAGTGCTCGAACGCGGCCTGAACGTCGCCGACGCGACCGCGTTCAGCCTGTGCATGGACAACAACATGCCGATCATGGTCTTCAACCTGCTCACCGAGGGGAACATCGCGCGAGCCGTGCGTGGTGAGAAGATCGGCACACTGGTGAGCACCCCCGGTGGTCGCCCGTCCTTCTAGACCTGCTGGGATTCGAGCCGAACTGCGCACACCAAGGGAGTCAGTCGTGATTGACGAGACCCTCCTCGACGCCGAGGAGAAGATGGAAAAAGCGGTGTCCGTGGCGAAGGAGGACCTGGCCGCGGTGCGCACCGGCCGTGCCAACCCCTCGATGTTCTCCCGCATCGTGGTGGAGTACTACGGTTCGCCCACCCCGCTGAACCAGCTCGCCAGCGTCGCCATCCCGGAGGCGCGCATGGCGGTGATCAAGCCCTACGACGCCACCCAGCTCAACGCGGTCGAGAAGGCCATCCGCGACTCCGACCTGGGCGTGAACCCCAGCAACGACGGCTCGATCATCCGCGTGGTGATCCCGCAGCTGTCCGAGGAACGCCGCCGCGAGATGGTCAAGGTCGCCAAGGGCAAGGGCGAGGACGCCAAGGTGTCCATCCGCAACATCCGCCGCAAGGCCAAGGAAGAGCTGGACCGCCTGGTCAAGGACGGCGAGGTCGGCGAGGACGACGGCACCAGGGCCGAGAAGGAACTGGAGAACGTCACCCACCGCTACGTCGCCCAGATCGAAGAGCTGGTCAAGCACAAGGAAGCCGAACTGCTAGAGGTCTAGGTGGTCACGTCGGGTTCGGCGGGTCGGGTCACCGGCCGCACGCGTTGCTTGGCCGGTGGACGGTCGTGATAGGAGCACAACAGGTGTCAGGCGGCGGTGACCAGGGCGCGCCGGAGAAGAGCGCGTCACGCGCGGGGCGCAACCTGCCCGCGGCCATCGCCGTGGGCGTCGGCCTCGGTGCGGTCATCCTCGTCGCGCTGCTGACGGTGCGCGAGCTGTTCGTCGGCGTCGTCGCGGTCGCGGTCGGCGTCTCGATGTACGAGCTCACAGGCGCGTTGCGGCGTGGCGCGGGCATCCGGGTGGCGCTGCTGCCCGTGCTGGTGGGCGGGCAGGCCGTGGTGTGGCTGGCCTGGCCGTACGAGCGCGGCGGCGTGCTCGGCGCGTTCGTGGTGACGATCCTGGTGTGCCTGATCTGGCGGCTCAAGGACGGCGCGGACGGCTACCTGCGTGACGTCACCGCGTCCATCTTCACGGTCGCCTACGTGGCCGTGTTCGCGTCCTTCGCGGTCATGCTGGTCGTGCCGGACGACGGCGTGTTCCGCGTCCTGGCGTTCCTGATCGGCGTCGTGCTGTCCGACACCGGCGGCTACGTGGCCGGCGTGCTGTTCGGCAAGCACCCGATGGCCCCCACCATCAGCCCCAAGAAGTCCTGGGAGGGCTTCGCGGGCTCGATGGTGGCGGGCATGGCCGGTGGCGCGCTGACCGTCGGCATGATGCTGGACGGCCAGTGGTGGCAGGGCGTGCTGTTCGGCGCGGCCCTGGTCGTCACCGCCACCGCGGGCGACCTGGTCGAGTCGCTGATCAAGCGCGACCTCGGGATCAAGGACATGGGCACGCTCCTGCCCGGTCACGGCGGCCTGATGGACCGGATGGACTCGCTGCTGCCCTCGGCCGTCGTCGCCTGGCTGCTCCTACACGTATTCGTGTAGTGCCGACCCGCACAACGCGAGGTCGCGTCGATCGTTCGTGACTCATTTCCCGGCGATCACGCTCTTCGGTCGTCGGGAAATCAGGCGCGAACGGTCGACTTCCAGGCGACCGAGCCGCCATCTGCGGAGCAGGGGCCAATTAGTCGTCGTAGGGGTCGTCTACTCGACTGTCGGTGTCTTCCTCTTCCGACAGCGGGGTGGTGCGGGAGGGGTCGATCACCGAGAACACGGCGCCCGTGTGGTCGGCCACGACGGTGATCCGGCCGAACGGCGTGTCGTACGGCTCCACGGTGACGCGTCCGCCCAGCTCCAGGACCCTGGAGGCGGCGGAGTCCGTGCCGATCTCCGGCGCCGCGGTGAAGTAGACCATCCAGTGCGCCGGGGTGTCCGGCGCGAACGCCCGGCCCATCCGCTGACGCCCGAGCACGGTGTGGCCGTGGACGCCCCAGATCGTGTAGTCGACCGCCTGACCGTCACCGATCTGGGTGATCTCGTACCCGCACAGCTCGCCGAAGAACTCGTCCGCGGCCTGCCCGTCACGCGTGTTCAGCTCGGCCCACGCGTACGCGCCGTGCCCATCGGTGCCGAACACCCAATCGGGTGGAACGTGTCGGAACCCGACCACCGCCCCCGTGGGGTCGGCGAGCACGGTCACGGTGTCCGACGGCTCACCGAGCACCACCCCGCCCAACGCGTGCGCCTTCTCGGCGGTGGCCCGGGCGTGCGGCGTGTTCAGGTACAGCGTCCACGCGCTCGGCTCGGCGGCGACCACCAACTCGGCCACCGGCAAGCCGTCCACCAGCGCGATCGTGCTGCCGCCCGAGTCCGAGAAGTACCAGCCGAACAGGCCCGCGTAGAAGTCGGTCGTGGCCTGGAGGTCCGTGGTGGCGATGTCGACCCAGCACGGTGCGCCGTGGTGCAACTCGGCCAAAGCGGGAGAATTGGGGACGATCGACACCTGATACCTCCTGCCAGCCGCCTATTCGATCACGCTACGGCTCTAGAGTCGTTCCGTGAAGGGATTCGTCCGCGCCGCGTTGGCCGCCGTGCGCCCCGTCGACGTGCTGCCGAGCCCGAACATCTGGCACTGGCCGGAGGTCTACGAGGTCGAGAACCGCGCCCAGGACGTCGACGGAGCCATCTGGGACACGCTGCGCGAGGAGTGCGACTGGGCCGGGCGGGACGTGGTCGACGTCGGCTGCGGTGACGGGTTCCACCTGCCGGTCTTCGCCCGGGAGGCGCGCTCGGTCATCGGTGTCGAGCCGCACCCGCCGCTGGTGCGGCGTGCCCGGGCACGGGTGGCCGAGGTGCCGAACGCCGAGGCGGTGGCCGGCCCCGCGCAACGCCTGCCGCTGCGCGACGCGACCGCCGACCTGGTGCACGCGCGCACGGCGTACTTCTTCGGCCCCGGCTGCGAGCCGGGCATCCACGAGGCCGAACGGGTGCTGCGGCCCGGCGGCGCGCTCGCGATCGTGGACCTCGACGGCCTCGCCGAGCCGTACGGGCCGTGGCTGTGCGCCGACGAACCCCGCTACAACCCGGTGGACGTGGAGCGGTTCTTCGCCGCTCAGGGGTTCTCGTTGCGGCGCGTGCGCGCGCTCTGGCGGTTCGAACGGCGTGCGGACCTGGAGGCCGTGCTGCGCATCGAGTTCTCCGAGGCGATCGCGGAGAAAGCCCTCGCGTACACGCCCGGCCTGTCGTTCGAGGTCGGCTACCGCCTGCACGTGAGGCGCAAACCGGCCGGCATCGTGCTGCCCTGAGAACGCTCACATAGGATTCGGACCGTGGAGAACAGGAACGCGGGCAGGGTCGGTCGGCAGGTCGGCGTCGTGGGGCTCGGCTGCTGGCAGCTGGGCGCGGACTGGGGCCAGGTCGAGGAGTCCGACGCGCTGGCGGTGCTGCACGCCGCCGCCGACACCGGGGTGAACTTCTTCGACACCGCCGACGTCTACGGCGACGGCCGCAGCGAGACCTTGATCGGCAAGTTCCTGCGCGAGCGCGGCGACGCGGGCATCACGGTGGCCACCAAGATGGGCCGCCGGGTCGAGCAGACGCCGGAGAACTACACCCGCGCCAACTTCCTGGCCTGGAACGACCGGTCGCGCGCCAACCTGGGCGTCGACACGCTCGACCTCGTGCAGCTGCACTGCCCGCCGACCCCGGTCTACTCGACCGACGAGGTGTTCGACACGCTCGACGAGATGGTGCGGACCGAGCGGATCGCCGCGTACGGCGTGAGCGTGGAGACCGTCGAGGAGGCGCTGACCGCCATCGCCCGACCGGGCGTCGCGAGCGTCCAGATCATCCTGAACGCGCTGCGGCTCAAGCCGTTGGAGCGGGTGCTGCCCGCGGCGGCGGAGGCGGGCGTGGCGATCATCGCCCGCGTTCCGCTCGCCTCGGGGCTGCTGTCGGGCAAGTACAGCGCGTCGACCACGTTCGGCGCCGACGACCACCGCAACTACAACCGCAACGGTGACGCGTTCGACGTCGGCGAGACGTTCTCCGGCGTGCCGTTCGAGGTCGGTTTGCAGGCGGTCGAGCGACTGCGGCCCCTGGTGCCCGCCGGTGCGACCATGGCGCAGTTCGCGCTGCGGTGGATCGTGGACCAGCCCGGTGTCACCGTGGTCATCCCCGGCGCCCGCAACGCCGAGCAGGCTCGCGCCAACTCGGCCGCCGCGGACCTCGCCCCGCTGTCGGCGCAGGCCCAGGACGAGGTGCGCGCGGTGTACGACGAGCTGATCCGGCCGCTGGTCCACGACCGCTGGTAGGTCAGCCCTCCGGGTTGTCCTCTTCGACGTCGAACTCGCCGAGGATCGCGTACAGCTTGCGGCGGGCCTCACCGAGCACCTCGACGGCCCGCGCCTGCTGCTCCCGCGTGCCCGCGTGCGCCATCTGCTGCATCGCCGCGCCGAGGTGGCGCGCGGACGTGCGCAGCTTCGCCGCGTGCGCGTCGAGGTCGTCGTTGACCTGCTGCCACGGCGGCACGCCTTCGAGCTTGGCGGCCTCCGCCCGACCGGTCTCGGTCAGCGTGAACAGCTTCTTGCCGCCCGCCTCCTCGGTGGAGGCGACGAGGCCCTCGTCGGCCAGCATCTGCAGGGTCGGGTAGACCGAACCCGGGCTGGGCCGCCAGAGGCCGTCGGTGCGGCGGCCGATCTCCTGGATCATCTCGTAGCCGTGCATGGGGCGTTCGCCGAGCAGCGTGAGCACCGCCGCGCGGACGTTGCCCTTGGGCTGCCTGCCGCCGCGACCCCTGCCCCGGCCCCGGCCGGGACCGAAGAAGCCCGGCGGCTCCGGCGGCACCACCGGGGGACCGGGGAACGGGCCGCCGCGGTCGAAACCGCCGCCGAAGCCGTGCCCCGGGCCGCCGAAGTCGTGCTCGCGGTGATGCCTGTGCTCGCGGTGCCCGTGTCCGTGATTGCGTTCGTGGTTGAACATCTCTACTCCTTGTTCCGATCGGTTGCGACGTGTCGACGATATATCGGAACGTATCGCGATGCAACGGTGATGCCGATAACGGTGGGGGTGTCCACGCACACCCGCCGTGCGGTCCTGGGCACCGCGCGCTCGTGGGACACTGGAAGGCGCTATGACTGCCCTCCCCCTCGTCTTCGACGCGCCCAAGCGCGGGCTGCCGCCGCGCCACCTCGCCGACCTCTCCGCCGACCAGCGTCGAGAAGCCGTCGCCGCGCTCGGTGAGAAGCCGTTCCGCGCCGCGCAGCTGTCGAACCACTACTTCGGCCGGTTGACCGTCGACGCCGACGCGATGACCGACATCCCCGCCGCCGCCCGGGACCGCCTGGTGGCCGACCTCATGCCGCCGTTGTGGACCGAGCTGCGCAGCGTCGAGGCCGACGGTGGCTCGACGCGCAAGACGTTGCTGCGGGCGCACGACGGGACGTTGGTCGAGAGCGTCCTGATGCGCTACCCCGACCGCGCCACGCTGTGCATCTCGTCGCAGGCGGGCTGCGGCATGGCGTGCCCGTTCTGCGCCACCGGGCAGGGCGGGCTGACCCGCAACCTGTCCACGGCGGAGATCGTGGACCAGGTGCGGCGCGGTGCGGCGGCCATGCGCGACGGCGAGCTGCCCGGTGGGCCGGGTCGGCTGTCGAACATCGTGTTCATGGGCATGGGCGAGCCGCTGGCCAACTACAAGCGCGTGGTCGAGTCGGTGCACCGCATCTGCGACCCGACGCCGGACGGCCTGGGGATCTCGCAGCGCTCGGTGACGGTGTCGACGGTGGGCCTGGTGCCGGCGATCCGGAAGTTGACCGAGGAGAACCTGCAGGTCAGGCTGGCCGTGTCGCTGCACACGCCGGACGACGAGCTGCGTGACACGTTGGTGCCGGTCAACACCCGGTGGAACGTGGCCGAGGTGCTGGAGGCGGCGCGCGGTTACGCCGACCGCACCGGACGGCGGGTGTCCATCGAGTACGCCCTGATCCGCGACATCAACGACCAGCCGTGGCGTGCGGACATGCTGGGCAAGCTGCTGCGCAGGCACCTGGGCCAGCTGGTGCACGTGAACGTGATCCCGCTGAACCCCACGCCCGGCTCGAAGTGGGACGCGTCACCGAAGCCGGTGGAACGGGAGTTCGTCCGCCGGGTCAACGACCAGGGCGTGGCCTGCACCGTCCGCGACACCCGCGGCCAGGACATCGCCGCCGCCTGCGGTCAGCTCGCCGCCGAGGGCTGATTCCCCTACCGGCTGGTTCGTCCTCCACCGGGGCGCGGCTGTCGACCGGCCCCGGTGAGGGGCCGGTCACGGGCGACCTAGCGGCGCCAGGAGGTGCGGCTGCGGACCTGGTCCCAGATCAGCAGGGCGGCCATGGTGAGGCCGGTGAGGACCACCCAGATGTTCTCGGTCTGGCCGTGGTGGTTGCCGATCAGCAGGGCGAAGACGGCGAAGGTGGACAGCCAGCCCGCGATCTTGATGCCCTTGGGGAACGTGCCGTGCCAACCCCAGTCGGCCGACGGCTCGTCGTGGGTGTCGACCGCCGAACGCTTGTCCAGCTCCGAGGACGAAGACACAGCCGCACGACCTTCCTGCCCGATCACGTTCAACCCCATTCAGGTGCACTGACGGCGTCATCGTCGCACACGCGCGAGCCACGCGGGACGTGAGGTGCACGCCGCCACAGCGGGGTGTGCCCGTGGTCGGGCCCGCGTTGCTTCACCTGCGTCAACTTTCGTCGGAACCGGTCGAGACCAAGGAACGCGGCCGGCGCCGGGGTCGGTCTCCTACCGTGGTGCCCTGTGACGTCTCTCGTGCAACGGCTCCGGCCCGTCCTGCCGGATCTCCGGGAGGCTCCCGCCGCGTTCCTGCGCACCCACGGCGAACGCCTCCGCGAGGTCACGCCCTGGCGCGTGGGGCGCGAGGTGCTTGCCGTGGTCGTGCTCCTCGGCCTGGACGTGTTCCCCGGCTGGATCTCCGGCAACTGGCGGCTGTCCGGGTGGACGCTGATCGCGCTGGGCGTCGGGTACGCGGCGATCTACCTGACCCGGCTGCTGTTCCCCGCGCTCGCCCTGCTGATCGCCACCTGGGTGGTCTTCAGCTCCGAGCACGGCGGGATCGCGATGGTGGTCATGCTGTCCTACGCCGCCGGCTACCGGATCGCGGCGTGGCAGCGCTCGCTGCTCACGGCCGTCCTCGCGCTGGCCCTGCACATGTTCGCCTGGGGCGTGTCCGCACCCGGCCTGTCCGGGCCGTTCGGCCAGTGGGTGATGCTGACCGTCTACTGCATGGTCGTCGCCCTGCCGTTCCTGGTCGGCCGGTACGCGGCGCAGCGCAACGCGCTGGTCTCGGCCCTGCAGGAACGCGAGGAACGGGTCGTGCGCGAGCGGCGGATGGTGTCGCGGCAGGTGCGGCTGCGCGAGCGCAACCGGATCGCCCAGGACATGCACGACAGCCTCGGCCACCGGCTCAGCCTCATCTCCGTGCACGCGGGCGCCCTGGCCATGGACGCGGGCCTCGGCGACCGCCAGCGGGAGGCGGTGCAGGTGCTGCGCAGCGCGGCCCTCACCGGGATGGAGGAGCTGCGCGGCGTCATCGGCGTGCTGCGGCGCGACGAGGAACCGGACGAGGACCAGGTCCGGCGGACCGTGGAGGCGATCGACGAGCTGGTCGACGGCGCGCGGCGGGCCGGTGTGCGGGTCAGCCTGGTCCGCGGCGGCCAGTCCGTGCCGCTTCCAGCGAAGGTCAGCCACGCCGCGTACCGCATCGCCCAGGAGGGCCTGACCAACGCCAACAAGCACGCGCCGGGCGCGAGCGTGCAGGTGACCGTGAAGTACGAGCCGGACGCGCTGGTGGTGGAGGTGCGCAACAACCCGCCCCGCGCCAAGCTGCCCAGCGGCGGTGGGTCCGGCCTGATCGGGCTGGGTGAGCGGGTCCGGCTGGCGGGCGGGATGCTGCACGTCGGCGAGCTGCCGACCGGCGGCTTCCGGATCGCGGCCGTGCTGCCCTACGAGGACACCGCCGCGGCGGGCGACGAGCCGCTCGACGACGAGCCCGCGGACGTCGAGGCGCCCGCGAAGCCGACCGGCATCCGCAAGTGGGCGGGCGTCGGTTCGATCGTGCTGGCCGGGATCGTGGTGCTGGTGGTCGTCGGCGGCTACACGTGGATCGGGTCACAGCCCGTCACCAAGGTGGTGTCCGAGGAGTTGTACGACTCGGTGTCGGTGGGGCAGTCGCAGGCCGAGGTGATGGCCAAGCTCCCCGGGGGCGCCGAACCACCGCTGGGCGACATCAGGTCCGACGCCGAGCCGGAGCCCTCCGGGGCGGCGTGCGAGTACCGCGTGGCCGACGGCCAGACGTACTCCTCACGGGCGACCAAGATCGTGCGGTTCTGCTTCGCGAACGGCACGCTGGTCGAGAAGAACACCCACCTGCAGGAGTTGTGACGTGATCCGGGTCCTCATCGCCGACGACGAGCCGCTGATGCGCGCGGGCATCAAGGCCATCCTCGGCACCGCCGACGACATCGAACTGGTCGCCGAGGCCGGTGACGGGCGGGAAGCCGTGCGCGTCGCCCTGGAACGGCGGGTGGACGTGGCCGTGCTCGACATCCGGATGCCCCGCCTGGACGGCCTGGCCGCGGCACGCGAGCTGCGCACCGCGGCGCCCTCGGTGCGGGTGGTGATGCTCACCACGTTCGGGGAGGACGACAACATCGTCCGGGCGCTGTCCGACGGCGCGGCGGGGTTCCTGCTGAAGGACTCCGCCCCGGAGGAACTGCTGCGCGCCGTCCGTGCGGTTCACTCCGGCGAGGCCTACCTGTCACCCATGGTGACGAGCCGGGTGGTGGGGATGGTGGCGCAGGTCGGCCAGCCGCGCCGCCAGGCGGCGATGCGCCAGGTCGAAGGGCTGACCGAGCGCGAGGTGGAGGTGCTGGCCCTGCTCGGGCTCGGCATGTCGAACGCCGACGTCGGCCAGCGGCTGCACATGAGCGAGGCGACCGTGAAGACCTACGTGAGCAGGCTCCTGGCCAAGCTGGGGCTGACCAACCGGGTCCAGGCGGCCCTGCTCGCGCGGGACGCCGGGCTGGCCGGCTGAGGAGCCGGAAACGGGCGTGGCCCACCGGTCACCCGGTGGGCCACGCCCGGCTCTGGTCGTCTAGCGCGAGGTCATGCCCTCGCCCGGTTCCCGCGGTTGCCGGTCACCATGCGGTAGATGCCGAGCACGATCAGCGAGCCGAGGATGGCGAGCAGCCAAGTGCTCAGGTCGAAGAACGTGTTGATGTCGGTCCCGAAGATGGCACGGCCCACGAAGCCGCCGATGATGGCGCCGACAATGCCGAGCAACATCGTGATGATGATGCCGCCGGGGTCCCGGCCTGGCATGATGGCCTTGGCGATGGCACCCGCGATGAGGCCGAGGACGATCCAACCCAAGATGCCCACGGGGGCTCTCCTTCCTGATGGCCGCGACGGGCGGATCCGTCGGGCGCTTGATCGAGGAATGCCCACGGACGAGTGAGACCACGCGCTAGTTACCGTTCCGTTATCGAAGTACCGCTGTGCGGGCTATCAGGACGCCTCGGGGACAATGGACGGTGATGAGCACACCACGCACCGTCCTGGTCCTCGGTTCCACCGGGTCGGTCGGCACCCAGGCCCTCGACGTCATCGCCGCCAACCGCGACCGGTTCACCGTGGTCGGACTGGCTGCGGGCGGCGCGGACCCGGCCGCCCTGGCGGCGCAGGCCGTCGAGTTCGGCGTGCGAGCCGTGGCCGTCGCCCGCGCCACCGCGGTCGAGGACGTCACGCTCGCCCTGTACGCCGAGGCGCAGCGGCGCGGCTACCCGCAGGGCGCGTTCAAGCTGCCGCGCATCCTCGCCGGTCCCACCGCGATGACCGACCTGGTCGACTCCACGCCCGCGGACGTCGTCCTCAACGGCATCACGGGCTCCATCGGCCTGGCGCCGACGCTGCACGCCCTCAAGACGGGCGCGACGCTCGCCCTGGCCAACAAGGAGTCGCTGATCGCGGGCGGACCCCTGGTGCTCAAGGCGGCCGGGCCGGGCCAGATCGTGCCGGTCGACTCCGAGCACTCCGCGCTCGCCCAGTGCCTGCGCGGCGGCCGGGCCGACGAGGTCGCCAAGCTGGTGCTCACCGCCTCCGGCGGTCCGTTCCGCGGCCGCACCCGCGCCGAACTCGCCGACGTCACCGCCCGTGAGGCCATGGCGCACCCGACGTGGTCGATGGGCCCGGTCATCACCGTCAACTCCGCCACCCTGGTCAACAAGGGGCTGGAGCTGATCGAGGCGCAGCTGCTGTTCGGCGTGCCCTACGACCGCATCGACGTGGTCGTGCACCCCCAGTCCGTCGTGCACTCGATGGTCACCTTCACCGACGGCTCGACGCTCGCCCAGGCCAGCCCGCCGGACATGAAGCTGCCGATCGCGCTGGCGCTGGGCTGGCCCGACCGCATCGCCGGCGCCGCCGCCGCGTGTACTTTCGACGTCGCGACGGCGTGGACGTTCGAGCCGCTGGACCAGGAGACGTTCCCGGCGGTGCGACTGGCCAGGCAGGCGGGCTCCGGCGGGGGCTGCCTGCCGGCGGTCTACAACGCGGCGAACGAGGAAGCGGTCGCGGTCTTCCTCGGCGGCGGCACGTCGTTCACCTCCATCGTGGACACTGTCGAACGAGTGCTCGCGGAGGCGGACGGCTGGGCGCACGAGCCGGCCGACGTCGCCGAAGTCCTCGCGGCGGAGGATTGGGCCCGGGCGCGGGCGCGGGAACTCGTGGCCACTTCGGTGGGGTCTGGAAGGGACTGACGTGCTCGTCTTCTTGGGCATTCTGCTGTTCGCCCTGCTCATCGGCATCTCGATCGCGCTGCACGAGCTGGGGCACCTGGCCACGGCGAAGATGTTCGGGATGAAGGTGACCCGGTACTTCATCGGGTTCGGACCGAAGATCTGGTCCTTCCGCCGCGGTGAGACCGAGTACGGCATCAAGGCCATCCCGGCGGGCGGCTTCTGCGAGATCACCGGCATGACCGCGCTGGAGGACGTCGCGCCGGAGGACCAGCACCGCGCGTTCAACAAGCAGAAGACCTGGAAGCGCGTGGTCGTGCTGTCCGCGGGCTCCATCACCCACTTCATCGTGGGCTTCATCATCCTGTACTTCATGGCCTTCACCATGGGCATCCCGAACCTGCGCGACAGCGCGCTGGTCGCCGAGGTGGCCCCGTGCGTGCAGAGCAGCACCAGCGCCCAGGACGAGTGCGCGCCCGGCGCGCCGGCACCGGCCAAGGACGCGGGCTTCCAGGTCGGCGACGAGATCGTGGCGGTGGCCGGCGCGGCCACGCCGACCTGGGCCGACGTGCTGACCAAGACCCGCGAGCGGAGCGGCACGACCGAGTTCAAGGTGCTGCGCGACGGCGAGGAGCTGACCCTCACCGCCGACGTCGCCCGGGTCGAGCGCGAGCTGGAGCGCAAGGACGGCACGCGCTACAAGGAAGAGGTCGGCGCGATCGGCGTCATCCAGCAGCGCAACTTCGAGTACAACGCGTTCACCGCGATCGGTGGCGCCACCCAGTTCACCGGCACGATGTTCGAGAACACCTGGCGCGGTCTGATCAACTTCCCGAAGAAGATCCCCGCCGTGATCGAGGCCATCGGCGGCGCCGAGCGCGACATCGACAGCCCGGTCAGCGTGGTCGGCGCGAGCAGGCTCGGCGGCGAGGCGGTCGACCGGGGCCTGTGGCAGCTGTTCTGGCTGATGCTGGCGGGGCTGAACTTCTTCGTGGGTGTGTTCAACCTCCTGCCGCTGCTGCCGCTTGACGGTGGTCACATCGCCGTCAACCTGTACGAACGGGTGCGAGACTGGATTCGGAAGCTGCGCGGCCTTCCGGCGGGCGCACCGGTCAACTACCTGCGACTATTGCCGCTGACCTACTTCGTGATCTTCGTCGGCGGGTCGGTCACGCTGCTGACGATCACCGCCGACATCGTCAACCCCATCAAGCTCTTCCAGTGATCACAGTGAGAGGTGCCAGTTCATGAGTGACGGCGTCATGCTCGGTCTCCCGGCGATGCCTCCTCCGGTGTTGTCGGAGCGGCGCAAGACCCGCCAGCTCATGGTGGGCTCGGTCGGCGTCGGCAGTGAGTTCCCGGTGTCGGTGCAGTCGATGACCACGACCGTCACGGCCGACATCAACGCGACGTTGCAGCAGATCGCCGAGTTGACCGCGGCGGGGTGCGACATCGTCCGGGTGGCGTGCCCCTCGCAGGACGACGCGGACGCGTTGGCGGCGATCGCGAAGAAGTCGCAGATCCCGGTCATCGCGGACATCCACTTCCAGCCGAAGTACGTGTTCGCGGCGATCGAGGCCGGGTGCGCGGCGGTGCGGGTGAACCCGGGCAACATCAAGAAGTTCGACGACAAGGTCAAGGAGATCGCTGCGGCGGCCCGTGACCACGGCACCCCGATCCGGATCGGGGTCAACGCCGGGTCGCTGGACCCGCGGTTGATGGCGAAGTACGGGAAGGCGACGCCCGAGGCGCTGGCGGAGTCGGCGTTGTGGGAGGCGTCGTTGTTCGCCGAGCACGACTTCCACGACCTGAAGATCTCGGTGAAGCACAACGACCCGGTCGTGATGGTCCGGGCCTACGAACTGCTGGCCGAGCAGTGCGACTACCCGCTGCACCTGGGTGTGACCGAGGCCGGTCCGGCGTTCCAGGGCACGATCAAGTCCGCCGTCGCGTTCGGGGCGCTGCTCAGGCAGGGCATCGGCGACACCATCCGCGTCTCGCTGTCGGCCCCGCCGGTCGAAGAGGTCAAGGTCGGCCACCAGATCCTGCAGTCGCTGAACCTGCGCCCGCGCAAGCTGGAGATCGTCTCCTGCCCGTCCTGCGGTCGGGCGCAGGTGGACGTCTACACGCTGGCGGAGCAGGTCACGGCGGGTCTGGAGGGCATGGAGGTGCCGCTGCGGGTCGCCGTGATGGGCTGCGTGGTGAACGGGCCGGGTGAGGCTCGTGAGGCGGACCTGGGTGTGGCCTCCGGCAACGGCAAGGGGCAGATCTTCGTCAAGGGCAAGGTCGTCAAGACCGTGCCCGAGCACCAGATCGTCGAGACCCTGATCGAAGAGGCCATGCGCATCGCCGAGGAGATGGGCGAGACCGTCGAGGGCGGCGAGCCGGTGGTCACCGTCGGTTGAGGACCGGTCGCACGCCTGCGCTGAGCGGGTGGCGGACGCGCGGGTAACGGGTTGCATCTGGCAGGCTTGACGACGTGCTGAGGTTGGCTGGCGCGCGCTTGGTCGACGAGCGGGACCTGTCCGAGGTCCTCGCCGTGCTCGCGGCCGACCCGGTGGCGTCCTGCATGGTCGCCGCACGGGTCGAGGTCGCGGGCCTGGACCCGTGGCGGCTCGGTGGCGAGGTGTGGGCGTACGACCACCGGTCGCTGCGAGGTGGCCGGGTGGACGCCCTGTGCTTCGCGGGTCCGAACCTCATCCCGCTGCGCGGTGACACGGCCGCGCTGCGCGGCTTCGCCGACCGGGCCCGTCGCCGGGGTCGCATGTGCTCCTCGCTGGTCGGCCCCGCCGAGCAGGTGCTCGGCCTGTGGGAGGAGTTGGCCCCGGACTGGGGCCCCGCTCGCGAGGTGCGCGCCGCGCAGCCGTTGATGGCGCTGGGCGGCAGCCCGTCGATCCCGATGGACCCGCTGGTCCGGCCCGTGCGACCGGATGAGCTGGACCGGTACCTGCCCGCCGCGATCGCCATGTTCATCGAGGAGGTCGGCGTCGACCCGTGCGCCGAGGACGGCGGCGTGTCCTACCGGGCGCGGGTGGCCGAGCTCATCGCGGGCGGGCGGGCGTTCGCCCGGTTCGAGGGCGGCGACGTGGTGTTCAAGGCCGAGATCGGGGCCATGTCCGCGCAGGTCGGCCAGATCCAGGGCGTGTGGGTGCGGCCGGACCGCCGCGGCCGCGGCATCGGCGCGGCGGGCACCGCGGCGGTGGCCGAACGCCTGGTCCGGGGCCTGGGGCGGACCGCGTCGCTGTACGTGAACTCCTACAACGACGTGGCCAAGGCCGCGTACCGCAAGATCGGGTTCTCGCAGGTCGGCGAGTACGCGACCGTGCTGTTCTGAGGCCGTCGCGGCGTGGTGTAGGCCGCACCCGGCATACTCGGCGCCGTGATCGCGCGCAAGCTGGCCCCGGCTCCGCTGGTCCTGCCCGGGCTGGTCCTGCCCGGGCTGGTCCTGCTCGGGGTGGTCCTGCTGCTCGTCAGCGGCTGCGGCCTGTTCTCCTCCCGTCCCGGTCCCGACCAGGTGGCCGGTGACTTCCTCACCAAGCTCGCCGCGGGCGACGTGGACGGCGCGGCCGGGCTGACCGACGACCCGGGCGGCGCCAAGGACGTGCTGGGCAAGGTCCGGGAGGTGCTCAAGCCCGAGGGCCTGGGCACCAGGGTCGAGCAGGTGCGCTCGACGGGCGAGTCGACCACCGCCGACGCGACCGCGCACCTCGACTGGGACCTCGGGCACGACCACGCGTGGAGCTACCAGACGAAGTTCGACCTGCGGCGCGAGGAGGACGACTGGAAGGTGCACTGGGCGCCTTCGGTCGTGCACCCCAAGCTCGCCGTGCAGCAGACGCTGGGCGTGGCCGACGTGCAGCCCACGCTGGCGCCGGTGCTGGACCGCGACGGCACCCCGCTGCTCGCGCCCGACCAGGTCGTGTCGATCCTGCTCGACGCCAAGGAGGCCGGTGACGTGGGCGCGGTGGCCGGTGCGCTGGCCGCGGCGCTGACGCCGATCGACGCCGCGATCACGCAGGCGGCGATCGTGGACGGGGTGTCGAAGGTGCCGGCCGGGCAGGTCTACCAGGTGGCCGCGCTGCGCGACGCGGACTACCAGACCGTCAAGCCCGCGATCTACGAGCTGCCCGGGGTGCGGTTCACCACGCGCACGAGCCTGCTCGCGCCGTCGCGGACGTTCGGCTCGCAGGTGCTGCCCGCCGTGCGCAAGGCGGTGGAGGAGGAGATCGCCGGCAAGGCCGGGCTGCGCGTCTACACCGTGAACGCGGCCGGTGACGAGGTGGAGACCCTGCACGAGCAGGTGCCCGAGCCGGCGCAGGCGATCTCGACCACGTTGAGCCGGATCACGCAGGCCGCGGCCGAGGACGCGCTGGAGCCGATCCCGCAGGCGGCGATGCTGGTGACGGTGCAGGCGTCGACCGGCGAGGTGCTGGCGGTGGCGCAGAACGCGCCGGCCGACGCGGAGGGCGCGGTGGCGCTGACCGGGCGTTACCCGCCGGGGTCGACGTTCAAGATCGTGACGGCGGCCGCGGCCCTGTCGTCCGGGCAGGCGACGGCGGACAGCGCGCTGCCGTGCCCCGGCAAGGCGGTAATCGACGGGCGCCGGATCGTGCCCAACGACCACGAGTTCGAGAAGGGCACGATCCCGCTGCACTCGGCGTTCGCGTTCTCGTGCAACACCACGTTCGCGCAGCTCGCGGCCGGGATGGCGCCGGACGCGCTGACCAAGGCGGCGGAGGGGTTCGGCCTCGGGGTCGACTTCGAGATCCCGGCGATCACCACGATCACCGGCTCCGTGCCGCCCGCCACCGACGTGGTGGAGCGGGCGGAGGACGGCTTCGGCCAGGGCAAGGTGCTGGCCAGCCCGTTCGGCATGGCCCTGGTGGCGGCGACGACAGCGACGGGCAAGGTGCCGGTCCCGACGCTGCTGAAGGGCCGTGAGACGAAGGCCGACCGCACCCCGACCCCGCCCGCGCCCGCCGTGCTGGAACCGTTGCGGGCGATGATGCGGGAAGTGGTCGAGTCCGGCACCGCGCCGCAGCTCAAGCCGTACGGGGACGTGCGCGGCAAGACCGGCACGGCGCAGTTCGGCGACGGCACGAACTCGCACGGCTGGTTCGTCGGCTATCGCGGTGACGTGGCCTTCGCCACCCTGATCCTGGGCACGAACAGCTCCGCACCGGCGGTCGAGGCCTCGGCCCGCTTCCTGGGTGCGTTGGGCTGAACGGCCTACCCGCGGGCATCATCCCGCTGATGGACGGGACGAAGAACTGCGGGAACGCCTCATCGCGGCTGGTGGGCTGATCCCGGCCACCGGGCGCCGCGCGTCGGCCGCTCCGATCGCCGACGGGGGAGTGGGCTGGGCCCTTGCCCGCCGCGTCTGAGCCCGATGCTCGCCGAGGTGCTGCTCCGGCGTCGCGAAGAGGAGCGTTGGTGACCTGGAGCCGACCCCGTAACGGACACGTGGCGCATGTCCCGTCACGCTGAGCCGTAATCTGGAGGGCATGTCCGTGCGTGCCGTCCTCCAGCCAGGTGTGCTGTCCCCGCGCCGTCCGGTGCCCGCCCAGATCGAGCGGCCCGAGTACGTCGACCGGCCCGAACCCCAGCGCAACACCGATCCGTGGGTGCAGCCGCCCGAGATCGTCGAGGCGATGCGGGTCGCGGGTCGGCTGGCGGCGCAGGCGTTGCAGGAGGCGGGCAAGGTCATCGTGCCCGGCGTCACCACCGACGAGATCGACGCGGTCGCGCACGAGTTCCTGTGCGACAACGGCGCGTACCCGTCCACGCTCGGCTACCGCGGTTTCCCGAAGTCCTGCTGCACCTCGCTGAACGAGGTCATCTGCCACGGCATCCCCGACTCGACCGTGGTCGAGGACGGCGACATCGTCAACGTCGACGTCACCGCCTTCATCGGCGGCGTGCACGGCGACACGAACGCCACCTTCCTGGCGGGCGACGTGCGCGAGGAGGTCCGCCTCCTGGTCGAACGCACGCACGAGGCCACCATGCGCGCCATCAAGGCGGTCAAGCCCGGCCGGCAGCTCAACGTGGTCGGCCGCGTCATCGAGTCCTACGCCAACCGCTTCGGCTACGGCGTGGTGCGCGACTTCACCGGCCACGGCATCGGCCGCACCTTCCACAGCGGCCTGGTCGTGCTGCACTACGACGCGCCGCACGTGCCCACGATCATCGAAGAGGGCATGACGTTCACCATCGAGCCGATGATCACCCTCGGTGGCATCGAGCACGACCTGTGGGACGACGGCTGGACGGTCACGACCCGGGACAAGAGCTGGACCGCCCAGTTCGAGCACACGATCGTGGTCACCGCGGACGGCGCGGAGATCCTCACCGTCTGTTGAGCAGCGGCACGAGGGCGGCGGCCACCTCGTCGGGCGACGTCACCGCGCCCAGGTGGTGGTTGTCGAGCTCGACCACCGGCCAGCCGAGCTCACGCGCCGACGCCGCGGCGTCGTCGTAAGCGGGGCTGAGCCGCACGTACGAGCACGGCCCGGCCCACGCCACGGTGGGCCGGGGCTCCTTGAGGAACGCCAGCGGCACCTCGGGCGCCTCGGCCACGATCTCCTCCAGCAACCGCACGTCCGGCACCATCGCCGACAGCGCCTCGGGCGCGAACCACAGGTCCCAGCGGGGCATCAGCCCGTCCCGCGAGATGGTCTTCAGGTGGGCCATGCGCCCGTCCGGCGCGTCGTCGCGCCAACTGCGGCCCGGTGTGGGCAGGTTGGCGTCGAGGAACACCAGCCCGCGCACGTGCGTCTCCAGGGCGTCGGCGAACGCGGGCAGCAGCGGACCGGCGCCGCTGTGCCCCACGAGCACGAGGTCGCCGTCCAGCGCGGAGTCCTCCACCGCGTCCGCGAACGCACCGATCAGCCGCTGGTGCACCGGCGCGGCGTTGACCGTGACGCGCAGGTCGAGCAGCGTCACGGGGTGGCCGAGCGCGGCCAGCGCCCCGGCGAGCGGGCGCAGGCTCGCCGGCCCGAGGTAGGGGCTGTGCACCAGGACCGCGGTGGCGGGGACGTCGACCATGACGTGGATGATGTCAGCCGCGACCGACAAACGTCCGATTGTCGACTCGACCGACGGTGAGGGGACCACGTGCGCAGCGCGTTGCTGGTGGCCGGCACGACGTCGGACGCGGGCAAGAGCGTCCTGACCGCCGGGCTGTGCCGGTGGCTCACCCGCCGCGGCGTGCGGACCGCGCCGTTCAAGGCGCAGAACATGTCCAACAACTCGGTCGTGACGGCCGACGGCGGTGAGATCGGCCGGGCGCAGGCGTTGCAGGCCGCCGCGTGCGGGCTGGAGCCGAGCGTGCGGTTCAACCCGGTGCTGCTCAAGCCGGGCGGCGACCGCAGCTCGCAGGTCGTGGTGCTGGGACGGGCCGTGGGCGAGGTGTCCGCGTTGTCCTACCGCAAGCGCAAGGCCGAGCTGTTCGCCACGGTCCTGGCCACCCTGGACGACCTGCGGGACGACTTCGAGGTGGTGGTCTGCGAGGGCGCGGGCTCGCCCGCCGAGATCAACCTCCGGGCCGACGACATCGCGAACATGGGCTTGGCGCGGGCCGCAGACCTGCCGGTGCTCGTGGTCGGCGACATCGACCGGGGCGGGGTGTTCGCGCACCTGTTCGGCACGCTGGCCCTGCTCGACCCGGCCGACCAGGCGCTGGTCGGTGGGTTCGTGGTGAACAAGTTCCGCGGCGACCCGGCGTTGCTCGAACCGGGCCTGCGGCAGTTGCGCGCCCTGACCGGCCGTCCGGTGCTCGGCGTGCTGCCGTGGCGGGAGGAGCTGTGGCTGGACGCGGAGGACTCCCTGTCCTACGCGGCGGACGGCGTGATCGGCAGGCCGGAGCCGCCGCACGGCGACCAGTGGCTGCGGGTGGCGGTGGTGCGGCTGCCGCGGATCTCCAACGCCACCGACGTGGAGGCGCTGGCGTGCGAGCCGGGCGTGTCGGTGCGGTTCGTCACCGAGCCGTCCCGGCTGGCGGACGCGGACCTGGTGGTGGTGCCCGGTTCGAAGGCCACCGTCGAGGACCTGCGCTGGTTGCGCGGCACGGGCCTGGCCGACGCGATCGTCGCGCACGACGGACCGGTGCTGGGCATCTGCGGCGGGTTCCAGATGCTCGGCCGGACGATCGAGGACGAGGTGGAGTCGCGCGCGGGCGCGGTGGCGGGCCTGGGCCTGCTGGACGTCGACGTGCGGTTCGCGCCGGACAAGACCCTGGAGCGGCCGCACGGCGACGCGTTCGGCGAACCCGTCACCGGCTACGAGATCCACCACGGCGTGGTCACCCGCAACGCGGAGCGGGGTCTGGTCACCCTGCCCGACGGCACGCCGGAGGGAGCGCTGCGCGGCCGGGTCGCCGGCACGCACTGGCACGGGTTGCTGGAGAACGACGCCTTCCGCCGCGCCCTCTTGCGCTGGGCGGCCGGCCACGCGGGTCGGGAAGGATTCACCCCCGCGCCGGACGTGGACTTCGCCGGTCGGCGGGCCGCGCAGCTCGACCTGCTCGGCGACCTGGTCGCCGACCACCTCGACACCGACGCGGTGTGGGCGTTGCTGGAGAAGGGTGCGCCACCGGGGCTGCCGGTCATCCCTCCCGCGGGTGCTCCGCCTGTCGCGTGACGACGTTCCGCGCCGGTGCGCGCGACCGGCAAGTCGCGCGGTAGTGCACCGGTGGGCGGTGCCGGATCGGCGAGCGGTGCCCGACGGGACGCGGCGGGCCGCTCGACCGGCAAGCCGGGCGGACCACCCGCGTCGGGTCGTCGAGACCGTGCGGTGCGACCGTGCGGTGAGGGACTCGTCCGAGTCCGCGGTGGAGGGCTAGTTCTTGCCGTCCGCCGTCAGGCGGAGGGACGGGCGGATGCAGATCGACGACACGTCACACCTCCGCTCACGGGTAGTCACACTGTGAAGGTACCGGCACCGCACCCGGGGATACGTCGCCCGTTCGGGTCAACGGGTTTCACGGACGGCCACGAGCACGGCCCAGTCGGGCTCCGCGGCCTGCTCCACCCATCCCGACGGCCACTTCCGCCGCACGTCACGGGTCCGCGTCCGGGCGCCGGTCAGCGTCGCCGAGGTGTGCACGCCGAAGTCCGTGCCGCCCTCGAACACCGCGCCCCGGAACACCGAGTCGCCGAACCGGACCCGCCGGAAGTCGGCCAGGTCGCGGAAGGACGTGTCGCGGAAGTCCGCCGTGCCGGTGATCTCGGTGCCGCGCAGCGTCGCCGGGCCGACGAACGTGGTGCCCGCGAACGAGGCCGACCGGATCCGCGCGTGCGTCAGCGTCGCCTTCACCAGCGTGGCGTTGGACAGGTCGAGCGCGATGTCGTCCCAGAAGGCCTCGGGCCGGTCCGGCCGCAGGTGGGCGGCCAGCAGCCCGGTCGCGGTCTGCCGCACCTCCAGCTCCTGGAACCGGTGCGCGTCGCGCGGCCCGATCCGGGCCCTGGCGCGGGTCTCGGGCGGCGGGGTGAACGGCATCCGCAGGTAGGCGCAGACCAGGTTCACGATCGTCTGCCGGTGCGCGGGGTTGCCCTGCGCCAGTCGTTCCAGCGCGTACAGCCCGGCCAGCCGCACCGGCGCCTTGTCGCTGCCCAGCTGGTCGGCGGCCTTGCCGTACAGCTCGGTGACACGGCGTTCGGTCGCGTCGTGGTCCTTCTGCACGAGGTCCAGCTCGGAGTAGCGCTGGCGGCGGGCGGTGAGCAGCAGCGCCGCCGCGCCACCCGTGCCGAGCACGATGCCGGCGGCGGTGCGGATCACGTCCAGCCGCACCCCGTCCTGCGGCTCGCCCGATCCGAGCAGCACCAGCAGGAGCACAACGGACGCCGCGGCCACCACACCCAACCCGACCGCCCACAGCACGATGGTCCTGGCCGACAGCACGCGGTGCTCCACGGCCTCCAGCCCATCGGACCGCCGGCGGGCCGTCAATCACCGAGGCGGGCGGTAGGAACACGTCTGGTTGCCCGCCACGCCCCCACCAGCACCGCACGGATGCGGTGCGGCCGTCGAAGTCACCGCGCCGCCGACCCGACCAGTTCGGGTTCCGGTTCCGGCGTGCGGGGTTCGCGGCGTTTCAGCGTGGTGGCGGCCATGCCGGTGATCACCAGCGCGGCCGCGCCCAGGCGCACCGCGGTGATCGTCTCGTCCAGCAGCAGCCAACCCGACAGCATCCCCGCCACGGGCACCAGCAGCGCGAACGGCACGACGGCGCTCGCCTCGTAGGTCCGCAGCAGCAGGTTCCACAGGCCGAAGCCGAGCAACGTCGACACCCACGCGATGAACAGGATCGCGCCCACGCCGGTCCAGCTCAGCTCCCGCAGCGCGGCCAGGTCCGCGGCCGGGCCCTCGAAGACCAGCGACAGGCCGAGCAGCGGCGGCACGGCCAGCGCGCTGACCCAGACGATGAAGTTGACCGGGTCCGGCGGTCGGGCGTACCGGGTGGCGACGTTGGCCAGGCCCCACGCCACCGCGCCGAGCACCACCAGCAGGAACGCCGAGACGGGGCTGCCGACGCCGTAGTCGAACGCGATCACCACGATCCCGGCCGCCGCCACCCCCATGCCCAGCAGCTGCACCGGTCGCGGCCGTTCACGCAGCAGCACGGCCGCGAACAGCACGGTGAAGAACACCTGGCTCTGGAGCACCAACGACGACAACCCGGCGGGCATCCCGGCGGCCATCCCGACGAACACCAACCCGAACTTGACCACGCCGAGCGCCAGCGCGACCGCGACGACCCACTTCCACGCCACCTTGGGCCGTCCGACGAACCACAGCGCGGGCACGGCGGCGGCCAGGAACCGCAGCGCGGAGAAGAACAGCGGCGGGAAGTCGCGCAGACCCACCTTGATGACGACGAAGTTGATCCCCCAGATGGTGGCGACGAGCACCGCGACAGCGACGTGACGAGGTTTCACGCCACCGAGTCTTGATCGCCACAACGTTTAGCACCAGCGACTAGTGCTGAAGGTTTCAGTTTAGGATTACTACATGCTGGATCTCGGACGGCTCCGCGCCCTGCACGCGGTCGCGCAACACGGCTCGGTCGGCGCGGCGGCCACGGCGTTGGGCTACACACCGTCGGCGGTGTCGCAGCAGATCGCCAAGTTGGAACGCGAGACCCGCACCACGCTGCTGGAACGGCGCGGTCGCGGTGTCGCGCTGACCGACGCGGCCCACCTGCTGTCGGCCACCGCCGGGCAGGTCCTCGCGCTCGTGGAGCACGCCGAGGTGGCGCTGGAGGAGCAGCGCGGCGCGGCCGTCGGCGAGCTGCGGGTCGGTGCGTTCGCCACCGCCGCGCGCGGCCTGCTGCCCGCCACACTCGTGCGGCTCGCGGAGCACCACCCGCAGCTGCACGTGCGGCTGGTCGAGCTCGACCCGCCGGACTGCCTGGAGGCGGTGGCGCGCGGCGAGCTCGACCTGGCCGTCATGCACGACTGGGTCAACGCGCCGCTGGCCGTGCCGGACCCGGTGTCACGGGCGCGGCTCGGCGAGGACTTCGCGGACGTGCTGCTGCCGGTCGACCACCCGTTGGCCGGGCGGGACGGCGTGGCGCCCGAAGACCTGGCGGGCGAGCGGTGGATCTGCCAGCCGGAGGGCACGATCTGCCACGACTGGCTGGTGAACACCTTCCGGGGCGCGGGCATGGAACCCGACCTGGCCTACCGGATCGCCGAGTACGAGACGCAGTTGGCGTTGCTGGCCAAGGGGATCGGCGTGGCCCTGCTGCCCAGGCTCGGTCGCGGCGCGTTGCCCGACTCGGTGCGCGCGGTGCCGTTCCGGCCGACGCCGACCCGCCGGGTGTTCGCGGTGTGGCGCACCCAGGCCACCCGCCGGCCCGCGGTCACCGCCACGCTGGCGGCGTTGCGGGACTGCTGGGACCTCCGCGAGACCGCGTGAGGTAACGATCGGGCATCCCGGCGTTGCGGCTGGGCCTTTCTCGGCGACCATCGGTGTGAGACCGGGGCTGGGGGTCGCACGAGCCACTCACCAGGGGGCCTCCTGTGGAAATCCGCCGCCGTGGGAGGCCTCCGCCCCGTTGTCGAAGCCCTCGCCCGTCCCGCTGGACGCGGCCGGTGCGTCGTCCCTGCTTTCAGTCCTTGTGACGCTCCAACAACTCCTCCAGGAAGCCGCCCGCCTCGATCGCGGCACGGGCCGCGTCGCGGTCGCGCACCGCGTCGAGCAAACCGGTGTGCGACACGTGGTCGTCGTCGTGGTCGGTCTCCACGGTGGCCGTGATGCTGGCCCGGACCGCCTCGGTCAGGCCCTGGTACAGCTCGGCCAGCAGGGTGTTGTGCGAGCACTGGACGAGCAGCACGTGGAACGCGGTGTCCCGCTCCACCAGCCGCGCCCAGTCCTTGGCGGCCAGCGCCTCGTCCCGCTCGGTCAGCAGCTGCCGGAGGCTGCCCAGCTCCTCGTCGGTGCGGTGGGTGGCGGCCAGGCGGGCGCCTTCGACCTCCAGCGTCCGGCGCACCTGCAAGACCTCGCGCAGCTCGTTGCCGCACATGCGGCGGACCGCGCCGGACAGCTCGCTGGTCGCGCGGACGAAGGTGCCGTCGCCCTGGCGCACCTCCAGCAGGCCGGCGTGGGACAGCGCGCGCACCGCCTCCCGCACGGTGTTGCGACCCACACCCAGGGCGGTGACCAGTTCGGGCTCCGGTGGGATGCGCCGTCCGACCGGCCATTCACCGGCGGTGATCGCTCCCCTCATCTGGTCGATCACCTGGTCGACGAGCCCGGCCCGCCGAGTAGTGGCCAACGGCACAGCGCCATCCTTTCATCCGAACATCCCATGTTTGCGATAGTGGTCCGGTGCCAATCCAGCAGACCCGGCCAGACTGGTCACCGTCGACCGCCCACATTGCCACCGATCCCGGTGCCGATGCGACGATCGCGGACCATCCTGGCCGCACCGGGACCGGTGAGGCGCGGCGGAACCGCCAAGTTGCCCTGGTCGGCAGCACCCTGTTGGCGATCGGCGTAGCGCTGGCCGCGGCCAACCTGCGCCCGGCCGTCACGAGCCTGGCCTCGGTGCTGGGTGACGTGCGCGTGTCGTTGGGCGTCTCCACCGCGTGGACGAGCCTGCTGACCGCCGTGCCCACGGTGTGCTTCGGGTTCTCCGCGTTCCTCGCGCCCTGGTTGGGGCGGCGGCTGGGCATGGCGCGCGCGGTCGGGCTGTCGTTGCTGGTGCTGACCGCGGGCCTGGTGCTGAGGGTGGTGGACGGCCCGGCGGCGGTGCTCGGCGGCACGTTCATCGCGTGCGCGGGCATCGCGGTGTCCAACGTGCTGATCCCGGTGGTCGTGAAGGACTCGTTCCCGGGCCGGGTCGGCCTGGTGACCGGTGTCTACACGGCCGCGCTGGCCGCGGGTGCCGCGCTCGGCGCCGCGTTCACGCCGGTGCTGGAGTCCGCGCTCGGCTCGTGGCGGTTGGCCGTGGGCGCGTGGGCGTTGCTGTCCCTGGCGGCGTTGCTGGTGTGGGCGGCGGGTGCGCGGCACGGTGCCCCGGTCCGGCCGGCGGCGCGTCGGGCGGGCGCCGGGCGTTCGTTGTTCCGCAGCCCGCTGGCGTGGGTGATCACGGTGTTCTTCGGCCTGCAGTCGCTGCTGGCCTACACCGTCATGGGGTGGTTGCCGCAGATCCTGGGTGACGCCGGGGTGGACCGCACGACGGCGGGCCTGCTGCTCGCGATCACCATGGTGCTCGGTGTGCCGGTGAGCCTGATCGTCCCGCCGCTGGCGGCACGGCGTCCCGGCCAGTCCGGGCTGGTGCTCGCGCTGGGCGCGCTGTCGGTCGCGGGTGTGCTGGGTCTCGCCCTCGCGCCCGCCGCCGCACCGGGGCTGTGGGTCGTGCTGATCGGCGTGGGCATGGGCATGTTCCCGCTCGCGCTGGTGATGATCTCGCTGCGCACGTCGTCCGGCGCGGACACCGCCCGGTTGTCGGCGATGGCGCAGAGCATCGGCTACCTGATCTCGGCCGCCGGGCCGTTCGCGTTCGGCGTGCTGCGCGGCGTCACGGGCACCTGGACGGTGTCGATGCTCGTGCTGGTCGGACTGTTGGTCCTGCTGACCGCCCTCGGCTGGGTCGCCGGCCGGCCGCGCACGGTGTAGCCGACAAACACTCCGCAGCCGACAACACGCCGAGCGCGGTGTAGTTGATAACGCCTCGTCTTCTCGGCGCGATGTGTCGGTTACGGATACGAACGGGAGACCCGGCCGCACGAGGGGTTGGCCGGGTCTCCCGTCAACGGGGGCTTGGCGCTGTTCGGGCCGGTCAGGCCGGTCGGTGCGTCAGGGGCAGGTTGAGCAGCGCGTTCTCGATCACCTCGGGCATGGCCGGGTGGATCCAGTACTGCCCGCGCGCCATCGTCCCGGCGTCCAGGCCGAAGCTCATCGCCTGGATCACCGGCTGGATCACGCTCGACGCCTGCGGCCCGATCACGTGCGCGCCCAGGATCAGGCCGGTGTCGGGATCGGCCAGGACCTTCGCGAACCCGGTCGTGTCCTCCATCGCCCAGCCGTACGCGATCGACGCGTAGGCCTGTGCCGCCGCCACGTACCGGACGCCGCGCTCGACGGCCTGCTCCTCGGTCAGCCCGACCGACGCGATCTGCGGCGACGAGAACACCGCCGCCGGCACGAACCGGTGGTCCGACTCGATCGGCTCGTCGGGGTGCAGCAGGTTGTGCCGCACGACCCGCGCCTCGTGGTTGGCCACGTGCTTGAGCTGGTACTCCGAGCTGATGTCGCCCAGCGCGTAGATGCCCTCGACCGAGGTGCGCTGGTGGGAGTCCACGACCACGCGGCCGTCGGGGTGCACCTCCACGCCGGTGGCGGCGAGGTCGAGCAGGTCCGAGTTCGGCGTGCGGCCGACCGCGACCAGCAGCTCGTCGGACTCCACGACCTCGGCGCCGTCCGGGCCCTCCAGGTGCAGCCGCACCACGCCGTCGACCCGTTCGGCCCGCACCGCCTTGCGCTTGAGCCGCACGTCCCACTTCTGCTCGGCGATCCCGGTGAACCGGGTGGCGATCTCGCGGTCCTCGTGGCGCAGCAGCACGTCCGAGCGCCCGACCACGGTCACCTCCACCCCGAACGACGAGAACACGTGCGCGAACTCGGCCGCGACGAAACCGCTGCCCAGGATGGTGAGGCGGGCGGGCAGGGAGTCGAGCCGCATGATGGTGTCGCTGGTGTGGTAGCCGACCGAGTCGAGGTCCGCCACGTCGGGCACGACCGGGCGGCTGCCCGCGGCGATCACGAACCGGTCCGCGGTGATCACCTCGCCGGTGCCGGTGTCGAGGGTCTTCGGACCGGTGAACCTGGCCGTGCCCTCGTAGACGGTGACGTTGGCGTTCTCCTCGGCCCGCCAGTGGCGGCCACCGGCGGAGATGGGGTCGATGCGACCGAAGATCCGGTCGCGCACGTCGGTCCACCGCACGCCGTCAAGGTGGGCGTCGACGCCCAGCCGCGCGCCCGAGGCGGGTGCCGCGGCGACGTCGGCGGTGTGCACGAACATCTTCGTGGGGATGCACCCGACGTTCAGGCACGTGCCGCCGAACACACCCTTCTCGACGATCGCGATGTTCCAACCGGCGAACCGCTCGTCCGCGATGGAGTTGCCGGAGCCGGTGCCGATGATGACCAGGTCGAAGTGCCTCACGTCGTGCTCCAACCGACGACGTGAGGCACTTGTTCCCGCCGTCAGTGCGCGTAGGTCGGCACGAGGATCGCGCGGGCCAGCGTGTGGAACGCCAGGTTGAAGTTCACCACGGCCGGCGAGGCGTCGCCGTCGACGTCCAACTCCGCCACGTCCACCGCGTGCACCACGAAGTAGTAGCGGTGCACCTGGTCGCCGGGCGGTGGCGCGGCGCCGCCGAACGCGCGGGTGCCGAAGTCGCTGCGCACGTGGAACGCGCCCGCGGGCAGCGTGTCGTCCGAGGCGCCCGCGCCGGTGTCCAGCGAGGTCACCGACGCCGGGACGTTCACCACGACCCAGTGCCAGAAGCCCGACGGCGTCGGCGCGTCCGGGTCGAAGCAGGTGACCGCGAAGCTCTTGGTCTCCTCCGGGAACCCGGTCCAGCTCAGCTGCGGCGAGGTGTTGCCCGCCTCGAACACCTGGGCCTGCGGCAGCGGCCGGCCGTCCGCCACGTCGGTCGAGCTGACCGTGAACGACGCCACCTGCGGCAGCAGCGAGTAGGGGTCGGGAGCGACGGGTCGCTCAAGGCTCATCGGGTCCTCCACACGTGATCTTGCGGGACAGACCCGCTCGACCCTAGCGCCGGGTCGGGAGTGACGCAGACGGGGGAGCGGAGGCGGTTCGGCCGGCCGGCGCGGGCAACCTGAGTGATCCTCGTGGCGTCTCAGTCGAGGAAGCGCCTCCTGAACGGATCGGCGCTCGTGGGAGGGGGACCCGGATGAGACGCAAGGGCACCAGGCGCAAGGGCATCAGACGCAGGGGCACCAGACGCGGGGGAGTGGCGGTCCTGGCCGCCGTTATCGCGGTCGCGTGCTCGCCACAGCCGGAAGCCGCTCAGGAGCAGTCGGCCGCGGCGACCACTACCACCACGACCGCGGTGACGACCACCACACCGCCGACGGCCCTGCCCGGCCCGGGCGGCACCACCATTCCCGTCTTCCGGCAGCCCTACGCGTACGGCACGCCGCAGCAGCACGTGCCGCCGATCGTCGACGGCATGGTGCCGGTCGTCCGGCGGATCGAGACCGACCGGCCGTACGTGTTCATCACCGTCGACGACGGCGCGGTCCGCCACCCCGCGGCGATCGAGCTGATGCGCAAGAGCGGCGTCGAGCCGACGTTGTTCCTCAACTCCAAGCACGTCGACGGCCACGCCGACTACTTCAAGGGGTTCGACGGCGTCGCGACCGTCCACGCGCACACCGCGACCCACCCCGACCTGTCCGGCACGTCGTACGACTTCCAGCGCCGGGAGATCTGCGGCAACGCCGACCTGCTCCGCGCGCAGCTGGGCGCGCGGCCGACGCTGTTCCGGCCGCCGTTCGGCAACTTCGACCACACCACGCGCCGGGCGGCGGCCGACTGCGGGTTCACCGCGCTGGTGATGTGGACGGCGGCGGTGAACGACGGTGTCGTGCAGTTCCAGGCCGGTGGTCGGTTGAACGCGGGCGACATCGTGCTCATGCACTTCCGGCACACGTTCGTGGAGGACTTCCTGGCCTTCTTGGAGCGCTGCAAGCTCGACGGCCTCACACCGGTCGTGCTGGAGGACTTCCTGGCGGACCCGAAGGCAACCGTGTGACCTGCGACACGTCTTTAGGGGTATGCCGGCTTGGAACAGCGGAGCCGGGAGAGCCCTTGGAGGGCCACCATGAACAGCCGCCTCAGGAAACTCGCACTGCTCGTCCTGTCACTGGCCGCGATCGGCGTCGCCATCCCGGCGGCGTCGGCCGCCACGTCGATGACGCAGACCCCGGTGCTGACCGACATCCGCACCGGCAGACACGCCGGCTTCGACCGCGTCGTGCTCGACCTCGACGGCCACCGGCCGGAGTTCTTCATCCGGTCGGTCGACCAGCTGTACTACGACGGTTCCGGCCACCCGGTCTCGTTGCCGGGCTCGTACTTCCTGGAAGTCCGGTCGGCGCCGGCCGCCGCGCACGACGACAACGGCAACCTCACCTACACCGGTCCCCGGCAGTTCACGACGCCCGCGCTGACCAACGTGCAGGCGGTCGCGATCACCGGTGACTACGAGGCCAACCTCACCGTCGGGCTCGGCATGCGGCGCGACTCGTGGCACCGCGTGTTCCTGCTCGACTCGCCGACCCGCGTGGTGATCGACGTCGGGCACTGACCCCCGGGCACCCTGCTCGGGCACTGACGTCGGGCACTGACGTCGGGCACCGACGTCCGGCACCGACGTCCGGCACCGACCTCGGCGACCGGCCGGAGATCGTCCGTCCGGTGGGGCAGCGCTTGCCGCGCGGTGAAGCCGCGGTGAACACCCGGCGATGACCCGGTTCTCGGTCGGTCCGCCGACCGAGAATTCGGTGTGCAGGTGCTGCGGTCCGCGTTGGACTTCCTCGGTGGTCCCGGTCCGGTGCTGCTGGCGATCGGGTTGCTGTTCGCCACGCCGGTCATCGACCGGCTCTTCGTGCGCCGCAAGCGGCTCGGGTTCCGGGTGCTCTACAACTCCAGGATCGGGCTCGGGCCGGAGCAGCTGCACGACGGCACCGACCCGAACTCGCCGCAGCTGCGGGAACTGGTGCGGGTGCTGGACCGGATGAGCATCGTGGTGGTCCGCGTCCGCAACACCGGCAGCTACGACATCGACGGCGAGGACTTCGAGCAGCCGCTGACGTTCACCTTCGGCAACCGGGTGGTGTGGAACGCCAGGGTCTCCGAGGCCGGGTCGGACGAGGTGAAGGCGCAGATCCGGCGGAGCATGCAGTTCTTCGGCTCGGAGGCGGGCCCGGCGAAGGCGACGCTGCCGACGGTGCGGGAGCGGATGGCGCAGCGCGTGGCCCGGTGGGGCGGGCTGGCGGTGCCCGCGGAACCGCCGGGCGAGCCGGTGTGGCACGGGGTGCGGCTGGAGAAGCTGGCGTTGGGGCGCAAGCAGAAGTTCAAGCTGCTGGTGGTGCTGCGCGAGCCGGACGGCAACGCGACCGGCGAGCTGGGCAAGGACGTGAAGGTGGTCGGCAGCCTCGGCGGCGCCGGCATCGTGCACGACGAGCGCCCGGAACGGCTGCTCACCCTGCCCCGGCTCACCGGCGGCCTGGCCGCCCTGCTGGCCGCGGTCCTGGTGCTGGTGCTGGCGTGGCCGCCGAGTTCCCACGACGCCACGGTCGCGTGCGCGTCGGGCGCGTTGCGGGTGGAGGGGTCGAGCGTGTTCATGCCGACCATGGCCACCATCGCCGACCAGTACGAGCGGGCGTGCCCCGGCGCCGAGATCACCACGTCCGCGACGGGGAGCATCCAGGGCGTGCGCGAGGTCGCCGGCGGCGAGGAGGGTGTGGTCGCGCTGTCCGACGGCAAGCAGGAGGCGCAGGGCGTGTTCGCGCAGCAGCTGGCGATCGTGGTGTACCACGTCGTGGTGCACGCCTCGGTCGGGCTGGACACCATCTCGGTGGAGCAGCTGCGCGGCGTCTACGCGGGCGTGTACACCGACTGGAGCCAGTTGCGCGGCGGCGCGCCGCTGCCGATCCGGATCGTCGGGCGCGGCGGCGAGTCCGGCACCCGGGAGCTGTTCGAGCGACGGGTGCTCGGCGCGAGCGAGAGCGCGTTGTCGTCCAACGACTGCCGGGCGAAGGACCGCGCGCCCGCCGCGCCGGTGATCCGGTGCGAGCGGGACAAGAACGCCGATGTGGTCCGGGAGATCGGCGCGGTCGAGGGCGCGATCGGGTACGCCGACGCGCCGTCGGTGGCCGAGGCGCGCAAGACGAACGCGCTCACCGCGCTGTCGTTGGACGGCAAGGTGTTCGACGCGGCGTCGGGCGTGGAGGCCGGCTACCCGTTCTGGACGGTGGAGTACCTGTACACGCGGTCGGAGCCGGCGGCCGAGCAGTTGATCGGCCGGTTCGTGGCGTACGTGCGCGAGCACGACGACGCGCGGGTGCGGATGAAGGACGCCGGGTACCTGCCGTGCCTGACCGCGGACGGCGCGCCGGTGGACCTGTGCAACCTGCGGTGAGCGGTTGACCTCCAGCTTGGTCGAGCTCTTAGCGTGGCCGGTGACGAAAGGGGGATCACCATGACCGTCCTGGTGACAGGCGCCACCGGCAACACCGGCAGGCACGTCGTGGCCGAGCTGGTCCGTCGCGGAGAGCGCGTCCGGGCGTTGTCCCGCGACCCGGCGCGGGCGCGGCTGCCCGCCGGTGTGGAGGTGGTGCGGGGCACGCACACCGCGCCCGGGACCTTGACCGAGGCGCTCGACGGCGTCACCCGGTTGCACATGACGGTGACCGCGGGGCTCGCCGAGGTCGGTGCCGAACTGGTCGAGCGCGCGGTGGCCGCGGGCGTGCGCCGGATGACCGTCGTGTGGGGCGGGTGGGTCGGACCGGCGGAGCAGGCGGTGGCCGAGTCCGGTGTGGAGTGGACGCGCCTGGAGCCGCAGGAGTTCATGTCCAACACGTTGACCTGGGTCGACTCGATCCGCGCCGAGGGCGTCGTGCGCGAGCCCTACGACCTGCCCGGCGCGGTGGTGCACGAGGCGGACATCGCCGCCGTCGCGGTCACCGCGCTCCTGGAGGACGGTCACGCGGGCCGCGCCTACAACCTCACCGGGCCGGAGTCGCTGACCCCGCGTGAGCGGGTCGCGATCCTCGCCGAGGTCCTCGGGCGCGACATCGCGTTCGCCGGGATCACGCACCGGCAGGCGGTCGACCGGCTGGTCGCGACCGGCGTGTCCCGCGAGGACGCCGAGTTCGTGATCGGCTGGCACGCCTCCCCGCCCGTGGAGGCGGCCACCGTGGTCGACACGGTCGCCGCGGTGACCGGTCGCCGTCCGCGCACGTTCGCGGACTGGGCGGCCGAGCACGCCGACCGCTTCTGAGGGCACGCGACCGGTGAAGCCCCGGCCGACCTGGGGGTCGACCGGGGCTTCACCACCGGGGTCAGGCGGCCGCGGTGGTCGCGGTGGTCGCCACCGCGACCGGCTCCAGGGCCAGGTCCAGCACCTCGCTCACGTCCGCCACCAGGTGGACGGTCAGCTCGGCCCGCACCGACTCCGGCACCTCGTCCAGGTCGGGCTCGTTGCGCCGCGGCAGCAGCACGGTCGTGATGCCCGCCCGGTGCGCGGCCAGCAGCTTCTGCTTGACGCCGCCGATCGGCAGGACGCGGCCGGTCAGCGAGACCTCGCCGGTCATCGCCACGTCGGACCGCACCGGGCGGCCGGACAGCAGCGACGCGAGCGCCGTGGTCATCGTCACGCCCGCCGACGGCCCGTCCTTCGGCACCGCGCCCGCCGGCACGTGGATGTGCACACCCCGATCGGCCAGCGCCTCCGCCCGGTCGTCGTGCGACCTCAGGTAGGACAGCGCGATCTGCGCCGACTCCTTCATCACGTCACCGAGCTGGCCGGTCAGCGCGACGCCCGCACCGCCGGTGCCGGAGGAGGCCAGCGAAGCCTCGACGAAGAGCACGTCGCCGCCCGCGCCGGTGACCGCCAGGCCCGTGGCCACGCCCGGCACGGTGGTCCGCTCGGCCGACTCCGGCGTGTGCTTGGGCGAGCCCAGGTAGCCGCGCAGGTCCGGCACGTCGACCGTGACCGGCAGTTCGGCCTCGTCCAGCGCCACCCGTGCGGTCACCTTGCGCAGCACCCGTGCCAGCGAGCGCTCCAGCTGGCGCACGCCCGCCTCGCGGGTGTACTCGCCCGCCAGCTTGCGCAGTGACGCCTCGGTGATCGTGACGTCCTGCGTGGTGAGGCCGGCGCGTTCGACCTGGCGGGGCAGGAGGTGGTCGCGGGCGATGGTCACCTTCTCGTCCTCGGTGTACCCGTCGAGCCGCACCAGCTCCATCCGGTCCAGCAGCGGGCCGGGGATGGAGTCCAGCACGTTGGCCGTGGCCAGGAACACCACGTCGGACAGGTCGAGCTCGACCTCCAGGTAGTGGTCGCGGAAGGTGTGGTTCTGGGCGGGGTCGAGGACCTCCAGCAGCGCCGCGGTCGGGTCGCCCCGGTAGTCCGCGCCGACCTTGTCGATCTCGTCGAGCAGCACGACGGGGTTCATCGAGCCCGCTTCGGCGATGGCCCGGACGATCCGGCCGGGCAGCGCGCCGACGTAGGTGCGCCGGTGGCCGCGGATCTCGGCCTCGTCCCGCACGCCGCCGAGGGCGACCCGGACGAACTTGCGGCCCATGGCCCGGGCGACCGACTCGCCGAGCGAGGTCTTGCCCACGCCGGGCGGTCCGACCAGGGCCAGCACCGCGCCGGAACGGCGACCGCCGACCACACCGAGGCCGCGGTCGGCCCGACGACGTCGCACGGCCAGGTACTCCGTGATGCGCTCCTTCACGTCGTCCAGGCCCGCGTGGTCGGCGTCGAGGACGGCACGGGCGCCCGCGATGTCGTAGGACTCCTCGGTGCGCTCGTTCCACGGCAGCTCCAGCACCGTGTCCAGCCACGTGCGGATCCAGCCGACCTCGGGGGACTGCTCCGAGGTCCGCTCCAGCTTGTCGACCTCGGCCAGCGCGGCCTTGCGCACGGTGTCCGGCAGGTCCGCGCCCTCGACCCGGGCCCGGTAGTCCTGCTCCTCGGTGGCGGGCTTGCCGTCCAGCTCGGCCAGCTCCTTGCGGATCGCGGCCAGCTGCTGGCGCAGGAGGAACTCCCGCTGCTGCTTCTCGACGCCTTCCTTGACGTCCTTGCGGATCGTCTCGGCCACGTCGAGCTCGGTCAGGTACTCGCGACCCCACTCCAGCAGCTTCTCCAGCCGCTCGGCGACGTCGCTGGTCTCCAGCAGCCAGACCTTCTGCTCCTCGTCGAGGTACGAGGCGTAGCCCGCGAGGTCGGCCAGCGCGGACGGCTCGTCCACCTGCTGCACCGAGTCGACGACCTGCCACGCGCCGCGCTGCTGGAGGATGGTGGTGACCAGCGCCCGGTACTCGCGGGCCAGCTCACGGGTGCGGTCGTCCGTCGGCGGCTCGTCCGCCACGGTCGCCTCGACCCACAGCGCCGCGCCCGGCCCGGTCGTGCCGGTGCCGATGCGGACCCGCTCGGTGCCGCGCACCACGGCGGCGCGCTCGCCGCCGGGCAGCCGGCCGACCTGCTCGATCACCGCCAGCGTGCCCACCTTGGCGTACTTGCCGTCCAGCCGGGGCACCAGCAGGACCTTCGACCGGTCGCCGGAGGCCTCGCCCGCGGCCGTCGCCGCTTCGATCGCGGCGCGGGCCTCGGCGGTGGCGTCCGAGCCGCTGAGCCGGATCGGCACGACCATGCCCGGCAGCACGACCACGTCGTCCAGCGGCAGCACCGGCAGCGCCAACGTCTCGCCCATGATCCCTCCAAAGTTGAGTCTGACTGGCTCAACCAAGGTGAGCGCGGGATTGTTTCCGCTTGGTGTTCGCCCACAGCGAGCAGGCCGCGCTCGGCCAGCAGGACCACTCGGCAGGTGTGGTGGGAAGCGTTCGAGAAGTACCGGGCGCAGCGGCGTCACGACGAAGCCGCCCGGGTCGAGCGCGACCTCGCCGCCCTCGACCTCGCCGCCCTCGACCTCGCCGCCCTCGACCGGCCGGACCGCGGCCTGCCGGGCCTCCTAGGGTTACCGCGAAACGCGCCGTGAGCGTCCATTCGGGGGTTGTGCCCGGTTTGCCGCACCGCGACGATCACGCCGTCCACTGACGAGGAGATGTGCGCATGGAGCAGGCGAGCTGGGTCCCGTCCTCGGTGGACCTCCAACGACCGAGCGCGGCCCGGATGTACGACTACTACCTGGGCGGGTCGCACAACTTCGCGGTCGACCGCGAGGCGGCCAAGTCGGTCGAGCAGATCTTCCCCGGCATGTCCGGCGCGGCCCGGGCCAACCGGTCGTTCCTGCGGCGGGCCGTGCGCTACCTGCTGTCGCAGGGCATCGACCAGTTCCTCGACCTGGGGTCGGGCATCCCGACCGTGGGCAACGTGCACGAGATCGCCCAGCAGACCAACCCGGCGGCCCGCGTGGTGTACGCCGACGTCGAGCCCGTCGCCGTGGCGCACAGCACGGCGTTGCTGGCGGACAACCCGCTGGCCACCGCGATCCAGGCCGACCTGCGCGAGCCGGACTCCGTGCTGGCCGACGACGAGGTCCGCGCGACGCTCGACTTCGACCGGCCCATCGGCCTGCTGATGCTCGCGGTGCTGCACTTCGTGCCCGACACCGACGACCCGCACTCGGCGATCGCCCGGTACCGGGACGTGCTGGCGCCGGGCAGCTTCCTGGCCATCTCGCACGCCAGCTGGGACGGCGTGTCGCAGGAGGCGCGGGAGAGCGGTGAGCAGGTCAACGCCATCTACCGCCGCACCGACAGCCCGCTGGTGCTCCGGTCGGGCGCGGAGGTCGCCGCGTTCTTCACCGGGCTGGACGTGGTGGAACCCGGCGTCGTGCCGTTGAGCGAGTGGCGACCGGACTCCGACGACGCCTACATCAACGCGTACGCGGGCGTCGGCCGCAAGGCCTGACCCCCGTCACTCCGGTGGGGTCAGGCGCAGGTCGGGGTCGACGGGCGGCTCGCCGTCGAACGGGCCGTCGGGCATCGCGCCCAGCGCGTCCAGGGTCAGGCCGATGTCCCGCGCGTGCGGGTCGAGGCCGGTCGGCGGGGTCGTGAACCACTCGTGCAGGTCCTCCGGGATCCGGTAGCGGGCGGTGAGGTCTCGGTACAGCTCGCCGCGCTCGCCGGACTGCTCGGCCAGCTGCCGGTACTCGCGCATGGCCAGCCGCATCCGGATCCAGCGGTAGCGGTCGGTCTTGTCGCCGCCGTCCTCGGTGAACCGGGTGCGCAGCAGCCGCCCGGCCTCCGCACCGCGCTCGGCCAGGGCGCGGATGGTCTCCGGGCGCATGAACAGGTTCGTGCCGCCTTCCAGCGCGCCGACCCGGACGTGCGCGATCCGGCCCCGGTAGCCGGGCAGCGCGGACTGCATGGTGTCGCGCCAGTCCAGCATGGTGTCCAGGATCGCGGACGCGAAGTGCCGCACCAGCCCGATGCCGCGCCACGGCGTGCCGCTGGTGGACGCGTCCTGCCCGGGCAGCCAGACGGGCCGGTCGTCGCCCGGCGGGTAGGACTGCAGCGAGAGCCCGAACGTCGGCCAGCGCGGCAGCAGGTTGTCGAAGAAGTGGATCGGGAAGTTGCTGGTGATCCCGCCGTCGGAGAACCAGTGCACGCGCGGCTCCGGCTCGGCGCGCACCAGCGGGACCGCGGCGATCAGGCCCGGCAACGGCATGCTCATCCGCACGGCCAGCGCGACCGGCAGGTTCTCCGGCAGCACGCGCACGGCCTCGGTGGGGTGCAACGGGCACTGGTGCTCCGTGGCGTCGTCGCCCAGCTTGTCGACGGTGCGGCCCGGCAGGACCTTCTTCAGGCACGTCGGGCAGAACAGCCACGCGTCGGCGGGTTCGGTGAACGGCAGCCGGTAGGGGCGGCCCTCGGACAGGTCCGTCGTCATCAGGACCAGGTTGGTGGTCAGGTCGTCGAACGTCAGGTCCGCGGTGCCGGACAGGTCGTCCAGCCGGTCGGCGATCCAGTCGCTCAACGGCGGCACGCCGGTCGACGCCGGGACACCGCAGCGCCGGTCCCAGAAGGACGGCCGGAACTCGCCGGTGCCCGGCACGAGTCCGAAGTGGATGGTGGTGGCCATCCGGTCGAGGAAGCGCTTGGCGCCCAGGCCGAAGGTGAGCGCGACCGCGCTGACGAACGCGAAGCCGAGCACCAGCCACCACCCGGCGGCGGTGGCCGCGCTCGCCAGGCCCCGCGCCGTCCACCGCGTGCTCAGGGCGACCGGGACCAGCGGGACGACCAGGAGCAGGGCGGTACCGGCGCGGCGCAGCCAGGCGTCCCGGCCCTTCGGCAGGACCCGCAGCACGATCCCGGGCACCCCGACCAGGACCACGGCGGTGAGGCCGATGAGCACCCACGTCGGCGTGGAACCCCACTCGACCGAGTGAAACCACAGCGTCGGTCCGACGAGCCACAACGCCAGCGCCACCGCCAGGAACGCCCGTGCCCGCCACCCGATCGCGCTGATCAGGGCCAGCAGGAGGCACGTGAGCGGGCTGCGGCCGGTGGAGTCGCGGCGCTGCATGGAGGCCGCCACGATCCGGTACAGCTTGCGGGTGTGCCCGCTGGGCTGGAACAGCTGCGCCAGCCGCCAGCCGGGCGCGGCGAACCAGTCGACGACCTCTTCGAGCTTGCGGAAACCGCCCTGGTCGCGCCCCTTCTCGGCGGCCGCGGTGAACGCGGCCCCGATCGCGCCCGCCGAAGCGCCGCCCAACGACTTGAACCGGTAGTGCCGGGCCAGCTCCACCACCGCCAACGGGTAGACGACCCCGCTCGCCGTCCCGCCCCGCATGGTCAGGTCGCAGTACCGGTTGAAGTCCTCGGCCATGGGAACCTCCCGCCCACCATGATCTCCCGAGCCCGGCGGCGTGGCGCTAGACCGATCGGTTGTTCACGGGACGTTCCCGATGTGGTGTGGTGGCGCGGTGGTCTATTCGGAGATGATGGCGCGCCGCCTGGAACCCGCCCTGCGCGACCTGGTCGAGGTGTGCCGGTTGCGGGAGCGCGACCGGTACGACTGGGGGCCCCTGTTCGAGGCGACCGTGTCCGTCGGCGGTGACGACGACGCCACCTACGCGCGGGTGGCCCTGTGGCGGCCGACCGGCGGCGAACCGGCGCGGGTGCACGTGTGGGGTTGGGTGGTCAACCGGGACCTGGCCCGGTACATCGGCGGCAACCCGCCCGCGGAGCACGATGTGGAGGTGCTGCGGCTGCGAGGGCCGGTGCAGCCGCGCGGTGACGACCTGGAGGCCGCCGGGTTCAGCGCCCGCATCGCGCGGCACCTGTGCGACCTGGTCGGCGGCACGGGGTTCGGCGTGGACGAGGGGTTGCCGCACTTCAACCTGGAGGTGTGAGCCCCGGCGCCGTGCGCGCCTACAGCTCGTACCAGCGCAGGACCTCCGGGTCGAGCACGCGTGCCGCCAGCCCGATCCGCCGCGCCGTCGCGGTCAGCTCGGCCGCGGCCGCGGGGTTGCCGCGCGGCGGCAGGGCCGGGTCGTCCAGCTGGGTCACCATGTCGTCGTGGTGGCTCGGGACCAGCAGCTTGGGCCTGGTCGCCCGCAGGGCGCGCGCGGTGTAGTCGTAAACGTTTGCGTGACCGCTCATGCCGAGCACGAGGACGTCCGGTCGCAGGCCGGCGATCTCGCGCTCCACGTAGTTGGCCGTGCCGGAGAGGAACAGCACCGAGAAGTTCCGCACGGTGATCATGTACGCCAGTGAGCCGCCTTCCACGAGGTCGCTGATCGTGGCCGGTCGCGGTGGCGGGGCGGTCAGGCTGCCGGGCGCGAAGTAGCCGTAGGCGCCGAACTGGCTGTGCAGGCTGCGGAACACCTGGACGGTGAAGCCGTGGAAGTCCAGGTGCTCGCCGCCGGACGCCACGACCACGTTGTCCCCGGGCACGTCCTGCGCGGTCAGCAGGTGCCGGTGGGTCTCGGTGCCGATGACCCGCGAACCGTGCTTCTCGACCACGTACGGGATCTCCAGCAGGTGGTCGTAGTGGCCGTGCGTGGCCAGCACCAACTCCGGCCGCTCGCCGAGGTGGCGGTCCACCAGGTCCGTGCGCACCGCCAGCGGGTGGTCGGCGATGAACCCGCCCTCGTCGTCGAACACCGGCAACCGGCTCAGGTACGGGTCGACCAGCACCCGGCGGCCGTCGACCAGCAGCTCCCACCCCGCGACGCCCAGCCAGCGCAGGCTCACCCCGCTGCCGCCCGACGTCGACGCGGGTTCCGCCGCGGCCGCCGTGCCGGCCGCGCTCGCCACTCCGGGCCTGGCGCCCGCCACCGCGACGGCCGCCGATCCGATCAACACCTGTCGCCTGCTCACGCACATGCCACCGACAAGACCAGTGCGCGACCGGGGTGTCCAAGTCCGATATCACCGGGGTTGCGATATGCGAACGGCTATCATCGCTGCTCGTGGACCTGTTGCGGCACCTGCGGTACTTCTTGGCGGTCGCCGAGGAGTTGCACTTCGGTCGTGCCGCGGCCCGCCTGCACATGTCCCAGCCGCCGCTGTCGCAGAGCATCCAACGCCTGGAGCGGGAGCTCGGCGTCCGCCTGCTCGACCGCGACGCCCGGCACGTCGCGCTAACCGACGCGGGCAGGCACATCCTCGCCGAGGCCCGCCACCTGCTGGCGGGCGAGGACCGGCTGCGGGCGTCGGCCGGGCGGTTCCGCAACGGCGAGGCCGGGTCGCTGCGCGCGGGCGTGCCGCCGGACCTGGGCGGGCGTGCGGTGGGCGCGTTGCTGCCCGCGTTCCGCCGTCGCAGCACGGTGGAGCTGAGGCTGCGGGAGATCGGCACCGCCGAGCAGTTGCGCGCGTTGGCCGACCGGAGCCTGGACGTCGGCGTGCTGCGGTTCCCGTTCGACGTGTCGTGGCTGACCCTCGGGCCGGTGCTGACCAGCCCGCTGGGCGTGCTGCTGCCGCGCGAGCACCCGCTGGCCGCCGACCGGGAGGTCCGGCTGGCCGACCTGAACGGCCTGGCGCTCGTGCTGTTCCCGCGCGCCACCGCGCCCGCGTTGCACGACGAGGTGCTGACCACGTGCGCGCGGCACGGTTACACGCCCGCCGACGTGCACCAGGCGGGCAACCCGGAGTTCGCGCTCGGCCTGGTGCTGGCGGGCGGCGCGGTGGCGTTGCACGACGGCGTCGCACCCCCGCCGGACGCGGTCTGGCGGCCGTTGCGCGGCACACCCCTGCTCTGGCGGACGTCGGCCGCCTGGCCACGCGGCCGGCAGACCCCGGCCGTCACCGCGTTCGCCGACGCCGTCACCGAAGTCCTCACCGCGCAGGGGATGCGGCACGCCGAGGGCACGTTGCCGCGCTACCCGCGCCCGGCCGCGGAGTACCTGGCATGACCGCCGCACGCGCCGCCGCGCGGGTGCGGGCCGCGTTCGCCGACGCCGGGGTGACCGGCCGGCTGCACGCCGTCGACCTCGACCACCCCGAACGCGAGGTGTCCGTCGGCGCGGACGACCCCGTGGTGCTGGCGAGCGTCTTCAAGATCCCGTTGGTCGTCGCGCTGCACCACGGCGACCTCGACCTGACCCGCCGGATCACCCTCGACCACGACCGCAGCACGGGCCCGACGGGCGTCGGCGGGATGCTCGACCCGGTCACGATGTCGTTGCGCGACTTGGCCTACCTCGCCGTCACGGTGTCCGACAACGCCGCCGCGGACGCGCTGGTGGACCTGATCGGCCTGGACGAGGTCAACCGCGCGCTGAGGGAGCTGGGGCTGATCAGGACGCTCGTGGTGCACCGGACGCGGGACTTCACGCGCACCGCGGCCGAGGACGCCGCCCCCGACGTGCTGCCGGGCGCCCTGACCGATCCCGCCGTGCTGTCACGGCTGCGCGCCCTTGACCCCGACCGGACCAACCGCGGCACGCCGCGCGAGCTGACCACCCTGCTGCGGCACGTGTGGGAGCACGACGGGTGCGCGCCGATCCGCCGGACCATGGCGTTGCAGGTGTGGCCGCACCGCCTGGCGTCCGGCTTCCCGTTCGACGACGTGCGGGTGGCGGGCAAGACCGGCACCCTGCCGACCGTGCGCAACGAGATCGGGGTGGTCGAGTACCCGGACGGGGGCCGTTACGCGGTGGCGGTGTGCACCCGCAGCGCGAGCACGGCCTTCACCCTGCCCGCGGCCGACGCGGTGATCGGCACGGCGGCCCGGCTGGCGGTCGAGCACCTGCGCTGACCGTTCAGACCTGGTCCAGGAACTCGTCCACCTCGGCCAGCGCACGCCTGCGCACCGGCTCGGCGGACAGGAACAGGTCGTGCATGCCGCCCTCCACCGGCACGATCGTCACCCGCTTGCCGATCTTCGGCCCCCACTGCCGCATGTGCTCCACGTCCAGCACGGTGTCCGCGGTCATCGCCTCGGGCGTCCACCGCTTCGCGTGCAGGTGGCTGCGACCGGACCGCAGGAGCAGCACGGGCGGGCGGACGTCCAGGCCCCGGTGCAGCTGGGCGTGACCGCGGCGGATCGCGCGCAGCCACCCGGCGTGCACCGGGAACGCCTCGATCGGCTTCCACGCCGTGTCGAAGTCCCACTCGCCCTGGTGGTCGCGGTGGATGCTCTCGCCGTACACCGGGCCCAGGCCGGGCTTGAGCACCAGTCGCGGCGCGAAGCGGCCGACGCCGCGCACCAGCGCCGTGCCGACCGTCCGCACGAACCACGGCTCGGCCAGGTCGAGCCAGGGGCTGTTGAGCACCAACGCGTCGAGCAGGTCGTCCGAACGCCGCTCGTGCGCCCACAGGCTGGTGATGAGGCCGCCGGTCGAGTGACCCATCACCACGAGGTGCCGGTGCCCGTCCTCCTCGCGGATCACCCGCGCCGCCGCGTCGATCTCCTCGAAGTGCTCGGCCAGGTCGGTGACGAAGTTCGCCACCTGGCCCGGCCGCAACGACCGCCCGTACGCGCGCAGGTCGATGGCGTAGAAGTCGAAGCCCCGCGCGGTGAAGTGCTCGGCGACGTGCCGCTGGAAGAAGTAGTCCGCGAAACCGTGCACGTACAGCACCGCGCCCCGGGTGGCGGGCCGCGCGCGGCGGCGGACCAGGGTGGCGGTCGTGTCCCCGCCGCCCAGGGGCAGCGCGCGGAGTTCGTAGTCGGTGCCGAGCACGTCTGCGTTCACCGGGCCAGTGTGCACGCCGATTCGTCCGATCGGGGAGAGGCGGGTGCCCTGTCGTGGCACTGTGGGAGGCATGAGCAGCGAGGAGATCGAACGGTCGAGCGCGCGCGTGCGGTTCCCGGGCATCAGCCCGCGGGCGTACGAGCACCCGGTCGACCGGGGGGCGTTGGCGGTCTTGCGCGCGGTGCCGGGCATCGGCCCGGTGTTGCAGGCGGTGGCGGGCGCGTTCACGGAACGCGGCGAGCGGTTGGGCTACCTGGCGTCGAGCATCAGGGTGGGCCCGAAGCAGTACCCGGAGCTGGACCGGCTCCGGCTGGAGACGGCGGCGACGCTGGACGTCGACCCGGTGCCGGAGTTGTTCGTCAAGCGCGACCCGGTGCCCAACGCCATGACGCTGGGCATCGACAAGCCGTTCATCGTGCTCACCACGGGCCTGATCGAGCTGCTGGACGCCGACGGCCTGCGGTTCGCCATCGGGCACGAGATGGGCCACGTGCTGTCCGGGCACGCGCTGTACCAGACGATCCTGCAACGGCTCATGCAGCTGCAGCACGGCCTGGGCTGGATGCCGGGGGGCTACTGGGCGATCACCGCGATCATCGCCGCGCTGCGCGAGTGGTACCGCAAGACCGAGCTGTCCTGCGACCGCGCCGGCCTGCTGTGCGCGCAGGACCCGGCCGCCGCGCTGCGGGTGCACGTGGCCATGGCGGGCGGCATGGACCTCACCCGGGTCGACACCGCCGAGTTCCTCAAGCAGGCCAAGGAGTACGAGCAGGTCGAGGACGTGCGCGACAGCGTGCTCAAGCTGATCCGCACGTGGCCCCTGACCCACCCGATGGCCGTGGTGCGCGCCGCGGAGCTGCAGAGGTGGGCGGCGGGCGAGGAGTACCGCGCCATCCTGACCGGCGAGTACCAGCGGCGCGAGGACGACCGGCCGACGAGCTCGTTCACCGAGGACATCAGGTCCGCGGCCCGGTCGTACAAGGAGTCGGCGGCCCAGTCCGAGGACCCGCTGATGAAGGTGATCAACGAGGTGGGCGACGTGCTCGTGGGCGCGGCCGGTCGGGTGCGCGGCAAGTTCACCGGAGCGGACTAGTCCACTTGGTCCAGCGGGATCGGCTGTTCTGACTAACCTCCTCCTGGAGACTTTTGATCAGGAGGAGGGGCCGATGCGGCTTGCCGCGTTGTCGATGACGTTGTTGATGGCTCTCGCGGGCACCGCCACGGCGGACGAACGCGCGGACAGCCCGCTGGTGGACGGTCCGGCGGTGAACGGCCCGGCGGTGGACGGCCGCGTGGTGGACGACCGCGTGGTGGGTGGCCGACGGGTGTCGATCGAGGACCACCCGTGGGTGGTGTACCTGACGGACTCCGCCGGCAACCAGTTCTGCGGCGGCACGCTGGTCGCGCCGACCAAGGTGGTCACCGCCGCGCACTGCGCGACCGCGCGCACGCCCAGGAACACGCGGGTGGTGGTCGGCCGCGAGGACCGCAACGGCAGCGAGGGCAGGGTCCTGCGGCTGACCGCCATCTGGATCCACCCGGACTTCGCGGCCGCGGACCAGGGCGCGGACGTCGCCGTGCTGACGCTGCGCTCGCCGGTGGAGCAGACGCCCCTGCCGCTCGCCGGCCCGTCGGACGGCGCGCTGTACGAGCCGGGCACGAGCGGCCTGGTGCTGGGCTGGGGGCGGACCAGCGAGCAGGGCGCGTTGTCGCGGTACCTGTTGGGCGCGACCGTGCCGGTGATGGAGGACGACTACTGCCGGGACGCGTACCCGCAGTACGACCCGGCTGAGATGACGTGCGCCGGCTACCCGGAGGGTGGCGTGGACACCTGCCAGGGTGACTCGGGTGGTCCGTTCGTGGCCGGCGGGAAGCTCATCGGCATCACCTCTTGGGGTGAAGGTTGCGCCCGCGAGGGCAAGCCGGGGATCTACGGCAAGGTCGCCGCCTACGCCGACGTGATCCAGGACCAGATCGGGACCTGATGGGGCGGTGTGCGGACCCTCGGGCCTCGGGGGTCCGCACACCGGAACTGGGAGGCGTCGGGCGCCCTAGAGCACGAGCCCGATCGACATGGTGAGGAACACCGCCGCGCACACCGCGTCCAGCGCCGTCGTCACGCCGGGTCGGCGCAACGAACCGGCGACGCGCGCCGCGGCCACCACGATCGTCAGCTCCCACAGCGCGGCCAGCCCGAGGAAGACCGCGGCGAGCATCCCGAGCTGGAACGCCGGGTCGCCCGTGCCGATGAACTGCGGCAGGAACGCCAGCGAGAACAGCAGCATCTTGGGGTTGGTGATGTTGGTCAGGAATCCCTGCCGGAACGGTCGGGGCGTGACCGCCACCACCTCGCCGCCCGACCGCCGCAGCAGCCCGCGGGTGATCGACACCGCCAGGTAGAGCAGGTACGCCGCGCCGATCCAGCGCAGGCCGGTCAGCACGGCGGGGTAGCGGGCGATCACCACGCCCAGGCCCGAGATGACGAGCGCCACCTGCACGAAGGCCGCGGTGTGGATGCCCGCCAGCGCCAGCAGCCCGGCGCGCGTGCCGGACCGCATCGAGGTGCGCAGCAGGAGGAAGGCGTCCACGCCCGGGGTCAGCACGACCACCGCGCAGGCGATCAGGAACGCCGGCAGCTGGGTGAAGTCCAGGTGCATGGAAACGTCCTTCATGTTCCGGACAGACCGTCGTGATCTGCCTCACTGGCCGTTGAATCTTCGGCGCTAGAGCATCCTAGCAACAGAATTTTCGGATTCCATCCCACGGTGACGCCCGTTGCGGCGGTCCGCTACGGTCGGTGCCCGTTCGGCCACACGTCGTAGGAGGAGTGCTCCATGCGCATCAGCGCGCCGGTCTTCGCCGTTCTCGTGCTGATCCTGTCCGCGCTGCCGGCGGACGCCATCGTGGGTGGCCGGGAGGCGCCCGCGACGCCGTGGGCGGTGGCGCTGTTCGACGGGGGCGCCTTCTTCTGCGGTGGCGCCCTGGTCGCGCCGGACAAGGTGGTCACGGCCGCGCACTGCACGGTCGCGCGCACCGCCCTCGGCGACCGCGACCGGCGGCCCGCCGACCTGACCGCGGTCGCCGGTCGCGCCGACCTGGACACCGGCGCCGGCCGGGCGGTGCGGGTGGCCGCGCTCTGGCGGCACCCCTCGTTCACCGACGTGTCCGCCGGTCACGACGTGGCCACGCTCACCCTCGCCACCCCGCTGCCCTACCGGCCCATCCGGATCGCCGACGCCACATCGGGCCAAGCCACGGTCTACGGCTGGGGTCGGACCGGTGAGCTGAGCGCGCCCAGCCGACGCCTGCGCGAGGTCGACGTGCCGATCCGCGCGGACGCCGAGTGCGCCGCCGAGGTCCCCGACTACCGGCCGGGCGGGATGCTGTGCGCCGGCTACCCGGAGGGCGGCAAGGACGCCTGCGAGGGCGACTCCGGCGGACCGCTCACCGTGGCGGGCGAGCTGGTCGGCGTCGTGTCCTACGGCCGCGGTTGCGCCCGGCCGGGCCAACCCGGCGTCTACACGCGGCTGAGCCGGTACCGGGACCAAATCTGAGACTGTGGTACCACAGTGGGGTGCGCTCACACCCGTACCCGGCGACGTTGCGCCGGCAGTGGTCGGCCGACCTGACGCCCGATCAGCTCTACGCCGTGCTCAAGCTGCGCTCCGACGTGTTCGTGGTGGAGCAGAACTGCGTCTACCCGGAACTGGACGGGCGCGACCTCGAACCGGGCACCCGTCACTTCTGGCTGGAGGCCGACGACTCACCGGAACCGCTGGCGTACCTGCGGCTGCTGGAGGAGCCCGGCGGCACGTTCCGCATCGGCCGGGTCTGCACGGCCCGCGCCGCGCGCGGCCGCGGCTACAGCCGCCGGCTGGTGGAGGCGGCGCTGGCGGAGGTGGGCCGGGCGCAGTGCGTGCTGGACGCGCAGACCTACGTGGTCGACTTCTACGCGTCGTTCGGCTTCGAGCCGCAGGGCGCCGAGTTCATCGAGGACGGGATACCGCACCTGCGGATGCGCCGGTCTCCGTGATCACCCGCACGGCGCGCTCGACGTCGCCCTCGGACAGGTCGGCGCGGGCGGTCAGGCGGAGCCGGGAGATCCGGTCGGGCACCGACGGCGGCCGGAAGCAGCCGACGACCACGCCCTGCGCGCGGCACGCCTCGGCCCAGTCGAACGCCGCCTCGGGCGAGGGCGCCTGCACGGACACCACGGCCGCGGTGGGCGTGCTGACCCGCAACCCGGCCTCCTTCAGCCGGAACGCGAGGTCCTGAGCCACGTCCAGCGCTCGCGCGGGCCGCTCCGGCTCGTCCCGCAGCACCTTCAGCGCGGCCAGCGCCGCCGCCGTGCTGGCCGGCGCGAGCCCGGTGTCGAAGATGAACGTGCGCGCGGTGTCCACCAGGTGCTTGATCACCCGGCTCGGTCCGAGCACCGCGCCGCCCTGCGCGCCCAAGGACTTGGACAGGGTCACCGTGGTCACCACGTCGGGCGACTTGGCCAGGCCCGCCGCGTGCACCGCGCCGCGCCCGCCCTCGCCGATGACGCCGAGCCCGTGCGCGTCGTCCACGATCAGCGCCGCGTCGTGCTCGCGGCAGGCGGCGGCGAGGTCGGCCAGCGGCGCCAGGTCGCCGTCCACGGAGAACACCGAGTCGGTCACCACCAGCGCCCGCCGCTTGCCGCGGGTGGACAGGGCGTGGGTGACCTGGTCGACGTCGCAGTGCCCGGCGACCACGACGTCGGCCTTGGACAGCCGGGTGCCGTCGATCAGGGAGGCGTGGATGTGCTGGTCGGCCACGATCGCGGTGCCCGGACCGGACAGCGCGGTCAGCGCGCCCAGGTTCGCCAGGTAGCCGGAGGAGAACACCAGCGCCGACTGCGCGCCGCAGAAGTTCGCGAGCTCGTACTCCAGCTCGGTGTGCAGCTCGGTGGAGCCGGTGACCAACCGCGACCCGGTCGAGCCCGCGCCCCAGCGCAGCGAGGCCGCCGCGGCGGCACCCGTCACCCGCTTGTCGCGGGCCAGGCCGAGGTAGTCGTTCGACGCCAGGTCGAGGTTCGTCGAGTCGGCCGGGCGGGGTCGGACCCGGCGGGCGAGGCCGGCTTTCGCGCGGGCCTCGGCACGCGTGTCGATCCAGTCGAACACCGAGTCACCTGTGCGCACGCTCACGCCGGCAGTGTCGCATCCTGCGGCTACGGTGCCGGCGTGGACCTCTTCCAGCCGGAGCCTGCCGACCTGCGCTCGTTGCGCGAGAACGCGCCGGTCCACCGCGACGAGCGGACCGGCTTGTGGCTGGTGAGCCGCTACGACGACGTGCGCGCCGTGCTGGCCGACCCGCGCCGCTTCCACCCGGACAACGCGTTGACCGCGGTGGTCCCGATCGCGGGGCCGGTGCTGCGGGTGCTGGCCCGCGCGGGTTTCTCGCTGCCGCCGACGTTGGCCAACAACGGCACCGACACGCACGCCGACCTGCGCCGACTGGTCGCCCGGTTCCTCACGCCGGCGCGGGTGGCGGCGATGGGGCCGCGGATCGCGCAGCTGGCGGGGGAGCGGCTGGACCGGCTGAGCGGGCGTGCCGACCTGCACCCGGCCCTGGCCCGCGACCTGCCCGCGATCGTGCTGCTGGAGGTCATGGGGATCCGCGAGGTGGACGTCGACGCGCTCAAGGCGTGGAGCACGGCGTCATTGGAGCTGTTCTGGGGTGACGTCACGGTGGCGCGGCAGCACGAGCTGGCCCGTCCCACCGCCGCGTTCCACCAGTGGCTGACCTCCCGGATCAAGGCCGCCGACCCCGGCGGCGACGACCTGTTCGGCGCGTTGCGCGCGCAGGGCGTGCCGATCCGGGACGCGGCCGGGCTCTGCTACTTCCTGCTGATCGCCGGGCAGGAGACCACCACCCAGCTGCTGTGCTCGGCGTTCCACGCGGTGCTGCGGGAGGACGGCCTGTGGTCACGGCTGGGCGAGCCGGGCATGGCCGCCGCGTGCGTGGAGGAGGTGCTGCGCCGCGACCCGCCGGTGAGCACCTGGCGGCGGGTGGCCGCCGAGCCGGTCACCCTCTCGGGGGTGGACGTCCCGGCGGGCGCGCAGCTGCTGCTGATGCTCGCGGGCAGCGGTTCGGACCCGGAGGTGTTCCCCGAGCCCGAGCGGTTCTGCCCGGCCAGGTCGGGTGCCCGCAAGCACCTGGCGTTCGGCTTCGGCAGGCACTTCTGCCTGGGCGCGGGCCTGGCCCGGCTGGAGGCGGAGGTGGTCCTGCGCGAGACCGCGCGCCGGTTCCCCGACCTGCGCCTGGCCTCGACCGGACCGCCACCGATGCTGGGCCTGCTGTCGTTCCGCGCGCCGTTGCGGGTGGAGGTCGAGCTGGGCGCACCCGGCCGTCAGTCGAACGAAACCCAGGTCACGACGAGCACGTCGACGCGGGCCTGACTTCTCAGCAAAAGGTAGGTGACCAGGCCGCGACCGCCCGCGAAGGTGAGCTGGAAGAGCCCGCCTTCGGGATTGTCGGGGTTGAGCGGCCGACCGCGTTCCGGCACGAGCACCAAGACCTCGAACGCCTCGACGAGCGCCTTGAGGCCTTCCGGTGGAAGCGCGCGGATCTGGTCCTGTGCGTCGGGGTCGACGTCGAGCTCGTACGCCATGTGCTGTTCGAGTGCTCCTGCGTGGGCGCTAACGGTCGAGTTGCGCGCGCAGGTCCGCCCACGCCACGCTGCCGGGACGCGGCGCACCGGTGCGCCGGACGTCGGCGATCGCGGCGGCCACTCGCCGGGCCTCCGCGGGGTTTCGGTGGGTGAGCAGCGCGATCCGTCGCCATGCCTGCAAGGTGTCGCGCAACTGGTCGAGGTGCAGCGTCCGGCGGGCCGCGGTGAGCGCGGCGTCGAATGCGGCGTCGAACTCGGCGGTCTGCTCGGGCAACAAGGCGGCGCGGATGGCTTCCGGCGAGCCGAACCGGGCGGCGGCCTCGGTGTCGCCCACCCACTCGGGCGTGGGCTCCAGGCCGTCGACATCCGCCGAGTGCCGCCCGGAGCGGGCGGGTTCGGGGGAGCGCGCGGCCGGTCGGCTCATGACCGCATCCTAGCGCCGTGTCCGGTGCCCAGCCTGCGCCCGGGCACGTGCCGGTGTGATCGTCCTCGCCCCTGCCGGACTTGGAGCGCGCCGGGCGAAGTGCGACGATGCCCAGGCTGTAGAGGGGGTGTGCGAGGAAGCCGGTGCGAATCCGGCGCGGTCCCGCCACTGTGACCGGACCGAGGAGCCGGGAGTCAGGAACTCGACCCCCGACTCATCGACCGGACACGGGCGTGGACACCCGAGGAAGGACACCGCCGCATGGGCGCGCGTTTCCCCTTTTCCGCTGTCGTCGGCCACGACGACCTCCGCACAGCTCTGCTGCTCAACGCTGTGCACCCCGGTATCGGCGGGGTGCTCGTCCGAGGTGAGAAGGGCACCGCGAAGTCGACCGTGGTGCGCGCGCTCGCCGCGCTGCTGCCCGAGCTGGACGTGGTCCCGGGCTGCCGGTTCGGCTGCGACCCGACCTCGCCCACCGACTGCCCGGACGGGCCGCACGGCGCGGGTGCGCAACGGCGTCCCGCGCGGCTGGTGGAGCTGCCGGTCGGCGCGACCGAGGACCGGCTGATCGGCTCGCTCGACCTCGAACGCGCGTTGACCGAGGGCGTCCGCGCCTACCAGCCGGGTCTGCTGGCCGCCGCGCACCGGGGCGTGCTGTACGTGGACGAGGTGAACCTCCTGCACGACCACCTGGTCGACCTGCTGCTCGACGCCGCCGCCATGGGCCGCGCGCACGTCGAGCGCGAAGGCGTATCCGTGTCGCACGCCGCGTCGTTCCTCCTGGTGGGCACCATGAACCCGGAGGAGGGCGAGTTGCGCCCCCAGCTGCTGGACCGCTTCGGCCTCACGGTCGCGGTGCGCGCCTCGCGGGACGTCCCGACCCGCACCGAGGTCGTGCGGCGGCGGTTGGCCTACGAAGCCGACCCCGAGGGGTTCGCCGCCCGCTGGGCGGAGACCGACCGGGACCTGGCACGGCGGATCGTCGCCGCGCGCGACCGGCTCGAGGACGTCGTGCTGCCGGACGCCGAGCTGCGCCGCATCGCCGGGATCTGCGCCGCGTTCGAGGTGGACGGGATGCGCGCGGACCTCGTGGTGGCCCGCACGGCGACCGCGCACGCCGCCTGGCGCGGTGCCGCGGAGGTGACCGAGGAGGACGTGGAGGCGGCCGTCCGCCTGGCGTTGCCGCACCGCAAGCGCCGCGACCCGTTCGACGAGCCCGGCCTGGAGGAGGAGCAGCTCAACGACGCCCTCCAGCAGGGCGAGGAGGCCGCGCGGGAACCGGAAGACGGCCCCGAGGGCCCGGACGACCCCGATGGCCCGGGTGACCCGGGAGGCCCGGACGACGGTGGCGGCTCGCCGCCGCCCGGCGGGCCGCCGGAGTCCACTTCGGACGGTCAGGGTGCGGGCTCGGCCGAGCGGTCGCACGCTCCCGCGCCCGCGTTCCGCGCCCGGTTGCTGGAGGTGCCCGGGGTCGGCGAGGGCGCGCCGGGCAAGCGGTCCCGCGCCCGCGCGCGCACCGGCCGGGTGGTCCGATCGTCCACTGTGGATGGAACGGGCCTGCACGTCGTCGGCACGCTCGGCGCGGCGGCGCCGTACCAGGCCGCCCGCGGTCGCCGCGGTCCGGGCCTTGAGCTGCGCGGCGCGGACCTGCGGCTGTCGGTGCGCGAGGGCAAGGAGGGCAACCTCGTGCTGTTCGTGGTCGACGCGTCCGGCTCGATGGCCGCCCGGCAGCGGATGTCGGCGGTCAGCGGTGCGGTGATCTCCCTGCTCCGCGACGCCTACCAGCGGCGGGACAAGGTCGGGGTGGTGACGTTCCGGGGCCGCGAGGCCCAGGTCGCCCTGCCGCCGACCAACTCGGTCGACGCGGCGGCGGCCCGGCTGCGCGCCCTGCGCACCGGCGGCCGCACGCCCTTGGCCGACGGCCTGCTGCGCGCCCGCCGCGTGCTGGACGCCGAACGCGTCCGCGACCCCCGCCGCCGACCGCTGCTGGTGCTGCTCACCGACGGTCGGGCGACGGCCTCGGGCACCGGCGGCGACCCGATGCGCGACGCGCTGCGCGCGGCCGGACTGCTGGCCGCCGACCGGGTGGCGTCGGTGGTGGTCGACTGCGAGCACGGCCCGATCAGGCTCGGCCTGGCGGCACGCGTGGCGGTCGCGCTCGAAGCGGCGTGCGTGCGCCTGGAAGAACTGTCCGCCGACCAGGTCGCCGGCGTCGTGCGCGCCGCCCGAGCCGCGTAGGAGCGTCGCAATGCCCCAAGGTCAACCAACCACGGTCCCGGACGACGGGCTCAGCACCCGGCAGCGCCGCAACCGACCGCTGGTCGTGCTGCACACCGGCGAGATGAAGGGCAAGTCGACCGCCGCCTTCGGCCTGGCGCTGCGCGGGTGGAACCAGGGCTGGTCCATCGGCGTCTTCCAGTTCGTGAAGTCCGCCAAGTGGAAGGTCGGCGAGGAGTCGGCGTTCCGCGCGCTCGGCCGCCTGCACGAGCAGACCGGCGAGGGCGGCCCGGTCGAGTGGCACAAGATGGGCGAGGGCTGGTCCTGGACCCGCAAGCAGGGCACCGAGGACGACCACGCCGCCGCCGCCCGCGAGGGCTGGCAGGAGATCTCCCGCCGGCTCGCCGCCGGACGGCACGGCCTCTACGTGCTCGACGAGTTCACCTACCCGATGCACTGGGGCTGGATCGACGTGGACGAGGTGGTGGAGGCCCTGCGCAACCGGCCCGGCCACCAGCACGTGGTCATCACCGGCCGGTACGCGCCCGCGAAGCTGGTCGACGCCGCCGACCTGGTGGTGGAGATGACCAAGGTCAAGCACCCGATGGACGCAGGGCAGAAGGGCCAGAAGGGGATCGAGTGGTGAACCGGCTGGTGGTCGCCGCGCCCGCGTCGGGCAGCGGCAAGACCACCGTGGCCACCGGCCTGATGGCGGCGCTGCGCCGCGCGGGTGACCGGGTGGCACCGTTCAAGGTCGGCCCGGACTACATCGACCCCGGCTACCACTCGGTGGCCACGGGCAGGCCGGGCCGCAACCTCGACCCGGTCATGGTCGGCGAGCACCGGGTGGCGAGCATGTTCGCGCACGGCGCCCGCGGCTGCGACCTGGCCGTGGTGGAAGGCGTGATGGGCCTGTTCGACGGGCGAGTGGACACCGAGGGCATCGGGTCCACCGCGCACGTCGCCAAGCTGCTGTCCGCGCCCGTGCTGTTCGTGGTCGACGCCCGCGGCCAGAGCCGCAGCCTCGCCGCCCTGCTGCACGGGTTCCGCGGCTACGACCCGACCGTGCGGCTCGGCGGCGTGGTGCTCAACCAGGTCGGCTCCGCCCGGCACGAACAGGTGCTGCGCGGCGCGTGCGCCGAGGTTGGGCTGGACGTGCTCGGCGTGCTGCCGCGCGACGACAAGTTCACCCTCCCGTCACGGCACCTGGGCCTGGTCACCGCGGCCGAGCACGGACCGGCGGCCGTCGCCGCCGTGGACGCCATCGCCGACGCGGTCGCCCGGCACGTCGACCTGGACGCGGTGCGCAGGCTCGCCGCCGAGGTGCCCGCGATGGCCGTGCCGACGTGGGACCCGCGCACCGAGGTCGAGCCGGTCGAGGGCGCGCCGACGATCGCCGTGGCGGGCGGTGCGGCGTTCACCTTCGGCTACGCCGAGCAGGTCGAGCTGCTGGCCGCGGCGGGCGCGGACGTCGTCGTGGTCGACCCGCTGCGCGACGAGACCCTGCCCGACGGCACGGCCGGCCTGGTGCTGCCCGGCGGGTTCCCCGAGCAGCACGCCGCCGAGCTGTCGGCCAACGACGGGCTGCGCGCCGCCGTCGCCGCCCTGGCCCGCGGCGGCGCGCCCGTGCACGCCGAGTGCGGCGGCCTGCTGTACCTGGCGAACTCCCTGGACGGCGTGCCGATGTGCGGCGTGATCGACGCCGAGGGCGCGATGACGTCCCGGCTCACCCTCGGCTACCGCGACGCCGTCGCGCCGCAGGACTCGGTGCTGGCCCCCGCGGGCTCCCGGATCACCGGGCACGAGTTCCACCGCACCGCGCTGAGCGTGGCGCACGGCGCGAAACCGGCCTGGCAGTGGCGCGGCCACGACCTGCGCCCGGTGACCGAAGGATTCGTCCTCGGCCGGGTGCACGCGTCGTACCTGCACACCCACCCGGCGGCCGCGCCGGAGGCGGTGACCCGCTTCGTGCGGGCCTGCGCGAACGAGTCCGTGCGCTTCGAGGCCACTCGTTAGTGGATCGTGCTCGCGCGGTACGGTCCTTGCCCACCAAGCCGAACACGTCGTGGGGAGCAGTTGTGATGACTGGTCGGGTCTCCTTCGTGGGTGCCGGTCCCGGCGCCGCCGATCTCATCACCATCCGCGGCGCGAAGCGGATAGCCGAGGCCGACGTCGTGCTGTGGGCGCCCACCGTGATCGAGGTGGAGTGCGTGCGCGAGCACGCCCGCCCGGACGCCGAGCTGGTCGACTTCTCCCGGGTCACCGAGGCCGACGTGGTCGAGGTGTACCGGCGGGCGTCGGCGGGCAAGCTCAGGGTCGTGCGGCTGCACGCGGGCGACCCGTCGCTGTGGAGCGGCCTGCGGGACCAGCAGGACTCGTGCCAGCGCCTCGGCCTGGAGACCGACGTCGTGCCCGGCGTGTCGCAGGTGTCCGCCGCGGCGGCGTCGGTCGGCCGCGAGCTGACCACTTCGGACCTCGCGCAGTCGTTGCTGCTGGTCGGGCCCGAGACCGCCGAGCACGTCGAGGAGTTCGCCGCGCACGGCACCACGATGGCGATCTCCGCGTCCGGCGCGCGCGCCGGCCTGCTGGTCGAGCGGCTGCGCGCGGGCGGTTACGCCGACGACACGCCGGTCGTGGTGGCGTACAAGGTCTCCCTGCCCGACGAGACGGTCGCGCAGACCACGGTGGGCGAGCTGGAGGCGTGCGTGAAGGAGCACAAGCTCTACCGCACCACGTTGTTCCTGGTCGGCAAGGTGCTCGCGCCGCCCGCGTCGCGCCGCCGTGCGCCGGTGGTCGAGGGCGACGAGCCGGCGCGCCGGCCGCGGTCGTCGAAGTGGGCCAAGCGGGCGCACCGACCGGTGGTGAAGTCGTCGGTCGGCGAGTCGCCGTCGGCCGCGGCGGCGTGGTCGGCCGTGCACGACTGGCAGGAGACGGCGCGCACCAAGCGCTCCGGGCAGTCGCGACCGAAGCCGGCACCCGCCGACGAGCCGGTGTTGGAGCTGGTCCAGGACGTGTCGGACCAGGGTGCGCCCGACCAGGGCGTGCTGACCCAGCACTTGTCGGACCGGGACGTGTCGGACCAAGGCGATGCGGCGGGTGCGGGCGTCGAACCGGCGGCCAGGCCGAAGCCCAAGCCCGTGGTCGCCGCCGCCGCGAAGCGCAACCCCGCCACCGTGCGGGCGAGCACGACACCGCGCAAGCCGGCCGCGTCGCGGACCAAGAAGAACAAGCGTGTGACCTGACATGGACGTCGTCGCGCTGCACCGCTTCGTCACCGAGGCCGGTCGGTCCTGGGACGAGGTGACCGTCGTGGACGCGGCGGCGCTGGGCCTGCGGCACGCGGTGAACGTGTGCCGGGCGCGGCCCGCCGTCGTCGTGTCCGGCGCGGACCCGGCGGAGCTGGCCCGCGGGCTGGCCGGGTGGCGACGGGCCCTCGTGGTCTCCTCCGCCGCCGGTCTGTCCACCGTGGACCCGGCCGACGCGGTCGCGCGGCCGTGGGCGGACCCCGGCGCGATCCTGTGCCTGGCCGAGCAGAACTTCGCGCCCTCGGGCGAGGGCTGGGCGCTGCCGGACGACGATTTCGCGCACCGCGACGGCATGGTCGCGGTCGCCGAGGTGCGCGCGCTGGTGCTGGCCCGGCTCGCACCGCGCCCCGGCGTGCTGGTGTGGGACGTCGGCGCGGGTCCCGGCGCGATCGGCGTCGAGTGCGCCCGGCTCGGTGCGGCGGTGGTCGCGGTGGAACGCGACCCGGTGCAGTGCGTGCGGATCATCGCCAACGCCTCCGCCCACGGCGTGGACGTGCGCGTGGTCGAGGCCGAGCTGGACGAGGCGGGCGAGCTGCCCCGGCCGGACGCGGTGTTCGTCGGCGGCGGTGGCGCGGACGTGGTGCGGCGCAGCGCGCGGTCCGGCGCCCGGCGGGTCGTGGTGGCGACCCCCGACCTGGACCGCGTCCTGCCCGCCCGGGACGCGTTGCTGGACGCGGGCTACGAGGTCGAGGGCAGCCAGCTGGCCGCCGCGCGGCTGACCGGCGGCACGTTGCTGGCCACCAACCCGGTGACCGTCCTGTGGGGGGTGAAGAAGGCGTGATCGGGGTGTTCGCCGCGGGCGAGCACGGGCGGCGGGCCGCGGTCGAGCTGGCCGGGTTCCTCGGGCCGGACGCGGTGGTGCCGGACGGTCCGATCGGGCCCGCGTTGCGCGCGCTGTGGCCCCGGCTGGGATCGGCGGTGTTCTTCCTGGGCACGGGTGCGACCGTGCGGCTGGTCGCGCCGCTGCTGCGGGACGAGCGCGCCGATCCGGGCGTGGTGTGCGTGGACGGCGGGTTCGCCGTGTCGCTGCTGGGCGGCGCGGACGCGTTGGCCGAACGGGTCGCCGACGTGCTCGGCGCGCGGGCCGTGCTCACCTCCGCGGACGTGGACTCGCCGCTGGACGAGCTGGTGGAGCTGCTGGACGCCACCGTCGAGGGTGACCTGGCCGGGTGCGGCGAGGCGGTGCGGCTGGGCGAGCCGGTGGCGTTGGCCAACCCGCTCGGTTTCCCGCTGCCCGCGCTGCCCGACAACGTGGTGGCGGGCCACGGGCACGACGCGGCGTGGACGGTGCTGGTGGACGACCGCGTGCCCAAGGGACCGCCGGACGACCACGTGGTGCGGGTCGTGCCGCGCACGCTCGTCGTGGGCGTCGGGTCGAGCACCGGCGTGTCCGCGGCGGCCGTGTCGGCGGCGTTGGCGCAGCTGGAGGAGAAGCGCGGGCTGGACCTGCGCGCCATCAGGGCGTTCGCCACGCTGGACCGCAAGGTCGCCGAGCAGGGCATCGCGGACGCGTTGGAGGACTGGGGTTTCTGGCACGACTCGACCACCGCGCCGCTGCTGTCCTACCCCGGCGAGGAGCTGGCGGTGATCCCGGTGCCCAACCCGGCGGAACTCGCCATCGGCATCCCGAGCGTGGCCGAGGCGGCGGCGCTGCGCGGCGCGGTGGAGCTGTCCGGCGGCGGCCGGGTGGAGATCGCGGCGGAGAAGGTGAAGGGCGTCGGGGTGATCGTCGCCGCCGCCCGCGTGCTGCCCCGCGGCCGGTTGGCGCTCGTGGGCCTCGGTCCTGGCGACGCGGACGAGCGCACGCCGCGCGCCGAGGCGGAGTTGCGGCGGGCGGCGGTCGTGGTGGGCAGCGCCGAGTGCGTCGCGCAGGTGCGCCACCTGCTGCGGCCCGGCACGCGGGTGGCGGCCGACGGCGCGGTGCGGCTGGCCGAGGCGGGTGCGGCGGTGGCGTTCGTGGACGCGGGCGCCGGGCCGGTTGTTGCCGGGCCGATACGGGCCGATGTCATCCGCGTGACCGGCGTCACCGGTCAACTGTGAAGTTGCGAGGCACCGTCGAAAGGCGGTTGTCGCGTTCGTCGTCTTGGTCCTAGCTGGAGGTGCGCCCGAACCGGGGCGCCCCTGCACTGGAAGGATCGACATGGCGAAAACCCTGCGTCGCCTGCTCACCGTCCTGGCCACGACCGTGGCCGCGATCGGTCTGATGACCGTCGCGCCCGCCTCGGCCGAGACGTCCTCCGACACCGGTGTGTCACCGTTCATCGTCGGTGGCTCGCGCGTGTCCACCAGCACCTACCCGTGGGTCGTCTACCTGGCCACCAGCTCCGGCGGCCAGTTCTGCGGCGGCACGCTGGTCAAGGCCAACAAGGTCGTCACGGCCGCGCACTGCGTGAGCGGCCGCAGCGCGTCGAGCACCCGCGTGGTGCACGGCCGGGACGACAAGCAGAGCACGGCGGGCACCGTCGCCACGGTGAGCCGGATCTGGGTGCACCCCAGCTACCGGACCGCCAGCTCCGGCTACGACGTCGCGGTGCTGACCCTCGGCACCAGCATCAACTCGACCTACCTGCCGCTGGCCACCCCGTCGGACACCGCGCTGTACGCGGCGGGCACGAGCGCGCGGATCTACGGCTGGGGCACCACGTCCTCGGGCGGCTCGGCGTCGCGGTACCTGCTCGGGGCGACCGTGCCGGTGACCTCCGACGCGACCTGCCGCTCGGCCTACTCCAACTACAGCAACACCTCGATGGTGTGCGCGGGCTACCCGCAGGGCGGCGTGGACACCTGCCAGGGCGACTCGGGCGGCCCGCTGGTCGCGGGCGGCAAGCTCATCGGCGCCACCTCGTTCGGTCGGGGCTGCGCGCTGGCCGGCTACCCCGGCGTGTACGCGCGGATCGCGGCCTACTACTCCGTGATCACCGCTCAGCTGTAGTCACCCGTGACGTGCCCACGACCGGGTGGTTCCCGGTCGTGGGCACGTTCGTCGGGTTCGATCCGGTGACATGCGCCGACTACTCGTGACGATGCTGGCCCTGATGTTCACCGTGCCGGGCGTGGCCTCCGCGTCGGGCGTGCTGCACTCGTGCACCACGTCGGTCGACGGGCACACGGCCTCGGGGCAGTGCGAGGGCGGCGGGTCGTTCCGCCTGCTCGCCTCCTGCGAGGACGGCTCGACCGCCCGGAGCTCCTGGCTCAACTTCACCAACGGCATCGGCAAGACGAAGATCCGCTGCCGGTCGAACGCCCTGGAGGCGTGGATCGAGCAGAGGTAGCCGCTCCCAGCGGGTTCCCGTGATGTGAAGCACCCCGGTTGGACAGGACATGTCTGGTGTGGATGCTTCTACCCATGCACGGTGAACAGCACTACCTCGTGGGCCTGGACCTGACCGGTCGGCGCGTCGTCGTCGTGGGCGGCGGCACGGTCGCGCAGCGCAGGCTGCCCAGGCTGGTCGCGGCGGGCGCGCGGGTGGAGGTGATCTCGCCCGAGGTCACCCCGGCGGTCCAGGGCATCGTCGACGGCGGCGAGGCGACCTGGCACGCCCGCGAGTACGCCGACGGTGACCTGGACGGCGCCTGGTACGTGCTGGCCTGCACCTCCTCGCCCGAGGTCAACGCCAGGATCACCGCGGACGCCGAGCAGCGCCGCGTGTTCTGCGTGCGCGCCGACGTGGCCGTGAAGGGCACCGCCGTGACGCCGGCGGTCGGCGAGCACGACGGCCTGCTGCTCGGCGTCCTCGCGGGCGGGCAGCACCGCCGTTCCGCGGGGGTGCGGGACGGGCTGCTCTCCGCCCTGCGCGACGGTTCCCTGGCAGACCACCACGACCAGCCGGCGGGCGTGGCGCTCGTCGGCGGCGGCCCGGGCGACCCCGACCTGATCACCGTGCGCGGGCGCAGGCTGCTCGCCAGGGCCGACGTGGTGGTGGCCGACCGGCTCGCGCCGCGCGAGCTGCTGGACGAGCTGCCGCCGCACGTCGAGGTGGTGGACGCGGCGAAGATCCCGTACGGCCGGGCCGCGACGCAGGACTTCATCAACACCACGCTGGTCGACCACGCCAAGGCGGGCCGGTTCGTGGTCCGCCTCAAGGGCGGTGACCCGTACGTGTTCGGCCGGGGCTTCGAGGAGCTGATCGCGTGCGCCGAGGCGGGCGTGCCGGTCACCGTCGTGCCCGGCGTCACCAGCGCGTTCGGCGTGCCCGCGCTGGCGGACGTGCCGGTGACGCACCGGGGCGTGGCGCACGAGGTGGTGGTCGTGTCCGGGCACGTCGCGCCGGACGACCCCAGGTCGCTGGTCGACTGGTCGGCGTTGGCCAGGTTGAGCGGCACGGTCGTGATCCTCATGGGGGTGGAGCGGGCGGCGGCGTTCGCGGACGCCCTCATGGCGGGTCGTCCGGGCGACACCCCGGTGTCGGTGATCCAGGAGGGCGGCACCCGCACCCAGAAGGTCGTGCGGTCCACGTTGGCGTCCCTGGCCGCGGACATCGCCGAGCACGGCATCCGCCCGCCCGCGATCATCGTTGCGGGACCGGTTGCCGCACTGGCGGGGCAGTTGCCGCCGCGCTCCTGAGCGCCCACCCCGCCCCGGCGGCGACGACCGCGACGAGCCCGCCCAGCGTGGCCCACGTCGTGCCGCCGGGGTGGACCAGCGCCTCACCCCGCATCGCCTGCCACACCAGCAGCGCGAACAACCCGGCGTACCCGAGCGCGGCCACGCCGATCAGGCGGGTGCGGGCCCGTTCGGCCAGTCCGAGCGCGGCCAGTCCCAGCGCCAGCACGATCATCACCTGCAACCCGTGCATGCCGACGAAGTGCGGCACGCGCAGGTCGCCACCGGTGGTGCTCCACCCGGTGAGCGGCAGGCCCGGGCCGCCGTCGGGCACGCCGACGCTGTGCCCGGCGACCAGTTCGACCTCCCGGCCGCCCGCGTCGACCGCCGTGTACTCGTTGCGCTGGAACACCATCAGGTAGCCGGACGACATGCCGGCGATCGCCAGGTACAGCCCGCCGCGCACCGCCCACCGCACGTCACGCCGCCCGAAGCGCTGGAACGACAGCACCAGCGCCAGCACCACGTTGGCCAGGAACATCGCCGGGATCGCGGTGCCGAAGCTGACCTGGAGGAACTGGTTCAGCGGGTCGTCGGAGGTGTTGTAGTGGGTGAACATGCCGCGCCCGGCCTGCACCGCGATCAGCCCGACCTCCACGAACATGATCGCCGCGATGAACGTGGCGGCGCCGGCCGTCCACCTCCGCCCCCGGTGCGGCAGCGAGAGCATCCAGGACAGCGTCGCCGAGTAGACCGCCAGCGACACCGCGAACTTGAACGGCTTCGCCCACGGCGACGCCCCCTGCAACACCCGTCCGTCCAGCAGCATCGCCACCGCGAACCCCACCGCGCCCACCGCCATCACCACGGCCAACCACAGGGTGGGCCGGTGCCAGGTCTTCGTCATGGGACCAGCCTCGCCGGACGCACCACCAAGATCACTGGTGCTGTCCATGCACTCGGAGGTGGGGCAGGCCCTCCCCCCGTGTCCGGATGGGACAATGGGGGACGAGGCCCGGACGCGGCGGCGGGCCGCGCGGAACGGGGTCGGCGTGGCGGTGTGGGTTCGGCTCGCCGGGGTGGGGCTGGCCAAGGTGCGGTTCGCCTACTCGCCGGTGTTCGAGACCGTCATGGCGGTCGACGGGTTGCGCACACCGGGCGCACACGCCGTGCACCTGCCGTGGGTGCGGTGGGCGCGGGACCGGGTCGACGGGATCGCCGGCCTCGACACGTTGCTGGCCAGGCTGGAGGGTCCGGCGAAACCGGCCGACCTGATGCCGGTGCCGGACGTGCGGATGCCCGACCTGGACGCGGAACTGCGGCACGTCGCGCAACCGGAGGCCGACGTCATCCGGCGCTGCCACGACCTGCTCATCGCGCCGCACTGGAAGCGCATCACCACCGTCCTCGAAGCCGACATCGCGGCGCGGGCGGCGACCCTGGCGGACAAGGGCGTCGAGGCGGTGTTCCACGACCTGCACCCCGAGGTCACGTGGGCCGACGGCGAACTGGTCCTGCACCGCAAGCCCGAGCACCGGGTCGACCTGGCCGAGCGCGGTCTGGTGCTGTGCCCCAGCGTGTTCTGCTGGCCGAAGGCGTGGATCGCGCTCGACCCCGTCGGCCAGGGCGTGCTGCGCTACCCGGCGCGCGGCATCGGCACGTTGTGGGAGGACCGGGAGGCACCGCACGGCCTGGCCGCGCTGATCGGCCGCACCCGTGCCCACCTGCTCACGCTGCTCGAAGCGCCGAAGAGCACGTCCGACCTGGCGGCGGCGCTGGGCGTCACGGCGGGGGCGGTCTCGCAGCACATCGGCGTGCTGAGGGCGGCCCGGCTGGTGACGACGCGGCGTGAAGGGCGGCACGTCCTGCACATGCGCACCACCCGGGCCGACGCACTCCTGGGCTAGGGGAGCACTGACCGGATCGCCGCGCCGGCGCCTCCGAGGACGTCGACCTCCTGGCGTCGTGGTTGATCACTCGGCAGTGCGGGCGACATGTCCGTCGGTCCCGAGACCGCTGCCGTACCCCCGACGTGGCGTTCGACGACGTCGTCGCGGCCCTGGTGCTGCACTACCTGGAGGACTGGACCGCCGGCCGAGTTGCGGCGTGTGCTGAAGCCCGGCGGCCGGGTCGCGCGGAACAACCGGGTCGCGCAGGACGGCCGGAGTCGAGGCAGGGCCCCGTGAACGGCAAAGCAGGGGTCCCCGCCAAGGGGACCCCTGCTGTGATGCTGCCACGAGGGTCTGACAATTTCTGGCGTCAGAGCCCGTCAGCCGACGATCTGTGGACTAGTGCTGCGCCACCCGGCGAGGCCGGCCCGAGCCCGCGCCACTGCGGTCGCGGTCGAATCGGCCGCCGCGGAAACCGCCGCCGCCGGTGCCGCCGCTGCGCCGAGGACCGCCGCCACCGCCGCCACCGCGACGAGCGCGGACCGGGACCTCGGGCTCGATCACGGGGATGCCGCTCGGCACCCGCGCGCCGGTGATGCGGGCCAGGTCCTCGTCACCCGGACGGACCTTGGTCGACGTGGGGCGGATGCCCGCGCGCGACGTCAGGCCCTGCACGGCGCGCCGCTGGTCGTGCGTGACCAGCGTGACGACCGTGCCGGACTGGCCGGCCCGCGCGGTGCGCCCGGCCCGGTGCAGGTAGTCCTTCGGGTCGGCCGGCGGGTCGACGTGCACGACGAGGCTCACGTCGTCCACGTGGATGCCGCGTGCCGCGACGTCCGTGGCGACCAGCACCGGCATCGTGCCCTCGCGGAACTGGCTGAGCACCCGCGTGCGCGCGCTCTGCGCCTTGCCACCGTGCAACGCACCGGCGTGCACGCCCATCGACCGCAGCTTCTTGGCCAACCTGTCCACGTGGTGCTTGGTGCGCACGAACATGATCGTGCGACCCTCGCGCGCCGCGACCTCGGTTACCACGTTCTGCTTGTCCTCGGCGGACACGAACAGCAGGTGGTGCTCCATCGTGGTGACGCTGCCCGTGGGCGGCGACACCGAGTGGACCACCGGGTCGTGCAGGTACTGGCGGACCAGCTTGTCCACGTCGCCGTCGAGCGTCGCGGAGAACAGCAGCCGCTGCCCGTCCTGCGGCGTCAGGTCGAGGATCGCCCGGACCTGCGGCATGAAGCCCATGTCCGCCATCTGGTCGGCCTCGTCCAGAGCCGTGAACATGACCTCGGACAGGTCCGCCGTGCCCTGCCGCACGTGGTCGGACAGCCGACCCGGCGTGGCGATCAGCAGGTCGACACCACGGCGCAGCGCGTCGACCTGGCGCGGGAACGACGTGCCGCCGACGACCGTGCGGCACCACAGGCCCAGCGAACGGGCGAACGGGTTGAGGGCTTCCTCGACCTGCATCGCCAGCTCGCGGGTGGGCACCAGCACGAGCGCGCGCGGCTTGAGCGGCTTGGCCCGACCACCGGTCAGGCGGGACAGCAGCGCCAGGCCGAACGCCAGCGTCTTGCCGGAGCCGGTCTGGCCGCGCCCGAGCAGGTCGCGGCCGGCCATGGCATCCGGCAGCGTGGCGGCCTGGATCGGGAACGGATCGGTGATGCCCGCCTGCTCGAGCGCGCGCAGCAGCTCGTCGGACAGGCCCAACTCGGCGAACGAGGGCAGCGGGCCCTCGGGCATCGTGCTCTCGACGTGGTCGGGAATGGTGGTCGTCAGCTCCACGCTGGAAGCGGGACGACGGTTGCCCTGGCCTGGGCGCCTGTTACTGCGGGGCTTGCGGAACTGCGGGCGCTCGGAACGGCCTTGGGACATTGTCGGCAAAACAAACCTCCGGGACACGGCACGTCTCGAGGATTGCTCTGCTTCAGCAGGCGCGATCGCGGGGACGGGCCCGGCGCGCGGGTCGCGCCGATAGTGGTTGGGAAGCACCACCGGCCACTCTGGCGGCCTGGGGCACGCAGCGGCGCCACCGGGCGGTGCACCACTCAGTCTAGCCGATCACGGACCGGAGTTCGTCATCCCGGCGGTGTTCTCGCGCACACGGGTGGCCGTGCGGACGATCGAATGGGCCGCGCCGATGATCGTGCAGGACCATGAAACCGCACGTGGCGAGGGGTGCGCAAGGCTTCCGGCCCGCTCGTGCCGACGCGGTTCCCACCAGCTGAACGGAGCAACAAACGATCGGCGCGGTGCGCACCGGGCGGAAGGACTTCGACTTCCCGCAGGCGCTCGTGCGGCGCCGCGCCGATCGGTCGCGCGGCGAGCTCCGGGCCGACTTCGACCCGGAGCTCGTGCGCGCCCTGCCGTCCTAGCACCGACCGGCGCCCGGCGAGGCCCGCTCCGCGCGGGCCGTCCGCGACCTCGTCCGGCCCTCGCTCACGCCGAACGGGTGACCACCGGTCACCGCAGACCGGCCAGGTCGAGCAGCATCTCGGTGGTGTCGTGCGGCTCCGCCAGCTCCGGTGGGAGGCCGCGCGCGGTGAACCAGCCGGCCACGTTGCGCACGTCCCGTTCCAGGAACTCCGGCCCGCGCGGGTTGGCCACCAGGTCCACCACCTGCGGCAGGTCGATCACGACCAGCCGCCCGTCGTGCACCATCAGGTTGAACGCCGACAGGTCGCCGTGCGCCAGACCCACCGACGCCATCACGCTCAGCGCGTCCACCAGCTGCCGCCACAGCCCCAGCAGCTCGTCCGGCTCGGGCCGCAGCTGCGCCAACCGGGGCGCGGCCGCGCCGTCCGTGCCGACGAACTCCAGCAGCAGCTCGGTGCCGTCGCGCTGCACCGGGTAGGGCACCGGGGCGCCCGACTGCCACAGCGTCGTCAGCGCGGCGAACTCGGCCACCGCCCACCGCTCGGCGATGAGGTTGCGGCCGAACGCGCTGCGGTTGGCCATCGCGCGCATCTCGCGCGAGCGCCGCATCCGCCTGCCTTCGAGGTAACCCGCGTCCCGGTGGAACAGCCGGTGGTCGTTGCTGCGGTACCGCTTCGCCGCCAGCAGGCACGACCGGTCGGTGCCGGGCATCGCGCGTTCCAGCAGGAAGACGTCCGCCTCCTTGCCGGTCTTGACGATCCCCAGCTCGCGGTCCACCGCGGACAGGTCGGTGACCAGCCAGTCCGGGTGCGGTTTCGGCCCTTGGTCGGCATCGCCCCAGGTGGACCACCGGTCGCCGTCCTCGGGCACGTCCGCAGCGGCGGCGTCCTCCCGCATCTGGGCGAGGCGGTCCTTGGCCTCTTCGGTGAGCCGGCCACGACGGCCTGGCTCGATGTCGCCGTCAGCGCGCGCCGAGGCCTTCTTGGCCTTCTTGGCGCGCCACTTCAGGTCGTCTGCGTGGTCGAAGTCGGATTCGAGTTCCGCGTACTGCTCGTGCTCGCGCACTGGATGAGCTCCAGGTGAAGTGGGGTGGATCGCCCCCACCGGCGCGGTGTGGTCCTTCGCGCGGGTTCGCGTCAGGCGAGAGGGGCGAGCGGACGGGTCGGTGCCACGTCCCGGACAGCTGTCGCCATCTGGCACCTCCTCGACTCCGCCGTGGTCTGCCACCACCGGCGCTGTGCGCGTACCGGCACAGGTTGCCCGGCGCCCGGGCACGGTCGCAACCGAATTACCGCGTCTCCACGCGGTAGCTGCCGCGCTCCCCCAACCAGGCCGCCCCCAGCTGGGCGATCACCAGCGAGTCGTGCCGCAGCACGCGTTCGTCGTGCCACTGCGAGGCCAGGGGCGCGGCGGCCAGCATCCGCTGCCGGGCCGTGCCGCTGAACTCCACCAACGCCGCCACCGCCTCCTCGACCTCGACCGACGCGAGCGGTCGGGGTGCCGCGGTGTCCGGCAGTGAGGGCGCGGCGTCCGCGAACGTCGCCGTGGTGCCCAGGTCGCGGGCGAGCTGGTACTCCACCGACTCCGCGTTGAGCTGCCGCTGCCGCCAGGTGGGGTCGGTCAGGGCCAGGCGCAGCCCGAGCAGCCGGGCCAGGCACAGCCCCGCCCACACCCGCTTCAAGGCCTCCGGCGCGTCCAGCGCGTCGGTCCGCAGGTCTTCGGTGACGCCCCGCAGCTGCGCGGGGGTGACCGCGTCGGGGTGTGTCGCGCCGGGTGTGTCGCCAGGTGTGTCGGGGCTCACCCGGTCATTCTGTCACTACCCTCACGACTGGTGACAAATCACTGCGCTGCGTCACGCATTCGGCGGTCGGCGGTGCGCGAACGACCGTCGGTAATCCTTTGGCGGCACGCCCACCACCGTCGTGAAGTGGTGGCGCAACAACGCGGCCGTGCCGAAGCCGGCGCGTTGGGCCACCTCCTCGACGGTGAGCTGCGTCTCCTCCAGGAGCTGGCGGGCGCGCAGCACCCGCTGGACGGTGAGCCAGCGGTGCGGGGTCGTGCCGGTCTCGGCGGCGAAGCGGCGGGCGAACGTGCGCTCGGACATGGTGGCCTGCTCGGCCAGGCTCGCGATGGTGTGCTCCTGGTCGAGCCGGTCCTGCAACCAGGCCAGCAGCGGCTGGAGGCTGTCGGCCTGGTGCGGCGCGGGCAGTTCCACGAACTGGCGCTGACCGCCTTCGCGCTGCGGCGCGACGACCATGCGGCGCGCGATGGTCGCGGTGACGGCCGCGCCGAGCTCGCGGCGGACCACGTGCAGGCACGCGTCGATGCCCGCGGCCGTGCCCGCGCTGGTCACGATGTCGCCCTCGTCCACGAACAGCACGTCCGGGTCGATCTTGGCGTTGGGGAAGCGCTCGGCGAGCTCGGCGGCGTGGTGCCAGTGGGTGGTGCAGCGGCGGTCGTCCAGCAGGCCGGCCGCGCCCAGGACGAACGAGCCGCTGCAGACCGACAGCAGCGTGCTGCCTCCCCGGTGGGCCCGGCGGATGGCTTCGAGCACGAGCGGCGGGTACTCGTCGCGGATCGCCACGGCGGGAACGGCCACCAGGTCGGCCTCGCCGAGCGCGTCGAGGCCGTGGTCTGGCGTGAGCGAGGCACCGACGCTCGTGCGCACGGGCTCGCCGGGGCGTTCGCCGCAGACCTTGAAGTCGATCGCCGGTACGCCGTCCTCGGTGCGGTCGATGCCGAAGACCTCGCAGATCACGCCGAACTCGAACGGCGCGAGGCCGTCGATGACCACGGCGGCAACGGAGCGGAGCATGACCTCACCGTACTTGGCAGGATTTTGATGCACAACGGCGCAACTGCCAATTGTGGCGGTTTCTTGTGCATCGCATAGTTAGTGCCATGACAGCGATCCTCTTCGCCCTGACCGTCCTGGCCCTGGTCGTCTACGGCCTGGAGCGCAACCACCAGCGCCGGACCCGCCTCGGCACCGGCCTCGCCGGCAGCACCGACGTCGAGGACCGGGACGTGCGGCGCGTGGCGGCCGACCTGCGGGCCGCGTCCGTGCACACCACCGCCGACCGCTCCGCGCACCGCCGCCCGGCGGCACCCGTCCGCTCGATGCGCGCGGTCCGCTCGGTCTGACCTTCGCCGGTACGGCTAGACGACCAGGTCGGCGGTCTTGGTCCCGGTCGGCTCCAGCCGCAGCCCGGCCCGGACCGCGACCTTGATCAACCCCTTGAGGTCGGTCGGCTCCGACCGCGACCGCACGATCGCCTGCGCGAGCCGACCCTTGTGGGCCTTGTTGAAGTGGCTGACCGCGTTGCGGCGGCCCTTCGCGTCCTCGGTGACGACGCGGACCACGGCGGCGTGGGGGATGCGGGCCAGCGACGTGTACGGGCTCGACCGCAGGTCGACCACGAACCCGTCGGCGGCGGCCAGCACCGGTTCGAGCGCCGGTCGCCACAGACCGCCCAGCGGTCCGACGGACGGCAGCACGCTGCCGCCGGACAGCCGGTAGGCGGGGATCGGGTCACCACCGCCGACGACGCCGAACAGCGCCGACGCCACCGCGAGGCGTGCGTGGGCGCGGGACTTCTCCGTCTTGGTCAACGAGTCGAGGGCCAGCGCGTCGTACAGCACCCCCGTGTACCGCGCGAGGGCGGGCAGCGTGGGTGACCGGCGCAGTTCGGCGTTGCGCCCCACCTCGCCCGCCTGGCGTTCGGAGAGCCCGAGCACGGCCAGGCTCGCGGGGACGTCGGCGGCGAGGTCGACCAGGGCGTCGACCAGCTTGCCGCGCACCGGGGTGAGTTCCGGGTGCGACAGCCGGTCGAGGTCGAGCGGCGCGCCGGAGCCGCCGAGGGCCTTGGTCTCCGACGGGGGGAGCAGTACCAACACGACGGGCAAGCCTAGGCGGTCCCCTGCCGACGGCTCCCGCGCCGGAGGCCGCGGTCAGTCCGACTGGGCGACGCAGAACTGGTTGCCGTCCGGGTCCGCCAGCACGGTCCACGCCATCCCCGGCGCGGTGTGCTCGGCGACCTCCGTCGCGCCCAACCCGACCAGGCGCTCCACCTCGGCCCGCCGGTCGGGCACGTGCGCGTCGAAGTGCACCCGGTTCTTGCCCGGCGTCGGGTCGTCCACCTCCTGCAGCACCAGCTGCACCGCGCCCTCGCCGCCCGTCGGCGCCAGGACGAGGAACTTGCCCCAGTCGTGCTGCACCGACGTGCCGAGCGCCTTGCTCCAGAAGTCCGCCAGCCGGTGGACGTCGGCGGTGTCGATGGTGATCATCCCGATGGTGAAGGTCATGACCCGGCACGCTAGACCCGGCCACCGACAATTCCCGCCGACGTCCGCCGCCGCCACCCCAGGCGGAACCCGTTGGAACTGATCAGGGGCCGTTCACTACCCTTCTCGGACAACCCGCCCACGAGGAGCGCCCACCGTGATCACGAGGATGTCGTCGCTGTTCCTGCGCACCCTGCGCGAGGATCCGGCCGACGCCGAAGTACCCAGCCACAAGCTGCTGGTCCGCGCCGGCTACGTCCGTCGCGTCGCACCGGGCGGTTACTCGTGGCTGCCGCTGGGGCTGCGGGTGCTGCGCAACATCGAGCAGGTCGTGCGCGAGGAGATGGACGCCTTCGGCGCGCAGGAGATCCAGTTCCCCGCGCTGCTGCCGAAGGAGCCCTACGAGGCGACGAACCGGTGGACCGAGTACGGCCCCAACATCTTCCGCCTCAAGGACCGCAAGGGCGCCGACTACCTGCTCGGCCCCACCCACGAGGAGCTGTTCACGCTCACCGTGAAGGGCGAGTACTCCTCCTACAAGGACTACCCGGTCACGCTCTACCAGATCCAGACCAAGTACCGCGACGAGGCGCGTCCCCGCGCGGGCATCCTGCGCGGGCGCGAGTTCGTGATGAAGGACTCCTACTCCTTCGACCTCACCGACGAGGGCCTGGCGCAGTCCTACCGGCAGCACCGCGACGCCTACATCCGCATCTTCGACCGGCTGGGCATGGAGTACGTGATCGTCTCCGCCACGTCGGGCGCGATGGGCGGCTCGGCGTCGGAGGAGTTCCTGGCGGTCGCGCCGAACGGTGAGGACACCTTCGTCCGCAGCACGGAGTCGGACTACGCGGCGAACGTCGAGGCCGTCACCACGCCCGCGCCCGCCGAGCAGGACCCGGCGACCCGGCCCGAGGCGCAGGTGCACCACACGCCGAACACGCCCACCATCGAGTCCCTCGTCGCCTTCCTCAACGCCAACACCGACCGCACCTTCACCGCCGCGGACACCCTGAAGAACGTCCTGGTGAAGACGCGCAAGCCCGGTGACGGGGACTGGGAGCTGCTGGCCGTCGGCCTGCCCGGTGACCGCGAGGTGGACCTCAAGCGCCTGGAGGCGGCGGTCGAGCCCGCCGAGGTGGCGATGCTGGAGGAGGCGGACTTCGCCCGCAACTCCTTCCTGGTCAAGGGCTACATCGGCCCGGCGGCGCTGCAGGCCAACGGTGTGCGGTACCTGACCGACCCCCGCGTGGTGCGCGGCACGGCGTGGGTGACCGGCGCGGACAAGGCCGACCACCACGTGGTGGACCTGGTCGTCGGCCGAGACTTCACCCCCGACGGCACGATCGACGTGGCCGAGGTCCGCGAGGGCGACCCGTCGCCCGACGGCAAGGGCGTGCTGGTCGCCGCGCGCGGCATCGAGATCGGGCACATCTTCCAGCTGGGCCGCAAGTACGCGGACGCGTTCTCGCTGGACGCCCTCGGCCCGGACAGCAAGCCCGTCCGGATCACCATGGGCTCCTACGGCATCGGCGTGTCGCGCCTGGTCGCCGCGATCGCCGAGCAGAGCCACGACGACCGCGGCCTGATCTGGCCGCGCAACGTCGCGCCCGCCGACGTGCACGTGGTCGTCGCGGGCAAGGACGAGACGCTGCTCGCGGGCGGCGAGAAGCTGGCCGGCGAGCTGTCCGCGGCCGGTCTCACGGTGCTGCTGGACGACCGCAAGGCGAGCCCGGGCGTGAAGTTCGCCGACGCCGAGCTGATCGGCGTGCCGACCATCCTGGTCGTGGGCCGCGGCCTGGCCAACGGCCTGGTCGAGGTCAAGGACCGCCGCACCGGCGAGCGCGAAGAGGTGCCGGTCGACGACGCCGTGCAACACCTGCTCCGGGTCGTCCGGGGCTGACCGCCTAGCCGAGCACGGCGGCCAGCACGGCCGTCGTGTCGGTGAGGTCGGTGAGCACGACGTGCGCGCCGGCCTCCCGCAGCTCGGCGACGTCGCTGCGGCCCGTCGCCACGCCGATGGCGACGGCGCCGTGGTGCAGCGCGGCGTCCACGTCGTGCGGCGTGTCGCCGATGACCACGCACCGGAACTCGCGGGCGTGCTTGGCCGAGGCCAGCCGCACCGCCTCCAGCACCAGCTCGGGCCGGTGCTCGGACACCGAGCCGTAGCCGCCGAGCTCGAAGTCCACGTGCTCGTCCAGCCCGAACGCGGCCAGCTTGAACCGGGCGATCTCCACCAGGTTGCCGGTGACCAGCGACTGCACGACGTCCTCCCGCGCGGCCAACGCCTCCAGCGCCGTCAGCGCGCCGGGGAGCGCGCGCCCCCGTGCCGGCAGCAGGTCGCGCTCCCGCGTGGCCACGTCGATCAACTCGGCGTGCAGCCTGGCCACCAGCTCCTCGGTGGGCTCCAGGTCGTGCGCCGTCAACAGCTCCCGCGTGATGGCCCGCTCGGTGCGGCCGGGGAAGCTGGGCACGTGCACGAGGTCCAGTCCCGCCGCGGCGCGCAACGCGGTGCGGTACCAGTCGTGCCCGAGGCCGCGGGCGTCGATCAACGTCAGGTCGATGTCCCACAGCACCAGGGTGTTCACGGCAGCCGCACGCTGCCCAGGATGCGCTTCACGTCGTCCTCCGACGGTCCTTCGGCCGCGTGCGGCCCGCCCTCGGCGACGTTGAGCACGAACACCGACACCTTGGACCCGTTGCGCAGCGCCACCGCGCTGACCGTGGCCTTGGGCGCGTAGCAGGCGCTGGCGGACTTCGGCGTCACCTCGACGCTGAGCCGGACCACGTCCTCGTCCGCGGACTCCACGCGCGGCTCGCCGATCTCGGGCGGCGCGCCCGCGACGGTGTACCCGCCCGCCGCGATCCGGTTCACCAGCTCGGTGGCGACCTGCTCCGGGTCGTCGTCGATGACCGAACCCGCCGCCGCCTGCGCCTGGATCATGTCCCGTCCCTGGCACTGGAACGGCCGGGACACGTACGACGTGGTCAGCCTGATCCGGCCGGACGCGCCGCCGCCGCTGGACTCCCAGGTCGGCGGCAGCTCGTAGACCAGGCCCGCCTGGGAGTCGTCCACCGGCTGCCAGTCCGGCTGCGGCGCGGACGACGCCGACGAGCCCGACGTGGGCGACGGCGACGCGGTCCGGTCGTCACCGGAGTTCAGCACCAGCGCCGTCACACCGCCGCCGACGACCAGCACGGCGACCACGGCGAGCGCGATCCACAACGGCGCGCGGCTCGGCCGCTTCGGCGGCTGCTGCTGGTAGACGCCCAGCCCGGTGTAGCTCACCGGCTCAGCGGCTTCACGGAGTCGACCATGCCCTGCAGGTCGGCCTCGGTCGGCGGCTTGGGCTCGGCCGGCCCGCCTTCGAGGTCGCCGTTGGCCATGAACACGTGGAAGCCCTTGTCGCCCTTGAGCACCAGCACCTTCACCATGCCCTTGGTGGCCAGGCAGGGGTCGCCCGAGGTGGTGGCGGTGGCGTCGACCTGGATGCCCTCGATGTCGCCCAAGGGGCTGGGCACCTTCACCGGCTTCGGCTCGCCGAGCTTGACCTCGGACTTCGGCGCGGACTTGTAGTACTGGGTGGCGAGCTTCTCGGCGAAGTCCCTGGCCACCGCGGTCAGGTCGGTCTGCGGCACCACGACGCCGCCCGCGCCGCCGCGGTTGAACCCGTGGTCGCCGCAGTCGTAGGCGCCGGTGACGGTGAGGCCGGTCAGCTTCACGTCCTGCATCGCCTCGACCGGCGCGCTGTCGGGCGTGGGCGACCAGCCCTTGGGCACGTCGTAGCTGTAGGACAGGGCCTGCACGGGCAGGCAGTTCCAGCCGGGCTTGAGGGGCTCGCAGGTGAGGTTCGGAGCGCTCGACTCCGTCGTCTTCGCCGTGGTGGAGGTCGTCGTGGTGGGCGAGGCGCCGGTGGTGTTCTGCGCGACCGTCGTCGAGTCCGGCCGGGTCAGCACGTACGCGGTCACGCCACCGCCGACGAGGACGACGACGACCGCGCCGATCACCAGCCACAACTTGGCCTTGCTCTTCTTCGGCGGGGGCTCGTCACCGCCGGAGAACACGCCGAGCCCACCGTACGAACTGCCGTAGCTCTGCGGGAAGACCTGCTGCGGGTAGCCGTGGTCCTGCGGGCCCGAGTCGCCCTGGCCGGGCTGGCCGCCCCAGCCGGACTGCCCGTCACCTGGGTAAGTCACGGCCAAACCGTACCCGGTGTCCTCCGAACGCCGGGCCGGTCCGATTAATTCAGCGCACGTTGACTTCGTCGGGCGGTACGACGTAACGTCTAATTCAACACTTGATGAACTAACTGGGAGGACACCATGGCCGCACTGCACGACCGGCCGCCGGAGGTCATCGCGGTGGCCACCGCCGTCGTCGGCTCGTTGATCGCGCTCGTCCTGGGCCTGCTGACGTTCGGGGTCCAGGCGACGGTGCACCCGCAGGCGGTGCCGCTCGCGGTCGCCGTCGACGCCGGCGCCCCACCGCCGCTGCGCGGTGTCGCCGACAAGCTCGCCGGCGGTGACGTGGCGGAGGTCTCGTGGCGGGTGACCACGTCCGGCGAGGCGCGGGAGCTGCTGGCCCGCCAGGAGGTCTACGGGGTGCTCGAACTGGCGCCCGGCGGCGCGACCGTGGTGCTCTCCGGCGCGGTGAACCCGTCCGGCACGCAGGTCGCCCAACAGGTGCTCGGCGGCGTCGCGCAGGGGGCCGGGATGCCGGTGGAGGTCGTCACGCTGCACCCGACGTCGGCCGCCGGTCGCACCGCGCCACTGGCCGCCAGCGCCCTGCTGTGGATCGCGGGCCTGGTCGCCGGGGCGGCGTTCGTGCTGCTGGCCCGCAAGCCGACCGCGCTCGGCCGGCTGGCGGGCGTGGCCGCCACGACCGCGCTCGGCGTCGCGGTCGTGGCGGGCTTGTTCACGCTGTGGGACTCGTCCCTGCCGCTCGGGTGGGACGTGCTGGGCTACCTCGCCCTGGTCGGGGTGGCGTTCGCGCTGGTCCAGGGTGCGCTGCTGAGGCTGCTCGGCATCCGGGCGATGGCCGTGCTCGGCCCGCTGTACCTGATCGCGCCCGCGGTCGCGGGCCAGGTGCCGCAGCTGCTCGACCCGGCCTACCGGGCGTTGCTGTGGTCCTGGACGCCGTTCCGGTTCTCCGCCGAGGGGCTGCGCGCCCTGCTGCACGGCGGTTCGCCGGGTTCCGCCCAGGTGTGGGTGTTCGTGGCGCTCGCCGCGGTCGGGCTGGCCGTGCTGCTGCTACCCGGCGAGAAAGGTGAGCCGGACCTTGCGCACGGGGTTGTCGACGTTGGTGTCGACCAGGCAGACCGACTGCCAGGTGCCCAGCGCCAGCACACCGCCTAGCACCGGGATCGTCGCGTAGGGCGGCACGAGCGCGGGGAGCACGTGGTCACGGCCGTGACCGGGCGTCCCGTGGCGGTGCCGCCACCTGCCGTCGGCGGGCAGCAGCTCGCGCAGCGCGGCGAGCAGGTCGTCGTCGCTGCCCGCGCCGGTCTCCAGCACGGCCAGCCCCGCGGTGGCGTGCGGCACCCAGAGGTGCAGCAGCCCGTCGCCGTCCACGTCGGCCAGGAAGTCCTCGCAGGCACGGGTGAGGTCGTGCACGACCTCGGTCGAGCCGGTGCGGATCTCGATCTCTTCGCTGCGCATGCCTCCAGAGCTTACGAACGGCCGCCGGGAAACCCCGTGCGCCGTCGTCGCCCGATCGGGCAGGATGCCGACCGTGATCCACACCGCCATCGTCACCGGCGCCAACCAGGGCATCGGGGCCGCGACCGCCAAGGCCCTGGCGGCGCAAGGTGCCCACGTCCTCATCACGTTCCTGCGCTTCGCACCGGCACCCGACCCGAGCCTGCCGGGCGAGTACTTCACCGCCCGCGAGTCGGACGCGGAGGACGTGGTCGCGGCCATCACCGAGGCGGGCGGCAAGGCGCACGCGCTGGAGATCGACCTCACCGACACCTCGGCGCCCACCACGCTGTTCGACACCGCCGAGCGGATCTTCGGACCGGTCGACATCCTGGTCAACAACGCCTCGAGCTGGGTTCAGGACACGTTCCTGGCCGTGGCGGAGGACCGGTTCGGCCGAGTCCTCCAAGCCGTCACGCCGCAGACGTTCGACGCGCAGTTCGCCGTGGACGCCCGCGCGGGCGCGCTGCTGATCGCCGAGTTCGCCCGCCGGCACATCGCCCGCGGCGGCAACTGGGGCCGCATCGTCGGCCTGACCTCCGGCGGCCCGCTCGGCTTCCCCAGCGAGGTGTCCTACGGCGCGGCGAAGGCGGCGCTGGACAACTACGCCATGTCCGCGGCGGCCGAGCTGTGGCCGCACGGCATCACGTCGAACGTGGTCAAGCCGGGCGTCACCGACACCGGCTGGGTCAACGACGCGGTGCGCGCCCAGCACGACGTCTCGCAACCCGAGGACGTCGCCGACGTGGTCGCGTTCCTCTGCTCGGACGCGGCGGCCAAGGTGACGGGGAACGTCATCACCCTGCACTGATTCCACCCGACCACCCATTACCCGCTGGTAACATAGCCGTCGTGAAGGCTTCCCGTCTGCGCCGCGGCATGAACCTGTGGCCACCGTTCCTGTTCGCCGGCATCCGCGTGGTCGAGCTGTCCGACGACTACCGCCACGTCAAGGTCCGGATGCGGCTGCACTGGTGGAACCGCAACTACGTGGGCACCCACTTCGGCGGCTCGCTGTTCGCGATGACCGACCCGTTCTGGATGCTGCTCGTGCTGCACCACCTCGGCCGCGAGCACCTGGTGTGGGACCGGGCGGGCGAGATCGAGTTCGTCAAGCCGGGCCGCGGCACCGTGCACGCCGAGTTCCACCTGACCGACGAGCACCTGGACGAGCTGCGCTCCCGGGCCGCGGACGACAACAAGGCCCTGGTGTGGTTCGCCACCGACGTCCTGGACGCCTCCGGCGAGGTCGTCGCCCGCACCCGCAAGCAGGTCTACGCCCGGCGCAAGAACCGCAATTCGGTGGACGGCGGGATCGCCGAGACCGTGTGATGATCCCATGCGTTCAGCCTTCGGCACGACCTTCGACGCCCCCCTCGGCTACCTGAACACCGCCAGCATCGGCGTCCCCCCTGCCCCGGTGGCGTCCGCCGTGTCCGACGCCGTGCGCCGGTGGACGGTCGGCGGCGACGGCCCCGGTGCGATCGACTCGCACGTGACCACGGCCCGCGAGGCGTTCGGGCGACTCGTGGGCGTGCCGTCGGACCGCGTCGCGATGGGCGCCTCCGCCTCCCAGCTGGTGGCCCTGGTGGCGGCCGGGCTGCCCGCCGACGCGTCGGTGCTCGTGGCGCGCGGCGAGTTCACCAGCCTGACGTTCCCGTTCGCGTCCCGCGGCCTGCGGGTCACCGAAGTCGATCTCGACGAGGTCGTGGCCGAGGCGGGCGCGCACGACCTCGTCGCCGTGAGCGTCGTGCAGTCCGCGGACGGGCGCGTGGTCGACCTGGAGGGGCTGCGGGCGACCGGCGTGCCGGTGCTGCTGGACGCCTCGCAAGCCGTCGGCTGGATGCCGCTCGACCTGGGGTGGGCGGACTGGGTCGTGGCTGTCGGGTACAAGTTCCTGATGTCGCCGCGCGGGTGCGCGTGGCTGGCGTGCTCACCGTCGGCGTTGGAGCGCACGGTGCCCGTCGCGGCGAACTGGTTCGCCGGTGACGACCCCTGGAGCACGGTGTACGGGCTTCCGCTGCGCCTCGCGCCCGACGCCCGGCGGCTCGACATCTCGCCGGTGTGGCTGTCCCAGATCGGTGCCGCGGCGTCGCTGCCGTACCTCGCCTCCCTCGACCTCGCGGCCGTGCGGGACCACGACGTGGCGCTGGCCGACGCGGTGCTGACCGGCCTCGGTCTGCCTGCCCGCGGGTCGGCGATCGTGTCGCTCGACCTGCCGTCCGCCGGTGAACGGCTCGCGGCGGCGGGGGTGCGGTCCAGCATGCGAGCCGGACGGGTCCGGCTAGCGTTTCACCTGTACAACACGGTGGAGGATGTGGATCTGGTGCTCACAGCGCTCGCGTGACCCTCTTCCGTTACCGTGGGTCTTTGTGTCGGTTCCTCCCGAATCACCCGAAGAGGTGACGCAGCGGATCCCGCCCCTCCGACCGTCGGACACCGCGCCGCTGTGGCGGTCGGAGATCGGGCAGTTGGACTCGCTGCTGAGCTCGCCTCCACCGCCGCCGCCACCCCGGCGGCCTGCGGCCGCGACGCGCTCGCGTCGCGGGATGGTGCTCAAGGGCCTCGGTCTGCTCGGCGTGGCCGTCGTGTCGGGGCTCGTGTGGCTGGTCGTGATGCCGAAGAACAACCACACCGGCACACCCGCCACGACGTCCGCGCCCGCCGGCGAGTTCGCCTTCAGCGCCTCGCCGGACGTGCCCGAGCCGTTGAAGGACAGCGACTGCGCGGTGCACGCGTACGGGCAGACCAAGACGTTCCTGACCAGCACGCCGTGCCAGCAGCTCACTCGCGGCCTGTACACGACCACCACTCCCGACGGGGTGACGGTCTACACGTCCGTGTCAGTCGTGCGGATGAAGACGGTCGAGGACGCCGCCAAGCTGAAGGACCTGACCACCCGTGACGGCACCGGCAACGTCAACGACCTGGTCAAGGACGGCGCGGTCCGCGTGCCGAACCTGACCACCCTGGCCAACGGCGGCTTCGCGGCCCGCCAGGACGACCGCGACGTGATCATCATCGAGTCGGACTCGATCAAGCACGGCCCCGACGAGTCCGCGCACAACCGCATGATGAAGCGGATCAGCAACGACGCCTTCCGCCTCGCCGCCGACCTCAACGCCTGACCCCCAGCGCCCTTCCGCGACGGAAGGGCGTCGGGCCATCCCCCCGACCCGTCACCCGACTCCGGCACCGGGGAACGCGATCGACGTCGGGGTCAGCCCCGCCGCCTTGCGCCACCGCGTCGCACGCACCGCCGACACCGTCAACGCGTCCAACGCCGACGTCCGCAGCGCCCCGTCCCCGGTCCGCTCCAGCACCCCGCGCCACGCCACGCACGCGTCGGTCTCCACCGCCACCAGCGCCGCGATGGCCGACGTCGCGCTGTCCACCGGCTGCGGCGGGAGGTAGGCCGCCGCCGGTGGCTCGGGCGTGGCCCCGGCGTCGCGCAACCACCGCTCCGTCACGTCCCGCCGAGCCCGGTGCGCGTTCGCGCCGTCCGCCACCGACGCCGACTGCTGCGGCACCGAGATGAAGGCGCTCACCAACCCGTACGTCCACACCGCCGCGTGCTCCGCCGCCAGCGCGACCTGCACCGCCTCGACGCTCACGACAACGCCTCCACCAAACTCGCGCACCCGGCCGCCACCGAGGCCACCAACCCCACCCGGTGCGACTCCACCGACGCCACCAGGTCACCCGCCTGCTTCTGCGCCGCCTGCAACGCCGGCACCAAGGCCTCACGCGCCGCACCCGCGGGCGGCGCCACCGACGCCGTCGTCGTCGGTGGCGCGGACGACCCCGGCACCCGCGGCGTGGCCCGGTCCACCTCCGCCTGCAACCGCACGGCGTGCTCGGTGCGCACCGCCGCCGTCTCGGGCGCGCCGACCGCCGTGGCCAGCGCGGCGTCCGACAGCGCCGCCTTCACCAGCTCCGCCAGCGGGTCCGGCGGCGGTGGAGGTGGCGGGGGTGTGGTGCACGCGACTGCCAACGGCGCCGTCGCCGTCGCCAGCAGCACCGCGCGCCTGCTGAACGCCGTTCTTCCGATCACGTGTCCCGATCCTGCCAGAGCCGCCCGCGCCGCCTCCCGGAGCCGCTACCTCCACCGAAAGCCGTCCCCTCGAACCCGCGTCCACGTCCGCGGCACGTGGGGGACCGCCGGACGAGATAGTCTGGGCGACCACGGCCGGCGAAGTGCAGCGTCGGCCGGGGTTGCCGTGCCCTCTGCACTCGAAGAGAACTTGGAGTCACCACGTGTCCAGCCCGCCGCGCGGAGAACTCGCCGCGCAGCTAGCACCCGTCGTGCGGGAGGCGGTCGAGGCGATCGGCTTCGACCTCGAACTGCTCGACGTGAACCAGGCTGGGCGTCGCAGGCTGGTCAAGGTGGTCGTGGACGGCGACGAGGGGATCGGCCTGGACGAGGTGGCGCAGGCCAGTCGCGCCGTGTCCGCCGCCCTCGACGCCCACGAGCACCTGATCGCCGGGCCGTACACGCTCGAGGTCACCTCGCCCGGCGCGGACCGCCCGCTCACCAGGCCACGCCACTGGAAGCGCAACCGGCTGCGCCTGGTGAAGGTCAAGCAGCCGGAGCAGGTCGAGTGGTTCGGCCGCGTCGGCGACGCCGACGACACCGGCGTCGTGCTGCTGGTCAAGGGCGAGCTGCGCCGCGTCGAGTACCGGACGATCGAGCGCGCCGTCGTCGAAGTCGAGTTCAAGCAGCCGCCCGTCGAAGAGCTCGCGCTCCTCGATGGCAAGCACCTGAAGGAGGAGTCGGAGTGAACGTCGACATCGCCGCTCTCAGGGCGATCGAACGGGACAAGGACATCCCCTTCGACACCGTTCTCGAAGCCATCGAGACCGCCCTGCTGACCGCCTACAAGCACACCGAGGGCCACCACTCGCACTCCCGCGTCGAGATCGACCGCAAGACCGGCATGGTGCGGGTGCTGGCCCAGGAGCTCAACCCGGACGGCACCGTGGCCGAGGAGTGGGACGACACCCCCGAGGGGTTCGGCCGCATCGCCGCCACCACCGCCCGCCAGGTCATCCTGCAACGCCTGCGCGACGCCGAGCACGAGCGCACGTTCGGCGAGTTCTCCGCCAAGGAGGGCGAGATCATCGCCGGCGTGGTGCAGCGCGACGCCCGCGCCAACGCCCGCGGCATGGTCGTCGTCCAGATAGGGGACACCGAAGGCGTGCTGCCGCCCGCCGAGCAGGTGCCCGGCGAGTCCTACGAGCACGGCTCGCGGCTCAAGTGCTACGTCGTGGGCGTGTCCCGCGGCGCGCGCGGCCCGCAGATCACCCTCTCCCGCACCCACCCGAACCTCGTGCGCCGGCTCTTCGCGCTCGAAGTGCCGGAGATCGCCGACGGCACCGTCGAGATCCCCGCAGTGGCACGTGAGGCAGGTCACCGTTCGAAGATCGCGGTCCGCACCTCCGTCGCCGGCGTCAACGCCAAGGGCGCGTGCATCGGGCCGATGGGCGCACGGGTGCGCAACGTCATGAGCGAGCTGGCCGGTGAGAAGATCGACATCATCGACCACTCCGACGACCCGGCCACCTTCGTCGGGAATGCCCTGTCGCCGGCGAAGGTTGTATCCGTGCGGGTGCTCGACGAGCGCGCCAAGACGGCACGTGTCGTGGTCCCGGACTTCCAGCTCTCCCTCGCCATCGGCAAGGAGGGCCAGAACGCCCGGCTGGCCGCCCGGCTCACCGGCTGGCGCATCGACATCCGCAGCGACGCGGAGGCCGTCGGGGCCGCTCCGGCGGGCACCGGTGGGGCCGCCGCGGCGGGCGCGTCGGCAAGCGGTCCGGCGGCCGGATCGGCATCCGGTTCGACCGAATCGGCATCCGGTTCGGCTGAATAAGCAACAGGGGATAGACTTCTCAGTGGTTCAACGTCGGGGATCGGATCTCACGCACATCGGCCCGGTTCGTACGTGCATCGGATGCCGCGCTCGGACGTTGCCCTCCGAGCTGCTGCGCGTGGTGGTCGTGGACGGGACTGTGGTCCCGGACACACATCGACGGTTGCCCGGTAGGGGAGCATGGCTGCACCCCGATCCGGACTGCCTCCGCAACGCCGAGAAGCGACGGGCGTTCCCCAGGGCCTTCCGGGTCCAGGGGCCGCTCGACGTGGAACGCGTGCGCGGTCACCTCGAGCAGTGTGGGCAGGAGGTCGCGGGATCGCCCCGTGACCAGCAGGAAGCAAGGAAGCAGGTCGACCCGTCATGAGTCAGCCGTGAAGCTGAAGACATGAACGCGCGACGTTAAGACGAGGTCGACGGGACTTGCCCGCCGGCCTCCCTCACAGAGGAGTGCAGTGGCAGGTAAGGCCCGCGTGCACGAGCTCGCCAAAGAGCTCGGTGTCACGAGTAAAGAACTACTCACCAAGCTCGCCGACCAGGGCGAATACGTGAAGTCCGCGTCCAGCACCGTCGAGGCCCCGGTGGCTCGGCGGCTCCGTGACGCCTACGCCAAGGGCGACGTGAAGCCCAAGTCGGCCGGTGCCCGCCCGGTGCCGCCGAAGCCCGCGCAGTCGAGCCCGACCTCGGGCGAGACCAAGGGCGAGGGCACCCCGCGTCCGCCGGCTCCGGCCGGCAAGCCGGGTCCGCGCCCCGTGCCCGGTCCCAAGCCGATGGCGCCGAAGCCGGCGGCCAAGCCCGAGGTCGCCCCGGCCGCTCCGGCCGCGCAGCCCCAGGCACCCGCCCCGGCCTCGCCCGCCGTGCAGCCCCAGGCGCCCGCCGCGGCCTCGGCCCCGGCACCCGCCCAGGCCGCGAAGCCGGCTGCCGCAGCACCTCAGCAGCAGCCGCAGCAGCCCCAGGCACCTCAGCAGGCGCCGCGGACCAGTGGCCCCGGCCCTCGTCCCGGCCCGCGCGCACCGCAGCAGCAGCCCGCCGCGGCGCAGAACACCCCCCCGTCCGTGGTCCCGCCGCGCCCGCAGGCTCCCAAGCCCGCCGGTCCGCGGCCCCCGCGTCCGGGCAACAACCCGTTCGGCGTGGGCGGTGGCGCTCCGGCGCCTCGTCCGCAGGCGCCTCGCCCGGCCTCGCCGGGTGGCGGCGAGCGGCCGTCCGGCCCCAAGCCCGGTGACTCGCGTCCGGCAGGCCCCCGTCCGGGTGGCTCCGGTGGCGGTCCCGGCGGTCCCCGGCCCAACCCCGGCAACATGCCGCCTCGGCCGAACCCGGGCATGATGCCCGGTCGTCCGGCGCCCCGTCCCGGTGGCGGTGGCGGCGGCGGTCGTGGCCCCGGCGGTCCCGGTGGCGGTGGCGGCGGTCGTGGCCCCGGTGGCGGCGGCGGTCGTCCCGGTGGCGGCGGTGGCGGTGGCGGCGGTGGCTTCCGTCCCGGTGGCGGCGGTGGCGGCGGCGCCGGTGGCGGCTTCCGCCCTGGTGGCGGCGGTGGCGGCGGCGGTGGCTTCCGTCCCGGCGGTGGTGGCGGCGGTGGCGGTGGCGCACCGGCCGGTGGTGGCGGCGGTTTCCGCGGTCGTCCCGGTGGTGGCGGTCCCGGTGGTCGCGGCGGTGCCGCGGGTGCCTTCGGCCGTCCCGGTGGTCCGGCGCGTCGTGGCCGCAAGTCCAAGCGCCAGAAGCGCCAGGAGTACATGGACAACATGCAGGCGCCGTCGGTCGGTGGCGTCCGCTTGCCCAAGGGCGGCGGCGAGACGATCCGGCTCCCGCGCGGCGCTTCGCTGACCGACTTCGCCGACAAGATCAACGCCAACCCGGCCTCGCTGGTGCAGGTGTTGTTCCACCTCGGCGAGATGGTCACCGCGACGCAGTCCGTCTCCGACGAGATCCTGGAGCTCCTGGGCTCCGAGATGAACTACAACGTGCAGGTCGTGTCCCCCGAGGAGGAGGACCGCGAGCTGCTCGGGACGTTCGACATCACCTACGGCGACGACGCCGGCGGTGAGGACGACCTCCAGATCCGTCCGCCGGTCGTGACCGTCATGGGTCACGTCGACCACGGTAAGACGCGCCTGTTGGACACCATCCGCACGGCGAAGGTCGCCGAGGGCGAGGCCGGTGGCATCACCCAGCACATCGGTGCCTACCAAGTGAACACGGAGCTCGAGGGCAACGAGCGCCTGATCACGTTCATCGACACCCCGGGTCACGAGGCGTTCACCGCCATGCGTGCGCGTGGTGCGAACTCGACCGACATCGCGGTCATCGTGGTGGCGGCCGACGACGGCGTGATGCCGCAGACGGTGGAGGCGATCAACCACGCCCAGGCGGCCAACGCGCCGATCGTGGTCGCGGTCAACAAGATCGACAAAGAGGGCGCGAACCCGGACAAGATCCGGCAGCAGCTCACCGAGTACGGGCTGGTCGCCGAGGAGTATGGCGGCGACACCATGTTCGTCGACATCTCGGCGAAGCAGGGCATCAACATCGACGGCCTGCTGGAAGCGATCCTGCTGACCGCCGACGCCTCGCTCGACCTGCGGGCCAACCCGGAGATGGAGGCGCAGGGCGTCGCCATCGAGGCGCACCTGGACCGCGGTCGCGGTCCGGTGGCCACGGTGCTGGTGCAGCGCGGTTCGCTGCGCGTGGGTGACTCGATCGTGGCGGGTGCCGCCTACGGTCGCGTGCGCCGCATGGTGGACGAGCACGGCGTGGACGTCACGGTGGCGACGCCGTCGCGTCCGGTGCAGGTCATCGGCCTCACCTCGGTGCCCGGCGCGGGCGACACGTTCCTCGTGGTCGAGGAGGACCGGGTGGCCCGGCAGATCGCCGAGCGCCGCCAGGCCCGCAACCGCAACGCGATGAACGCCGCGAAGCGCAAGCGCGTCAGCCTGGAAGACCTGGACGCCGCGTTGAAGGAGACGAGCGCCCTCACCTTGATCATCAAGGGCGACAACTCCGGTACCGTCGAGGCACTGGAAGACGCGCTGATGAAGATCGAGGTCGGCGACGACGTCGAGCTGCGGGTCATCCACCGCGGCGTCGGTGGCATCACCGAAGGCGACATCAACCTCGCCGTCGCGGGTAGCGCCATCGTCCTGGGCTTCAACGTCCGGGCCGAGGGCAAGGCCACCGAACTCGCCAACCGCGAGGGCGTGGACGTCCGCTACTACACGGTGATCTACCAGGCGATCGACGAGATCGAGCAGGCCCTGAAGGGCATGCTCAAGCCGGAGTACGAAGAGGTCCAGCTGGGCCGCGCGGAGGTCCGCGAGGTCTTCAAGTCCTCCAAGGTCGGCACGATCGCCGGTTGCCTCGTGATGTCGGGCGAGATCCGCCGCAACGCGCGGGCACGTCTGCTGCGTGACAACAACGTCATCCAGGAGAACCTGCCCATCAGCTCGCTGCGCCGGTTCAAGGAAGACGCCACCGAGGTCCGCGAGGGCTTCGAGTGCGGTCTGACGCTCGGCAACTACAGCGACCTGAAGGTCGGCGACCAGATCGAGACGTTCGAGATGCGCGAGAAGCCGCGCGCCTGATCGTCTTCAGCCAGGGGCGGGGCCGTCAGCGATGACGGCCCCGCACCCTTGACCACGACACCTGGTGATGATCCGTGTACGTCGGTGCCCTTGAGCTGGACGTGCTGCTCGGCGACGTCCACTCGTTGAAGCAGAAGCGGTCGGTGGTCAAGCCGGTCGTGGCCGAGCTGCGCCGCAGGTTCGAGGTGTCGGTCGCCGAGGCGGGCCACCTGGACCTGCACCGCCGCGCCCTGATCGGAGTGGCGGCCGTCGCCGCCGACGCCGAGCATGTGAGGGACGTCATGGCCGCCTGCGAGCGGCTCGTGGCCGGACGGCCCGAACTGGAACTTCTCTCCGCCCGCCACAGGTTGGTCGGGCCGGAGGACGACTAGCAGACGTCGCCCCCCGAGGCGACTCATCGCAACGACAGGAGGGGAGCGCCGTGGCCGACCAGGCACGGGCTCGCAAGCTCGCCAAGCGGATCTCGCAGATCGTGGCTTCCGCGTTGGAGCACGAGGTGAAGGACCCGAGGCTGGCCCGCGTCACCATCACCGACACGAGGGTGACCGGCGACCTGCACGACGCCACGGTCTACTACACCGTGCTCGGCGAGCGGCTGGACTCCGAGCCGGACCTCGCGGGCGCCGCGGCGGCGCTGGAGAGCGCCAAGGGCGTGCTGCGCACCATGGTGGGCCAGCAGACCGGTGTCCGGTTCACGCCGACCCTGACGTTCATCACCGACACCGTGCCCGCCGAGGCGCGTCGGATGGACGAGCTGCTGGCCAAGGCGCGGGAGCTGGACGCCGAGGTGGCGCGCATCGCGCACGGCGCGGAACCCGCGGGCGAGCCAGACCCGTACAAGCCTCCGCGCGAGGCCGAGGACGCCGACTAGCGTTCTCGCCGTGCACAATGAGCTGAGCCCGAACGACCTGGGCGACTCCACCGGCCCGGTCGACCCCACCGACCGGGGTGACTCCACCGCCCGCGGTGGTTCCACAGACCTGGGCGCCGCACTGGCCGAGGCCGCCCGCGTCCTGTCCACGGCCACCGACGTGACGCTGCTGGCGCACGTGAACCCCGACGCGGACGCGTTGGGCAGCGCGTTGGCGCTGGGACTGGTCCTGCACCGCCGCGGCGCGGTGGTCCGGGTGTCGTTCGGTGCGCCCGACGAGGTGCCGGAGACGTTGCGGAACCTGGACGTGGCGGGGCTGCTGGTGCCCGCGTCCGCCGTGCCCGCCGCGCCGCCGGTGCTGGTCGCGTTGGACACCGGCAGCGTGGGGCGGCTCGGCCCGTTGGCCGATCGGGTGTCCACCGCCGGTGTGGTGGTGGTGTTGGACCACCACGTGTCGAACCCCGGGTTCGGGCACGTGAACGTGGTGGACGACCGGGCCGAGGCGACCGCGATCGTGGTGCTGCGGCTGCTGGACGCGTTGGGCGTGGAGCTGGACGAGCCGGTGGCGCGGTGCGTCTACGCCGGTCTGGTGACGGACACGCGGTCGTTCCGGCACGCGTCGGCGACGACGCACGAGGTGGCCGCGCGGCTGCTCGCGGCCGGGGTGGACGCCGAGGCGGTGGCCCGGCCGTTGATGGACTCTCACCCGTTCGGGTATCTCGGGATGTTGGCGAAGGTGCTGAGCCGGGCGTGCCTGGAGCGCGAGGCCGCCGGCGGGCTGGGGTTCGTGCACGCCGTCGTGACGTTGGAGGACGCCTCCGGGCTGCGGCCCGAGGAGGTGGAGAGCGTGGTCGACCTGGTGCGGACCACGGCCGAGGCCGAGGTGGCGGCGGTGCTGAAGGAGCTGCGGCCGTCGTCGTGGTCGGTGTCGTTGCGCGCGGTGAGCGCGGTGGACGTGCGCGAGGTGGCGCAGCTGCTCGGCGGCGGTGGCCACCGGCTGGCCGCGGGCTTCACCGCCACCGGTCAGGCCGACGAGGTGTTGACGCGCCTGCGTGCCGCCCTGGAGACGGTCGCCGCGTCCTGAGCGTTGAATTCAGGGGTCCTGAACGTAGGACACGGGTGTCCTGAACGTAGGACTCGCGCGTTCTGGAGGTAGGACACGCGTGGTGTGGGGGTAGGACTCCCGGGTGGGTCGTACGTTCGGGCTGCGGCAGTCGGGCATCGAGGGGATCGGGTGGAGGAGCGGGTTCCGGCGCGGCGGGTGATCGGGTTGGCCGCGCCCGCGCTGGTGGTGTTGGCCGCCGAGCCGCTGTACGTGCTGGTGGACACGGCGGTCGTCGGCCACCTCGGCGCGCTGCCGCTGGCCGGCCTCGCGCTCGGCGGGGTGCTGTTCACCCAGGTGGCGACCCAGTTGACGTTCCTCTCCTACGGCACCACGGCCCGCACGGCGCGGTTGTTCGGCGCCGGGCGCCGGACCGAGGCCGTCGAGGAGGGCGTCCAGGCCACCTGGCTCGCGCTGGCCGTCGGCGCGCTCGTGATCCTGCTCGGCCAGCTGCTGGCCGGGCCCGCCGCACGGCTGCTGGCCGGTGAGGGCGCGGTGGCCGACAACGCCGTCGCGTGGCTGCGGGTCGCGCTGTTCGGCGCACCGTTCGTGCTGGTCACGATGGCCGGCAACGGCTGGATGCGCGGCGTGCAGGACACCCGTCGGCCCCTGCGGTACGTGCTGGTCGGCAACGGCATCTCGGCCGTGCTGTGCCCCGTGCTGGTGCACGGCGCGCACTGGGGCCTGGAGGGTTCGGCGATCGCGAACGTGGTCGCGCAGGTGCTGTCGGCCGGGTTGTTCTTCAAGGCGCTGCGCGCCGAGCGGGTGAGCCTGCGGCCGGATCGCCACCGGATGCGGGCCCAGCTCGGCCTCGGCCGGGACCTGGTGCTGCGCAGCCTCGCCTTCCAGGCGTGCTTCCTGTCCGCCGCGTCGGTGGCCGCGCGCACGTCGGTCGGCGCGGTCGGCGCCCACCAGGTCGTGCTCCAGCTGTGGACGTTCCTCGCGCTCGTGCTGGACTCCTTGGCCATCGCCGCCCAGTCGATCGTGGGCGCGGCGCTCGGCGCGCAACGCCGTGAGCAGGCGCGCCGGTTCGCCTGGCAGGTCACCGGGTACGGGCTGTGGTTCGGCGTGCTGCTCGGCGTCGTGTTCGCGGCGCTGTCCGGCACGCTGCCGCAGGTGTTCACCAGCGACCGGGCGGTGCTGGACGAGGTGCCGCACGCCTGGTGGTTCTTCGTGGGGTTGCAGCCGATCGCGGGCGTGGTGTTCGCGCTGGACGGTGTGCTGCTCGGCGCGGGTGACGCGAAGTTCCTGCGGACCGCGACGCTGGCCTCTGCGGCGCTGGGTTTCCTGCCGCTGGTGTGGGCGTCCTACGCGTTCGGCTGGGGGTTGACCGGCATCTGGAGCGGCCTGTCGGCGTTCATGGTGCTGCGGCTCGTCCTGGTGCTCCTGCGGACCCGTTCGGGGGAGTGGGCGCGGGTCGGCGCCGTGTGGTGACCCGGTGACCAGGCGTGATGTGGTGAGCGGCACCCTCAGGAATCGTTAACAGTAGGCAACTGTTTCTCGATACTGGGGGTGCCGCCGCACGGAAAGCCTAGGAGATCCACCTTGCCGGTCGATCGTGCCACCAAACACGCGTGGCTGATCTGGTCAACCGCTGTCGTCGTCTACGTCGCCGCCCTGTTCCACCGGACCTCGCTGGGCGTGGCCGGGCTGGAGGCGAGCGACCGCTTCTCCGTCGGACCAGCCGCGCTCGGCACGTTCACCGTGCTGCAGATCGGCCTCTACGCGTTGATGCAGATCCCCACCGGCCTGCTGGTGGACCGCTTCGGCCCGCGCCGCGTGCTCACCGCCGCCGCCCTGCTCATGGGCGTCGGCCAGGCGTTGTTCGCGATCGCCGAGTCCTACCCGCTCGGCCTGGCCGCACGTGCCGTGCTCGGCGTCGGCGACGCCATGACCTGGGTCAGCGTGCTGCGGCTGGCCGCCGCCCACTTCCCGCCCCGCCGGTTCACCCTGGTGATGACGCTGTCCGCCGCACTGGGCGGTGCGGGCAACCTGGTCGCGACCGTGCCGCTGACGCTGCTGCTGGACGACGCGGGCTGGACGGCGACGTTCCTGATCGCGGGCCTGGCCACGGCGTCGTACGCGGCGGTGGTCGCGTGGCGCGTGCGCGAGGTGCCCGCCGGCGTGCCGCAGCCCGTGGTCGAACCGGTGCCGTGGCGCGCGGTGGGCGCGAAGGTCGGCCAGGCGTGGCGCGAGCCGAGCACCCGCCTGGGGTTCTGGGTGCACTTCACGTCGATGTCCGCACCCGCGGTGCTCGGCCTGCTGTGGGGCTTCCCGTACCTGGTCGAGGCGCAGGGCCTGTCGCGGCCGTCGGCGTCGGCGGTGCTGAGCACGCTGGTGCTGGTGGCGATCGTGACCGGACCCGTGATGGGCACGGTGATCGGCAGCCGGCCGGAGTGGCGGATGCCGATCGTCGGCTCCTACCTGGCCGCGGCCGTGCTGTGCTGGGCGGTGCTGCTGGGCTGGCCGGGCGGCGTGCTGCCGACACCCGTGCTGTACCTGCTGTTCGCGCTGCTGGCGGTGGGCAACCCGGTGTCCGGCGTGGCGTTCGCGCTGGTCCGCGACTACAACCCGTTGCACCGGGTCAGCACGGCGACCGGTGTGGCCAACGTCGGCGGGTTCGCCGCGATCACGTTCACCGCGCTCGCCGTCGGTGTGCTGCTGGACGTGGTGGAGCCCGCCGTGGCGGCGCCGCAGGCGTACCGGATCGCGTTCCTCGCGGTGGTCGCGGTGCTGTTGGTGGGCGTGTGGCGCACGGTGGTGTGGTGGCGCCGGGCACGTGCCGCGGTGTTCGCCGCCGAGGACCGCGGTGAAGCCGTGCCCGTGCAACTGCGCCGACGTCGTTGGGATGTCGCCGCGGGCGGAGTCGACAACCGGATGACCGCGGGCGGAGCCGGCAACCGCATAACCGCGGGTGGAGCCGGCAACCGGACAACCGCGGGTGGAGCCGGCGACCGCACCGTCGTGGGCGGAGTGGACGAGCAGGCTCTCGTCGAGGCCTAGGATCCTCCACCGTGTCCGCATCTTCTCGTGTCAGTTCTTCCGGGCCGACCGTCCCGCCCGGCCTCGTCGTGATCGACAAGCCCGACGGCATGACCTCCCACGACGTGGTGGCCAAGGTCCGTCGCATCCTCGGTACCCGCAAGGTCGGGCACGCGGGCACGCTCGACCCGATGGCGACCGGCGTGCTCGTGCTCGGCATCGAGCGGGCCACCAAGCTGCTGGGCCACCTGGCGCTGGACAGCAAGGCGTACCTGTCGACGATCCGCCTCGGCTCGGCCACCACGACCGACGACGCCGAGGGCGAGGTGCTGTCCACCGCCGACGCGTCCGAAGTGGACGAGGCCGCGATCCGGGCCGGGGTGGCGAAGCTGACCGGTCCGATCGAGCAGGTGCCCAGCGCGGTGAGCGCGGTGAAGATCGACGGCAAGCGCGCGTACGCGCGGGTCCGGGCGGGCGAGGCGGTGGAGATCCCGGCGCGCCCGGTGACGGTGCACCGCTTCGACGTGCTGTCGGTCCGCCGCGAGGAGGGCGTCACCGAACTGGACGTGATGGTCGAGTGCTCGTCCGGGACCTACGTGCGGGCGCTGGCCCGTGACCTGGGTGCGGACCTCGGCGTCGGCGGCCACCTGGCGGCGCTGCGGCGCACCAGGGTCGGCCCGTTCGACCTGCGCGTGGCCAAGACCCTGGAGCAGTTGGAGAGCGCGCCGGGCCTGTCCCTGGACCTCGACGCCGCCGTGTCCACCGCCTTCCCCCGCCGTGAGATCGCGACGCGCGAGGCGCTGGCCCTGTCGCACGGCCAGCGCCTGGCCGCCGGTGGCCTGGCCGGCACGTACGGCGTGTTCGGCCCGGACGGCCACGTGGTGGCCCTGGCGAAGGACGAGGGTCCGATCGCCAAGCCGCTGGTGGTGCTCGCCGTCGGTTGAGGTCGAGGGGGCCGAGGTCCGCTCCGGTCAGGGAGGCTCGGTGGGCTCGTCGCCGAACGGGGGTCCGGTGCCCGGAACGCCTACCAAGCGGCCCGGGCAGGGCCTACCGTGGTGACCATGGCGAGATGGGTGTGGCCGGCCGCGGCCGGTGTGGTGACCTCGGCCACCGGGGTGGCGATCAACCTGGCCACCGACGGCGGCGCGAACCCGTGGGCGTGGGTGACGGTCGTGTTGCTCACGGCGTTGGGCGTGGTCATCGCCCTGCGCGTGGCACCGGCCCCGCGTGCGGCCGGACCGACCGCCGAGCCGGCGGCGAAGCCCCAACCGCCGACGGCCACCGTGCACAACACCGTCAACGGCACGGTGACCGGCGGCGTGGTGCAGGCCGGCGAGCTCGGCTCGGTCACCATCAACTCGCCGACCACCGTCAACCAGACCGCGGTCGCGCGCGAGGGCAGCACGATCCACCAAGCCGGGCGTGACATCCGCCGCGACTAGCCCACCCCTGAACGGCACGGCTAGCCCACCTCGAACGGCACGACTGGCCCACCTCGAACGGCGCGACTGGCCCACCCCGGACGGCACGGCTAGTCCGACCTCGAACGGCGCGCCGGGGCCGACCGCCTAGGCTTGCCGCCGTGCAACGCTGGAGAGGGCTCGACGACCTGCCGGGCGGCTGGGGTCGTTGCGTGGTGACGATCGGGGTGTTCGACGGTGTCCACCGGGGCCACCAGGCGCTGATCAACCGGGCGGTCGAGTCGGCCGCCGACAAGGGTGTGCCGAGCGTCCTGATCACCTTCGACCCGCACCCGTCCGAAGTGGTCCGACCGGGCAGCCACCCGGCCCAGCTGACCAGCCTTCGCCGGCGCGCGGAGTTGGTCGAGGGGCTCGGGGTGGACGTGTTCTGCGTGATCCCGTTCACCGCCGAGGTGGCGCGCACCCCGGCCGACGAGTTCGCGCACGAGGTGCTGGTGGACCGGCTGCACGTGGCGGCCGTGGTGGTGGGTGAGAACTTCACGTTCGGCCATCGGGCGGCGGGCAACGTGGACCTGTTGCGCGCGTTGGGCAAGCGGTTCGGTTTCGTGACCGAGGGGGCGGATCTGGTGACCGACGACGGGGTGACGTACTCGTCGACCTACATCCGGGCGTGCATCGACGCCGGCGACGTGGCGGCGGCGGCGCACGCGCTCGGCCGGCCGCACCGGCTGGAGGGCATCGTGGTGCGCGGTGACGGGCGTGGCAAGGAGTTGGGCTTCCCGACGGCCAACCTGTCCACCACGCGGTTCGCCGCCGTGCCCGCGGACGGCGTGTACGCCTGCTGGTTCGTGCACGGCTCGGGCCGCCGCCTCAAGGCCGCGGTGAGCGTGGGCACCAACCCGACGTTCTCCGGCCGGGAACGGCGGGTCGAGGCGTTCGTGCTCGACGTGGACGAGGACTTCTACGGGCAGCGGGTGGCGCTGGACTTCGTGGACCGGCTGCGGGACATGGAGAAGTTCGACAGCGTCGAGGCGCTGCTGGAGCAGATGCACCGCGACGTGGCCACGACGCGTGACCTCCTGACGGATCCGGGTGACGCCTGACGGGTTGAACCAGGTGGGTGGAACCCGCCGTGTGACACCGGACGACCTGGCAAGATGCCTGTGACGTCCGTCGGTCAGGGGAGAGGCGAAGGTGGAGGACCACAAGATCGTCCAGCGCAACCTCGCGTTGCAGCGAGAGTGGTACGGGGAACCCTTGGGCGACCGGGTACGTCGGCTCGTGGTCGCGTTCAGCGTGTCCCAGGCCCAGCTCGCGGACGTGCTGGGCATCAGCGCCCCCATGCTGAGCCAGGTGATGAGCGGCCGGCGGGCCAAGATCGGCAACCCCTCCGTGCTGGCCCGGATGATCATGTTGGAGCGCAAGGTCCTCACCCCTGACGTGGCCTCCGGCGCCCCCGAGGCGTTGCAGCGCGCGCTGGAGGACGTCCGCCAGTCGAAGCCGACGGTGAGCCGCGACTCACTGCCCGTGAACGCCGCCGACGCCGAGGCCGTGGTGTTCCCGTTCCTGCGCCGCCTGGCCGACCGCCGTGAGCTGTCGCAGGCCGCGGACGTGCTGGGCGAGGACTTCCCCGCCCTGGCCGAGCTGCTCCGCCGTGCGGGCAAGGTCCCCGAAGCCTGACCGGTGAGCCTCTTCTCCGCCGTCTTCCCGCCCCCCGACGCCGTCGACGAGCTGCACGACGCGCTGCGCCCGCTGCGCCGGGCCCACCCCCGGTTGCGCTGGCAGCACCCGGCCCGCTGGCACGTCACCGTCCGCTTCTTCGGCGAGACCGCGCCCGCCGACCCGCTCGACGGCCTCGACCGCGTGGCCGCGCCGGTGCTCCGGCTGCGCGGCAGCGGCACGTTCCGGCAGGTGCTGTGGATCGGCGTGGACGGTGACCTGCACGAGTTGGGCGAGGCGGCACGCGTGCCGCCCGACTGGCGACCGCACCTCACCGTGGCCCGCGGCACCGCGCTGCCGCTCGTGGACTTCACCGGCCGTGAGTGGACCGCCACGGAGGTCGCACTGGTGCGCAGCGACCCGGCCGAGGGCTACACCGTGCTCGACCGAGTGCCCTTGCGCACGTCAAACGCGTAGCGCGCGGCCACTGCTGGTAACCTCGACATTTGGGTCTGGCTGCGGTCCGTGGCGGCCAGTACCGACTACCCCGCTCACGCGGGGCCGCACGGGACTTAACCAGTACAAGGAGTAACGAGCACGTGGCACTGACCACCGAGCAAAAGAAGACCATCCTCGCCGAGTACGGCGTCCACGACACGGACACCGGTTCCGCCGAGGCCCAGGTCGCGCTGCTGAGCAAGCGCATCGCCGACCTGACGAGGCACCTCCAGACGCACAAGCACGACCACCACTCGCGTCGTGGCCTGCTGCTGCTGGTCGGCCGGCGTCGCCGGCTGCTCAACTACCTCTCGAAGGTGGACATCCAGCGCTACCGCGACCTGATCGGTCGGCTCGGCCTGCGCAGGTGAGACGTGCCGAGGGGGAGTGACCACCACGGTCACTCCCCTTCGGCGTTATTCGCACAAACAAAGACGAGGGAAGCACGCGCGGCGCCCGGGACGACAGTTCGCCGGTCCTCGGTAGTGGCCCCCTGGTAGACGAAACCCAGGGGACTTCGATCGAAGACCGGCCTCGTCCGAACCGCGATCCCGCGCCCTGAGCGCGCTGTGACCCGCATGACGAGGAGTACCACATATGACGGACATCGAGGTCCACGAGACTTCAGCCACGATCGACAACGGTCGGTTCGGCACGCGCACCATCCGCTTCGAGACCGGTCGCCTGGCCCGCCAGGCGGCGGGTTCGGTCGTCGCCTACCTGGACGACGAGACGATGCTGCTGTCGGCGACGACCGCGTCGAAGCACCCCAAGGAGCACTTCGACTTCTTCCCCCTCACGGTGGACGTCGAGGAGCGGATGTACGCCGCGGGCCGCATCCCCGGCTCGTTCTTCCGCCGCGAAGGTCGCCCGTCGACCGACGCGATCCTGACCTGCCGGCTCATCGACCGGCCGCTGCGCCCGTCCTTCGTGGACGGTCTGCGCAACGAGATCCAGGTCGTCATCACGGTGATGAGCCTGAACCCGCAGGACCTGTACGACGTCGTGGCGATCAACGCCGCGTCCGCGTCCACGCAGCTCGCGGGCCTGCCGTTCTCCGGCCCCATCGGCGGCGTCCGGGTGGCGCTGATCGAGGGCCAGTGGGTGGCGTTCCCGACCCACGAGCAGCTGGAGAAGGCCGTGTTCGACATGGTCGTCGCCGGCCGTGTCGTCGGTGACGACGTCGCGATCATGATGGTCGAGGCCGAGGCCACCGAGAACGTCATCGACCTGATCGGCGACGGCGCGCAGGCGCCGACCGAAGAGGTCGTGGCCGCGGGCCTGGAGGCGGCCAAGCCGTTCATCAAGGTGCTGTGCGACGCGCAGGCCCAGCTGGCGCAGGTCGCCGCGAAGGCCACCGGCGAGTTCCCGACCTACCCGGCCTACCAGGCCGACGCCTTCGAGGCCGTCGAGCAGGCCGCGTCCGGCGAGCTGGCGCAGGCGATGAGCATCGGCGGCAAGCAGGAGCGCGAGTCCCGCATCGACGAGATCAAGGCGTCGGTGCTGGAGAAGCTGGCCGAGCAGTTCGAGGGTCGCGAGAAGGAGGTCGGCGCGGCGTTCCGCTCGCTGACCAAGAAGCTCGTGCGCCAGCGCATCCTGCGCGACAAGGTGCGCATCGACGGCCGCGGCCTCACCGAGATCCGGTCGCTGTCGGCCGAGGTCGAGCTGATCCCGCGGGCGCACGGCTCGGCGCTGTTCGAGCGCGGCGAGACCCAGATCCTGGGTGTCACCACGCTGAACATGCTGCGCATGGAGCAGCAGATCGACTCGCTGTCCCCGGAGACGCACAAGCGCTACCTGCACCACTACAACTTCCCGCCGTTCTCCACCGGTGAGACCGGCCGCGTGGGCTCGCCCAAGCGCCGCGAGATCGGCCACGGCGCGCTGGCGGAGCGGGCGCTCATGCCCGTGCTGCCCAAGCGCGAGGAGTTCCCCTACGCGATCCGCCAGGTGTCCGAGGCGCTGAGCTCCAACGGCTCGACGTCGATGGGCTCGGTCTGCGCGTCCACGATGTCGCTGCTCAACGCCGGCGTGCCGCTCAAGGCGCCGGTCTCGGGCATCGCGATGGGCCTGGTGTCCGACGAGGTCGACGGCAAGACGGAGTACGTCGCGCTGACCGACATCCTGGGCGCCGAGGACGCGTTCGGCGACATGGACTTCAAGGTCGCCGGCACCAAGGAGTTCGTCACCGCGCTCCAGCTCGACACCAAGCTGGACGGCATCCCGTCCGACGTGCTGGCGGGCGCCCTGGGTCAGGCGCGTGACGCGCGCCTGACCATCCTGGAGGTCATGGCCGAGGCCATCGACAGCCCGGACGAGATGAGCCCGTTCGCGCCGCGCGTGACGTCGGTCAAGATCCCGACCGACAAGATCGGCGAGGTCATCGGCCCGAAGGGCAAGATGATCAACTCGATCACCGAGCAGACCGGTGCCGACATCTCCATCGAGGACGACGGCACGATCTACGTCGGCGCGGCGGACGGCCCGTCGGCCGAGGCCGCGATCGACCTGATCAACGCGATCGCGAACCCGCAGCTGCCGAAGGTGGGCGAGCGCTTCCTGGGCACCGTGGTGAAGACCGCGGCGTTCGGCGCGTTCGTGTCCCTGCTCCCGGGCAAGGACGGCCTGATCCACATCTCCAAGCTGGGCAACGGCAAGCGCATCAACAAGGTCGAGGACGTGGTCAACGTCGGCGACAAGCTCCGCGTGGAGATCGCGGACATCGACCAGCGCGGCAAGATCAGCCTGGTGCTGGTGAACGAGGACGCGGAGTCGGCCCCGGCCGCCGACAACCCCGCGCAGGACGCCGCACCCGCCGAGGTCTCCGAGGCCCCGGCGCAGTGACGACGAGCGTCAACGGGACGGCCGCGGGTGCTTCCGGCACCCGCGGCCGTCCGCTTGCGCGCAGGCTCGGGCACCTCCAGAAGCCCGGCAGCACGGTGGCGCTGGAACGTGGTGACGGCGGCGTGGCCGTGCGCCGCAGCCTGCTGCCGTCCGGGCTGCGGGTCATCACCGAGCGCATCCCCGGTGTCCGTTCGGCGTCGGTCGGCCTGTGGGTGCAGGTCGGGTCGCGCGACGAGCGGGTCGAGGTCGCGGGCGCCGCGCACTACCTGGAGCACCTGCTGTTCAAGGGCACGGCGAACCGCACGGCGGCGCAGATCGCCGAGGAGATCGACGCGGTCGGCGGCGAGCTGAACGCCTTCACCGCCAAGGAGCACACCTGCTACTACGCGCACGTCCTGGACGAGGACCTGCCGTTGGCGATGGACCTGGTGTGCGACGTGGTGTTCGACGCGCTGTGCGAGCGGCGCGACTTCGAGACCGAGCGCGGCGTGGTGCTCGAAGAGATCGCGATGCGCGACGACGACCCGGAAGACCTGCTGCACGACGCGTTCCTCGACGCCCTGTTGGGCGAGCACGCGCTGGGGCGGCCGGTGCTGGGCACCGAGCAGTCCATCGGCGACATGGACCGCGACGCGCTGTTCGGCTTCTACAAGAGGCGCTACACGCTGCCGCGGATGGTGCTCGCGGTGGCGGGCAACATCGACCACGCGCACGTGATGCGCTTGGCGCGCAAGCAGATCGGCGACCGGCTCGACCGCGTCGGCACGCCCGTCGCACCGCGCGCCGGCCGGGCCCGCATCCCCGGTTCCAGCAAGCTGGTGCTGCACTCCGACGACACCGAGCAGGCGCACCTGATGCTGGGCGTGCGCGGGCTCGACCGGCACGACGAGCGCCGGTTCGCGTTGAACGTGCTCAACGCCGCGCTGGGCGGCGGCATGAGCTCGCGGCTGTTCCAGGAGGTCCGGGAACGGCGTGGCCTGGCGTACCAGGTGTACTCGTCGGTGGGTCTCTACGCGGACGCGGGCACGTTGTCGGTGTACGCGGGTTGCCAGCCGGACCGGCTCGGCGACGTGGCCGGCGTGGTGCGCGACGTGCTGTCCACGGTGGCCCGTGACGGGCTGGGCGACGCGGAGGTGGCCCGCGGCAAGGGTCAGCTGCGCGGCGGGCTCGTGCTGGGCCTGGAGGACACCAGCTCGCGGATGTCGCGCATCGGCAAGGGCGAGCTGAACTACGGCGACTACCTGTCGGTCGAGCAGACGTTGGCGCGCATCGACGAGGTCACCGCGGCGGACGTCGCGACGTTGGCGCGGGACCTGCTGCGACGCCCCATCGCCGCCGCCGTGGTCGGGCCCTACGCTCACGCCGACGATCTGCCGTCCCAGGTGCACGAGGTGATCTCTTGAGTTCCCAGTCCCCGCCCGACCCCGCGAGCAAGTCCTCGGCATCTTCGCCCGACCCCGCGAGCAGGTCCGAACCCCTCCGCGTGGCCGTCATCGGCGCCAGGGGCCGCATGGGCGCCGAGGTGTGCCGGGCGGTCGAGGCCGCGCCGGACATGGAGGTCGTCGCCATGGTCGACGCGGGCGACTGGCTGTTCAACCTGGCCGACGCCGGGGCCGAGGTCGCGGTCGACTTCACCAGCCCCGAGGTGGTGATGGACAACATCCGGTTCTGCGTCGACAACGACATCCACGCCGTCGTCGGCACCTCCGGGTTCGACGCGCAGCGGCTGGGCACGGTCGCGGAGTGGCTGGAGCCGAAGCCGGAGCTGGGTGTGCTGGTCGCGCCGAACTTCGCCATCGGCGCGGTGCTGTCCATGCGGTTCGCCGAGCTGGCCGCCCCGTACTACGAGTCGGTCGAGGTCGTCGAGCTGCACCACCCGCGCAAGGTGGACGCGCCCTCCGGCACCGCCGCGCACACCGCCCGGCTGATCTCGCAGGCGCGCGAGGCGGCGGGCCTCGGTCCGATGCCGGACGCGACGACGCAGGAGGCCCCCGGCGCGCGGGGCACGCTCGTGGGCGACGTCCGCGTGCACTCGCTGCGGGTGGCCGGGTTGATCGCGCACCAGGAGGTCGTGTTCGGCACGGAGGGCGAGACGCTGACGCTGCGGCACGACTCGCTGGACCGCAAGTCGTTCATGCCGGGCGTGCTGCTGGCCGTGCGGTCGATCGCGGGGCACCCCGGGCTGTCCGTGGGGCTCGACAAGTACATGAGCCTCTGAGCGGGTCCGCGAGCCGATGACGACCCGCACCGTCGCGTTCCTGATCACCGCCGCGCTGGCGGTGTACTTCGTGCTGCTGGGCGGGCGGGCCGTGGTGCTGCTGGGCACCGGCGACCCGGTCGGCATCGGCCTGGGCGTCGGCGTGCTGGTGCTCCCGCTGATCGGCGCGTGGATCGCGTGGACGAACCTGAGGTTCGGCTTCACCACCGAGCGGATGGCGCGGCAGCTCGACGCCGAGGGCGGTCTCCTCGACACGTCCGGGTTGCCGCGTCGTCCGTCGGGGCGGGTGGACCGGGACGCGGCCGACGCGTGGTTCGAGCAGCGCCTGGCCGACGTCGAGGCGCGTCGCGAGGACTGGCGGGCGTGGTTCCTGCTGGCGCAGGCCTACGACCTGGCCGGGGACCGGGGTCGGGCGCGGGAGACCATGCGCCAGGCCATCGACCTATTCCAGTCGCCGACGAATCGTGCGCAAGACGCTGAGTGAGATGCGATTCATCCGGTATTAACGTCTTCTTGCCTTGGATCTTTCGGTGAGCGTCGTTACCGTGGGTGATGTGGCTAAAACCTGCGAGAACATGAGGCTGACCGTCGCCTGCGTGGTCATCGCGACCGCCGTGGGCGTCGCGCTCGCACTCGGCTGACCACGCGCACCTCCTGGGGAAGAATCAGGCGACCCGCCGCACGTCCCCAGGAGTCCCCATGCACCTCGCTCGGATCGTCCGGGTGGCTCTCGCCGTCGCCACCGCCCTGGTCGCGGTCGGCCTCGTCACCCCGACGGCCACGGCGGGCGCCGCGGTGGGCTGCGACGTCGACTACGAGGTCACCGACCAGTGGCGGAGCGGGTTCGGCGCGCGGGTCACCATGACCAACCTGGGCGACCCGCTGTCGGGCTGGACCCTGGAGTGGGCGTTCACCGCCGGGCAGCGGGTCACCTCCGAGACGTGGAACGGCGTGTTCACCCAGTCCGGCAGCACCGTGCGGGTCAGGAACACCGGCTACAACGGCGCGGTGGGCACGGGCCGGTCGGTGACGGTCGGCTTCAACGGCACCTGGTCGGGCGCCAACCCCGCGCCCACGTCGTTCACCGTCGACGGCGTGCCGTGCACCGGCGCGCCCGTGGCCGCCACGACGACGGGCGGTGCGCCGGCGCAACCGTCCACGCCGTCGCCCACCACCGCACCGTCCGCCACGACCACCACTACGACCACCGCCACCACGACGTCGTCGGCCGCGTCCTCGTCGGCGACCACGACCAAGCCGTCCACGTCGTCGTCGGCGGCGGCGTCCGGCACGTTCGACTGGCCGACGGCGTCGCCGAAGCCGGCGGTCGTGCTGTCGGCCGACGTGAGCCCGGAGAGCGGGGTGGACGCGCTGCGCCTGGGGCTGGTCATCAGCGCGCTCGTGGGGACGGTGGGCCTCGCCGTGCTGCTCGTCGTGCGCCGCCATCTCCGACGAGTGGGTGACGAGGCCGGTCGCCAACCCTAGGCGGTCACACGACCGGGTGGTTCAGCGTGCGATCACCCAGATGGCCGGGTAGCCGATGAGGCATGGATCGTGCAGTGGCGGTCGACCGCCTCTACGACTGTGACGTGCTGGATCGGCACGGCCGGCCCATCGGGCCGGTCGCGGGGCTGTGGCTGGCCGGTGGTCGGCCGCTGTGGGCCTCCGTGCGCCGGGACACCGGGACCACCCTCGTGCCCATCCGCGGCGCCCAGGTGCGCGACCGCAGGCTCGTGGTGCCGGTGGAGGAGCGGGAGGTCGAGGACGCGCCGAAGGTCGGCGACCGGGAGCTGTCCGAGGCCGAGCAGGCCGAGCTGCACGACCACTACGGGCTGACGCTGCCCGAGCAGCGCCTGGTGCTCCACCAGCGCGATGCCGGCGCGCCGACCGGTGTCAGTGCACCCACCAGCCGGCCACCGCGGCAGGCGAGGCGGCGAGCACGCTGAACCGGGCGAACCGGCCGACCATGCCGGTGGAGATGAACAGCCAGGACGACATGCCCGCCAGACCCGCGAGCACCGTGGTGAACATGAACGGCGGCAGGCCGACCACCGAGCTCACCGCGTGCGTGCCGAACATCCAGTGCGGGTGCCGGTGGCAGCGCACGCGCACCCATTCCAACCGGGTGCGCCACTTCTGCCGCCACGGTGACAACGGCTTGGCCTGCTTCTCCTTGCGCTTCATGATCGCGGGCAGGCGCAGCGAGCCGCGCGCGGCCAGGAAGTAGAACATCTTGCCCAGCACCTGGCCCACGGCCACCGCGAGCCCGATCCACCACCACGAGATGCCCGGCTGCTGGGTCACCAGCCCGATCACGAAGACCTCGATGCTGATCAGGGGTAACAGCGCGGAGCCGAAGGCAACGCCGAACGTGAGGCACAACCACCCGAGCACCCGGCGAGGCTACCTCCGCGGTCAAGGTTCGAGCAGTAGGGACAACCCCCCGGTAACCCTTATTTCCCGCACCGGTCGCCCACCGGCGTCCAGGGTGCGCACCGTGCCGTCGGCGGCCCAGTCCGCCTTGCCGTAGAAGCCGATCGAGGCCTGGTCCGCTTCGGGCACCCACGCGATGCCCCTCGTGGCGCCGGCTTCGCGCAGGTGGTGGGCGGCCGTGGCGAGCAGCCTGCCGCCGTGCCCGCGCCGTCCCCAGCGCGGTTCCACCAGCACGCTCACCAGCGCCGTCGTCGCCGCGTCGGCGGGCAGCGAGCCGTCCGCGTGCGCCAGCTCCTCCTCGGGCGCGATCCCGGCGACGCAGAAGCCGACCGTCCAGGTGGCCTCGGTGGCGACGAACACCTGACCGCGGCCGACCGCCTCGGCCCACGCCGGCGCGGTCTCGTCCACGTCGATCGCCTGGAGCACCTCGGCGGGCAGGAGGTCCTGGTAGGCGGTGCGCCAGGTGTCGCGGTGGATGCGGGCGATCTCCGCCACGTCGTCGGGCTGCGCGGTGCGCACTGTGGCGTCGGCCATGTCGGAACCCTAGCGGCGGAAACCCGCGTGATTCCGCCCGGTGTGGCGTGAAAGCGTGGCGTCGTGCGTTGGGCAGCGTTGGGCGTCGTGTACGTGGTCTGGGGTTCGACCTACCTGGCCATCAAGTTCAGCATCGAGTCGATGCCACCGCTGTTGTCGGGAGGGACGCGGTTCCTCATAGCCGGCGCGGTGCTGGCGCTGCTGGTGGCCTGGCGGGGCGGGCTGCGGATGACGCGGCGGCAGTTCGGGTCGGCGGTGCTGCTCGGGTTGCTGCTGCCCGCCTGGGGCAACGGTCTGGTGGTGCTGGCCGAGCAGTCCGTGGCGTCGGGGTTGGCGGCGCTGCTGGTGGCGTCCGTGCCGCTGTACGTGGTGCTGATGCGGCGGTTCGCCGGTGAGCGCCCGCGGGCGGTGACGTACGCCGGCGTGGCCATCGGGTTGGTCGGGCTGGCCGCCCTGTTGCTGGACGACATGGGCGAGTCGTCGTGGTGGGGGCCGTGGGTGGTGCTGCTGGCGGCGTTCGGGTGGGCGCTGGGGTCGTTCCTGAGCAGTCGGCTGGACACGCCCGCGAACCCGTTCGCCCTGTCGGCGGTGGAGATGCTGGCCGGTGGGGCGGCGTTGACGGTGGTGGGGCTGGTCGCCGGGGAACGGGTGTCGTTCGGCTCGATCACCACGTCGTCGTGGGTGGCCTGGGGGTACCTGGTGGTGTTCGGGTCGTTGCTGGCGTTCAGCTCGTACGTGTACGTGCTCGGCCAGTTGCCGGTGTCCACGGTCGCGACCTACGCGTACGTGAACCCGGTGATCGCGGTGGTGCTCGGGGTGTGGCTGGCCGACGAGGCGTTCGGGCCGTTCCAGCTGCTCGGCGGTCTGCTGGTGGTCGTGGCGGTGGTGCTGGTCGTGCGGGCCGACCGGGCCGAGCGCGCCGAGCAGGCGGAGCTGGAGTGTCGGACCTGAGTGGGAGTATCCAGCCGTGCAGAAGATGAGCGCAGACGTCGCCCGCCGCATCGCGCTGGCGGCACAGGGTTTCGCCGATCCGCGGCCGGCTTCCGCGCCGACCCGGCGGCACCTGCAGAAGGTGCTGTCCCGGGTGCGGCTGCTCCAGCTGGACTCGGTGAACGTCGCCGTCCGCGCGCACTACATGCCGTTGTTCAGCAGGCTCGGCGCCTACGCGCCGTCCTTGGTCGACGACGCCGCGTGGTCGCACAGCCCCCGCAAGCCGCGGCTGCTGGTGGAGTACTGGGCGCACGAGGCGAGTTTGGTGCCCGTGGAGGACTGGGCGCTGCTGCACTCCGGGGCCAAGCGCGCGGGCTGGTGGAAGAACTACACGGCGATCGCCGAGGGTTCGCCGCAGCTCGTGGACGACATCCTGGCGGTGGTGAAGGAGCTGGGGCCGGTCGGCGCGGGCGCGATCGAGAAGGCGTTGGCCGGTGGCGGGCCGCGGGCCAAGGAGCACTGGGGCTGGAACTGGTCCGAGGTCAAGAAGGTGTGCGAGTACCTGTTCGGCGAGGGCGTCCTGACGACCGGGTCGCGGCGCGGCTTCGAGCGGCTGTACGACCTGAGCGAACGCGTGCTGCCACCCGAGGTGCTCGCCGGTCGGACGTCGATCTCGGCGGAGGAGGGCGCGCGCGAGCTGGTCACCCGTGCGGCGACGGCGCTGGGCGTGGCGACGGAGCCGGACCTGCGCGACTACTACCGCCTGCAGCCGGGCCGCAGTCGGCAGGCCGTGGCGGAGCTGGTGGAGGCCGGCGTGCTGGAGCCGGTCGAGGTGCAGGGCTGGGGCGTGCCCGCGTACCGGCACGTCGAGGCGCGCGTGCCGCGCCGGATCACCGGCCGCGCGCTGCTGTGCCCGTTCGACCCGCTGATCTGGGAACGGGCCCGGACGGAGCGGATCTTCGACTTCTTCTACCGGATCGAGATCTACGTGCCCGCGCCGAAGCGGGTGCACGGGTACTACGTGTTCCCGTTCCTGCTGGACGGCGAGCTGGTCGGGCGGGTGGACCTGAAGGCGGACCGGGCCGCCGGCGTGCTGCGGGTGCAGGCGGCGTACTCGGAGCCGACCGCGGACGTGGGCCGGGTCGCGGTCGAGCTGGCCGCCGAGCTGCGGCACATGGCCGACTGGCTGGAGCTGGACCACGTGGAAGTCGTGCCCAAGGGCGATCTCGCACCCGTGTTGACGGCGGTGGCGCGGTGACGTCGGCCACCCGGTGGACTGACAGAAGTTGAAATCTGTCAGTCCAACACGCATAGTGGAGTCATGACGAACTCCACCAACCGCGTGACCCGTCGCCGCGTCCTGGGCTCGACCGGCCCCGAGGTGTCCGCGCTCGGCCTCGGCTGCATGGGCATGTCCGACCTGTACGGCCCGGCCGACGAGGCCGAGAGCGTGGCCACCGTCCACGCCGCCATCGACGCGGGCGTCACCCTGCTCGACACCGGCGACTTCTACGGCATGGGCCACAACGAGCTGCTGATCCGCCAGGCCCTGCGCGACCGCAACCGCGACGACGTGGCGATCAGCGTCAAGTTCGGCGCGCTGCGCGACGCGGACGGCGGCTGGCACGGCAACGACAACCGCCCCGAGGCCGTGCGCAACTTCCTCGCCTACACGCTGCGCAGGCTGGGCACCGACCACGTCGACGTCTACCGCCCGGCCCGCCTCGACCCGGCCGTCCCGATCGAGGAGACGGTCGGCGCGATCAAGGAGGAGGTCGAGAAGGGCCGCGTCCGCCACATCGGCCTCTCCGAGGTCGGCGCGGACACGCTGCGCCGGGCGCACGCGGTCCACCCGATCGTCGACCTCCAGATCGAGTACTCGCTGATCTCCCGCGGCATCGAGAAGGTGATCCTCCCGGCCGCCCGCGAGCTGGGCATCGGCATCACCGCGTACGGCGTGCTGTCGCGCGGCCTGATCTCGGGCCACTGGACGGCGTCGAGGCAGGTCGCCGACTTCCGCGCCGTCTCGCCGCGCTTCCAGGGCGACAACCTCGACCGCAACCTGGCGCTGGTGGAGGCCCTGCGCGCGGTCGCCGCCGAGAAGGGCGTCACGGTCGCGCAGCTGGCCATCGCCTGGGTCCTGGCCCAGGGCGACGACATCGTCCCGCTGGTGGGCGCCCGCCGCCGTGACCGCCTGACCGAGGCGCTCGGCGCGCTGGACGTCACCCTCACCGAGCCCGACCTGACCCGGATCCAGTCGGCGGTCCCCGCCGACGCGGTGGCGGGCGAGCGGTACGCGCCGGCCCAGATGGCGCACCTGGACAGCGAGCACTGACCTCGGGCCGCGCCGGCGGCCGGTGCGCGCACAATGGACCGGACCAGCCGGCGACACCAGGGGAGCACCACGTGGCGGAAGCGCTGACCGCGGAGGTCATCCTCGGCACCACCGAGGACGTCCTGCGCCGCTACGGCCCGGCCAAGGCGACGGTCGTGGACGTGGCCCGGGCGCTGGGCGTGAGCCACGGCAGCGTCTACCGGCACTTCCCCACCAAGACGGCGCTGCGCGAGGCCGTCACCCAGCGCTGGCTCGACCGGGCCCACGCGGGCCTGGCCGAGGTGGCCGCCGCTGGCACGCCCGCGCCGCAACGCCTGCGCGACTGGCTGGCGGCGCTCTTCGAGGCCAAGCGCAAGAAGGCGCTGGGCGACCCGGAGCTGTTCGCCACGTTCTCCGTGCTGGTGAAGGAGAACAGCTCCGTGGTCGCCCAGCACATCGCGGACATGGTGGCGGAACTGACCAGGATCGTCGCCGAAGGCGTCGCGTCCGGCGACTTCACCACCCCCGACCCGGCCGTGAGCGCCAAGGCCGTGTTCGACGCCACCGCTCGCTTCCACGACCCGGCCCACGCCGGCGACTGGTCCGCCCCGGACGCCGACGCGGCGTTCGACGCCGTGGTTTCCCTGCTGGTGGCGGGTCTACAGTCCGGACGGTGACCGAAGGGCAGCGGGCCGAGGCGAGCGACGGCAGCCGGCTCTACCAAGCCGGGCGCGACATCATCGTCCACTCGCCGCCCCTGCCCGTCCCGGCCGCTCCTCTGATCTGGAACCTCCCGCCGCGCAACCCGAACTTCACCGGTCGCGAGGAGGTCCTGACCCGGATCCGAGACGGCCTGTCGAAGAGCGTCGTGTCCGTGCACTCACTGCACGGCTTGGGCGGGGTGGGCAAGTCCCAGACCGCGATCGAGTACGCGTACCGCCACCGGGCGGACTACCGGTGGGCGTTCTGGATCCCCGCCGAGCAGCCCGAGGTCATCCCGGCTCACTTCGAGCGCCTCAGGGCGGCGCTCGGCCTGCCCGCGACGGCCGATCTGCGCTCGGTGCTGGGCAACGAACCGGGGTGGTTGCTCATCTTCGACAACGCCGACCACCCGGGCGACCTCCACGGCCACCTGCCCGTGGGCGGCCACGTGCTGATCACCACCCGCAACACGGGGTTCGGCAGCCTCGGCCGCACGGTCGAGCTGGACACGCTGGACCGCCCGGAGTCGGTGGACTTCCTGCGCGGGCGGGTGCCCGCGATGACCGCCGACCAGGCGCGCCGATTGGCGGACGTGCTGGGCGACCTGCCGCTCGGACTGGCCCAAGCCGCCGCGTACCTGGAGGAGACGGCGCTCCCCGTCGAGGAGTACCTGACCTTGCTCGACACGCACGAGTCCGCCCTGTTGGCCGAGGGCGACGTGCCCGACCACCCGCACACTGTCACCACGGTCTGGTCGCTGTCGCTGGAGCGGTTGGCGCGACAGGAGCCCGCGACCATGGCCGTGGTCGGCATCAGCGCCTACCTCGCCCCCGATGACATACCGCTCGACCGGTTGAGGGAGTACCTCCGTCGGAACGTCCCGATGTTCGTCGACGCGGCGGCCGATCCGGTGCGGTGGACGCGCGTCATCGGCCTGTTGGTCAAGTACGGACTGGTCCGGCGGACCGGCGACACGATTTCGATGCACCGTCTCCTGCAAGCCGCGCTCCGCAACCTGACCGAGGGGGCCGTTCACGACCCCCACTTGTTCGCCGAGACGGCCTTGAAAATGTTGTTGTTCGACCTGACGGGGACGCCGCCATTGGTGTCGCACCTGTTGGCCGCGGTGTCGCACACCAAGTACCCGGATGGTCGTGCGGTGGAGTTGTACCGCGTGAGCATGGAGGCCGCCACCGCCCTGTACGGACCCGACGACGCCCTCACCAAGCGGATCCGGCGCCTCCTGGAATGAGCACCGCGGCGCGCGCATCGGGGGTGCGCACGCCGCGGCTGGTTCGGGGACGCCGGTCGGTCAGGTGGTGGTCGCGGTGGTGACCAGGGCCGTGCCGCTGCTGGTCCGGCCGGTGATGACGAGCGACGGCTCGGTCTCCGGCGGGGTGTCGGAGACGTCGAGGTCGCTGCGCGCCGCGCCCGAGCTGGAGGCCAGGTCGACCCGCGCCGCCACACCGGGCCGCACGCCCACGCGGACGTCGCCCGAGCCGGTGCCCAGTTGGAGCCGGCCCGACGCGGCGTCGGCCACGGTGACGTCACCGCTGCCCGTCCGCACCTGCACGTCGTCCTGCACGGCGCCGAGCCACACGTCGCCGGTGCCGGTGTAGACCACGGTGTTCCCGCCGACCGACGACACCTCGATGTCGCCGCTGCCGGTCTTCGCCCGCAGCCCGCCGAGCATCGGCCCGAGCCTCAGCTTGCCCGAGCCCGAGTTGACCTGGGACGACGCGTCGGCCCGGTCCGCGGTCACGTCACCGGTGCCGGTCTGGACCTCCAGCCGTCCCGCCGCGCCGGTCACCGTCACGTCCGCCGACCCCGCCTTGGTGATCACGTGCGAGCCGACCGGCGCCCGCACGGTCACGCTCAGCGGCACCGCGCGCAGCGGCAGCGCCTTGGAGGAGTGCACCGCCACCCGCGTGCCGGACAGCTCCAGCCGCGCGTCCCGCACCGCCTCCGCCGGACCGGCGGGCTGTCCCTTCCCGTTGCCGAACTGGTCGTTCACCCAGCTCAGCAGTCCGGACAGGCCTGCCGTCCAGGACTCGCCCGCCGAGGGGTCGTGCTTGACCTCGACGTGCACGCCCGGCTCGTCCAGCAGGTGCACCCGCACCCGACCGGCGAGCAGCGCCACGTCGATCTCGACGACACCCTCGACCTCGAAGCTCTGCTGCCGCACGACATCCGATTCCATGATCCCCCCTCAGCCCTGCACCCAGCCGCGGACGCGGGAGGACGACGACGAGTCGCCGCCCGACTGGTCCTTCGGCGGTCCCCAGTGCTTGTGGCCGCCACCGCGCCGACCGCCGACCGCGCCCTGCACGGCCTGGGCGACGAACGTGTTCAACGACATGCCCTGGGCCGCGGCGGCCTGTTCGGCCTTGGCCTTCAGCTCGTCCAGCAGCCGCAGGGTGACGCGCGTGGCGTCGCCCGCGGAGGGCCGGGGAACTTCCCGCGGCTCCGGTTCGTGTTCTTCCCGAGCGGCCGCGCCGGTGACGACCACCTGCACATCCCGTCCGTCCAACCGCACGTCGACCACGGGGCCGTCGAGGGCCGCGGTGACCTCCGCGGCCAGGTCGGACAGTGCGTTCATGAGTGCGAGCCGCGCGGCGGGCTCCAAAGCTGCGGACAGCAGGGCCGCGGTGCGCCGGGTGTTGTCGTCCCCGGCGGACGCGGCCGTCGCGAGGTCCTCGCGCAGCGCTGCGATGTACGGCGACAGATCCATGACACCACCATGACGTCAAATCTGACATCAGTCAAGGAATTCATGATGTCGTTCTTGACAGCATCGCGGTGGCACCGTGGCGGCACGGCGAACGGGCGCAGGTCACAGGGCCGAACGGTCGGTCGTCGAGGAGCGCGGCCACCGGCTTCGGTTAGGGTTCGGGCCATGGCTGAGACGGTGGCGCCGAAGGTGCAGTTGATCGCGAAGACGGAGTTCTTCCCCCCGGACGGCGTCCCGTGGTCCACCGACGCCGACGGCGGCGAGGCGCTGGCGGAGTTCGCCGGCCGCGCCTGCTACCAGTCGTGGACCAAGCCGAACCCGGCCACCGCCACCAACGCCGGCTACATCAAGCACATCATCGAGGTCGGCCACCTGTCCGTGCTGGAGCACGGCTCGGTCAGCTTCTACCTGACCGGCATCTCCCGGTCGCTGACCCACGAGCTGATCCGGCACCGCCACTTCTCGTACTCGCAGCTGTCCCAGCGGTACGTGCCCGAGCGCAACGCCGCCATGGTCGAGCCGGACGTCATCGCCGACGATCCCGAGCTGCACGAGAAGTTCCTCGCCGCCGCCCAGGCCAGCGTCGACGCCTACAACGAGCTGCTCAAGGGCCTGGAGGAGAAGTTCTCCGACGTGCCCAGCGCGACCCTGCGGCGCAAGCAGGCCCGTCAGGCGGCCCGCGCGATCCTGCCCAACGCCACCGAGACCCGCATCGTGGTCACCGGCAACTACCGGGCGTGGCGGCACTTCATCGCCATGCGCGCCACCGAGCACGCCGACGTGGAGATCCGCGCCCTGGCCGTGGAGTGCCTGCGCGAGCTGCAGAAGGCGGCGGCCAACGTGTTCGCCGACTTCACCATCTCGACGCTGTCCGACGGCACCGAGGTCGCGTCCAGCCCGCTGGTCACCGAAGGCTGACGGCCGGTGAAGCGGCTGATCGTCGACGTCCAGCCCGGCGAGTACGCGGTCGCGCGGCTGCCCGCCGACGCACCGGTCCCGGCCGGGCTGCTCGACGTGCCCGGCCTGGTCTCGGTGACCAGGACGCCCGACGAGCTGTCGATCGTGTGCCCGGTCGAGCACGCGCCGCGGTCGGAGACCGCGCAGCCGGGCTGGCGGTTGCTGACCGTGCGCGGTCCGCTGGAGTTCACGCTCACGGGCATCATGGCCGCCCTGTCCGGCGAACTGGCCGCGGCGGGCGTGAGCCTGTTCGCCCTGTCCACTTACGACACCGACCACCTGCTGGTGAAGACCGGTGACCTGGCCCGTGCCGTGCAGGCGTTGCGCGCCTCGGGCCACGAAGTCACGAAACCGTGAAACCGGATCGGGCGACGCGGGGTCTGAAGTAGCGTTCCGCCGGTCCGCGGTCGGGGTTTCGAGGAGTGACGGTGACTGGTCCGACGCAAGGTGTGAGCGACCGACCCCGAGTGATCGCGGGCAGGTACACCCTGCTCGCCGAGCTGGGGCGCGGTGGCATGGGCGTCGTCTGGCGCGCGCAGGACAACGTGATCGGCCGCCAGGTGGCCATCAAGGAGCTGCACCTGCCCGACGGCATCGCGCTGGAGGAGCGCCGGGTGCTGGAGGAGCGGGTGCTCCGCGAGGCGCGCACCGCGGGCCGGTTGAACGACCCAAGTGTGGTCACGGTGTTCGACGTGGTCGCCGAGGGCGGCATGACCTACATCGTGATGGAGCTGGTCGAGGCGGCCACGCTGTCCACCCTCGTCAGCGCGCACGGCCCGATGCCGCAGGACCGGGTCGTCTCGATGGCCGTCCAGGCGCTGTCCGCCCTGGACTCCGCGCACCAGGCCGGGATCGTGCACCGCGACGTCAAGCCCGGCAACCTCATGATCACGCCCAACGGCCGGGTGAAGCTCACCGACTTCGGCATCGCCCAGGCCGTGGACGACCCGCGGCTGACCACCAGCGGCAGCCTGATCGGCTCGCCCGCCTACATGTCGCCGGAGCGCATCCACGGCAACGAGGCCTCGCCCGCCTCCGACCTGTGGGCGCTGGGCGCGACGCTCTGCTACGCCGTGGAGGGCGCGAACCCCTACGAGCGCTCGACCACCGCGTCCACCCTGCACGCGATCATGAACGAGATGCCGCGGGTGACCAGGGCGCACGGCGTGCTCGGCGCGGTGATCACCGGCCTGCTGATGCCCGACCCGAACGCCAGGCTGACCGGTCCCCAGGCGCGCGCCATGCTGGAACGCGCCGTCGCCCAGCCGACGCCGCCGACCGGTTTCGGCGTGCCGCCGCAGAACCCGACCATGCACTACACCCAGCCGACCGCGGTGCGGAAGCCGTGGCTGAAGGGCCTGCTGATCACCGCCACGGCGATCGCGGCGGTGGTGCTGCTGGTCGGCGGCGTGTTCCTCGGCCGGTGGCTGTTCACCGACCAGCCGCCCGCCGCGATGGCCCAGACGGTCACCTACGGTCCCGGCGGCACGATCGAGGCCGCCCAGTTCAAGCCGGGCAGCGGGCAGTGCGGCGACAACCTGGTCGACCCCAACACGACGGTCAACTACACCGACTGCGACGAGCCGCACCGGGTCGAGGTCTTCGCGGCGGCCGAGCCGTTCGGGTCGGACAAGATGCCCTACCCGGGTGACCAGTGGCTGCGCAACTACGCCGAGGACTTCTGCACGATGTACTTCATGTCCGAGCGCGTCCCGGTGGAGGACAAGCAGTCCACGCTGCGCTACCTCGCCGTCGTGCCCACCTCGGGCATCTGGGCGGAGGACCCGTCGTCCTCCTCGTCGTCGGGCAAGCAGTTCCGCGACGTGGTCTGCGTGCTGTGGAACAAGGACGGCACCGCGCTGAAGGACCAGGTGTACGCCAAGTAACGTGGCCCCATGGGCGTCGCGCAGGACGAACGCAGGCTGTTGACCGAGTTGTTCGCCGAGGTGGGGCCGGACGCGCCCACGTTGTGCGACCCGTGGCGCACCCGTGACCTGGCCGCGCACCTGGTGCTGCGGGAACGCCGCCCGGACGCGGCGGCGGGCATCCTGGCCAAGCCGCTGGCCGCGCACACCCGGCGGGTCCAGGACGCCTACGCGGCCAGGCCGTGGGACGAGCTGGTGGGACTGGTCCGCGTCGGCCCGCCCCGGTTCTCGCCGTACGCGCTGGTCGACGAGCTGGTCAACTCCGTCGAGTACTTCGTGCACCACGAGGACGTGCGCCGGGCCCGCCCCGACTGGGAGCCCCGTTCACCCGATCCGGTACGAGACGCGGTGCTCTGGCGGCGGCTCGCGCCCACCGCCCGGCTGATGTACCGCAAGAGCCCGGTAGGGGTCGTGCTGCGCCGCCCGGACGGCGAGGTGGTCGTGGCCAGGCGTGGCGCGAACCCCGTGGTGCTGACCGGGCAGGTCTCGGAATTGCTGGTGCACGTGTTCGGCCGGGCCGCCGCACGGGTGGAGTACGACGGCGCGGACGAAGCGGTGCGGCTGGTGCGTGCCCTCGACCGGAGCATGTAGTCGCAGCTTGCCGAGGGTGACGCGGTAGATTTCCGCATATGACCGGAAGTCCTACCGCCTCGCCCGGCCGCCCCTTCGGGCGCGTGCTCACCGCCATGGTCACCCCGTTCGACGCGGAGGGGGCGGTGGACCTGGACAAGGCGCGGCAGCTCGCCGAACACCTGGTCGAGCTGGGCAACGACGGTCTCGTGGTCAACGGGACCACCGGTGAGAGCCCGACCACCAGCGACGCGGAGAAGGCCGACCTGATCCGCGCCGTGGTCGAGGCGGTCGGCGACCGCGCGACCGTGGTCAGCGGCGCGGGCACGTACGACACCGCGCACAGCGTGCACCTGGCCAAGCAGGCCGAGGCGGCGGGCGCGCACGGCCTGCTGCTGGTCACCCCGTACTACTCGCGGCCCACCCAGGAGGGCGTGCACGCGCACTTCACCACCGTCGCCGACCAGGTCGGCGTGCCCGTGATGCTGTACGACATCCCGCCGCGCACCGTGATCCCCATCGAGGTGGAGACCCTGCTGCGGCTCGCCGAGCACCCGCGCATCGTCGCGGTGAAGGACGCCAAGGGCGACCTGCTCGCGGGCAGCAAGGTCATCGCGGCCACCGACCTGGCCTACTACTCCGGTGACGACCCGCTGAACCTGCCGTGGTTGTCGGTCGGCGCGGTCGGCTTCGTCAGCGTCATCTCGCACATCGCCGCGGACCGGCTGCGCGACATGCTCGACGCGTTCTCCTCCGGCGACGTCGCCGGCGCGACCGCGATCCACCAGTCGCTGTTGCCGCTGCTGCGGCCCTTCAGCCGGATGCCCGGCGTCACCTACGCCAAGACCGCGCTCCGGCTGCGCGGTCTGGACGTGGGCGACCCGAGGCTGCCGCTGGTACCCGCTTCAACCGAGGACATCAAGGCCGTCGAGGCCGAATTGGGAGTCAACGCGTGATCAACCCGAACTCACCCCCGCTCGCACTGCCCGACGGAGGTCTGCGCGTCGTCGCACTGGGCGGAATTGGCGAGATCGGCCGCAACATGACGGTGTTCGAGCACGCCGGCCGGCTGCTCGTCGTGGACTGCGGCGTGCTCTTCCCCGAGGACGACCAGCCGGGCGTCGACCTGATCCTGCCGGACTTCCGGGCCATCGAGGACCGGTTGGACGACATCGAGGCGCTGGTGCTCACGCACGGGCACGAGGACCACATCGGCGCGGTGCCGTTCCTGCTGAAGCTGCGCCCCGACCTGCCGGTGGTGGGCTCGCGGTTCACGCTGGCGCTGCTCGCGGCGAAGTGCAAGGAGCACCGCCAGACGCCCCGGCTGTTCGAGATCACCGACGGCGAGCGCCGCTCGTACGGGCCGTACGACCTGGAGTTCTTCGCGGTCAACCACTCCATCCCGGACGCGGTCGCGGTGGCCATCCGCACGACCGCCGGGCTGGTGCTGCACACCGGCGACATCAAGCTCGACCAGCTGCCGCTGGACGGCAGGCTCACCGACCTGGCCGGGTTCTCCCGGCTCGGCGACGAGGGCGTCGACCTGTTCCTGGTCGACTCGACCAACGCCGAGGTGCCGGGGTTCGTCGCGCCGGAGCGCGAGATCGGCCCGGTGCTGGAGAACGTGGTCCGCAAGGCCAACCAGCGCGTGATCGTGGCGTGCTTCGCCTCCCACGTGCACCGCGTGCAGCAGGTCCTGGACGTGGCCGTGCAGTACCGGCGGCGGGTCGCGCTGGTCGGCCGGTCGATGGTGCGCAACATGGGCATCGCGGCGGAACTGGGCTACCTGAACGTGCCGGAGGGGTTGTTCGTGGACCTCAACGAGGCCATGGAGATGCCCGAGGACCAGGTGATGTTCGTGTCGACCGGGTCGCAGGGCGAGCCGCTGTCGGCGTTGTCGCGGATGGCGCGCGGCGAGCACCGGCAGATCTCGATCAAGGCCGGTGACACGATCGTGCTGGCCTCGTCGCTGATCCCGGGCAACGAGAACGCGGTGTTCGGCGTGGTCAACGGCCTGGCGCGGCTCGGCGCGACGGTCGTCCACCAGGGCAACGCCAAGGTGCACGTCTCCGGGCACTCGCCGGCCGGTGAGCTGTTGTTCCTCTACAACGCCGTGCGGCCGTCGAACGTGATGCCGGTGCACGGCGAGTGGCGGCACCTGCGGGCGAACGCGGCGCTGGCCGTGGCGACGGGCGTGGACGCGGAGCGGGTCGTCATCGCCGAGGACGGCGTGGTGGTCGACCTGGTCGACGGCAAGGCGGCGATCAGCGGCAAGGTCGAGGTCGGCCACGTCTACGTCGACGGCCTGTCCGTGGGCGACGTCGGCGAGTCGACCCTGTCCGACCGGCTCGTGCTCGGCGAGGGCGGGTTCATCGCCATCACGGTGGCGGTGGACTCCAACAACGGGCGCGCGGTCGCACCGCCGACCGTGTCCGGCCGCGGGTTCTCCGACGACCCGAAGGCCCTGGACCAGGCCATCTCCCTGGTGGAGATGGAGCTGTCCCGCACGGAGGCCGAGGGGATCACCGACTCGCACCGCATCGCCCAGGCCGTGCGCCGCGTGGTGGGCCGCTGGGTCGCCGAGACCTACCGCAGGCGACCGATGATCGTGCCGACCATCATCCCCGTGAACTGACCGCCCGTGATGCGCGTGGCTGGGAGGACCTGACGTGGCCGAGGTGCTGCTGTTCCACCACGCGCACGGGTTGACGCCCGGTGTCGCGGCCTTCGCCGAGCAGTTGGCGCAGGCCGGGCACACCGTGCACGTGCCGGACCTGTACGAGGGCCGGGTGTTCGTCGACCTGGGTGACGGCCTGGACTACGCCGAGCAGGTCGGGTTCGGCACGATCGCCGAACGCGGCCTCGTCGCCGCCGAGGGGCTGCCCTCGGACGTCGTGTACGCGGGGTTCTCGCTCGGCGTGCTGCCCGCGCAGATGCTGGCGCAGACCAAGCCGGGCGCGGCCGGCGCGCTGCTGTTCAGCGCGTGCGTGCCGGTGTCGGAGTTCGGCCCGGCGTGGCCCGCGAGCGTGCCGGTGCAGGTCCACGCCATGGCGGCCGACGAGCTGTTCGTGGACGACGGCGACCTCGACGCCGCGCGTGCCCTGGTGGCGGGCGCGGCGGACGGGGAGCTGTTCCTCTACCCCGGCGACCGGCACCTGTTCGCCGACCAGAGCCTGTCGTCCTACGACGAGGTGGCGGCGGTGCTGCTGATGGAGCGCGTGCTCGCGTTCCTGAACTGATCCTCGGCCGCCGCGCGGGCATGCCCATGGTCGCCGGTTCGTTCGGCGGCGTCTCAGAGGCGTGGCGGTCCGTCCAGCACGTGCCCGAGCGGCACCGGGAACGGCTCGTCGCCGGTCACGGCATGCCGTCCTCGCCGGTCGGCGGGCGCCACGGGCTCTTGCCCGTCGTGGGCCGGGTGGGGTCGTGGAACTTCGGCAGGTCCGGCTCGTCCAGTCGCAACGGCACCAGGCCCGCGGTGATGGCGCGCATGATCCGCTCGTGCGCCCGCCGCGCGTCGCCCGGCTTGCCGTCCTCCAGCCCGGACAGGTCCACCGGCTTGCCGAAGTGCACCTTGAACGTCGGCCGCTTCCGCAGCCCGCGCACGTACGAGGTCAGGTAGGGCTTGGCGTCGGCCCACCCGCTGACCCCGGTGTTGCCCCAGTACACGGCTTCGTGCGCGCCCCACTGGCTCACCGGGACCACCGGGATGCCGCCGCTGAGCGCGAGCCTCGCCGCACCGGTCTTGCCCCGCTCCGGCCACAGGCCCGGGTCGAGGCTGATCCGCCCCTCCGGGTACATGGCGATCGGGTCGCCGCCGCGTTGCAGCACCTCGACGGTGCGGTGGTAGGCGTCGCCGACGTCCGCCGCCGAGCGGTCGACGCGCACGTGGCCGGACGCCTTCAGCAGCGGCCCGAGGACCGGCGCGTCGAGCAACCCGCCCGCGAGCAGGAAGCGCGGCGCGACACCGATCCTGCGGCACGCCGCGATCAGCACGAAGGGGTCGAGGTTGCCGATGTGGTTGGACGCGAGCAGCAGGGGACGTCCCCTGAGGTCCGCCGGGATGTCACCGGTGACTTCGAGTCGTCCGCTGAGGCCGACGACCCCTTGGTCGACTGCGGTCAGCACGCGCCACAGCAGTGGTGTGGACACGACGGCAGGCTACGGTGTGCCGACCCGTCACCGCACCGGCTTCCGGGCATCCGCACGCACCGGGCAGCGCACGTCACGTCCACCGTGAACGTTGGGGCGGCTGTGGTCAGAGGGACTACCGTATGCACCATGGCCGGCCGACCTGGGACTTCGCGCAAGGGCACGACCCGCAGCACCGGATCCGGGTCGAAGGCCCGGTCCGGCGCGTCCCGACCGGCCGCGAAACGTCCTCCCGCCAAGCGCGCTCCCGCGAAGAAGTCCTCCGGCTCGGTCCGCAAGCTCTGGGGCCTGCTCGGCCGCGGTGTCGGGTCGGTCGTCCGCGCGGTCGGAAGGGGCAAGGAGCTCGACCCGGCGCACCGCCGTGACGGCTTGGCGCTGGTGCTCATCTCGCTGGCCGTGATCACCGCCGCGGGCGTGTGGTGGCAGGCAGGCGGACCGGTCGGCCAGTGGGTCGACGTGGCCGTGCGCAGCTCCGTCGGCGGCCCGGCGGTGATCGTGCCCGTGGTGCTGCTGGCGATCGGCGTGGCGCTGATGCGCACCGACCCCACCCCCGAGGCACGACCCCGCCTGGTGATCGGCGCCGCCCTGGTCGCGGTCGGGTTCCTCGGCATGTTCCACCTCGCCGGCGGCCTGCCGATGGACCCGCTCGCCCGTCGTGACGCCGGTGGCGCGCTCGGCTACCTCTCCGGCGGGTTCCTCGCCCAGGGCCTCACGCCGTGGGTCGCCGGGCCGCTGCTCGTGCTGATCTTCGGCTACGGCGTGCTGCTGCTGGTGCACGTGCCGGTCCGCGAGGTGCCCGCCAAGCTCGGCGCCCTGCTGCACCGCAAGCCCGACCAGCTCGACGGTTTCGGCGACGAGGACGCCGCGCCGGTCCCGGACGTCGAGGAGCAGCCGGCCAAGCTGCGCCGCCCGTCCCGCGGCCGCCGCCAGGCCGTCGCCGCCGTCGCCGACGACGAGCAGCCCGAACTGCCGCTGGACGAGGAGCCGCCGCCACCGCCCAAGCCCGCGCCCAAGCCCAAGGCGACCCCGGAGACCCCGAAGCCCGCCGCCATCGCCGTGCGCGCGGTCGAGGGCGACTACCGCCTGCCCCCGCCGACGATCCTCAAGGACGGCGACGCGCCCAAGGCCCGGAGCAAGGCCAACGACCTGATGATCGAGGCCATCTCCGGCGTGCTCGACCAGTTCTCCATCGACGCGCAGGTCACCGGCTTCACCCGCGGCCCGACGGTCACCCGGTACGAGGTCGAGCTCGGCCCGGGCGTGAAGGTCGAGAAGATCACCGCGCTGACCAAGAACATCGCCTACGCGGTCGCCACGGACAACGTGCGGCTGCTCGCCCCGATCCCCGGCAAGTCCGCGGTCGGCATCGAGGTGCCCAACAGCGACCGCGAGATGGTGCGGCTGGGCGACGTGCTGCGCTCGCCGTCCACGGTCAAGGACAACCACCCGATGGTGATCGGGCTGGGCAAGGACATCGAGGGCCACTTCGTCACCGCGAACCTGACCAAGATGCCGCACCTGCTGGTCGCGGGCTCCACGGGTTCGGGCAAGTCGAGCTTCGTGAACTCGATGCTGGTGTCGCTGCTGGCGCGCGCCACCCCGGACGAGGTCCGGATGATCCTGATCGACCCGAAGATGGTCGAGCTCACCCCGTACGAGGGCATCCCGCACCTGATCACGCCCATCATCACCCAGCCGAAGAAGGCCGCCGCCGCGCTGGCCTGGCTGGTCGAGGAGATGGAGCAGCGCTACCAGGACATGCAGGTCAACCGGGTGCGGCACATCGACGACTTCAACCGCAAGGTCAAGTCGGGCGAGATCAGCGCGCCGCCGGGCAGCGAACGGGTCTACCGGCCGTACCCCTACATCATGGCGATCGTGGACGAGCTGGCCGACCTGATGATGACCGCGCCGCGCGACGTGGAGGACGCGATCGTCCGGATCACGCAGAAGGCGCGTGCGGCGGGCATCCACCTGGTGCTCGCGACGCAGCGGCCCTCGGTGGACGTGGTGACGGGTCTGATCAAGACGAACGTGCCGTCCCGGCTGGCGTTCGCCACGTCGTCGTTGACCGACTCGCGGGTCATCCTGGACCAGCCGGGCGCGGAGAAGCTGATCGGCATGGGCGACGGCCTCTACCTGCCGATGGGCGCTTCCAAGCCGGTGCGGGTCCAGGGCGCGTACGTCGGGGACGACGAGATCTCCGAGATCGTCAACTTCACCAAGGACCAGGCGCAGCCGGAGTACACCGACGGCGTCACGGCGGCGAAGGCGGCCGAGAAGAAGGAGGTCGACGCCGACATCGGCGATGACCTCGAACTGCTGATCCAGGCGGCCGAGCTGATCGTCACCTCGCAGTTCGGCTCGACCTCGATGCTGCAGCGCAAGCTGCGGGTCGGTTTCGCCAAGGCCGGTCGGCTCATGGACCTGCTGGAGACGCGCGGCGTGGTCGGACCGTCGGAGGGCTCGAAGGCCCGCGAGGTGCTGATCAAGCCGGACGAGCTGGACTCGGTCGTCTACCTGATCCGCGGCGGTTCCGGGCCGGTCGACGACGGGGACGACGAGGTCTGAGCCGGTCGGGCGCGGTCACGGGCCGGGCTTGAACTCCAGCAGGCTGCGCTCCTCGGTCAGCTCCGTCACCGCCTCCAGGACCAGGCCGTGGGGCGCGGCCAGCTCGCGGAACTCCTCGACCCGGCGCTCCCGGCCGCCGAAGATCGCCAGCATGGACAGGTCGATCGCGCTGGTCGCGTGCCGGCCGCCGACCAGCTCGATGACCAGCACGCGGCTCGTGGGCGCCGCGGCCTCGGCGCAGCGGCCCACGATCCGGCCGGCGCGGTCGTCGTCCCAGTTGTGCAGGACGTCGCACAGCAGGTAGGCGTCCGCCCCAGGCGGCAAGGGGTCGAAGAAGCTGCCGGCGGTGACCCGCGCCCGTTCGGCGAGCCCTTCGGCGCGGAACGCGCGGTCGGCTTCGGCGGCGGTCGGCGCCAGCTCGACCACGTGGCCGCGCACCCCGGGGTTGGCCTTCAGTACGGCGGCCAGCAAGGTGCCGTTGCCGCCGCCGACGTCCACGACGGTGGGGAAGCGGGCCCAGTCGACGCCGCCGACGAGCCGGGGCACCTGCTCGCCGAACCGCTGGGTCATCTGCCGGTCGAACGACTCGCGCAGGTGCGGGTGGGCGGCCAGGTCGTCGTAGAAGTCCCGGCCGTAGCGGCGCGGGTAGGCGGCCTCGCCGGTGGCGATGCTGTGCGCCAGCTCCACGAACGCGAGGTCCGCGCGGCCACCCGCGTGGTCCAGGTGCAGGAGGCTGGTGGTCAGGCCGTTGCCCGCGTCGGAGCAGAGGTTCGCGCCGAACGCCGTGGTCCGGTAGCCGACGGCCGTGCGCTCGACCACCCCGACCGTGGCGAGGTGGCTCAGCAGCATCTCCAGCGCGATCGGCGAGGCGTCGAGCTCGGGGGCGAGCCGGTCGACCGCGGCGCCCTCGCCGAGCAGCCGGTCGGGCAGTCCCAGGGTCACCGCCACCCGCAAGGCCATCGGTGTGATCAGGTCGGCCATCCGGCGCAGCGCGGCGATCTCGTCGTGTCCCACGTCGATCAACCCTGCCGGACACGTCAACCGGAAAGCGGCGAGGGATCCCCCGGTCGAGGACCCCTGCCGCCCACCGGTCAGCTGGCGCCGAACTCGCGCACGGCCTGGTAGTACAGGTCCGCGGTGCGGTTGCACGCCCAGTTGCCCGCGCACTGGTTGTAGAGGTCGGACTTGAACTTGTTGTCGATCGTCAGCCGGGTCGACTCGGTGAACCGGCCCTGCCGCTTGTAGTTGCGGTAGCCGAAGTCGTGCCGGTGGCAGGCCGGCAGGAACTTGAACCCGAACGGGTTGTCCGGCGACCAGGAGCAGCCGTCCGACGACCAGTCGAGCTGGTCGCTGTAGGGTCGCTGCGCGCGCAGCGAGCTGAACTGCGACAGGGACTTGCTGAAGACGTAGTCGTCGGTCACGGCGGGCGCGTTGATGGCCGCCTGGCCGACGCCGGCGCCGGCCAGCAGGGCGAGCGAGGCGACCACGACGGCGAACGCGTTGCGCAGGGATTTCGCGAGCACTGTTCTTCCCCTCGGTTTTCGGGCTTGAGGGGGTTCTTACCGGCCCGTGATCAACGCACAACAGCCCCGATCGGCTCATACCACGTCAACGACGGGTGAACGTCGGGCCGAACGCGATCACCGCCGCCAGCCGGACCGGCTGACCGCGCAGTCCCAGCAACGCCAACACCTCGGCGTCCGCCGCGCCGCCGAGCAGGTACCCGCCGAGCCGCTGCTGGGCCATCCGCAGGCAGACCGACTGCGCCGCCGCGCCCGCTTCGACCAGGCCGAACCGCCCAGCGCGCTGCCCGTACTTGGCCAACACCGGTTGGTCCGCCAGCACGAGCACCAGCACCACCGCCGGTTCGGCGTCGGCGGCCAGCACTTCGCGCAGCCGCACCCAGTCCGGCGCCGGCCCGACGTCCTGCACGGCGTGCCGCCGCGCGTCGTACCGGACCACCCGCCCGTTCAACCCGTGCTCGACGTTGCGCAGGAACGCGTAGGCGCGCACCGGGTGCAGCCCGCCCGCCGACGGGTACGCGCGGCCGTCCTCGTCGGCCAACGCGGCCAGCACCGCGCCGAACCGCCGTGCCGACAACGGCCGAGGGCTGAACTCGCGCGTGCTGCGGCGGGCGCGGAACAGCCGTTGCAGCCGGTCGCGCGGCCGGTCCAGGAACTGCGGCGCGCCCGGCAGCTCGAACGGGTCCGCCGTCACCCGGCCCCCGGCCACCTGGTCCGGTCGGAACTCGCGCAGTCGTTCACCCAGTCGGCGTTGGTGCAGCGCGGAGTAGCCGCTGGCGGTCCAGAAGTCGTCGAACGGCGTCATGCTCACCCCAGCGGATGCGGTGCGGGATTGGGGAACCGGCCCGAGCGGCCCGGGTAGCGCCACGCCACGTCCGCCGCGCGACCGCCCAGGTGCGGCCACCGGTGGTCGGCGTGCAGCGGCGTGAGGTCGGGGGACAGCACGCGCACGCACCGCAGTCCCACCGCCGCCGCCTCGGGCGTGGTCAGCTCCCGGTAGGCCAGGCGCACGCCGAGCGCGCGCACGAGCTCTTCGAGCTGGGCGGCGTCGCTGCGGGCGGTGGAGCCGCGCGGAGGTGGCCCCGGCACGCCCCGCCACCACGGCAGCGCGTGCCACTCGTCCAGGTGATCGGCGTAGTACAGGGCGTGCCGGTCGAAGTCGGTGACCTCGTCCGGTCGGTGGACCTCGTCGGTCGACCGCGCCGCGATGAAGACCGTGCCCTGCGTCCACTCCAACCACGCCTTGCCGATGGCCTCGGCCACCGTCGCCCGGCACGCCAGCCCGAGCGTCGGCCGCGGTCGACCCGCGAGCGGCAGCGTGCCCGCGACCGCCACCACCGGGTGCGGGCTGTAGGCGGGGGTGAGGTCGAACGCCCGCACGTCGCCGGTCCGCAGCTCGGCCAGCAAGGACAGCCGGGGCGGGGCGAGGCCGTGCAGCCACGTGGTGGTGAACGCGTCCCGCTCGACCAGCTCCTGCGTCGCGCGCAGCAGCGCGTTCACCGCCGAAGGGCCCGCGGCCAGGCCGGACGACGTGGCCGGCAGGCCGAACTCCTCGCGCAACCCGACCAGGCCGGCGGGCACCCACACAGGCTCGTTGTCCGGCAGCGTCCACGCCTTGGTGTAGCGCGGTTCGGCGTACCGGTACCGGAAGTCCGGGCGCGCCCGCTGGGCCGGCGTGTGGAGGCTGAAGTCGTCCAACCGCCAGCACGGCCCGTCCGGTTCGCCGACGGTCTCCAGTGGACTGCGGGAGGCGGAGTACCGCTCCACCGCCTCGGCGATCGCGGCCAGCTTCGCCTGTTCCGGCTCGAACGCCGCACCACCGGACGTGCCGCCGGTCGCGAACGGCCCGGGCACCGCGGCGAAGCCGTGAACGTCCACGTCGGACAGCGTGCGCGGCACCGGGTGCAGGCGGGCCACCACGCCCTGCCGCCAGCCGACGGCCCGCGGCAGCAGCGCGGACGCGGGGGTGATCACGCGGGCGCCCGCCGCGAGTAGTAGCGGTGGACCTGCCGGCCGGCGAGGCCCACCAGCAGCGCGTAGCCGAGGACCGCGACCGGTGCGCCGAGCGCGCCGAGCGCGCCGAGCAGCGGCAGGGACACCACCAGTTCGGCGGCGAACAGCGCCACCCAGATCCCCAGGCGCCCCAACCCCCGCGCGGGACCGGCGGCGCCGGTGAGCTTCGCCGCGAAGAACGTCCAGAGCAGCGTGCAGACCGCACCCGCGAGGGCGTAGAGCGGCCAGCGTTCCCCGGGTTCCAGGAACGGCGAGGCCAGCACCCAGGGCAGGAAGAGCGTCGCGGGCAGCACCCAGAGCGCCTTGCGGCGCGGCTGACGGGCCTCGGCGAGGTCGTTGGCCAGGCCGGACGGCAACGCGATCGCCCCGCCGACCGCGGACACCGCGCAGCAGCAACAACAACAGCTGCACGTCGGCGTGGCGGCGGTGGCGGCCGTCGTGTCGGGCGTGAATGGATCAGGCAGGCGCAGAGCGGTCGTCATGGATCTTCCCCCACGGCAGGTCTACCCGGCCCACTTCGAACCGGGGGCACGCTTCGCAGTCCGCCGCCGGCAGCACGTCCTCGGCGGTGGTGGTGAACTCGTCCAGGTGCAGCGTCACGACGCGGTCCAGCAGGGCCAGCGAACCGGCGGCCAGCCTCGTGATCGCGTGCTTCGCCCAGCGCAACGGGAAGTCGGCGGTCGTCGCGGCGGGCCGCTGGGGCGGTCGCGGATCGCCCCAGCGGTGCCGTGCGCGCACGGCCAGGCAACCCAGGCAAGCGCTTGCGCCCGGCACCACGAACGGGCCGAGCGACGCCGTGTGGTGGTAGGCCAGGTCCAGCAGCAGGTGCGGCTTGGGCTCCCGCAACGCGGCCAGGTCGGCCAGCGTGCCGTTGGTGCGCACGACGAGCACCACGTCGGCTTCGCCCCCGTGGGGCGGGAAGTGGTCGCCGAGCCCGGCGGGTGCCGTGCCGACGACGCGCACGCCGACGTTCAGCGGCTCGTCCGGCACGGGCAGGCCCGCCGGGCGCAGCGCGCCCAACGACCGCAGTTGCGCGCGGACCGGCCCGCTGAGCCGTTCCGGGTCGAGCGGGCGAGCCGTACCCCTCCGCACCGGCTCGAACAACTCGACCAGCAGCCGCGCTTCGGCGCTGGGCACATCAGAGAGGAGGTAGGCGAGGTCCGCTCCCGCGTGCACGACCAGACCCTCGTCCTGCACCTGGACGTGCCAGGCCGGGTCCGGCACGAGCCCGGTCACCGGCCCGGCTCGTCGTGGTCGTCGCCCCGGTCGAGGAACCGCTGGATCGCCGGCTCGTCGGGGAACTCGTCGTCCTCATCGGTCTTGATGAGACGTTCCGCGATGGGCACCGGTTCCTCCACCCAGGCGGGCTGGAAGTCGTCGCCGGGCAGCAGCTGGTGGCGGCGGGCGAACTGCTCGGCCGCCTCGCGGATGGACTCGCGCAGCGTGCCGATGACCACCGTCTCGGCGGTGTAGGTCAGCTCCACGAGCAGCGCGCGCACCCGGTCGAGCTGGTCGTCCTGGTCGGCGTTGTCCGCCAGCTGCGGCCAGAGCCTGCGCTCGAACACCTCCACGAAGTCGGCCGCGATGCCGTCGGTGGCCGTGCGCAGGTTCGCGAACTTGTCCAGCACGTCGTCGCTGGGCACGCTCAGCGCGGCGAGCCGGTTGCCCGCCTCCAGCGCCCAGCGGCGGACGTGCGGCCACCCGCGTCGCCAGCGGACCAGGCCGAGCTGCATCGCGCGGCGCAGGACGCGCGGCCGGACGTCGCCGAGCGGGACGAGGCGGCTGATGTCGCGGACCTTGATCCGGACCCAGTCGTCCGGGCCCTCCGCGTCGCCGACGCCCAGGACGGCCGCGACGCTCGCGCCCTTCTCGCGGGCCTTCACCAGTTCGGCGATGGCGGGCAGCGAGAAGCCGCGGGACTGCAGGCGTTGGACGAGCGTGAGGCGTTCCAGGTGGGAGGCGTCGTAGTAGGCGACGCGGCCCTGCCTGCGGGGCGGGTGCAGCACTCCCTTGGTCTGGTACATGCGGATGGTGCTGCCGGGCAGGCCCACGCGGACCGCCAGCTCGTCGACCGTCAACTGCTCCACGAGGTCGATCTTGGCGGGTGGACGTTCGCGGAGTCAAGACTCTTCGAGTGAATACTCGAAGAGTCAGAGATGGAGCAGCATGCGCGAGTTGCCCAGGGTGTTCGGCTTCACGTACGAGAGGTCGAGGAACTCCGCCACGCCCTCGTCGGCCGATCGCATGATCTCCTCGTAGACCTCGGGGGACACCGGCGTGCCGTCGATCTCCACGAAGCCGTGCTTGCCGAAGAAGTCGGTCTCGAAGGTCAGCACGAACAGCCGTTCCAGCTGCAGCTCGCGGGCCGTCTCGATCAACCGGTGCACGATCCGGTGGCCGATGCCCCGCCCCAGCGCCGTCGGCGACACCGCCACCGTGCGGATCTCGGCCAGGTCCTCCCACAGCACGTGCAGCGCACCGCACCCGAGGACCACGCCGTCCTCTTCGGCGACCCAGAACTCCTGCATGTCCTCGAACAGGGTCACGAGCGGCTTGGCCAGCAGCACCTTGCCGGCGTAGGCGTCGATGAGGGCCTTCATCGCCCGCACGTCGCCGGTGCGGGCGCGACGCACGTTGATCGGGTCGTTCACGGTGCAAACGTAACCTCCGGCCACGGCCGGCCCCCACTCGGCAGCCGACGTGGCGAAGCTCTCCCCGCGGTGCCGCGGGGAGCGGTCCGACCTGGCGGTTGTGGTCGCCGAACGCACGCCCGGCCCGTTCCCCGCCACGGCAGGAAGCCGGACCACGCCGGGTTCGGCCCCCGGCGCCGGACGCGCGGTGGTTCGCGCGGCACCGCTCGGCAGCTGACCTGGACCGCTTCACCGCACGGGCGGACGGGGAGGGGGGCAGCGCCGGTTACGCTGAGCACCGTGTCTTCCCCCACCACGTCCAAGCGCGTCGCCATGCTGACCCTCGGGTGCGCCCGCAACGAAGTCGACTCCGAAGAGCTCGCCGGCCGGCTCACCGCCGGTGGCTGGGAGCTGGTCGACGACGAGGCCGACGTGGTCGTGGTCAACACGTGCGGCTTCGTCGAGTCCGCCAAGAAGGACTCCGTGGACACCCTCCTCGCCGCCGCCGACAGCGGCGCGAAGGTGGTCGCGGTCGGGTGCATGGCCGAGCGCTACGGCGCCGAGCTGGCCGACAGCCTGCCCGAGGCGAACGCCGTCCTCGGGTTCGACCACTACGCCGACCTCGCCGACCGGCTGGACGACGTCCTCGCCGGCGAGGCCATCGAGTCGCACAAGCCGGTCGACCGGCGCACCCTGCTGCCGCTCACCCCCGTGCAGCGGCCCAAGGCCGCCGAGGACGTGCAGGTCCCGGGCCACGGCTGGGGGCCGCGCGTGCTGCGCACCCGCCTCGCCGACACCCCCGTGGCGCCGCTGAAGATCGCCTCCGGCTGCGACCGCCGCTGCTCGTTCTGCGCCATCCCGTCGTTCCGCGGCGCGTTCGTGTCACGCCACCCGGACGAGGTGGTGGCCGAGGCGATGTGGCTGGCCGAGCAGGGCGTGCGCGAGGTGTTCCTGGTCTCGGAGAACTCCACCTCCTACGCCAAGGACCTGCCCCGCGAGCTGGGCGGCCTCGAACTGCTCGTCCAGCGGCTCGCCGCGGTGCCCGGCATCGACCGCGTCCGGGTGTCCTACCTGCAGCCCGCGGAGACCAAGCCCACCCTGGTCAAGGCCATCGCCACCACCGAGGGCGTGGCCGACTACTTCGACATGTCCTTCCAGCACTCCAGCGAGCCCGTGCTGCGCCGGATGCGGCGGTTCGGGTCCACCGAGTCGTTCCTCGGCCTGGTCGAGCAGATCCGCTCCCTCGCGCCGCGTGCGGGTATCCGCAGCAACGTCATCGTCGGCTTCCCGGGCGAGACCGAGCAGGACGTGGCCGAGCTGGAGCGCTTCCTCACCGCCGCCCGGCTGGACGCGGTGGGCGTGTTCGGCTACTCCGACGAGGACGGCACCGAGGCGGAGGGCCTGCCGGACAAGCTGGACGCCGACACGATCGCCGAGCGCGTCGCCCGCATCTCCAACCTGGTCGAGGAGCTGACCTCGCAGCGCGCCGAGGAGCGCGTCGGCGACGAGGTCGTCGTCCTGGTCGAGACCGCGGAGGACGACGAGAACGACTGCGTCGGCCGCGCCGCCCACCAGGCGCCCGAGGTCGACGGCGAGTGCGTCATCACCAACGCCGACGGCCTGGAGGTCGGCGACATGGTGCGCTGCCGGGTCGACGAGTCCGAGGGCGTCGACCTGGTCGTGACAGCGATCGAGGTGCTCCCGAGGTGACCGAACCCGCGCGCGTGCCGGTGCTGAACATCGCCAACGTGCTGACGATGTCCCGGCTGGCGCTCGTGCCGGTGTTCCTCTACTTCCTGTTCGCCGAGGACGGCCACCAGCCCTGGTGGCGGCTGGCCGCGTTCGGGGTGTTCGCCGTGGCGTCGGTCACCGACCACGTGGACGGCAACCTGGCCCGCAAGCACGGCCTGATCACCGACTTCGGCAAGATCGCCGACCCGATCGCGGACAAGGCGCTGACCGGCGCCGCGCTGGTGGGCCTGAGCCTGCTGGGCGAGCTGCCGTGGTGGGTGACGGTCGTCATCGCGGTCCGCGAGCTCGGCGTGACGCTGCTGCGCTTCTGGGTCATCCGGCACGGCGTGATCCCGGCCAGCCGCGGCGGCAAGGCCAAGACGCTCGTGCAGATCGTCGCCATCGGCCTGTACGTGCTGCCGCTGCCGGCCTGGTTGGACGCGCTCTCGGTGGTCACCATGGGCGCGGCCGTCGTGCTGACCGTCGTCACGGGCGTCGACTACGTCATCCGCGCCTTCCGGCTGCGCGCCAGGGGCAAGCGCGCGGTGGCGGGCGCGTGAGCGCCGAAGACGTCGTCCGAGCCCTCAGGGAACGCGGTGAGACGGTCGCCACGGCCGAGTCGCTCACCGCGGGCCTGGTGACCGCCGAGCTGACCTCCGTGCCCGGCTCCAGCGCCGTGGTGCGCGGCGGGCTGGTCGTCTACGCGACGGACCTCAAGCACACGCTCGCGGGCGTGGACGCCGCGCTGCTGGCCGAGCACGGCGCGGTGCACCCCGAGGTGGCCCGGCAGCTCGCCGTCGGCGCACGCGAGCGCTGCGGCGCCACGTGGGGCCTCGGGCTGACGGGAGTGGCCGGCCCGGACCCGCAGGACGGCGTCCCGCCGGGCACCGTCCACCTCGGTTTGTCCGGTCCGTCCGGATCACTTGTTCGATCGCTCACTCTGGGTGGTGACCGTGACCAAGTGCGCACGAGTTCCACAACAGCGGTTCTGAACCTCCTGCGAGCCCACCTCAAGATCCCCGTCGAGTGACGTGAGCTGCGCGTTTTCGGTCACATCCGAACACGCACGCGGGAACTTACCCGGCAGTTCACTCGTTCGCCCTTGGCGGACGTGCACCGAAGTGACTGCCCGTCGACGGGACGGGTCGGTAACGTGGTGGCACGGCCGGCCGGAAGGAGGCGCGCGATGACCGTGCTGCTACGCGAGGCGATCGGTGATCGGCTCCGCCATGCCCGCACCACCCAACGCCGCACGCTGCGCGAGGTCTCCAGGACCGCCCGCGTCAGCCTGGGGTACCTCTCCGAGGTGGAGCGTGGCCGCAAGGAGGCCTCCAGCGAGCTGTTGGCCGCGATCTGCGAGGCGTTGGACCTGCCCCTGTGGGAGTTGCTGCACCTGGTCGCCTCGGACATCGGCGCGGTCCAGCAGCCGGTGCCGACGCCCGCGGAGCTCGCCGAGCGGACCGGCGCGCCCGCGCCATCCGGTCTGGAGGGCGGCACCATGGTGCCCGCGGTGATCGGCAACGACCTGTCCGACCTGCGGTTGCAGCCCGTGCTCACGCACCGGCTGTCGACCTCGATCAGCAAGCCGCGCAACGCGGTGGTGGCGGCGTAACCCCAGCGCACACGTGCCGAAGCCGAGCCGGTCCGACCGGCTCGGCTTTCGGCGTTCACGGCGGGCTTGGGCGTGCAACGACTTGGCAACCCCCCACGGGGTCGCCGCGTCCCCTCCGGGGCGGGCGGGCAGGATGACCATGCCGACGAAAGTCGGGGGTGACTCAGGGTGATCCCGGATATCTCCCCAGGTCGGTGGAAGCAGCGCGGGACAACTGACACGATGGAACCAACACCGGCACCGGGTCGTTGCCAATCACGAGCGCGAGCCAGGGAAGTGCGGAGAAGGCAGGCGTAGGAGATGGCCAACCCTTTCGTGAAGGCATGGAAGTACTTCATGGCGGCTTTTTCATCGAAGATCGATGAGCACGCCGACCCGAAGGTGCAGATCCAGCAGGCCATCGAGGAGGCGCAGCGGCAGCACCAGGCGCTGTCGCAGCAGGCCGCCGCGGTGATCGGCAACCAGCGCCAGCTCGAGATGAAGCTCAACCGCCAGCTCGGCGAGGTGGAGAAGCTCCAGGCGTCCGCACGCCAGGCGCTCGTGCTGGCCGACGAGGCCCGGGGCAAGGGCGACGACCAGCGGGCGACGCAGTTCGAGACCGCCGCGCAGGGCTTCGCCACCCAGCTGGTGACCGCCGAGCAGAGCATCGAGGACCTCAAGACGCTGCACGACCAGGCGTTGCAGGCGGCGACGCAGGCGAAGCAGGCCGTCGAGCGCAACGCGATGGTCCTGCAGACCAAGCTCGCCGAGCGCACCAAGCTGCTCAGCCAGCTGGAGCAGGCGAAGATGCAGGAGCAGGTCTCCCACTCGCTGCGCCAGATGACCGAGCTGGCCGCGCCGGGCAACACGCCTTCGCTGGAGGAGGTCCGCGACAAGATCGAGAAGCGGTACACCACCGCGCTCGGTTCCGCGGAGCTGGCGCAGAACTCGGTGCAGGGCCGGATGCTGGAGGTCCAGCAGTCGACCACCGAGATGGCGGGCCACTCGCGGCTGGAGCAGATCCGCGCCTCGATGGGCGGCGGCAAGGTGGCCGGCGAGGTGACCAGCGGTCAGCCCGCCAGTGCGAGCGCGAGCATCCAGCAGGAGATCCAGCAACGGGTGCAGCAGACGCAGGCGCAGCCGACCCAGCAGATGCAGCAGAACCCGCCGGCGAGCCAGGGCTGAGGGGATGGTGTCCGCGATGGAACCCCGGCGGAAGGCGGCCGGTGAGATCGTCCAGATCATCGGTGGTCAGCTTCAAGGGCAACTCGCGGACCAGGTGAAGCGGCGTTACGCCGCTTGGAACGACCCGCGCGCGAAGCTCGACCGGCGGTACCGCCGGTCGAGCCGCGTGCTCACCTTCTGGTTGATCGTGCTGGCCCTGCTCGCGGTGGTCGGCACGCTGGCCATCGTCGGCACGCTCGCCGCGGGTGTCGGGGTCGGTGCGGCCCTGGGCTTCGCCGGCACGTCCGTGCTGGCCGTGCGCACGAACATCAGGATGAGGGGCATCGACGCCCAGCGGCGGCAGCTGGAGGTCGCCCCGGTGCGCGAGCCGATGCCCGCCCGCTCCTCGGCGGCGCGCCAGCCGATGGAACGGCTGGACGAGGCCGAGGACACGTTGCGGGAGCTGCTGCGCCAGCTCGACTCGGCGGCGTTGACCTCCATCCCGACCGACTCGGTCGAGCAGGCCCGCGCCACCGGCGTCGAGGCCTCGTCCGCGATCCGGGCCGTGTCCCGCCAGTTGCAGGCCGTCGAACGCGCGCGCGACACCGCGCCGCCGCTGGACCGCGCCCCGCTCGTGGAGGGCGTGCGAAGACTGCGGGCCCAGCTGGACGAGGGCGTGGACGGCTACTGCGGCCTGGTCGCCGCGGCGGGCCGGGTGCTCGCCGAGAGCACCGCGTCCAACCCCCGGCAGGTGCTGGGTGACGCGACGGACCACCTGGCGGGTCTGGCGTCCGGGCTGCGCGACCTGTCGCGCTGAACGACCGCTCCGACACCTCGCGGCGGATCACGGCACGGACCCGCGCGGCCATCTGCACGAACGCGGATTAGGTCACGTTGCGTAGCAGAGTTGGGCTGAACTCGCGGCCATGGTGGCGTACGCTGCTGCGATCGTGTGATTATCAGACCGTTATATAGCCGCAGCCACTACATGGCGTGGCAGGATCCCTGGGTCGGACAGCGCGGTCCGTCCTGGTCGCCGGGGAGGTCATTGAGTGGCGTTGTGGACCGTGCGCGGTGATGGCCGCCCCACCGACGGTGACGCCATCGCGCCGCAGGAACGGCTGAGCTGGCCGCGCACCGTCGGGTTCGGCGTCCAGCACCTGGTCGCGATGGCAGGCGCCACCATCCTCGTCCCCGCCACCACGGGTCTCCCGGTGAGCACCACGCTGCTCTTCTCCGGTGTCGGCACCCTGCTGTTCCTCGTGATCACCCGCAACCGGGTGCCCAGCTACCTCGGCGCGTCGTTCGCGTTCATCGCACCGCTGTCCGTCGCCCGTGACGAGGGCATCGCCGCGCAACTCGGCGGCGTGCTCGCGGCCGGCCTGCTGGTGGTCATCATCGGGGTCGCGGTCAAGGCGCTGGGCGTGCGGCTGCTGGAGGCCGTGATGCCGCCGGTGGTGACCGGGGCGGTGGTCGTGCTGATCGGGCTGAACCTGTCGCACCGGGCCACCGACTCGTTCGGCGAGCAACCGCTGCCCGCCGCGGTGACCATGGGCATCATCCTGCTGTGCGGCGTGCTCGGCCGCGGCGTGTCGTTCCGGTTCTCCGTGCTCATCGGCGTGGTCGTCGGGTGGGCGCTCGGCTTCTGGCTGGGCCTGGTCGACACGGCCGCCATAGGTCGTGCCGCCTGGTTCGGCCTGCCCGAGTTCCACGCGCCGGAACTGCGGCCGTCGGTCACCCTGCTGGTGCTGCCGGTGGTGATCGTGCTGGTCGCGGAGAACGTCGGGCACGTCAAGGCGGTCGGCGCGCTGACCGGCCGCAACCTCGACGGCAACGTCGGCGACTCGATCATCGCCAACGGCGTGTCCACCGCCCTGGCGGGTCTGGGCGGCGGATCGGGCACCACGACGTACTCCGAGAACATCGGCGTGATGGGTGTGACCAAGGTCTTCTCCACCGCCGCGTACGCCGTGACCGGGGCCGCCGCGGCGCTGATGGCGTTCTCGCCGAAGGTCACCGCCGTGCTCGCGACCATCCCGGCGGGCGTGGTCGGCGGCGCGACCCTGGTGCTGTTCGGCCTGATCAGCCTGGTCGGCGTGCGGGTGTGGATGGAGAACCGGGTCGACCTGACCAACCCGGGCAACGCGCTGGTCGGCGGCGCCGCCCTGGTCGCCGGCGTGGGCGACCTGACGCTGCAACTGGGCGACATGGAGCTGGGCGGCCTGGTCTGGGGCTCGCTGCTGGTCGTGATCCTGCACCCGATCCTGCGCTGGCTCCGGACCGCCCGGAAGGTCTAGCCCCGCGAGGCCGGAGTCGGCGCCGCGTGCCTCAACCCCCGGTTGATCCGGTGGACCAGACCGGGGCCTTCGTAGATGAACCCGGTGTACACCTGGAGCAGGCTCGCGCCCGCGTCCAGCATCCGCGCGGCGTCGTCCGGGCTCGCGATGCCGCCGACGCCGATGATCGGCAGCCTGCCGTCGGTCTCCCGGCTGACGAACCGCACCACCTCGCGGGCACGGGCGGTCAACGGCCGGCCGCTCAGCCCGCCCGCCTCGTGCGCCAGCCGTTGGTCGGCGGGGGCCAAGCCGTCGCGCGACAACGTCGTGTTGGTCGCGATCAGCCCGCTGACCTCGTGCGCGGCGCACACCTCCAGCAGCTCGGCGATGGCCTGCTCGGTCAGGTCGGGCGCGATCTTGACCAGGATCGGCTTGCGCGGCTCGGACCCGGCCAGCTCCCGCGCGGTCACGTTGAGCGCGGACAGCAGTTCGGTCAGCGCGCCGCGGTCCTGGAGGCTGCGCAGGCCTGGCGTGTTGGGCGAGCTGATGTTGATCGCGAAGTAGTCGCCGTGCCGGTAGAGCGCGCGCAGGGACGTCCGGTAGTCCTCCACCGCGTCCTCGACCGGCGTGACCTTGGACTTGCCCAGGCTGATGCCCAGCGGCACGGGCAGCGGGCCGAGGCGGTCGAGCCGGTTGGCCAGCTCCAGCGCGCCGTCGTTGTTGAAGCCCATCCGGTTGATGATCGCCTCGCTGTCGCGCAGCCGGAACAGGCGCGGCCTGGGGTTGCCCGGCTGCGCGTGCCGGGTGACCGTGCCGACCTCGACGAACCCGAACCCGAGCGCGCCCCACGCGGGCAGCGCCCGGCCGTTCTTGTCCAGCCCCGCGGCCAGGCCGACCGGGTTGGGGAACCGCACGCCGAACACCGTGCGCGCCGACGCGGGCTTGCGCCGCACCAGCCTCGCCGCCGGGGTCAGCTTCTCCAGCACGCCGAGGGTGGTCTCGTGGACCCGCTCCGCGTCACCGCCGTGCATCCGGAACAACGCCTTGCGCACCACGCTCTTGTAGACCACGGCGGTAACCCTAAGCGATCGGCCCTGGCTGGCAGCGCGGGCACCAGTACGCGGGACGCTCCAGCACCCCCGCGCCCTGACCGCCGACGCGCACCTTCGTCCCGCAGCGCAGGCACGGCCGGCCACCCCGTTCGAACACCCAGTGCTGCCGCCCGCGCCCCATCAGACCGGTCGTGCTCTGCTCCGGCCGCCACGCGTTGGCCAGCAGGAGCTTGCGCGCCAGCCGCACCGCCTCCGCCGGGTCCACCGCCGACACCGGGCTCCACGGCGAGACGCCGAGCAGGAAGCACACCTCGGCCTTGTAGAGGTTCCCGACGCCGGCCACGACCCGCTGGTCCAGCATGGCCAGACCCAGTTCCCGGTCCGGGTCCGCGGCCAGCCTGGCGGCGCCCTCGGCGGCCCGGTCGTCGTCCCAGTCGCCCAGCAGGTCCGGCCCCAGGTGCCCGACCAGCCGCGACTCCTGGTCGGTCGGCAGCAGTTCCAGGTCGTGCAGCGCGAACCCGACCGCGACCCGGTCCGGCACCTCCAGCAGCGCCCGCACCTGGTGGCCCGGCCGCTGCCAGCGCTCGCCGGGCCGGTAGAGGTGCCACGCGCCGTCCATCCGGAAGTGGCTGTGCAGGCTCAGGTCGCCGGAGAACCGGGTGAACAGGTGCTTGCCGACCGAACGCACCGCCAGCACGTCCCGCCCGCTCAGGTCCGCGGTGGACCACTTCGGGTGGCGGAGCTCACCGCGCACGAGCCGGCGGCCGGCCAGCGCCTCGTCCAGGCGACGGCCGGCCAGGAAGACCGTGTCACCCTCGGGCACCGCTGTCGAACGCCATCTTCAGGCCGAACCCGACCAGCACGGACGCGGTCAGCCGCTCGGTCCACCGCCGCACCGCGGGCTTCGTCAGCACGACCACCGCACGCCCGGCGAGCCACACCACGACGATCTGCCACACCTGCCCGATGCCCACGTGCACGCCGACCAGCAGCGCGCCCCACCCGGCCGACGCCTGGTCGGAGGGCAGGAACTGGGGGAGCAGGCTCAGGTAGAACACACCGATCTTGGGGTTGAGCAGGTTCGTGGTGAACCCGGTCCGCAGCGCCTGCGCCGGCGTGATCGCCAGCACGTCGCCCGGCCGGTCGTACGTGCCGCGCCACGACTTCCACAGCGCCGAACCGCCGAGCCACAGCAGGTACGCCGCGCCCGCGTAGCGCACCACGTCGTAGGCCAGTTGGGACGCCACCAGCAGCGCGGTCAACCCGGCGATGCTCGCCGCGCCCCACACCAGGCAGCCGAGCGTGGTGCCGAACCCGCCGAACAGGCCGGCCTTGCGCCCGCCGCCCAGCACCATCCGCAACAGCATCATGGTGTCCAGGCCGGGCGTGATCGTGAGCAGCACCGCCGCGGCGGTGAACGCCAGGAGGGCGGTCGCGCTCACGTGCACGCCTCGCCGGCGCTCGGTGTGGCGGGAGCGCGGAGCACTGTGGTGAACGGTTCGCCCGCGAGCTCGCTCACGCGTCCACCGCTTCCTCGATCTCCTCGTCGTTGAAGTCGTGGTGGACCGCCCTGCGTCTGCTCCGGCTGATGCGCAGTATCCGCGCCAGCAGCAGGTTGAACGCCAACGCGACCTCGCGCGCGCCCGGCGTGCCCCACTCGTGGATCGGCATGCACGCGCCCTGCGCCTGCTGCACCGCGAGCCGGTCGGGCAACGCCACCGGCATCACCAGCGGACCGAAGATGTCGCGCAGCTCGTCGATGCGGAACTGGTGCTCGTGCGACCTCGGCCGCACCCGGTTCACCACCACGCCCAGCGGCTGCAACTCCTCGTTGTGCTCCCGCTCGGCCTGCACCGCCTCGAACGCCCGCTGCACACCGGCCACCGCGAACATGGTGGGCTCGGTCACCAGCAGCGCCCGGTCCGCCGCGACCAGCGCCGACCGGGTCAGCTGACCCAGCGACGGCGGGCAGTCCAGCAGCACCAGCTGGTAGGGCTCCTCGTCGTCCCGCAACAGCCGCAGCGCCTCGCGCAGCCTGCCCAGCCGCGTCTCGCCCGGGTCGGGGTGGTTCAGCGACTCCGCGTCCTCCGAGCCGGCCAACACGTCCACGCCGTCACCCCACGTGCTGGGGGCGATCGCCTTGCGCAGCGTGTCCTCGCTCGGGTCCTGGAGGACGTCGTAGATGCTGGCCTCGGTGTCCTCGGGTTCCAGCGTCGAGGTGGCGTTGCACTGTGGATCGAGGTCGATGACCAGCGTCCGGACGCCACGCCGCAGCGCCGCCGACGCGAGACCGAGCGCGACCGTCGTCTTCCCAACGCCACCCTTGAGGCTGAGCACCGCCACCGTATGCACGTAGTGCAGCCTACGGCCCTTACGCTCTACGTCCATGCGACCGGACGCCGTACACAGGGTGCTCGACGCCGAGCTGGCCGCCGCGCGGGACCGCCGGGGCGGTGAACCGCCGCGGGTGCTCGACGTCGGCGGTGGTAGCGGCGTGTGGGCCGTGCCGCTGGCCGTGGCCGGGTGTTCGGTCACCGTGGTGGACCCGAGCCCGGACGCGCTGGCCACGTTGCACCGCCGTGCCGCCGACGAGGGCGTGCTGGACCGGATCACCGCTGTTCAGGGCGACACGGACGCGTTGGACCGGGACGGCTCGGCGGACCTGGTGCTCGGGCACGGGCTGCTGGAGGTCGTGGACGACGCGGCTGCCGCGCTGGCCGCGCTGGCCGCCGCGGTGACCCCCGGCGGGGCGGTGTCGTTGCTGGTGGCGAACCGGTACGCGGCGGTGCTGCACCGGGCGATCGCCGGCCGGCTGGTCGACGCGCGGCGGCTGCTGGACGACGAGGCCGGTCAGCTCGCCGGCACCCGCGACCCGCTGCTGCGCCGGTTCGACGTGGCCGGGCTGGAGGCACTGGTGCTGGCGGCGGGCTTGAAGGTGGAGCTGGTGCAGGGGCACGGCGTGGTGTCGGACCTGGTGCCGGGCGCGGTGCTGGAGGCGAATCCCGGTGCCGCCGAGGCGTTGGCCGAGCTGGAACTGGCCGCCTCGACCCGGTCTCCCTTGCGCGATGTGGCGGCCCGGTTGCACGTACTGGGCCGAAAGCCTGCCTGAGTGCGGTAGAACGGAGGTTCCGCCGCCTATCGCAGAGGACCCGTCATGGGAGACCCGCACTTAGCCGGGGCCGGCTGATGGCCGGACCCGCGCCCGAAGACCTGGACGACGTGGTGCGCGCGGCCGTCGTCGGTGACCGCCGGGCGATCGCCTCGGTGCTGGGCACCGTCCGCCCCCTGGTGGTGCGCTACTGCCGTGCCCGCGTGGGCAGGCAGGAGCGCTCGTTCACCTCGGCGGACGACGTGGCCCAGGAGGTGTGCCTGGCGCTGCTGACCGCGTTGCCCACCTACAAGGACCACGGCCGGCCGTTCCTGGCGTTCGTGTACGGGATCGCCGCGCACAAGGTGGCCGACGCGCACCGCGCGGCGTTGCGCAACCGCGCGGAGCCGGTGCCGGAGCTGCCCGACGCACCGGACGACGAGCAGGCGGGCCCGGAGCAGTCGGCGCTGCGGGTGGAGCTGTCGCAGCGGATCGGCGAGTTGCTGAGGCTGCTGCCGGACAAGCAGCGGGAGATCGTGGTGCTGCGGGTGGTGGTCGGACTCTCGGCCGACCAGACCGCCGACGCGGTCGACGCCTCGCCCGGCGCCGTCCGAGTGGCGCAGCACCGGGCGCTGACCCGGCTGAGACGGGAAATCGAGCGATCCTTGGTTACTCCGCGCATTCAATGAGGCGCTTGTTCACCCAAACGGGGAACAAACGCATCCATTTGGAGTAACTTTCTGTGACCGGCGTCATCACCGCGTAGGGCCGGCGTCGCGTTCGCATGTGCCCCCGAGAGTCGTCCAGCGCGCGGACGCCGAGGAGCTCGCGATGACAGCAGTGGTGGTCGGGTTTTCAATCTTGCCGGTACTTCGCGGTAACGCGGTGAGGACGGTGGTGCCCGTGCGGAGCGAGGACGTCCCGTCCTCCTCGCCGGCACGTGCGGAGGGAGGGCCGGAGTCGTACGTATCCGCGGCGGTCCGCGGTGACCGGCGGGCGGTCGAGGCGTTGCTGGCCGAGATCAGACCGGTGGTCGTGAAGTACTGCCGGGCCAGGATCGGGCGTGGTCAGCGGTCGTCGGCGTCGGCGGAGGACGTGGCCCAGGAGGTCTGCCTCGCGGTGCTGAAGGCGCTGCCCAACTACCGGGAGCAGGGCCGGCCGTTCCTGGCGTTCGTGTACGGCATCGCGGCGCACAAGGTCGCGGACGCGCACCGTGCGTCGGCGCGCAACCGGGCCGAGTGCGTGCCGGAGCTGCCGGACAGCGCGGGCGCCGAGCCGGGCCCGGAGCTGCGGGCGTTGCAGGGCGAGTTGTCCGACCGGATGGGACAGCTGCTGGGCGTCCTGCCGGACCGGCAGCGCGAGATCCTGGTGATGCGCATCGTCCTCGGCCTGTCCGCCGAGGAGACCGCGGAGGCGGTCGGCTCGACGCCCGGCGCGGTGCGGGTGGCCCAGCACCGGGCGTTGGCGCGGTTGCGCAAGGCGTTGGACGAAGCCCGGCACCGCGCCTGAGGCGCTCAGTGCCGCCAGCGGGTCAGCGCGGCGATCTCCTCCGGTGAGCAGTCGGCGAACCGGGCGATCTCGCCGCGCCGCACATCGACGATGGTCGCGGCGAACTCGGCGCCGAACGCCTCCGTCAGCACCTCGTCGGCCTCGAACGCCGCCACGGCCTCCTCCAGGCAGGTGGGCAGGCGCTCGGCCCCCGGCAGCGCGGCCGGGTCGACCCCGACCGGCTCGGGCAGCCGCGCCCGGTCCACGATCCCGGCCAGACCGGCCGCCATCGTGGCCGCCACCGCGAGGTACGGGTTCGCCGACAGGTCGTAGCACTTGATCTCCAGGTCGCGGGCCGCGATCAGGCGCAACGCCGCCTCCCGGTTCTCCAGGCCCCACTCGGCGAACGCCCCCGACCAGTGCCGCGGCACCAAGCGCAGGTAGCTGGCCACCGACGGGGCGCCGATCGCGCACAGCGCGGGCAGCCGCCCCAGCACACCCGCCGTGAACGCCTCCGCGTCGTCGGTCAACCCGAACCAGCCCTCGCCGCCGCCGAACAGGTTGCGGCCGTCGCGCCATAGGCTCAGGTGCAGGTGACCGCCGTTGCCGACGCCCTCCGCGGTGACCTTCGGCGAGAACGACGCGCGCAGGCCGTGCCGCCGGCTGATGGCCCGGATCGTCTCGCGCACCAGCACCGACGTGTCGGCCGCGTGCACCGGGTCCTCGGGCGCGGTGGACACCTCGAACTGGCCCGGCGCGTACTCGGGGTGGAACTGGAGCACCTCGACGTCCTGCTCGGCCAACGCCGACAGCAGGTCGGCGGCGTAGTCGGACAGCTCGACCTGGCGGGCGTGACCGTAGGCGGGGCCGGTGGTGGCGGGTCGGAACTCGTCGGTGTCGCCCTGCCCGACCACCCACTCCACCTCGAAACCCGCCTGGACCTCGTAGCCGTGCACGGTCAGCCGGTCGGCCACCGCCCGCGCCAGCCCCCGCTCGTCCTGCGGGTGCGGCTCACCGTGCTGGTCGAAGCGGTCGGCCGGGGCCCACGCCCACCCGGGCTGGCCCGCCAGCACGGTGAGCCGGTCCAGGTCCGGGTGCAGGCGCAGGTCGCCGACCGGGCCGCCCGCGTGCCGCCCGGTGATGATCGTGTCGTCCAGCAGGAACGCGTCGAACACGGGAGACGCGCCCACCCCGTCCGCGGCGGCCCTGGGCAGGCCCGCGAGCGGCACGGACTTCACCCTGGTGATGCCGCTGTGGTCGACCCACGTCAGCGCGACCGCCACCACGTCCTGCTCCAGCAGGTCGTCCACCAGGTCGGTGGCCAGCGCACGTCGGTGCTCCCGCTCGGCTGTGTCCATCGTGCGTGGTTACACCAGGTCACTACTGTTCAACAAGTGGACCCGTTGCTGCCGTTCGTGGCGTCGTTGCGCCTGGTGGACCACCACTGCCACGGCGTGCTGGGCACCGACCTGGACCGGGACGGCTTCGAGTCGAACCTGACCGAGGCCGAGTCGCGGTCGCCCTTGGGCACGTCGTTGTTCGACTCGTCGCTGGGGCTCGCGGTGCGGCGCTGGTGTGCGCCGTTGCTGGACCTGCCGCCGCTGGCGCCCGCCGAGGAGTACCTGGCGCGGCGGCGGTCGCTGGGCGCGGCCGAGGTGAACCGGTCGTTGCTGTCGGCGACGGAGATCGCGACGTTCCTGGTGGACGGCGGCACGTGGCCGGAGGGCTTCGTGGGTCCCGCCGAGTTCACCGGTTCGCGTGAACTCGCGGTGCTGCGGCTGGAGCGGTTGGCGGAGGACATCGTGCCCGAGGGCGCCACGGGGTTCCCGGCGCGGGTGCGGGCGGCGCTGGACTCGTCGTCGGCGGTCGCGGCGAAGTCGGTCGCGGCCTACCGGGTGGGGCTGGCACTCGACCCGGCGCGGCCGTCGGACGCGGAGGTAGTGGCGGCGGCCGATCGGTGGCTGACGTCCGGTTCGACCCGGTGCGCGGACGAGGTGATCAGCCGGTTCCTGGTGTGGGAGGCGCTGGACCGCGGGCTGCCCGTGCAGTTCCACGTCGGCTACGGCGACGCCGACCTCTCGCTGCACGAGTGCGACCCGTCGCTGCTCACCGGCCTGCTGCGGGCGACCGCGCCGCTCGGCGTGCCGATCCTGCTGCTGCACAACTACCCGTTCCACCGCACCGCCGGGTACCTGGCGCAGGTCTTCCCGCACGTGTTCGTGGACCTGGGGCTGGCCACGCACTCGGTGGCGCACCAGGCGAGCCGGGTGCTGGCGGAGGCGCTGGAGATCGTGCCGTTCGGGAAGTTCCTGTTCTCCACCGACGCGTTCGCGCTGGTCGAGCTGTACTACCTGGGCACGCTGTTCTTCCGGCGCGCGTTGTCGGACTTCCTCTCGGCCGGGCTGCGGGCGCATGCTCTCGCGGTGGCGGACGCGGAACGGATCGCTCGCCTGATCGGGTGGGAGAACGCGCACCGGGTCTACCGGTTGTCGTAGAGTGTCGAACAGGTGTTCGGCTGAACGGGGGTGGTCGTGGGCCGCAGCGCAAACCTGCCGCGCGGTCTGGTCGATCGCTTCCGCGCCCGCGGCGACGTCTGGCCGGACGACACCGGCTGCTCGATGCTGCACGTGGACATGGACGCCTTCTACGCGTCGGTCGAGATCCGCGACCGGCCGGAGTTGGCGGGCAGACCGGTGGTCGTGGGCGGGACGGCGAACCGGGGCGTGGTCGCGTCGGCCAACTACCTGGCCCGCGAGTTCGGCGTGCGCTCCGCCATGCCGACCTCCCACGCGCGCAGGCTCGCGCCGCACGCGGTGTTCGTGTCGCCGAACTTCTCCCGGTACCAGGAGGTCTCGCGCGGCGTGATGGCGATCTTCCGCGACATCACGCCGCTGGTGGAGCCGTTGAGCCTGGACGAGGCCTTCCTGGACGTGAGCGGCGCGTTGCGGCGGATGCGGTCCAGCCCGGCGCAGATCGCGCAGCTCGTCCGGGCGCAGGTGGAGCGGGCGCACGGAATCACCTGCTCGGTCGGCGTGGCGCCGACGAAGTTCCTGGCCAAGCTCGCGTCGGGGATGTGCAAACCGGACGGCCTCATGGTCGTGCCGCGCGATCAGGTGCTGTCGTTCCTGCACCCGTTGCCGGTGTCGGCGCTGTGGGGCGTGGGGCAGCGGACGGCCGAGCACCTGGACCGGGTCGGGCTGGAGACGGTGGCCGACGTGGCCGCGACGCCGTTGCCGCGCTTGCGCAGGCTGATCGGGGTGGCGTTGGCCGAGCACCTGCACGCGCTGGCGCAGGGTCACGACGACCGGCCGGTGGTGCCGTCCACGCGGGAGAAGTCGATCGGCGCGGAGGAGACGTTCGAGGTCGACCACTTCGACCGGGAGCTGCTGCGCCGGGAGCTGCTGCGGCTGTCGGAGCGTTCGGCGGCGACGCTGCGGTCACGCGGCCTGCGCGGGCGCACGGTGTCGATCAAGGTGCGGTTCTCCGACTTCACCACCATCACCCGGTCGAAGACGCTGCGGGTGGCGACGGACGTGACGCAGGAGGTCTACAAGACCGCGTCGACCCTGCTGGACGAGCAGGTGCCGCCGGGGGCGGTGCGGTTGATCGGGGTCCGGATCGAGCAGCTGGTCGAGGGCGACGACGGCGAGCAGCTGATGTTCGACGCGCCGGAGCGGGGCTGGCGCGAGGCGGAGCAGGCGGCCGACCAGGCGCGGTCGAGGTTCGGCACGGCGGCGATCCGCCCGGCGTCGCTGCTGACCCAGGGGCCTGCCCGGTCGGGGGCCGACGAGCCCAAGCCCGACCGCGGGTCGTGACCGGCGGCGTTCGGGTTCCCGGCCTCGGGGTCGAGCCGTTCGGGTGGTCACCGGCCTGATCCGGGCGGCGCGGGTGGATCACCCGGCACAGTGGTGGCGTGGATCGGTTCTGGGGCCTGCTCACACCCTCCGAGCACGAGGTGCTCGCGGCGACGGGTGTCGAGCGCGACTACCCGCACGGCTCGGTGATCTGCCACGAGGGCGAGGTCACCCGGCACGTGCTGGTCGTCCGGCGCGGTCTGCTGCGGGTGACCGCGACCACCGCCAACGGCAGCGAGAAGGTGCTGGCGGTGCGTGGGGCGGGGGACATCGTCGGTGAGCGCTCCGCGGTGGACGGGCGGCCGCGTTCGGCGACGGTGCGGGCGCTGGGCGAGGTGCGGGCCCTGGTGCTGTCCGCCGGGTCGTTCGCCGGTCTGTGCCAGCGGTACCCGCGCATCGCGTGGTCCGTGCTGATCGTCGTGGTGACGCGGCAACGCGACACCGACCGCCAGCGCGTGCAGATCAGCGGTACGGCCACCCAGCGCGTCGCCGCCGTCCTCATCGACATGGCGTTGCAGCGCGGGATCGCCGACCAGGGCGCGATCGCGTTGAGCCAGGAGGACCTCGCGAGCATCGCGGGCACGTCGCGCGAATCGCTCGTGCGGGTGCTGCGCGCACTGCGCGAGGAGGGCATCATCAGCACGGGGCGTCGCAAGATCGACATTCATCGGGTGAGCCGGCTCTACGACTTCACCGCCTGATTTCCCCTTGTGCGTCATCTGACGCAGAACTCGCCGCTCGAACCTCCTACAAATGAGGCATCAGCCGAGTTCAGAGGGGGAGTCATGAACCACAACGACGAGCAGGCCAAGTCCCGCCGCCGGTTCACCGAGCGCCTCGCCAGCACCCTCGTGTTCACCGCCGTGATGGTGTGGGCGGCCGTCGTGGTGATCATCAAGTCCGACTTCGACGGTGTGGTCGCGCTCGCCGTCTCCTTCGTGCTCGCCGGCGGTCTGGTCGCCGTGTACGACGCCTGGCGCGAGGTCCGCTCCGTCCGCCGAGAGCTGGACCTGGAGATCCGCGAGGACCTCGTCCGGCTCTAGAGGCCACGCGACGGCCAACGAGGGGTGGTCGTCGTCCGCCGAGGCCTTCCGCAGACGGGTCGGGTCTGCGGAAGGCCTCATTTTCGCGTGAGTTGTCCACAGCCCGACCAGTTGTCCACAGTTCGCGCTCTCGCCGTCGACCGACCTCGGCGAACCGCCGATCGTGGACACATGCACACCTCCAGCCGCACCACCATCGACCTGGACGCCCTGGGCGGCCTCTTCCCGCACCGCGTCGCCACCACGTCGGAACTGCTCGGCCTCGGTCTGCCGAGCGAGGAACTGGTCGTCCGCTGCCGACCGCGCGGCCCGTGGCAGCACGTGCTGCCGGGCATCCTGCTGCTGGCCCGAACACCGCCGAGCCGTGCGCAACTGGTGCGGGCGGCGTTGCGCTACGGCGGGCCGGAAGCCCTGCTGACCGGCTTGGACGCGCTGCAACTGCACGGCATGCGCGCGCTGCCCGCCACCGGCCCGGTGCAGATCCTGGTCGACCGCCCGGTCGAACCGGCCGCCGGTGTCCGCATCACCCGCACCCGCAGTGCACCGGACCCGGTGCTGCGCCGGGGGTTCCTGACCGCGCCGCTGGCCAAAGCGGCCGTCGACGCCGCCAAGGCGCTGCGCTCGCGTGACGACGTGCGAGCCGTGCTGACCGAGGTGGTCCGCCACGGCGGGGTCGCCGTGGCCGACCTCGGACCGGGCCTGGCCCGTGCGGGCGAACCGGCCAGGCAGGTCCTGGCCGAACTGTCCGACGGCATCCGTTCGGTGCCCCAGGCCTGGGCCAGGGCGGTGCTCGACGACCTGCCCCTGCCCGCGCCGGTGTGGGACGTCCCCCTGAAATCCGCCGAGGGCCGCCCCCTGGGCACGGCCGACGCCTGGTGGGACCACCTGGCCCTGGCCTGGCAGTTCACCACCCCGAGACCCCGCGCGGACCTCCTGCACGCGGCCGGTGCCGTGGTCCTGCACACCGCCCCGGCCCGGCTGCGCCAATCCCCGACAGCCGTCGCCCGAGACCTCCTGCGAGCCGCCACCCAAGCCACCGACCGCCCAAGGCCCCCGATCAACCCCGCCACCCGCCGGCCTGCCCCCAGCAGGCAACCAACCTCCGCCTACCCCTGACCGCCCTCACCAATCCCGACCGCCCCTGCCCCCACCCCAACCACCCTCGGCAGGGCCACCGAGCGCGGTTCGAGCCGACCCTCGACCACCGAGCCCGGGCGCCAGCCAAGCCGATCTTCGGTCGGTCGGGCCTGGCGGCTGCCAGGTCACGCCTCCACCACCGAGCCCGGTGCGCCGGTGTGCGGGTTCCGGGCGCCGGGTCTGGTGTGTGGGCGGGGCCGATCTGCGGGCCGTCCGGGGTGGTAGCTCGGGCCTAGACCGCAGGGCGTGGTGTGCGGCTGAGCCGATCTTCGGGCGATCCGCGGATGGTGTGCCGGCGGGTGAGGGCTCGACCACCGAGCATGGTGTGCGGGCCGAGCCGATCGCCGGGCGGTCGGGCCTGGCGCGCCAGTAGGTCAGGCCGAGACCGCAGGGGATGGTGTGCGAGCCGAGCCGAGCCGATCGCCGGGCGGCCCGGGGTGGTGTGGCGGTGGGTCAGGCCTGGACCACCGAGCCTGATGCGCGGGCCGAGTCGATGTACGAGCGGTCCGGGGTGGGGTGCCGATGGGGCAGGCCTCGACTGCCAAAACTGGCGCGGCCGGGGGCCTGGCCCGGAGCAGGTGCCGGGGGTTCGGTGTTGGGCTGGGCGCCGGATCGGGCGTGAGTTCAGTGTCGGCCGGGCACGGGGACCGTGGGCTGGTCGACCGGGGTGGTGGGTCGAGCCGTGGTCGAGTCGGGGGTCGGGCTTCGTGGTCCCGAACTCGGCCTGACCGGGGCCGCCGGTGCCAGGGTTCGGGCGATCGGCTGGGCGCGGGCTCAATTGTGATCTCGGTCTCGAAAGGCGGCCCTGGGTGGCGTACGGGTTCGATCACTGTCCGTAGGCGCGTCAGCTCGATCTTTGAACTGGATGAGGTGAATCGAGGGTTACCGCCGCCTTACGGGCGACAGTCCGGTAGTCACGGCCCTTCGATCACCCCCTCGGGGGAGTGAACGGCGGAGCTTTCGCAGGTCTTGACAGTTGCCCCTGAGGCGGCTTGCCCGACCTCACGGTGGCCTGACCGTTGACCCGTGAGGATGATGGTGACAGAACGAACCGCTTAGGGGCACGGACTGGGTAGTCGGCGAGCCTCCCGAATCGTATCCTGGTTGTGACGCCCCCAGGGCGGGGCGTCCGCCGGGACCGGCGGCAACCGTGATTACCCGGCGCCCGCGACCGCTGTGCCGGAGGAGGAGCCATGCCACTCTCCGAGCACGAGCAGCGACTGCTCGACCAGATCGAGCGCGCGCTCTACGCCGAGGACCCGAAGTTCGCATCCACTGTGCGCGGCGCCAAGCTGCGCAAGCCGTCCCGACGGCGTCGCATCCAAGGCATCGCGTTGTTCGCCGTGGGTGTGGCACTGCTGGTCACGGGTGTGATGTTGCCGAAGCTCGCTGGTATCCCGGTGGTGAGCGTGGTCGGCTTCCTGTTGATGTTCTTCGGCGTACTGCTCACCGTGACGACGCTGCGTCGTGGTGACCAGGGTGCCGAAGAGCCCAGCGAAGAGGGAAGCCGGCCCAGCCGCAGCTCGTTCTCACAGAAGATGGAAGAACGTTTCCGTCGCCGTTTCGAGGACGAGTAGTCCGCGCGACAGCCCAACCGCACGACCGAACAACGCACACGGCCCGCCCCGGTTCCTCCGGGGCGGGCCGTGTGCTTGTCCCACCGAGTCCCACACCACCGCTGGGCAGCACCCCGTGCCCACCGCTGAGCAGCACCCCGTGCCCAGCGCCCAGCGCGGTGCCGTAACTCCTGCGCCGTCACTCCTGCGGGTCGTCCTCCGACGGCGGCTTCGGCTGGAGCACCGACCGGGGCAGGACCTTCGCCTTCAGCGCCAGCGGCGCGTTGCGGTTCAGGCTCTCGCGCACGTCGTCCACCGCACCCGGCAGCGACGGGTCCGCCGCCGCCTGGGTGCTGTACCAGGACCGCTCCACCGCCCCGACCACCGCGCGCAGCCCGTCCCGGCCCTGCTCGTCCAGGTTGTGCGCCCGGACCAGCCGCCGCGCGGCCACCCGCACGGTCTCCGTGCGCGGCACCCGCGTGCCCCGGTCCACGGACTCCGCGACCAGCTCCTGCCACGCCGCGCTCGCCGCGTCCGGCCCCAACCCGGCCACCGCCCGCAGCCGCTGCTGCCGCCGCCACGTCCGCAGGACCGCCGGCGCCGCCGTCACCACCAGCACCAGCAACGCCACCGCCAACCACCACGACAGCAGCGCCACCGCCAACGCCAGCACGACCGCCCACGCCACCGCCGCGGCCGCCAGGGCCGCCGAACGCAGCCACGCCGGCCGTTCCAGCCGCGCACCGCCGAACAACACCGCCAACGTCGCCAGCAGCGCGAGCAGCGCCAGCACCCCGAGCGTCACCAGGTGCCACGTGGGCGTCGGCTCCGCTTCGGTCGTCGTCCCGTCCTGGCCCTGCGCGTCCGGCACCGCCGACGCGGACGCCGACGTGCCCGGCGCCGCCGTGGTGGTCGTGGTGGTCGTCGCACCCGTGCTGGAGCCGTCCTCCTCGTCGTCGGCGTCGAGACCGGAGATGTACGGCGGGGTCACGCCGCGCCCGTCCGACAGCGGCGTCGGGTCGAAGGTCATCCAGCCGTAGCCGGGGAAGTAGATCTCGACCCACGCGTGCGCGTCCTGCGACGTGATCGTCTGCACTTCCCCGGTCGCGTACCCGGCCGTGAAGCCCAACGCCACCCGCGAAGCCATGCCGACCGACCGCGCCATGATCGCCATCGCGGACGCGTACTGCTCGCAGAACCCCTTCTTGCCGTTGAACACGAAGTCTTCCAACGCGTCCACGGACGTGCTCGTGGTCGAGGTCTGCGTCGTGTAGTCGAACCCCTGCGTGCCGTCGGTGAAGTACCGGTACAGCGCGGTCGCCCGGTCGAACTGGTTGTCGTGCCCCGAGACGATCTGCCGCGCCAACGCGGCGACCCGCCCTTCGACACCCGGCGCGTCCAGGTACTCCTGGTCGACGTCCACCTGGCCGAAGGCCTTGCGCAGCGTGTCCGCCGAGGGCGTGTCGAACACCGTCTCCAACGTGTACGGCTCCGACTTGCGCGGCCGCACGCTGTAGATCATCCCGCGACCCGGGTCGAACCTCCAGTTGTCGCCGACCTCCTCGACACCGCGCGGCCGACCGTAGACGGGCAGCCAGTTGTCCACCCAGTTCACCGGCTCGATCCGGATGTCGACGACCTCGCCACCGCCGGGGTCGCCCGGCTGCGGGGGCAGCGCACCGCCGGCGGGCACGCCCTCCGGCATGCTCCCGCCCAGCTCCCAGCCCTTGTCCGGCACGTACTGGCGCAACGTCATCGCGCGCAGGTACGCCGAGGTCTTCGGCATGTTCCGCACCCGGAACAGCTCGCGCGGCGCGCCCTGGTTGAGCATGCCGCGCAGCTGGGTCATCGGGTCGATGCCCAGCCCGCCCGTGCCCCCGCCGATCTCGTCACCGGTGCCCGGCAGCCGACCCACCGTGCCCACGAGGGTGAGGCTCGCCCCGGCCACCAGCGCCACCACCACCGCCAAGCCGGCCACCGCGGTCGCCGCCGGTCCGGACCCGCTCTGCCCGCTGCCCGCCAACCTCCCGCGCCACGCCTCGTGCCGGTGCTGCCCGTCCACGGCCAGCAGCAGCGCGAACGCGCCCGCGCCGAACACGAACGTCCACAGCGGCAGCATCTCGTCGGCCAGCGACGCGGGCACCGCGAACACGCACAGCAGCACCAGCCCCGACGCCGCGGGCGCGGCCAGGCCGACCGCCAGGGTGTCCACCAGGATCGCGACCAGCCCGATCGCCACCATCACCAGGCACCGCATGGCGGGGCTGTCCGGCACCGGCGGCACACCGGTCTGCACCTCGGTCATCGCGTCGCCCAGGACCGCCAGCAGGTCCTGCAACGACTGCGGACCGGGCAGCACGACCAGCACACCGCTGCGGGTGAAGATCGTCACCAGCAGGCACGTCAACGCCAGCACCTGGCCGAGGGCCACCACCAGCGGAGGCACCCGGGTCGCCCGCAGCAGCACGCCCGCGCCGCCGACCACCGCGATCGCCACGGCCAGGTACACCAGCCACAGCACGCCGTCGAGCACGCTGGACAACGCCGTCGCCGCGCACAGCGTGGCCAGGCCGGCGACCGCGGGTGTCGCGCTCACCACCCAGTTGCCGTTGCCCGCCGCGGCCGTTCTGCCGGTCACTCAGCCCACCTCCGTGCGCACCACCGGGCCGCGGTTGCCCGCGCTGTGGCACAGCTCCTGCCAGACCTGCCCCATCGGCGTCGACGGCCGCGCCACGACCACGCCCCAGCCCGCGCCGCTCAGCAACCGCTGGGCGTCGGCGGGGTCGGGCGCCGGGTCCTCCGACGCGGACGCCCACGCGCGGACGTCCATCACGATCGCGAGGCTGCGCATCCCGCGCGGCCGGTTGCGGATCAACGAGTCGACCACGGCGGGCGTGCTGCCGCCGAGGATCGCGACGACCTCCTGGCCCGCGCCGGGGTCCAACCCGGTGGCGGGCTCGCGGCGGTGCGACGGTGGCAACGCGGCCAGCGCGTCCAGCACCACCGAGTCGTTGTACCCGCTGTCACCCGGTCCGCCCGCCAGCACCCGGCCGTCGTCGCCGACCAGCCGCACCTGGTGGCCGTACCGGTGCAGGTGCAGGCAGATCGACGCGGCCATCGACACCGCCCACTCCAGGCTCGCGCCGGGACCGCTGCCCCGGTGCGCGACCAGCCGGTGGTCCAGCAGCACGGTCGTGCCGCCGCGCCACGGCCGTTCCTCGACCCGCACCATCAGCTCGTCGCGCCGCGCGGTCGAGCGCCAGTGCACCTTCCGCAGGTCGTCGCCGTGCCGGTAGGGGCGGACCACCGCGTCGTCCTCGCCCTGACCGGCGCGCAGCCGGATCGAGCCGTCGTCGCCGGAGCCCATGCCCGAACCGCTGGGCAGGCCGGTCAGCGCCACCACCCGCGGCACCACGACCAGCCGGCTGCGGCCCGCCATCTCGCGGTCGAACTCGGCCAGGCCGAACGGGTCGGTGATCCGCGCCATCAGCGGACCCACCTGCTGCACGCCGCGCATCACCGGCTTGAGCGGGTACCGCAGCACGGTCACGATGTTGCGCGGCAGCCGTTCCACCACGAACCGCGGGCGCGCGCCCAGCGCGTACGGCACCGCGTCCTCCAGCAGCAGCCCACCGGTCGGCAGTCGTCCGGCGCTGCGCAGCTCCACCCGCACGTCCGTGGCGGTGCCCACCTGGACGCGGCTGGGGTGCAGGAGCCGGTTCGCGTGCAGGCCGACCCGGGCCCGCTGCGCCAGCCAGGCCGCGAGCAGCGGCAGGGCCACCACGAACGCCGCCACCCGCAGCAGGTCGCGCTCGTTGAGCACGATCGCGCACAAACCGGCCGCGAACCCCGCGGCCAGCAGGCACCGGCCGCGGGTGGTCAGCCCGGACAGCGCTGCGCGCATGTCAGCGGTGGTTGTTCGGGTTGATGTTGTGCAGGAACTGCCCGCTCGGGTCCAGCGCCGCGTGCGGCACCGGCACCCGCTGGAGCAGGTTGCGCACCAGGTCGGCCGACGACCGGCGGGCGGCCTGCGCCTCCGCGGTCATCACCAGGCGGTGCGCCAGCACCGGCACGGCCACCGCGTGGATGTCGTCGGGCACCACGAAGTCGCGGCCCGCCAGCGCGGCCTGCGCCCGGGCCGACCGCACGAGCTGCAACGTCGAGCGCGGTGACGCGCCCAGCCGCAGCTCCGGCAGCCGCCGGGTGGCGCCGACCAGCTCCACCGCGTACCGGCGGATCTCCTGCGACAGGTGCACCCGCCGCACGACCTGGACCAGCCTCAGCACCTGCTCGGCGTCGGACACCGGGCGCAGGTCGGCCATCGGGTCGTGGCCCGCGTGCTCGTCCACCATCGCCAGCTCGGCCGCCGGGTCCGGGTACCCGATGGAGACCCGCGCGGTGAACCGGTCGCGCTGCGCCTCGGGCAGGGCGTAAGTGCCCTCCATCTCGATCGGGTTCTGCGTGGCGATCACCATGAACGGCGCGCCGAGCGGGTACGTCTGCCCGTCGACGGTGACCTGGCGCTCCTCCATGCACTCCAGCAGCGCCGACTGGGTCTTCGGCGAGGCGCGGTTGATCTCGTCGCCCACCACGATGTTGGCGAACACCGGGCCGGGCCGGAACTCGAAGTCGTTGTCCTGCCGGTTGTAGATGGACACACCGGTGATGTCGCTGGGCAGCAGGTCGGGGGTGAACTGGATGCGGCTCACCGTGCAGTCGATGGACCTGGCCAGCGCCTTGGCCAGCGACGTCTTGCCCACGCCCGGCACGTCCTCGACCAGCAGGTGGCCCTCGGCCAGCAGGGTGACCAGCGAGACCCGGACGACGTCCGGCTTGCCGACGATGACCTTCTCGACGTTGGCGGCGATCCGCCCGACCACGGCGTGCAGCTCCGCGAGCGCTTCCTCCGGCCGGGTGTGACCCCCGTTGTTGACGTGCGCGGTGGCGCGGTTGTCGGCCCCGCCGACGGCGTTCCCCTGGTTGACGGCGGGGTTCCCCTGGTTGACCGCAGGCACGCCGCCCCCGTAGGAGTGTTCTGGCAGCGCGGCGGGCTGTGTACTCGGAGTCACTCGACCTCCTGGAGCAGGGCGCGGCCCTACCGCGACCGGTTCGCGGTGGCGGTGAGCGTTTCACGCAGTGTGTCAAACCAGGGCGAAGCGCCCTACACCCGATTGAACAGTTTCGGACCCGTGGTGGCCACGACCCGGGAGCCCGGCCGGTTCACCCCACCTCACCACGATTCCCCACCACCGGCTCCGGTGAACCGGTTTTGCCCGTTTTCGCTGCGCCATCCGGGTGGACTTCGGGCCGGTTCGACTCACCCGCAGAGGTGGTCACGGCGGGCGTCCCCCACCACGCTCCAGCCCAGCCATCTTCGTTCTACCTGCGTAAACGTCCCGGCGCGGTGCGTGCAACCACCCGTTTCAGCGTTGACTGTGGTGAAAAGTGGGGTACTGTGGCGGCCGGTGGGGCAGACGGGGGCTCCACTGCCGGTCGGAAGTGAATCTTCCGGCGTCGGGAGGTGGGCGCCGTGTTCTTGGGCACGCACTACCCGAGGCTGGACGACAAGGGCCGACTGACGCTGCCTGCGAAGTTCCGGGACGCGCTAGCGGGGGGTCTGATGGTCACCAAGGGCCAGGACCACTGCCTCTACGTGTTCCCGCGGGCCGAGTTCGAGCAGATGGCGCGCAAGGTGGCGGAGGCTCCTTTCACCAACGAGGCGGTCCGCGCCTACCAGCGCTACCTGTTCGCGGGGACCGACGAGCAGCGGCCGGACGGCCAGGGCCGGGTGTCGATCGCACCGGAGCTGCGGCGGTACGCGGGGTTGACCAAGGAGTGCGTGGTCATCGGCGCGATCAACCGCCTGGAGATCTGGGACGCGCAGGCGTGGCAGCGCTACCTCGACGAACACGAGGACAGCTACGCCACGGCGCGCGAGGAGGTGCTGCCCGGCGTCTTCTAGACCGGCTGGATCGGCCGTTTGTTTCGAGGTTTCGGGTGCCGTGAGGCCTCGGTCCGCTCGGCTTTCGGCCCTGGCGCACCTTCCCCGGCGCCAGGTCCGACGGGCGGGCGGGGACCTGACGACACCCGAATTTCTTCATTTGTGAGGGGTGACCATCGAGGGAGGGGACATGGTGGAGCAGGCGCGGCACGTGCCGGTGTTGCTCGACCGCGTCCTGGCCCTGCTGGCCCCCGCGTTGGCCGATCGGGACGCCGTGTTCGTGGACTGCACGCTCGGTCTGGGCGGGCACTCGGAGGCGGTGTTGCGGGCGCACCCGCGGCTGCGGCTGATCGGGTTGGACCGCGACCCGCAGGCCATCGAGCTGTCCCGGCGGCGGTTGGCGCCGTTCGGCGACCGCGTGGAGTTCGTGCAGACCACGTACGACGGGATCGCCTCGGCGGTCGGCGGCGCGAAGGTCGACGGGATCCTGATGGACCTCGGGGTGTCCTCGCTCCAGCTGGACGCGGAGGAACGCGGGTTCGCCTACTCCAAGGACGCGCCGTTGGACATGCGGATGAGCGCGGGCACGGGGACGACGGCGGCCGACGTGCTCAACACCTACTCGGTGGACGACCTGACCCGGATCCTGCGCGACTACGGCGAGGAGCGGTTCGCCCGCAAGATCGCGGGCGCGGTGGCCCGGGAACGGGAGCGCGAGCCGTTCACCACCAGCGGTCGGCTGGTGGAGCTCCTGTACGACGTGGTGCCCGCGGCGACCCGCAGGACGGGCGGCCACCCGGCGAAGCGGACGTTCCAGGCGTTGCGCATCGAGGTGAACCAGGAGCTGGAGTCGCTGCGCCTGGCGCTGCCCGCCGCGCTGTCGGTGCTGGCCGTCGGTGGCCGGATCGTCGTGGAGGCCTACCAGTCGCTGGAGGACCGGATGGTCAAGCGGGTGTTCGCCGCGCTGGCCACGTCGACCTCACCGCAGGACCTGCCGGTCGAACTGCCCGGGCACGGTCCCCAGCTGCGGCTGGTGACCAGGGGCGCGGAGCAGGCGAACGAGCAGGAGATCGAAGAGAACCCCAGGGCCGCCTCGGTGCGACTGAGAGCGGCGGAACGCATCCGGGAGGCGACATGACCGCGCCGGCACGGACCGGCGGCGGCGTGCCGTCCCCGGCCAGGCCCTCCAAGCCGGGCGAGCGCGCGCTGAAGGCCGTGCCGCCGGAGCGTCGTCGCTCCGCCGCGGCCGAGCGCGCCTACGCCCGGCGGGCCCAGCGCACGTCGTCCAAGCGCGGACCGGCGGTCACCCGGCAGCCGGCGGTGGCGCCCAAGGCGCCGTTCGTGGTGATGGTGATGGTCGTGCTCGGCGTGGGCATCGCGGCGATCATGTGGCTGTCCACCCAGGCGACCGCGGACTCGTACCGGCTGCAGGACGCGCGTGCCGAGGAGACCCGGCTCGCGCGGCAGGTCGACCAGCTGCGGCGGGAGGTCGCGCTGGCCGAGTCGCCGCTGAGCCTGGCCGAGGCCGCGGCGAAGCTCGGCCTGATCCCGGCGGGCGACCCGGCCCGGTTGCGCCAGCTCCCGGACGGGTCGGTCGAGATCTACGGCAAGCCGTCCGCGGTCCAGCCGCCGCCCAGCCCTTCCACCTCGACGTCCGCCGGGCCACCGCCCGCCCAGGCGCAGGGCCAAACGACGCAAGGCCAGACGACGCAGGACCAGACGACGCAGGACCAGACGACGCAGGACCAGACGACGCAGGACCAGACGACGCAGGACCAGGCGGCTCAGGGGCAGACCGCGCAAGGCCAAGCCGCGCCGGAGACCGCGCCGGGGCAGACCACGCCGCCGCCCACCGAAGGCCAAGCCGGGCAACAGCCCCCGCAGGGCTAGCGACGGACCAGGCTCGGACACGAACCGTGCACCAACCGGTACCAGGAGGTCAGTGATGCCGGGGCCCAGTCGGGGCAGACCCGTGCGACGCCCGTTGTCCGTCCGGGGGCCCGCTCCCGGGCGTCGGCGCGGTGGCAACAGCCGGGTCCGCCTCGCGGTGGGCCGGCTGCTGCTCGTGGGCGCGCTGCTGCTGGCCGGTGTCAAGCTGGTGCAGGTCCAGGGCTTCCAGGCGGAGGCGTTGTCCGCGCAGGCCGAGCGGCAACGCGCCACGGAGATCGACATCCCGGCGCCGCGCGGTTCGATCCTGGACCGCAACGGCAACCAGCTGGCGTTCAGCGTGGAGGCGCGCGCGCTCTACGTCGTGCCGCCGCGGATGCGCGAGGAGTGGGCGACGGCGCTCGCGGCCGACCCGGACATCGGCAGCTTCGAGGACCGCATCGCCGACATCGCCGCGTTCATCGAGCAGACGCTGGGCAAGGAGGTCGCCGGGCAGAAGACCGACCGCGACACCATGCTCGCCAAGCTGTCCCTGGACACCACCTACGTGGAGCTGGTCGACAACGTCGACCCGGGCAAGGCCGCCGTCATCACCGAGAAGTACAACAACGTCGGCTCCGAGTACCGGGCCGTGCGCGTGTACCCGAACGGCGAGCTGGCGTCGAACATCATCGGCGCGGCGAACTGGCGCAAGAACGAGGACCCTCCCGCCACGCGCGGCCTGCTCGGCCTGGAGATCGCGCAGGACAACCTGCTCGCCGGCAGCAACGGGCAGCGGATCGTGGACACCATGCAGGGCAACGACAACGTCGTCATCCCCGGCCCGAACCGGTCGCGCGAGCTGGCCGCCGCCATCCCGGGCAAGAGCCTCGAACTGACCCTGGACGTGGACACGCAGTACGCGTTGCAGGGCATGGTCACCGAGTACACGAAGAAGACCAAGGCCCGCAGCGGGTCGGCGGTGGTGCTCGACGTCCGGACCGGCGAGATCCTCGCGATGGCCAACGACAAGACGTTCGACCCGAACGACTTCGGCAAGGCGACCGAGGACCAGCTGCGCAACATCGCCGTCACGTCGGTGTTCGAGCCGGGCTCGGTGAACAAGGTGGTGACCGCGGCGGCCGCCATCGAGGACGGCATCTACCAGCCGGACAGCGTGCTGGAGGTCGACGGCCGGATCAAGGTCGCCGACCGGACCATCAGCGACTGGTGGCAGCACGGTCCGCTGGACATGACGTTCACCGGGGTGTTCGCCAAGTCGTCCAACGTGGGCACGCTGCTGACCGCGCAGAAGATCGGCCAGGACCGGTACTCCGACATGCTGCGCAAGTTCGGGCTGGGCAAGCGCACCCAGTCCGGGCTGCCCGGCGAGGAGCCGGGGTACGTGCCGCCGCTCAACCAGTGGTCCGGGTCGACGTTCGGCAACCTGCCGATCGGGCAGGGCCTGAACATGACGTTGTTGCAGATGACCAGCATGTACCAGGCGATCGCGAACGACGGCGTGCGCATCCCGCCGCGGATCGTGCGCGCCGAGGTGTCCGACGACGGCGGACGCAAGGAGATGAGCCCGCCCGACGGCGAGCGGGTGGTGTCGCCGCAGACGGCCAAGACGGTGCGCGACATGTTCCGCTCGGTGATGCAGAACGCGTCGGGGCCGGATGCGCTGGTGCAGAGCGGGACCGGGACGCCGGCGGCGCTGCCGGGCTACCAGATCAGCGGCAAGACGGGGACCGCGCAGCAGATCGACCCCAAGTGCGGCTGCTACAGCAGCTCGGACTACTGGATCACGTTCGCCGGCATCCTGCCCGCCGACAACCCCCGGTTCGTGGTCGGCATCATGCTGGACAACCCGACCGAGAGCCCGCAGTCGGCCGCGCCGCTGTTCCGCGACGTCGCCTCGTACCTGTCGCAGCGCTACCAGGTCCCGATGTCGGCGGAGCAGAGCCCGACCGTGCCGCTGGTGCTCTGAAGTCCGGGTTCCCGCCAACGCCTTCGCCCGCGCGGTCGCCGTCCGGGCCGGCGCGGGTTGGGTCCACCCCGGACGTCCCCTTATGTGTAATCCATTCAGGTTTCAGGCGTGGGCCGTTCGGGTTCCAGACGTGGGCCATGCGGGTTCCAGGAGTGGAGGAGTGCGGTGAGCCGGTCCGGAGTGGACGTGCCGGACGAACACTCTCCGTGCGCCGGTAGCCTTCCGCGCGTGCCTGCCAAGCTAGAGGGCAAGGTCGCGACCGCTCCGCCTCGCCCTTCCCGCACCCAGCCCGTAGCCGTGTCCGAGCTCGCCACGACCGTCGACGCGCACCTGACCGCCCCCGACCGGGCTCACGTCCAGGTCAGCGGCGTGACGTTGCGCGCCCAGCACGTGCGGCCGGGGGACCTGTTCGCCGCGCTGCCGGGCACGCGGGTGCACGGCGCCGACTTCGCCGCCCAGGCCGTGGCGAACGGCGCGGTGGCCGTGCTGACCGACGCCGAGGGCGCGGAGAAGGTCCACGGCGTGCCCGTGCTGGTCCACCCGGACCCGCGCGCCGCGCTCGGCCTGCTGGCCGCCTGCGTCTACGGCTACCCGTCGACCAGGCTGGCGGTGTGGGGGGTGACCGGCACGTCCGGCAAGACCACCACCAGCTACATGATCGAGTCGGCGCTGCGCGCGGCCGGACGCGCCACCGGGCTCATCGGCACGGTCGAGACGCGGGTCGCGGGCCGCAGGCTCGACAGCGCCCTCACCACCCCCGAGGCCCCTGACCTGCAAGCACTGCTGGCCGTGATGGTCGAGTGCGGCACCACGGACGTCGTCATGGAGGTCTCCAGCCACGCGCTGCGGCTGGGCCGCGTGGGCGGCGTCGCGTTCGGGGTCGGCGCGTTCACCAACCTCTCCCAGGACCACCTGGACTTCCACCCCGACATGGAGGACTACTTCCGGACCAAGGCCGAGCTGTTCGACGGCCGGGCCCGCACCGAGGTGGTCTGCGTGGACGGCGAGTGGGGTCCGCGCCTGGTCAAGGACCACACCGTCACGGTGGCGACCACCAAGCCCGCGGACTGGACGGCCACCGACGTCACGGTGTCGGCCACGGGCGAGCAGAGGTTCACCGCGCACGGCCCGGACGGCCTGCGGCTCGACGTCGAGCTCAGCCTGCCCGGCGACTTCAACGTCGCCAACGCCCTGCTTGCCATCGCCTGCCTGCACGTGCGGGGCATCGGGCTGGACGCCATCGGCGACGGCCTGCGCGACGTCCAGGTGCCCGGCCGCATGCAGCGCGTGGACGAGGGCCAGGACTTCACCGCCGTCGTGGACTACTCGCACAAGCCCGCCGCCGTCGCGCTCGCCCTGGACGCGGTCCGCGCCCGCGCCACCGGCCGCGTCATCACGGTCCTGGGCTGCGGTGGCGACCGGGACACCGCGAAGCGGCCCCTCATGGGCGAGGAGGCCGCACGTCGCAGCGACGTCCTGATCGTCACCGACGACAACCCGCGCAGCGAGGACCCGGCCGTGATCCGGGCCGCGATGCTGGACGGCGCGCTGGCCGTGGCGGACGACGAGCGCGGCGAGGTCGTGGAGGTCGGCGACCGCCGCCGCGCCATCGAGCACGCGGTGTCCCTCGCGCGCACCGGCGACGTCGTCGTGGTCGCGGGCAAGGGCCACGAGACCGGCCAGGAGGTCGCGGGCGTCGTGCACCCGTTCTCCGACGTGGACGCACTGACCGAAGCGATCAGAGGAGCCACCCGGTGATCAAGCTCAGCCTCGCCGAGATCGCCGAGGTCGTCGGCGGCAAGCTGCACCACGCCACCGGCGCCGAGGTGGTCACCGGCAGCGTCGAGTTCGACACCCGGAAGCTCACCCCCGGCGGCCTGTTCCTGGCGCTGCCCGGCGAACGGGTCGACGGCCACGACTTCGCCGCCCAGGCCGTCGCGCAGGGCGCGGTCGGCGTGCTGGCGGGCCGTGCGGTCGACGCGCCCGCCGTCATCGCGCCACCCGTCGACAGGGCCGAGGGCAACGCCTACGTGCTGTCCGGCGACACCGACGGCGCGGGCGCGGCGGTGCTGGCGGCGCTGGCGAAGCTCGCCCGGCACGTCACGGACCGGCTAGAGAACCTGACCGTCATCGGCGTGACCGGCTCGTCCGGCAAGACGTCCACCAAGGACCTCATCGCCCAGGTGCTGGCCCCGCTCGGGCCGACCATCGCGCCGCCCGGGTCGTTCAACAACGAACTGGGCCACCCGTGGACGGCGTTGCGGGCCGACGAGAGCACCCGCTTCCTGGTCCTGGAGCTCAGCGCCCGCGGCGTCGGGCACATCGCCGAGCTGTGCGAGGTCGCCGTGCCCCGCGTCGGCGCCGTGCTGAACGTCGGCAGCGCCCACCTCGGCGAGTTCGGCTCCCGCCAGGGCATCGCCCAGGCCAAGGGCGAGCTGGTCGAGGCCCTGCCCGAGGACGGCATCGCGGTCCTCAACGCCGACGACCCGCTCGTCGCGGGCATGGCCGACCGCACCAGGGCCAAGGTCGTGCTCGTCGGCGAGAAGGCGAACGCGCAGGTCCGCGCGAGGGACGTCGAGCTGGACGAGCAGGCCCGCGCCCGCTTCACGCTGGTCACGCCGCAAGGCGAGGCAGCCGTGCGGCTGGCCGTGCACGGGCCGCACCAGGTCGGCAACGCCCTCACCGCCGCCGCGATCGCGCTCGAACTCGGCTCGACCCCCGAGCAGATCGCGCACAGCCTCGGCAACGCCGAACGGGTCTCCGCGCATCGCATGGCGGTCTCCGAACGTCCTGACGGTGTGACGATCGTCAACGACGCGTACAACGCCAACCCGGAGTCGGTGCGTGCGGCGCTGAAGTCGCTGGCCACCATCTCCCGGGCCACCACGCCCGCCCGCCGGAGCTGGGCGGTGCTGGGCCCGATGGCCGAACTGGGTGCGGACTCGATCCGCGCGCACGACGAGATCGGCCGGCTCGCGGTCCGCTTGGACATCAACAAGCTGGTCGTGGTCGGTCAGGACGCCCGCGCTATGCACCAAGGGGCGCACCTGGAAGGATCTTGGGGCGAAGAAGCGATCTTGGTGCCCGACGTGGCGGCGGCCGTCGAGCTGCTGCGCGACCAGGTGCGGCCCGGTGACGTCGTCCTGGTGAAGGCATCCAACTCATACGGCCTGTGGCGGGTTGCCGAGGCTCTCCTGGAGGCGGTCAGCAAGTGAAGAGCATCCTCATCGCGGCGGCCATCGCGCTGATCGCGTCGATCATGCTGACGCCGTACCTGATCAAGATCTTCTCCCGGCAGGGCTTCGGCCAGGAGATCCGCGAAGAGGGACCGCAGAGCCACAAGACCAAGCGCGGCACGCCCACCATGGGCGGCGTGGCGATCCTGGTCGCGATGTGGGCGGGCTACCTCGGCGCGCACCTGGTGAACTCCATGTCGGCGTCCGCCCAGGACCAGACGCCCAGCGCGTCCGGCCTGCTGGTGCTGATGCTGACCACGTCGCTGGGCGTCGTCGGCTTCCTGGACGACTTCATCAAGATCCGCAAGCAGCGCAACCTGGGCCTGAACAAGACCGCGAAGCTGGTCGGCCAGTTCGTGGCCACGATCATCTTCGCGGTCCTGGTCATGCAGTTCCCGAACAAGGAGGGGATCACCCCCGCCTCGGTGAACCTGTCGTTCGTGCGCGACATCGCCGTGGTGTCGTTCGGCGTCGTCGGGTTCGTGGTGTTCTGCTACGCCGCGATCAGCGCCTGGTCCAACGCGGTGAACCTGACCGACGGCCTGGACGGCCTGGCCGGCGGCACGTCCGCGATGGTGCTCGGCACCTACGTGGTGATCAGCTTCTGGCAGTTCCGCTACAACTGCTCGAACCTGCTCGTGGCCGGCTGCTACGACGTGCGCGACCCGCTGGACCTGGCGCTGGTCGCCGCCGCCGCGATGGCCGGCTGCATCGGCTTCCTGTGGTGGAACGCCGCGCCCGCCAAGATCTTCATGGGTGACACGGGCTCCCTCGCGCTGGGCGGCCTGGTCGCCGGCCTGTCCATCACCACGCGCACCGAGCTGCTGATGGTCGTCATCGGCGGTCTGTTCGTGGTCGAGGCCCTGTCGGTGGTGCTGCAGGTCGCGGTCTTCCGCACGTCGCGGCGCCGGTTGTTCCGCATGGCGCCGTTCCACCACCACTTCGAACTCGCCGGGTGGGCGGAAACCACGGTGATCATCCGGTTCTGGCTGCTCGCGGGCATGTGCTGCATGCTCGGGCTCGGCCTGTTCTACAGTGAGTGGCTGACCGCGGTAGAGAGCTGACCATGGGATTCCTCGAAGGTCGTCGCGTTCTCGTAGCGGGCGCCGGGGTGACCGGTCGGTCCGCGGCGGAGGCCTTGCTGGCGGCCGACGCGGTCGTCACCGTGACCGACGGTTCGGCGGATCGCCTCGCCGCGCTGGAGCAGCTGCTGCCCGGTGTGACGCTGACGCCCGGCCTGGTGGAACCGCCGTCCGGCACGGACCTCGTCGTGACCAGCCCGGGGTGGCGTCCGTCCAGCCCGTTGCTGGAGGCGGCGACGGCGGCCGGGATCGAGGTGATCGGCGAGGTCGAGCTGGCCTGGCGGATGGGGCTGGAACTGGCCGACCCGCCGACGTGGCTCGCGGTGACCGGGACGAACGGCAAGACCACGACCGTCGGGATGCTGGAGTCGATCCTGCTCGCGGCCGGCATCGACGCGGTGGCGTGCGGCAACGTGGGCCTGCCCGTGGTGGACGCGCTGCTGGCCGGTCGCCGGGTGCTGGCGGTGGAGCTGTCGAGCTTCCAGCTGCACTGGTCGCCGTCCGTGCGGCCGTTCGCCGGGGTGTTGTTGAACCTGGCCGAGGACCACCTGGACTGGCATGGCACGTTCGAGGCGTACGCCGGGGCGAAGGCCGGTGTGCTGACCGGCGAGGTCGCCGTCGGCGGGGTGGACGATCCCGTCGTGGCGGGGCTCCTGGCCTCGTCGCCGGCGGCCGCGCACGTCGGTTTCACGCTCGGGTCGCCGGAGGAGGGGCAGCTCGGCGTGCACGACGGCCGGCTGGTGGACCGGGCGTTCGGGTCCGCGGACGAGGTGCTGCTGCCGGTCGCCGACGTCCAGCCGGGCGGGCCGCCGGGGATCGCGGACGCGTTGGCGGCGGCGGCCCTGGCCCGTGCGCACGGCGTGCCGGCCTCGGCGGTGGCCCGGGGGTTGCGCGCGTTCCGGCCCGGGGCGCACCGGGCGGTGCCGGTGGCCACGGCCGGTGGGGTTTCGTACGTCAACGACTCCAAGGCCACCAACCCGCACGCCGCGGCGGCGTCGTTGCGGTCGCACGAGAGCGTGGTGTGGGTGGCCGGCGGGTTGCTCAAGGGCGCTTCGGTGGACGAGCTGGTGCGCGACGAGGGCCACCGGTTGCGCGGGGCGGTGTTGATCGGGGCGGACCGCGAGGTGATCGCTTCGGCGCTGTCGAGGTACGCGCCGTCGGTGCCCGTGGCGGTGTTGGCCGACGCCACGATGCAGGACGCGGTGCGGGCCGCTCGTTCGATGGCGCGGGACGGGGACGCGGTCGTGCTGGCGCCGGCGGCGGCGTCGATGGACATGTTCACCGACTACGCGCATCGCGGGCAGGCGTTCACCGACGCCGTGCTGGAACTGGTCGGCCCCCGCGGCGAGTGATCCTCAAGGACCGGTCGTGGTCTTCGAGAGGGTGGGCGGCAACTGCGTCGAGGTGGCTTCGTCAGCTGACGCGTTCCGGGCTCGGGACAACAAGTACACCTCCGGCCCCGCGCCGGAGCTCAGCGGGCGTTCCGTGGAGATCTTCCTGGCGGGTGTCAAGCGGGACGCCGTCCAGCGTTCGAAGGTCTAGTCGGTGGCCTTGGGATGGGCGCCGGCGTACTGGACCCACACGGTGTGCTTGTCCACGTCCAACAGGTACCAGATGCGGTCGCCGCCGGTGACTTCGATCTGCCAGCGGGGCAACGCATGTCCGCCGTGTGTGCCGCTGCCCAAACTGCCCCTGAGCTGGTGGTGGCGGTTGCTTGGCTTGCCGGGTCCGGGTCCGGGGTCGTTGCGCATGACCTCCCAGGCCTTGCGCAAGTTCTCCGCCGCTCGGGATTCCAGGTCCTGCCAACCCTTGATCGCCTCGTTGGTGCAGTAGCGAATGCGCCACTCCGTGCCCACGGTCGGCGGTGCGACCGCGTCGCCTTTCTTCGGGCTCACGCGGTAGCCGCTCCAGGTTCGGCAACGTCACCCAAGTCCTCGCCGTCCTGTTGGAGGATCGCGAGAAGTCGAGGATCGGCGTGGACCTCAGCCGTGTGCTGCCACTCGCTGATGAGCCGCACGACCGGGGCCGGAGTGCCCAGCGAGTCGGCGGCCTCCAGGGTCTGCACGAGTTCCACGACGAACGCCTGCACGTCCTCGCGGGGCAGGAACCGGACCCACGGAAGCGCTGTGGGCAGCACATCGGTCACCAGGTCCCGGACACCCTCGCTGTGCTGCATCAGCGCTACGAAGAGGGCTGTCGTGGTCGATACGACCTCGCGCACCTCCTGCGCCCTGCTGGCTGTCGTGAGCACCAGGTCTTCTTCGTCACCGCGACGGTGCACGAGCAGCGTCCGGCTCGGCGACTCCTGGAGCTTCCGGACGGAGTCGGCCGGCTTGTTCGACAGATCGCTGAAGTTGATCTCCGTAACTCCGGTGGACATAGTTGCAAACTACCTTAAAACTCACGCTGGGGCCATCCGCAGTGCCGAGCGGGTGCTTGGCAGTGATCACGGTCGCGTCGCGCGACACGCGGTCGATTGGCGGGTTTCACCGACCCGCGCGGGAGACGATGGGTGCATGACTGCGGTGGACCGGACCCCGGTGGAGCGACCGCCAAGAGCGGCACGGCGCACCAAGCGGGTGGTCGCGGTGCGGACTTCGCTGACCGCTTGGCTCGGTCGTCCGCTGGCGGACTTCCACCTGCTGCTGGCGATCTTCGGCCTGCTGACCGTGCTCGGCCTGATCATGGTGCTGTCCGCGTCCGCCCCGGGCGAGGTGGCGGAGGGCGCGTCGGCCTACAGCGTGTTCAAGAAGCAACTGCTGTACGTGGGCGTCGGCGCGATCGTCTTCCTGGTCGTCCTGCGCATACCGCTGCGCACGATCCGGCACGGCAGCACGATGGCGATGCTGGTCTCCGTGATCCTGCTGGTCCTGGTGCTCACCCCGCTCGGCTCGGTCCTGGGCGGCGCGCAGTCGTGGTTCACCGTCGGGCCGATCTCGTTCCAGCCGATCGAACCGGCGAAGCTCGCGCTCGCGCTCTGGGGCGCGCACGTCCTGGTCACCAAGCGCGCCCTGCTGGACCAGTACCGGCACCTGCTGGTCCCGGTCGTGCCGGTGGCGATGCTGGTGTTCGCGCTCGTGATGCTCCAACCCGACCTCGGCGGCACGATCACGCTCGGTGTCGTGCTGATGAGCCTGCTGTGGTTCGTCGGCGCGCCCATGCGGATCTTCGGGATCATCACGATCGGCGCGGTGACCGGCGCGCTGGTGCTCGCGCTCGGCTCGGACTACCGCTTCAAGCGCGTGCACACGTTCCTCAACCCGGCGGCGGATCCGCAGGGTGACGGGCTCCAGGCGTTGCAGGCGCTGTACGCGTTGGCGGAGGGCGGGTTCTTCGGCAAGGGCCTCACCAACGGCAGCTCGAAGTGGCGCTACCTGCCCAACGTGCACAGCGACTTCATCTTCGCCGTGATCGGCGAGGAGCTCGGGTTCATCGGCTGCGTGCTGGTGCTCGGCCTGTTCGTGCTGCTCACCGTGGTGGGCCTGCGGATCGCGGCGCGCAACACCGACCCGTGGATCCGCATGGTGGCGGCGACGCTGACCGTCTGGCTGGTCGCGCAGGCCGCGATCAACATCGGTTACGTCGTGCAGTTGCTGCCGGTCACGGGCATCACGTTGCCGATGATCTCCTCCGGCGGCACGTCGGTCGTCACGACCATGTTCGTGTTCGGCATCCTGGCCAACTGCGCACGTCACGAGCCGGAAGCGGTCTCGGCGCTGCGGTCGCTCGGCCCCGGCCGGGTCGGCGGGGTGCTGAAACTGCCGGCGCCCGAGGTGTACAAGCCGCCGCCGAAGCGCCGTCCCGTGCGGCCCTCACCGCCGCCGCGCGGTCGCAAGGCCGCGCCGCCGCCCGTGGACGAGCGGAGGATGGCCGGTCGTCACGCTCCGCCGTCGGAGTACCGTCGTCGCGAATCCCGAAAGGCCGGCCAGGACCGGGACGTGAGGTCCAGGCGGCGTGACGGGCGCTAGCCACTACAAGCGGTAAACGACGCGAGGAGGAGTGCGTGACCGGGGTTCCCCAGCAGGCCGGTCCGTGTGTGGTGGTCGCCGGAGGCGGCACCGCCGGGCACATCGAGCCGGCCCTGGCCCTGGCCGACGCGGTCATGCGGCTGCGGCCCGACGCGCGCGTGGTCGCGCTCGGCACCGAGCGCGGTCTGGAGAGCAGACTCGTGCCTGCCCGCGGTTACCCGCTGGAGCTGATCCCGCCGGTGCCGATGCCGCGCAAGCCGACGACGGACCTGCTGAAGCTGCCGCTGCGGGTGCGCGGCGCCGTCCGCCACACGCGTGAGGTGCTGGAACGGGTCGGCGCGGACGTCGTGGTCGGCTTCGGCGGCTACGTCGCGCTGCCCGCGTACCTCGCCGCCCGCAACCGGGTGCCGATCGTGGTGCACGAGGCCAACGCCAAGGCCGGGCTCGCCAACAAGGTCGGCGCGAAGTTCGCCGAACGGGTCGCCGCGGCCGTGCCCGACTCGGGCCTGACCGACGCCGAGATCATCGGCATCCCGCTGCGCTACTCGATCACCTCGCTCAAGCGCGCCGAGCTGCGCCAGCAGGCCCGCGCCCACTTCGGCCTGCACCCGACCGCGCCCACGCTGCTGGTGTTCGGCGGCTCGCAGGGCGCCCGGTCGATCAACAACGCGGTGTCCGGCGCCGCGTCCGCGTTCGCGCAGGCCGGGATCGCGGTGCTGCACGCGCACGGGCCCAAGAACACCGTCGCGGTGCAGTCGGTGCCCGGTGCGGCCCCGTACGTGCCGGTGCCGTACCTGGACCGGATGGACCTCGCCTACGCGGCGGCGGACGCGGTGCTGTGCCGGTCCGGCGCGATGACGGTGGCCGAGGTGTCCGCCGTGGGCCTGCCCGCGGTGTTCGTGCCGCTGCCGCACGGCAACGGCGAGCAGGCGCTCAACGCGAGCACCGTGGTGGCCGCGGGCGGCGGCATCCTGGTGCCGGACGACCAGCTGACGCCGGAGTGGATCTCGGCGAACGTGGTCCCGCTGGTCGCCGACCGCAACCGGCTGGCCGCGATGACCACGGCCACGCTGAGCACCGGCCACCGCGAGGCCGACGAGGTGCTGGCCCGCATGGTGCTGGAGGTGGTCGAGAAGTGAGCGACGTCCTGGACCGGGTGCACCTCGTCGGCATCGGCGGCGCGGGCATGAGCGGCATCGCGCGGATCCTGCTCGCCCGCGGCGCGCAGGTGTCCGGCTCGGACGCCAAGGACTCGCGCACCGTGCTCGCGCTGCGGGCGCAGGGCGCGGCGATCGCGGTCGGCCACGCCGGCGCGAACCTCGACCAGCTGTCCGGCGGCCCCACGGCGGTCGTGGTGTCCACCGCGATCCGCGAGGACAACCCCGAGCTGGTGGAGGCCCGCGCACGCGGCACGGTCGTGCTGCGGCGCGCCGAGGCGCTGGCCGCGCTGATGCTCGACCACCGGGTGGCCTGCGTCGCCGGCACGCACGGCAAGACGTCCACCACCTCCATGCTCACGGTCGCCCTGCAGCACTGCCGGATGGACCCGTCGTTCGCGATCGGCGGCGACCTCAACGAGTCCGGCGCCAACGCCCACCAGGGCACCGGCGGCGTGTTCGTCGCCGAGGCCGACGAGAGCGACGGTTCGTTCCTCTTCTTCTCGCCCTCGGTCGCGGTGGTGACCAACGTCGAGGCCGACCACCTCGACCACCACGGCACGGTCGAGGCGTACGTGGCGGTGTTCGACTCGTTCCTGGAGCGCATCCAGCCCGACGGCGTGCTGATCGCGTGCGCGGACGACCCGGGCTCGGCGGCGCTGGCCGAACGGGCCGCGAAGCTCGGCATCCGGGTCCGCGCGTACGGCCGCACGGCCACCGGTCCCGGCTCGGTGCGCCTGATCGACTACCGGCCCGCCGACTCCGGTGGCGTGGCCAGGGTGGAGCTGGCCGGCGAGGCGACCGGCGACGCACCTGCCGGGGAAGACGGCAACGAGGTGCTGGACGTGCGCGTGGCGGTGCCCGGCGAGCACATGGCGGGCAACGCGATCGCCGCCCTGATCGCCGCCCTGGAACTGGGTGCGGACCGCGAGGACGTGCTGGTCGGCCTGGCCGCGTTCGGCGGCGTCCGCAGGCGGTTCGAGTTCAAGGGCCAGGCGCGGGGCGTGCGGGTGTACGACGACTACGCCCACCACCCCACCGAGGTGGCCGCCCAGATCACCGCCGCCCGCCCGGTCGCGGGCGACGGCAGGCTGGTCGTGGTGTTCCAGCCGCACCTGTACTCGCGGACCCGGCTGTTCGCCGAGGAGTTCGCCGCCGCGCTCGGCCTGGCCGACGCGGTGGTGGTGCTCGACGTCTACGGCGCGCGCGAGGAGCCGGAGCCGGGCGTGAGCGGCGCGCTGGTCTCGGGCCTGGTGTCGCTGGAGGTCGGCAAGGTGGTCTACGAGCCGTCGTTCGACCGGGTGCCCGCGCTGGTCGCGAGCATGGTCGAGGAGGGCGACGTGGTCGTGACGATGGGCGCGGGCGACGTGACCATGCTCGGGCCGGAGATCGTCGGCGAGCTGGACCGGGCATGACCACCCAGGCGCGTCGTCGCCCGGCCGCGGCCGGCGGCCCCGGCTCGCGGTCGGCGGCGCGCCGTCGACCCCGCGGCGCGCCACGTCGCCCGTCGCGCGCCGGCCTGTACCGGCGCAAGGTGGTGCGCCGCCGGCTCGGCGCGATCCTCGCCATGTCCGTGGTGACCATCGTGGTCTGCACGGTCTGGTTCACGCCGGTGCTGGGTGTCCGCGAGGTGCAGGTGCGCGGCACCGTCGACCTGAGCGCCGACGAGGTGCGCGCGGCCGCTGCGGTCGAGTCCGGCACGCCGCTGGTGCGGCTGGACGTCGACGCGGTCGCCGGGCGGGTCCGCGAGCTGCCCCGGGTCGCCGGGGTCGTGGTCGAACGGGTCGTGCCCGGCACCGTGCGGCTCACCGTGGACGAGCGGGAGCCGGTCGGCGTGATCATCGTGCCCGACGGCGCGCACCTGGTCGACGTGACCGGCAAGGACTACGCGACCGTCGTGCAGCCGCCGGACGGGCTGCCGGAGCTGAAGGTGTCGCAGGACGCGGTCGTCGCCGCGGTGGAGGTGCTGACCCGGATCCCCGAGGCGTTGCGCAAGGACGTGCGGACCGTCACGGCGGACTCGCCGTCGGACGTGCGGCTGTCCCTGAGCGGCGGCCGCGAGGCCCGTTGGGGATCTTCGGCCGAGACCGACCGCAAGGCCGCCGTGCTGGCCGTCCTGCTGACCCGCAAGGGCAGCGTGTTCGACGTGTCCAGCCCCGAGCTGCCGACCGTCTCGTAAACCTGCAAACCCGGCGAGGTGGTGAAACCCGCCACAGGACGTATCCGGGAAAGTCCGTCGTCCACGACCCTTCCCGCGGTGATACTTCGGGTATGACCCAGACGCCGGTGGACAACCGGATCGAACTGCCCTACACCGGCGACGAACGCGTCCTGCTGAGCGGTTTCCTCGATTTCCTGCGCGGCACGATCGAGCTGAAGTGCGCCGGGCTGTCCGACGCCGACGCCGCCCGATCGGTGCTCCCGTCGCAGCTCAACACGGCCGCGGGCATCGTCAAGCACCTGCGCTGGGTCGAGCACTACTGGTTCGAGGTGGCCCTGGCCGGAGGGCCGTCGAAGGCCCCCTACACCAAGGAGGACCCGGACGCCGATTGGCGCGTCGAGCCGGGTGAGACGATCTCGGGATTGCTCGCCGACTACGCTGCGCAGTGCAGGGCGAGTCGCGAACTCGTCGCGGGCCTCGACCTCGACCACGAGGTGGCGTTCCGCGGCGACAAGCAGCTTTCCGTGCGCTGGGTGCTGATCCACATGATCGAGGAGACGGGTCGGCACGCGGGGCACCTGGACGTGGTGCGGGAACTGCTCGACGGGGTGACCGGCGAGTAAAGACCGCTCACCCGGTCAGGACACAACACGGCGTGGCTGCTGGACCGAGGCATTCGCGATGCATAACGTCCAGCAGGAACATACGGGGTTGACATAACTCTGAACCTCTGGTTGAGAGTTTCAATCCGGGTGGAGATCCGTCCGGGCTGTGACACCGGTGGTCATCCACTCCAGCACATGAGCACGGACACGATCAGGAAGGCGGACCGATGACGCCCCCGCACAACTACCTCGCGGTGATAAAGGTCGTCGGCATCGGCGGTGGCGGTGTCAACGCCGTCAACCGCATGATCGAGGTCGGGCTCAAGGGCGTCGAGTTCATCGCGGTGAACACCGACGCCCAGGCGCTGCTCATGTCGGATGCCGACGTGAAGCTCGACATCGGCCGCGAACTCACCCGCGGCCTGGGAGCCGGCGCCAATCCCGAAGTCGGCCACAAGGCCGCCGAAGACCACCGCGAGGAGATCGAGGAAGTCCTCAAGGGCGCGGACATGGTGTTCGTGACCGCCGGCGAGGGCGGTGGCACGGGCACCGGTGGCGCGCCCGTGGTCGCCTCGATCGCCCGCAAGCTCGGCGCGTTGACCATCGGTGTGGTCACGCGACCGTTCTCGTTCGAGGGCAAGCGCCGCGCCAAGCAGGCCGAGGACGGCATCCAGGCCCTGCGCAACGAGTGCGACACCCTCATCGTGATCCCCAACGACCGGCTGCTGCAGCTCGGCGACATCGGCGTCTCGCTGATGGACGCGTTCCGCTCCGCGGACGAGGTGCTGCTGTCCGGTGTCCAGGGCATCACCGACCTGATCACCACCCCCGGTCTGATCAACCTCGACTTCGCCGACGTCAAGTCGGTCATGTCCGGCGCGGGCAGCGCGTTGATGGGCATCGGCTCGGCGCGTGGCGAGGGCAGAGCGGTGCAAGCCGCCCAGAAGGCGATCAACTCGCCGTTGCTGGAAGCCTCGATGGAGGGCGCGCACGGCGTGCTGCTCTCGATCGCCGGTGGCAGCGACCTCGGGCTGTTCGAGATCAACGAGTCGGCCTCGCTGGTGCAGGAGGCCGCCCACCCCGACGCGAACATCATCTTCGGAACGGTGATCGACGACTCCCTCGGCGACGAGGTCCGGGTCACGGTGATCGCGGCGGGTTTTGACAGTGGCGGGCCGACACACAAGAAGTTGGAGCCGCAGGCTCTGTCCAGCCCGCCGCGTGGCACGCCCGTGGCCTCGGCCACCGCGGGTCAGGTGAACCACACCCCGCAGCCCCAGCCGGTGCAGCAGGTGCCGCAGCCGCAGCCGGTGCAGCACCAGCCGCAGCCCGTGCAGCAGGTGGAGCAGCCGGTCGTGCCGCGGCCGACCGTGCCGCAGCAGCCGCAGACCGGCCCGGGCAACGGTCAGTCCCCGTACGCCGCGCCGCAGCCGACCATGCCGAGGTCGCTGTCGCCGGGCGTGCCGGGGAACACCGGCGGGTCGTTGCCGAACCGGGCCGTGCCGGTGACGGACGACCCGGACGACGAGGTCGACGTGCCGCCGTTCATGCGGCGCTGACCTCCGCCGGCCTTACCCGCGCCGCGCCGTCCCCCGGGACGGCGCGGCGCTCTACTTCCCCCCTCTCGCGAGTCGAACCTCCAGCTCCCGCGAGTCGAACGCTCAGGACCCCCGAGTTCAACGCTCAGGACGGCGAGTCGCAGTTCTGAGCGTTGAACTCGGGGTACGCGAAGGTTCGACTCGCGGGTCCTGAGGGTTCGACTCGCGGGTCTTGAGGGTTCGACTCGCGGGGCTTGAGGGTTCGACTCGCGGGACCTGGAGGTTCGACTCGCGGGGTCTGGGAAGCTTGGGGGGTGCGCATCCGTCGTGTCCTGACCACCCGCGAAGGCGGCGTGTCGAAAGCTCCCTACGACTCCTTCAACCTCGGTGACCACGTCGGTGACGACCCGGCCGCCGTCGCCGCCAACCGGCGTCGGCTGGCGGAGGGCATCGGGCTGAGCCCGGACCGGCTGGTCTGGATGGAACAGGTGCACGGCCGGACGGTCGGCGTCGTGGACGGGCCGGTGAGCGAGCCGCTGGAGGCCACGGACGCCGTCGTCACGGCGCGCGAGCGGCTGGGGCTGGTCGTGCTGACCGCGGACTGCGTGCCGGTGCTGCTCGGCGACCCGGAGGCGGGCGTGATCGCCGCCGTCCACGCCGGCCGCGTCGGCGCACGGGTCGGCGTCGTCCCGGCGGCCCTGGACCGCATGGTCGAACTGGGCGCGGCCAAGGACCGGGTCGAGGTCCTGCTCGGCCCGTCCGTCTGCGGCCAGTGCTACGAGGTGCCCGCCGCCATGCGCGACGACGTCGAGAAGCACCTCCCCGGCAGCGCGTCCAAGACCCGGTCCGGCAAGCCCGCCCTGGACCTGCGCGCCGGCATCTGGCAGCAGCTCGCCGACGCGGGCGTGGGCAGGATCGGCATCGACCCGCGCTGCACGGTCGAGGAGAGGTCGCTGTTCAGCCACCGCCGCGACCCGGGCACGGGACGGCTGGCGGGCGTCGTCTGGATGGAGCCGTGAACCGGCACGAGGAGCTGGCCCTGTCGCTGGCCGAGGTCACCGAGCGCATCGCCGAGGCCTGCGCCGCCGCGGGCCGGTCGCGGGACGAGGTGGAGCTGCTGGCCGTCACCAAGACCTTCCCGGCCGAGGACGTGGCGATCCTGAGCGACCTCGGGCTCACCGCGTTCGCCGAGAACCGGGACCAGGAGGCGAACCGCAAGACCGCCGAGTTCGCCGAGCTCCGCCCCGACGCCGCGGCCAGGTGGCACATGGTCGGCTCACTCCAGCGCAACAAGGCCAAGTCCGTCCTGCGCTGGGCCGACCGGATCGACACGGTCGACTCGACCCGGCTCGCCGACGCCGTCGCCAAGGCCGCGACCGAACCGACCGAGGTGCTGCTCCAGGTCAGCATCGACGGCGACGAGACCCGCGGCGGCCACCCGATCGGTGACCTTCCGCGACTGGCCGATCACGTAGCACGATCGAGTGAACTTATTCTTCGAGGTGTGATGACCGTCGCACCCCTCGGGATGTCTCCACAGCAGGCGTTTGCCGCTCTATACGAAGCGGTAACCCGCTTGCGAGCCGATCATCCCGGTGCCACCGTGATCTCGGCGGGGATGAGCGGTGACCTGGAGGATGCGATAGCGCACGGATCGACGTGCGTGCGTGTCGGAACAGCGTTGCTGGGCAGCCGGAGACTAGCCTCGCCGTAACTGTCCGGAACCTCTGGGACGGCCGCGACGTCCTTGCGGGTAGGGATCTCGGCGGAGGAAGGGCTCGAGCCATGAGCGGGTTTCACAAGCTGAAGGCCTACTTCGGGATGGTTCCCGCCGAGTACGCCGACGACCCGGCCGCCTACGACGACGACCGGCGCTACGCGGACTACCGGTCCGAGTACGCCGACCCGGACGACTACGAACCGTACCCGGAGCAGCGCACCGCGCGTCGTCGCCCGGTCAACGGCTACCGCGCCGAGCTGGACGACGCGGGCGACTACGAGCCGGAACGCGCCTCCCGCCCGCGCCGGCCGTGGAACCCGGAGACGCACGGCACGCTGGCCGTGGAGCCGCAGCGCGAGCCCGTGGGCAGGCTGCGGCCCGCCCCCGAGCCCGCGAGCAACCCGCTGGCCCGCATCACCACGCTGCACCCGCGCAGCTACAACGAGGCGCGGACCATCGGAGAGCACTACCGCGACGGCACCCCGGTGATCATGAACCTCACCGACATGAACGACGCGGACGCCAAGCGGCTGGTCGACTTCGCGGCCGGTCTGGCGTTCGCGCTGAGGGGCTCGATCGACAAGGTCACCAACAAGGTGTTCCTTCTCTCACCGCCCAACATCGACGTCACGGCCGAGGACCGGAGGCGACTCGCGGAGGGCGGGTTCCTCAGCCAGGGCTGAGTGGTGGCACAGTTGAACGTGTGGATGCCCTCTGGCTCGTGGTCTACTACGTGTTGTTCTCGTTCTGGCTGCTGCTCACGGCGCGTGTCGTCGTGGAGCTCGTCCGTAGTTTCGCCAGGGGATGGCGGCCTGCGGGTGGGGTCGCGGTGGCGCTTGAGACCGTATACACCGTGACCGATCCTCCGGTCCGCTTGCTGCGTCGGATCATCCCGACCGTGCGGATCGGCGGCATCGGACTGGACTTGTCCATTATTGTGCTGTTGCTGGTCGTTATCATTCTGATGCGAGTAGCCGATCCCAGGTGAGGGGACCAGGGATGTCCACAGCCCAGGAGTGCGTGAGGTGATCTGATGCCGTTGACCCCCGCGGACGTGCACAACGTCGCGTTCAGCAAGCCGCCGATTGGCAAGCGGGGCTACAACGAGGACGAAGTGGACGCGTTCCTCGACCTGGTTGAGGGCGAACTGGCCCGCCTGATCGAGGAGAACAACGACCTGCGTCAGCAGGTCGAGCAGCTCGACCAGCAGGTCGAGACCGCGCGTGCCGACCTCGAAGATGCCCGGGCGAAGGTTGCCGCAGGCGTCGGCCCGAGCCGCGTCGTGGACGAGCCCCGCAGGCTCGCACCGGTGCCGCCCCCTTCGGCGCTGGAGCAGACCTCGCCCGGCGGTGGTGGTGACCACCACGTCCAGGCGGCCAAGGTGCTCGGTCTGGCGCAGGAGATGGCCGACCGGCTCACCGGCGAGGCCAAGGCCGAGGCCGACGGGATGCTCTCGGAGGCCCGGACCAAGTCCGAGCAGCTGTTGTCCGAGGCTCGGTCCAAGGCCGACACGATGGTCAACGAGGCGCGCACGCGTGCCGAGACCATGCTCAACGACGCACGAACCCGCGCCGAGACGCTGGAGCGGCAGGCCCGTGAGAAGGCCAGCGCGCTCGACCGCGACGCGCAGCGCAAGCACGCCGAGGTGATGGGCAACATCACCCAGGAGAAGAACACGCTCGAGAAGCAGATCGACAAGCTGCAGACCTTCGAGCGCGAGTACCGCACCCGGCTCAAGACGATGCTGGAGTCCTCGTTGCGCGACCTGCAGGACCGCGGCCCCGCCGCGCCGTCCGACAGCCGCCAGCAGGGCGGGTACTCGTTCGGGGCGCGCGCCGAGGCCGGCTGATCGGCGTTGCTGATCTAGTCTGCTGCACGTGCTCTACATAGTCCTGCTGTTGGTGCTGGCAGCCCTGGGGTTGCTCGTGCCCGCGCTGACCAGCGCCCAGACCCACTGGGCCTGGTTGTCCGTGGGGACGAGCGGGGCCGCTGCCGTGGTCCTGGTGCTCGACTGGTGGCTCCGCCGCCGGTCGGGTCCCAGGGCTGCCGGCGCCGCAGTCGTCGGGCACCAGCCGGACGCGGCTGTTCGACCGGCCCCGGTTGCGGGCGCCGAGGACGACGCGCCGAGCGGTCCACCCGATCAGGCGGATGTCGAGCCTGGCGAGGAGGACACCGACGCGGCCGACGCCTTGATCGTGAGCGAGCTCACCGACGAGGTGCGGGTGCTGGACGAACGTCCGCGCTACCACCTGGCGGACTGCTCCGTGCTCACCGCCCGCACGTCGTTGGGCCTGCCCGTCGACGAGGCACGCCAACTGGGCTTCACGCCGTGCGCGGCGTGCCGCCCGGACGCCGGCCTGGCGGCCCGCAAGCGGGCCGCGGACCACTCCGAACCCGCCTAGCCGCGCGGTTCCGCCTGGCCGGGCTCGGACGAGCCGCGTGGGGGAACTGCTCAAAGTGGTTTGCGCGGTTCGGCTACCCTGGGTGGCAGCACGGCGTTGATCCGGCCATCACCGGGGAGCCTCCGGAAGAACGGGCGCGTGCCCCGGTGGGACACGCCTCAGTAGAACCGGACGGGAGCGGCCCGTCACAGCCGTCGACAAGAGAGGCCAGAGCCTTCGCGCCCTGGCAAGCGGGGTGGTACCGCGGTGCGCCTGACCGGCGTGTCGTCCCCGTGAGCCGGTTGACGCACGCGAGGAGCTGCACGATGGCCTACCCGAAGGCAGGCGAGGGGTCCGTTCCCTCCCAGCCGTCCTTCCCCGCCCTCGAGGAGGGCGTGCTCGGCTTCTGGGAGTCCGACCGGACGTTCCAGGCGTCGATCGAGTCCCGCCCGGCGGGGGACAACGGGTCGAACGAGTTCGTGTTCTACGACGGCCCGCCGTTCGCCAACGGCCTGCCGCACTACGGCCACCTGCTCACCGGCTACGTCAAGGACGTCGTCCCGCGCTACCAGACCATGCGCGGCAAGCACGTCGAACGCCGCTTCGGCTGGGACACCCACGGCCTGCCCGCCGAGGTCGAGGCGGAGAAGCAGCTCGGGTTCTCGTCCAAGAGCGAGATCGAGGCGTTCGGCATCGAGAAGTTCAACGACGCCTGCCGCACGTCGGTGCTGCGCTACACCGACCAGTGGCGCGACTACGTGACCCGGCAGGCCCGCTGGGTGGACTTCGACAACGACTACAAGACCCTCGACCTGGACTACATGGAAAGCGTCATGTGGGCCTTCAAGACCCTGTGGGACAAGGGCCTGGTCTACGAGGGCTTCCGGGTGCTCTGGTACTGCTGGCGCTGCGAGACGCCGCTGTCCAACACCGAGACCAAGATGGACGACACCTACCGGGACCGGCAGGACCCGGCGGTGACCGTCGGCCTGCGGCTGGAGACCGGCGAGCTGGCCCTGGTGTGGACGACCACGCCGTGGACGCTGCCGTCCAACCTGGCCGCCGCCGTGCACCCGGACGTCGACTACGTGACGGTCGAGGCGAACGGCGAGCGCTACCTGCTCGCCGAGGCCCGCGTCCCGGCGTACGCGCGCGAGCTGGGCGAGGAGCCGTCGGTGGTGGCCCGCTGCAAGGGCGCCGACCTGGTCGGGCGCCGGTACGCGCCGCCGTTCGACTTCTTCGTCGGACGGGAGAACGCGCACCAGGTGCTGGCCGCCGACTACGTCACCACCGAGGACGGCACGGGCCTGGTGCACATCGCCCCCGCCTTCGGTGAGGACGACAAGGTCGTCACCGACGCGGCGGGCATCGAGGTCGTCGTGCCGGTCGACGCGCACGGCCGGTTCACCGCCGAGGTGCCGCCGTACGAGGGTCAGCAGGTCTTCGAGGCGAACAAGGCGATCATCCGCGACCTGAAGCAAGCGGGTCTGCTGCTGCGCCACGAGACCTACGACCACCCGTACCCGCACTGCTGGCGGTGCGACAACGCGTTGATCCAGCGCGCCGTGTCGTCCTGGTTCGTCGCGGTCTCGAAGTTCAAGGACCGCATGGTCGAGCTGAACCAGCAGATCAACTGGGTGCCCGAGCACATAAAGGACGGCCAGTTCGGCAAGTGGCTGGAGAACGCCCGCGACTGGAACATCTCCCGCAACCGGTTCTGGGGCTCGCCGATCCCGGTGTGGGTGTCGGACGACCCGGAGTACCCGCGGGTGGACGTCTACGGCTCGCTGGACGAGCTGGAACGCGACTTCGGCGTGCGCCCGACCGACCTGCACCGGCCCGTCATCGACACGCTGACCAGGCCGAACCCGGACGACCCCACGGGTCGCTCGGTGATGCGGCGGGTGCCGGAGGTGCTGGACTGCTGGTTCGAGTCCGGCTCGATGTCGTTCGCCCAGGTGCACTACCCGTTCGACAACGCGCAGTGGTTCGAGGACCACTACCCGGGTGACTTCATCGTCGAGTACAACGGCCAGACGCGCGGCTGGTTCTACACCATGCACGTGCTGGCCACGGCCCTGTTCGACCGGCCGGCGTTCCGCAACTGCGTGGCGCACGGGATCGTGCTGGGCGACGACGGGCAGAAGATGTCCAAGTCGCGCAAGAACTACCCGAACGTGAACGAGGTGTTCGAGCGGGACGGCTCGGACGCGATGCGCTGGTTCCTGATGGCGTCGCCGATCCTGCGCGGCGGCGACCTGGTGGTGACCGAGCGCGGCATCCGCGACGCGGTGCGGCAGGCCGTGCTGCCGCTGTGGAACTCCTGGTACTTCCTGGCCCTGTACGCCAACGCGGACGGGGTCGAGGGGACGTGGCGGACCTCGTCGCAGCACGTGCTGGACCGGTACGTGCTGGCGAAGACGCACGACCTGGTGGCCGGCGTGACCGCGCAGCTGGACAACTACGACATCTCGGGCGCGTGCGCGTCGATCCGGGAGTTCCTGGAGGTGCTGACCAACTGGTACGTGCGGCGTTCGCGCGACCGGTTCTGGTCCGGCGACCAGGACGCGATCGACACACTGCACACCGTGCTGGAGGTCGTGTGCCGGGTGGTCGCGCCGCTGCTGCCGCTGACCACCGAGTCGGTCTGGCGTGGGCTGACCGGTGGCCGTTCGGTGCACCTGACCGACTACCCGGTCGCCGCGGACCTGCCCGCGGACGACGCCCTGGTGGCCGCGATGGACCAGGTGCGGCAGGTGGCGTCGACCGCGTTGTCGCTGCGCAAGTCGAACAAGCTGCGGGTGCGGCTGCCGCTGGCGAAGCTCGTCATCGCCGCGGCCGACGTCGCGCCGCTGGCGGCGTTCACCGAGGTCCTGCGGGACGAGGTGAACGTCAAGGAGGTCGAGCTGACCACGGACGTGGACGCGCACGGCCACTTCCAGCTGGCGGTCAACGCCCGTGCCGCCGGACCGCGCCTGGGTCCGGACGTGCAGAAGGTCATCAAGGCCGTGAAGGCCGGTGACTGGCAGGAGGTGGATGGCCGCGTCGTCGCCGCCGGGATCGAGCTGTTCCCGGAGGAGTACGAGCAGCGGCTGGTCGCCACCGACCAGGGCGCGACGGCGGCGCTGCCGAACAGCGGCGGGCTGGTCGTGCTGGATACGGCGGTGACGGAGGAGCTGGCCGCCGAGGGCGTCGCGCGGGACTTGGTGCGCGTGGTGCAGCAGGCGCGCAAGGACGCCGGGCTGGACGTGTCGGACCGGATCGCGTTGACGCTCCAGCTGCCGGCGGACGTGGAGGACGCGGTGCGCCGGTTCGAGGCGTTCCTGAAGGAGGAGACGCTGGCCGAGTCGGTGTCCTACGGCGAGGTCACCGAGGGTTCGGAGGGCGTGGTCGGCGAGGGCCGGAAGGTCCGCGTCGCGGTCACCAAGGTCTGACGCCGCGCCGGAGGGTCGCGGGCCACCGCCCGCGACCTGATGCGGGCGGCTGAGGCGGCGGGGAAGGACAAGACTGTTCTTCCCCGCCGCCGCCGTGCACGCTCGACGGCACTGATCGTCGACGCACCAGGTCGATGACCATCGTCGGGGACCTCGCCCAGACCGGGAACCCGGCAGGCGCCTCGTCGTGGGCCACAACGACCTGTACGTCTCCATGACCAGAGCCACCCACGGGCTGGGCATCGTGCACCCCGGCCGGCCAGCCGGTCAGCGCACGTCGTCCTCTTCCAGCCGGGCCTTGAGCCGGGTCAGGCAACGCCCGCGGGTCGGACCGATCGAGCCGCGCGGCATGGAGAGGGCCTCGGCCACGGCCCGGTACTCGGCCCGGCCGGCCAGCACGGTCAGCCGCAGCAGTTCCTGGCAGCGGCGGGACATGGAGTTGAACGCGCGCCAGAGGCGGCGGTCGCGGTCGTCGCGCAGGGCCTCCGGTTCCGGCAGCCAGCGGTCGTCGGGCATGTCGACGGCGGAGTCGGTGGACAGCGCCGGGCGGCCGTTGAGGTCGCGCCAGGCCCGTTGCGCCTCGCGGCGGGTGGCGACGATCAGCCAGCCGGCCACGGCCCGCGGCTCGGCCAGGCGGTCGAGGTGGCGCAGCAGGCTGAGCCACACGGTCTGCACGACGTCCTCCGCGGTGGCCTGGTCCAGGCCGTTGCCCCTGGCCACGTGCCACACCAACGGGGTCAGCTCGGCGACCAGCGACTCCAGCGCCTCCCGCGAACCGGACCGCGCGGCCTCGACCAGGGCCGCCTGCCGGTCGTACCGCGACGCCTGCGCCATGATCGCCGCCACGCCGAGGTCGTCCGCACCGGGATCCTCCGGGATGGCCTCGGCCAACTCGGCGCGCAGGTGGTCCAGCCGAGGGTCCAGCTCGTCGGTCATGACGTCCCCTTCCCGCGCTGCGAGCCGCGCACCCGTCGCTCCTCGTTGCCGACCTGCTCGCTGACCTTCGCCCGCGCCTCCGACACGTACCGCCGCACGGACGCCCGCCGGCAGCCCAGCACGTCGGCGATCTCGTCGTCGTCGAAGTCCCAGAACCGCAGCACCAGCGCGGTGCGCAGGTGGTCGGGCAGGTTCGCGACCGCCGCCAGCGTGCTGACCAGCTCGTGCCACGTCTCGGCGTCCCGCTGCTTGGGCACCAGGATCCGGTACGTGCCGCGCTGCCGGGCCACGACCTCGTCGGTCAGGTCGCCCGGCCGCTCCCGCCGGCGGGCCTGGTCCACCAGCAGGTTGCGGATCGTCTTCACCAGCCAAGCACGCCTGGCCTCCGGGGTGATCACCGGCCAGTGCCGCCACGCGCTGACGAACGCCTCCTGCACCGCGGACTCGTGGTCCAGGTGCGGTGACATCACGGCGGCGAAGCGGAACAGCCGGATCCGCTCCCGGTGGTAGAAGTCGCTGAAGGTGGCCGCGTGGTCGTCGGGGTCGTCCGGCGTCACGAACCCTCCCCCCTCTGGTCCCGGTAACGGGTAGACGGACCAGACCGGTGGTTGTGGAGGAAATCCGGTCAGGCGGGTCGCCGGGCGCCCCTCCGGAGACCCGCGCGCAGCAGCCGCACCCGGACCGACCACCTGGCCGGGTGAACGGGTGGGTGTCCGGCGGCGTGCGCCGCGTTGTCGAGCAGGTCTTCGACGAGCGCGTCGTGCAACCACCGGACGGCCAGTGGCCACCACAACCGCATCAGGCCGCGCGGCCGACCGGTCAGAGTGTGCCGCAACCCGCCCGGTACCGCTTCCAGCACGTGGGTGCCGACCAGGCCGACGCCGGGCGCGAAGGTGAACTCGGCCCGCCGGCCGGGCAGGTGGCCGGTGCAGCGGTAGCGCACGAACGAGTGACCGCCCTCCGCGCCGACGCCGAGCGGCCGGTCGAGCACCAGTGGTGGCCACCGGTCGGCGGGCCAGAGCTCCACCACCCGGTCGACCAGGCCGGCGGCGTCGGGGATCGGCCGGGTGTGCACGTTCTCGATCATCACGACCTCCATACGGGACCGTATGGTCCATTACCGTACGGTAGCGTACGGAGTCATGGCACGGCGGACGCGCGACGACTGGACCGGGGTCGCCCTGCGGGCGCTGGCCGAGGGCGGGGTGGCGGCCGTCGCCGTGGAACCGCTCGCGGCCAGGCTCGGTGCGACCAAGGGCAGCGCCTACTGGCACTTCCCCAACCGGGAAGCCCTGCTCAAGGCCACCCTCGAACGCTGGGAGCGCGAGCACACCGAGGCCGTCATCGAGATCGTCGAGTCGGTGCCCGAGCCGCTGGACAAGCTGCGCCTGCTGTTCGCCACCGTGCTGGAGCACGTCGAGGACAGCGCGGTCGAGCTGGCCATGCTCGCGGCCAAGGACGACCCGGCGGTCGAGCCGGTGCTGCGCCGCGTCACCGACCGCCGCATCGGCTACCTGGAGGAGCTGTTCGCCGAACTCGGGTTCGACGCCGACGTGGCGCACCAGCGGGCCGTGCTCGCCTACTCCGTCTACCTGGGGCAGGCGCAGCTGCTGTCGTCCACCCCGCACGTGGTCAAGGCGCGCCGCCAGTTGTTGGAGGAGACGCTGACCGCGGTGGTGTGCCGTGCCTGACGCGTTCCGGTTCGCGATCCGGGTCAAGCCGGGCGCGAAGCGCGAGGCCGTCGGCGGCCGGTGGGGTGACGGCGCGCTGGTCGTCGCCGTCGCCGCGCCCGCCGTGGAGGGCAAGGCGAACGAGGCCGTCCGCAAGGCGCTGGCCAAGGCGTTCGACGTGCGCAGGCAGGACGTCGAGGTGGTCGCGGGCGAGCGCGGCCGGGACAAGGTCGTGCAGGTCGACCCCGCCCCGGCCGGCGCACCCGAGGTGCTGGCGCGGCTGCTGGACGGTTAGGCCGCCAGCGTCCACACGGCGTGCGCGATGGCGTCGGTGTTGCGGTCCAACGCGGTCGCGTTCACGTTCGACCTGGTGTCGCACGAGCGGTGGTAGCAGCGGTCGAACGCGGTGCCGGCCGTGCCGCCCCACTTATGCGCCTGCGCGGAGGTCTTGGTGCCCTCCGCGCCGGTGAACGTGCCGCCGACCGGGATGCCCGCCCGCGCGAACGCCGCGTGGTCGGACCGACCGCCCACGCTGGTCAGCTCGGTCGGCACGCCGATCGAGCCGAAGTAGCCCTGGAGCACCTGCTGGAGCGCCGACGAGCCGGACGGCTGCCCGGACGCGCTGTAGACGAAGTAGCCCGGGTTCGGCGAGCCGATCATGTCGAAGTTGAGGTAGGCGTCGATCCGCGAGCGGTCCGTTGTGGACAGCGAGTTCACGTAGTGCGTCGAGCCGACCAGGCCCAGTTCCTCCGCGCCCCACCAGGCGAAGCGCAGGTGCTTGGTGGGGCGGAAGCCGGTGGACCGCACGGCCAGCGCGACTTCGAGCAGCCCGGCCGAGCCGGTGCCGTTGTCGTTGATGCCCGGGCCGGCCGACACGCTGTCGAGGTGCCCGCCGGCCATGACCACGTTGTCGGGGTCGCCGCCGGGCCAGTCGGCGATCAGGTTGTAGCCGGTGGCGCCGTTGCGGCTGAACGACTGCACCCGGGTGGTGAACCCGGCGGCGTCCAACTTGGACTTGACCCAGTTCACCGAGGCCAGGTAACCGGGACGGCCGTGCGCCCGGTTGCCGCCGTTGGCGTTCGCAATGCTCTGGAACTGGTCGAGGTCGGCCTGGACGGCGGACACCGGGATGTCCGGCCCGGCCAGGACGTGAGGTGGCGCGGCGGTGGCCGAGCCGGGGCCGGAGCCCAGGAGCGCGCCGGTCGTGACCAGCGCGACGGAGATCGTTCGCAGCTTCACGGTTTCTCCCGCAGGGTGTGGAGGTGACCGGGGCGGCGGACCCGTTCGTCAACATGCACGGTTCGACGTCGTTCGCGCTAGGGGCGTTCGGCTGGTGACGCCGCGGGGGTTGCCGGATTCGTCCATTTCGGTGTCGCCAGGGAGAATGACCCCGTCGAGTGATGTAGCGGGAACGACGGCCTGGAGGTCGAGTGGGCGGTGTGACGGGCTACCTGGGCATCGCCGCCGGCGTTCTGCTGCTCTCGGTCATCGCGGTTCGGGTGTCGATCAGGCTCGGTCTGCCATCCCTCCTGCTCTACCTGGGCATCGGCCTGCTGCTCGGTGAGGCCGTGCTCGGCATCCAGTTCGAGGACGCCGACCTGACCCGTTCGCTGGGCACCGTCGCGCTCGTGCTGATCCTCACCGAGGGCGGGCTGACCACCCGGTGGAGCGCGGTGAAGCCCGCGCTGGGCCTGGGCATCGCGTTGTCCACGGTGGCCGTCGGCGTGAGCATCGCGGTCACCGGGTTCGCGCTGCACTTCCTGCTCGACATGGACTGGCGCACGGCCCTGCTGTGGGGCGCGGTGCTGTCGTCCACCGACGCGGCGGCCGTGTTCAGCGTGCTGCGCGGGGTGGGGGTGCGCAAGCGGCTCATCGGCGCGCTCGAACTGGAGTCCGGCATCAACGACGCGCCGGTGTACATCGCCGTCGTGCTGCTCGCCGCCCCCGACCCGATCACGTGGACCGCGCCGTTGCTGATGGCCTACGAGCTCGTCGCGGGCGGGGTGATCGGGATCGTGCTCGGCTGGGTCGGCGGCGTGGGGCTGCGCCGGGCCGCGCTGCCCGCCACCGGCCTGTACCCGCTGGCCACGGTCGCCGTGTGCCTGCTCGCCTACACGGTCGGCGACCTCGCGCACGCGTCCGGCTTCCTCGCCGTCTACATCGCCGCCCTCGTGCTCGGCAACGCCCGCCTGCCGCACCGGGCGGACACCCTGTCGTTCGCCGAGGGGTTGGGCTGGATCGCGCAGATCGGGCTGTTCGTGCTGCTCGGCCTGTACGCCTCACCGGGACGCCTGCTCGACGTGCTGGTGCCCGCGCTGGTCGCGGGCGCGGTGCTGGTGCTGCTGGCCAGGCCGCTGTCGGTGCTCAGCGCGGCGCTGCCGTTCCGGGTGCCGTGGCGCGAACAGGTGTTCATCTCGTGGTCGGGGCTGCGCGGCGCGGTGCCGATCGTGTTCGCGCTGATCCCGCTGATCCAGGGCGTGCCGGGTGCGCAGCGGCTGGTGGACGCGGTGTTCGTGCTGGTGGTGGTGCTGACCGTGGTGCAGGGCACGAGCCTGCCGTGGCTGGCCAAGTGGCTCGGGCTGGTCAAGTCCGGGGAGGCGCAGGAGGTGCAGGTCGACTCGTCGGCGCTGGACGAGCTGGGTGCGGAACTCCTCCAGGTCCGCATCCAGCCCGGCTCCAAGCTGCACGGCGTGTACCTGTCGGAGCTGCGGCTGCCGCCCGGCTCGTCGGTCAGCCTCGTGGTGCGTGACGACAACGGCTTCACCCCGCAGCCGACGACCCGGTTGCAGGAGCACGACCAGCTGCTGGTGGTGTGCACCGAGGCCATGCGCACGGCGACCGAGCAGCGCATCCGGGCGGTCGACCGGGCGGGCCGGTTCGCCCGCTGGAAGGGCGACGTCGGCCTGCCGTGACGCTCCCAGGATGTGAACCGGACTCGACGCGGGGGCGCGGTCCGGGTTAACTTCGAACCGAAGGTCATGAGTGCCAGCGCGAAGCCCAGGCTCGCTGGCCGGCAACCCTCCTACCGCGGTGGGGTGCCCCTGGTGAGGACCTGGCCGGCGCGCAGGGCGTCCGGCAAGCGCGGGCTCCCCCTCCGGTGGGGTCCCGGACCCCGGAGGGCGTCATGACCATCGCAGTTCCCCTCACCAGCACCGTCGTCCGGCCGGAGAAGCCGGCACTGCCCCGCGTGGTCGGCGCGTCGCTGCGCGTGCCGCTGGTCACCGGTGAGCGCGTCGAGTACGCCAACCTCGACCACGCGGCCAGCGCGCCGTGCCTGGAGCAGGTCCGCGACGCGGTGGACGAGGTGCTGCCCTGGTACGCCAGCGTGCACCGGGGCGCGGGCTTCGCCTCGCAGGTCAGCACCCGCGTCTACGAGCAGGCCCGCACGTCGGTCCGCCGGTTCCTCAACGCCCGCGGCACCGACGCCGTCGTCTTCACCCGCAACACCACCGACGCGCTGAACCTGCTGGCCAGGAGCCTGCCGAAGCACACGGCCGTGACCCTGTTCGACACCGAGCACCACGCCGCGCTGCTGCCGTGGCGCGGCCCGAACGTGCGCCGCCTGCGCACCCCCGCGTCGCCCGCCCAGGCGGTGCTGGAGCTGGACCGGGCGCTGCGCGAGGCGCCGGTCGGCCCGCGCCTGGTCGTGGTCACGGGGGCGTCCAACGTGACCGGCGAGCTCTGGCCGGTGGCCGAACTGGCGCGCGTCGCCCGCAGGCACGGCGCCCGGATCGCCCTGGACGCCGCCCAGCTCGCGCCGCACCGGCCGGTGGACGTGCGCGCGCTCGACGTCGACTACACCGTGCTGTCCGGGCACAAGGTCTACGCGCCGTTCGGCGCGGGCGTGCTGGTCGGCCGGTCGGACTGGTTGCAGGCCGCCGAGCCGTACCTGGTGGGCGGCGGTGCGACGGCCCGCGTCACCGACCACGGCGACCGGCTCGGCGTGGCCTGGTCGGCGGTGCCCGAGCGGCACGAGGCCGGCACCCCGAACGTGGTGGGCGTGCACGCGCTGGCCGTGGCGTGCGACGTGCTGGGCAGGCACTGGGAGCAGACCACCGAGCACGAGCGGGTGCTGCTGGCCAGGCTGCGGGCGGGCCTGCGGACCGTGCCGGGCGTGCACGAGCTGACGTTGTTCGGCCCGGACCAGGACCGGGTGGGCGTGGTGAGCTTCACCGTCGGCGGTCAGGACGCCGGCTACCTGGCAGCGGCGCTGAGCGCCGAGCACGGCATCGGTGTGCGCGACGGCGCGTTCTGCGCCCACGTGGCCGTGCACCGCCTCGCCCACGGCGAACGGGCGCTGCGTGCGTCGATCGGCCTGGGCACCACCGAGGAGCACGTGGACCGCTTCGTGGCCGCGCTGCGCGCGCTCGTCGTCGAGGGTTCGCGGTGGGAGTACGAGCAGCGCGACGGCCGTTGGGTGCCGCTGGACGACCAGCGCGCGCTCCCGCCGTTCCTGCGCTGACCCCGATGCTGGACAATGGCCCGGTGAGCACCGATCCCAACACCGAGCCGGACACGCCGGACCAGCCGGACCAGCCGCTGCCGAAGCGACGGGTCCTCCTGCTGGCCGTCATCGCGCCGCTCGTGTTGGCGCTCGACCTGGTCACCAAGATCCTCGCGGTGGAGCACCTGGAGGGGCGTGAGCCGGTCGAGCTGCTCGGCGGCCTGCTCTACCTGCCGCTGATCCGCAACACCGGCGCCGCGTTCGGCCTGGCCGAGGGCTGGACGGTGATCCTCGCCCTGATCGCGTCCGGTGTCGTCGTGTTCATCCTGTGGATCGCGCGCCGGCTGCGGTCGGTCGGCTGGGCCATCGGCCTGGGCCTGGTCCTGGGCGGCGCGATGGGCAACCTGGTGGACCGGATCTTCCGCGGTCCCGGCCCGCTGCGCGGCGGCGTGGTCGACTTCATCTCGGTGCTCGACCCCTGGGGCAACTTCTTCCCGGTGTTCAACCTGGCCGACTCGGCCATCTGCGTGGGCGGCGGCGTGATCGTGCTGATGGCGCTGCTCCAGCGCGACTACGACGGCACCCGCGTGGAGAAGAAGCCCGGATCCCAGTCAGAGAAGAAGGCGGGCGCATGACCGGCGACTACCGGACCCTGCCCGTGCCGGACGGCTTGGACGGGATGCGGGTCGACGCCGGCCTGGCCAAGCTCCTCGGCCTGTCCCGCACGGTCGTCGCCGCGCTGACCGAATCGGGTGACGTCGTGCTCGACGGGCAACCTGCGGGCAAGTCGGACCGCCTGATCGCGGGTTCCGTGCTGGAGGTCACCCTCCCCGAGCCCGAACGCCCGGTGCAGGTGCAGGCGGTGCCCGTGGAGGGCCTGATCGTCCTGCACGAGGACGACGACGTGATCGTGGTCGACAAGCCGGTCGGCGTGGCCGTGCACCCCAGCCCCGGCTGGACCGGTCCGACCGTGGTGGGCGGCCTGGCCGCGGCCGGCATCCGGATCGCCACGTCCGGCGCCGCCGAGCGGCAGGGCGTCGTGCACCGGCTGGACGTCGGCACGACCGGCGTCATGGTGGTGGCGAAGAGCGAGAGCGCCTACTCGGCGTTGAAGCACGCCTTCAAGGAGCGCACGGTCGACAAGCTCTACCACGCGCTCGTGCAGGGCCACCCGGACCCGATCAAGGGCACCATCGACGCCCCGATCGACCGGCACCCCAAGCACGACTACAAGTTCGCCGTGATGGCCAACGGCAAGCCGAGCATCACGCACTACGAGGTGGTCGAGGCCTTCCGGGCCGCGTCACTGCTCGACGTGCACCTCGAAACCGGCCGCACGCACCAGATCCGGGTCCACTTCTCCGCGCTGCGGCACCCGTGCGTCGGGGACCTGACCTACGGCGCCGACCCCGTGCTGGCCAAGCGCCTCGGCGTCACCCGGCAGTGGCTGCACGCCAGGACGTTGGGCTTCCACCACCCGGCCGACGGCCAGTGGGTGTCCTACACCAGCGAGTACCCGGACGACCTCTCCAGCGCCCTGGAACTGTTGCGGGCCGAGGGTTACTGACGGATTTTCGCGCAAGTCTTGCGCTTGGCGCGTGATGTGTGCCATATCGCTTTCCCCCGGTCGTTTGTCTTGCGAAGCTTTTGACAGACGAGCCTGGGGGATGGCGGATGGACAGCAGAACCCGACTGGTGGCACTACTGGGCACGCTGTGCCTGCTCGGACCGCTCTCGATCGACACGTACCTGCCCGCGTTCCCCGCCATCGCGGGCGAGTTCGGCTCGACCGAGTCGCAGATCCAGTTGTCGTTGACCACGTTCATCATCGGGCTGTCGGTCGGGCAGCTGCTGGTGGGCCCGCTGTCGGACTCGTGGGGCAGGCGGCGGCCGCTGCTGTTCGGCATCGCGAGCTACGTCGTGGTGTCGCTCTTCTGCGCGGTCGCGCCGAGCGCCCTCGCGCTGTCCGGCCTGCGCCTGCTCCAGGGGCTCGGCGTGGCGGCCGGGTTCGTGGTGGCGATGGCGGTCGCGCGCGACCGGTTCGAAGGCCTGGCGATGGCGCGGTTCATGTCGCTGATGATGCTGGTCAACAGCCTGGGGCCGGTGGTGGCCCCGGTGCTGGGCGGGCAGCTGCTGCGGTTCACCAGCTGGCGCGGCACGTTCGTCGCGCTCGCCGTGGTCGGGGCGGCCCTGCTGGTCGCGCTGGCCGTCGGTCTGCCGGAGACGTTGCCCAAGGCCAAGCGGCGGCCGGCGAACCTGCTGCTCACGGTCAAGGTGTTCGGCGGGCTGCTGGCCGACCGCAAGTTCCTCGGCTACGCCCTGGCGTCCGCGCTGGCCCTCGGCTCGCTGTTCGGCTACGTGGCGGGGGCGTCGTTCGTGCTCCAGGGCGTGTACGGGCTGACGCCGCAGCAGTTCAGCCTGGTGTTCGGCGCGAACTCGGTGGCGATCGTCCTGGCCGGCCTGCTCAACACCAGGCTCACCGGCCGGATCATGCCCCGTCCGCTGCTCAAGATCGGGTTGGCGGGCGCCTCGGTCGGCGGCGTCGGGTTGCTCGTCGGTGGCCTGGTCGGTGGTGGGCTGGCGACGTTCCTGCCGCCCCTGTTCGTGCTCACGATGAGCGTCGGCCTGCTCATGCCGAACGCCGGCGCGTTGGCGATGTCCCGGCACCCGGAGGCGGCGGGCAGCGCGTCGGCGGTGCTGGGCGTGCTGACGTTCCTGGTGGGCGGCCTCATGGCACCGCTGGTCGGCGCCGGCGGCTCGGCCAGCGTGCTGCCGATGGTGACCGTCATGGCGGCCGCCACGACCCTGGCCGTGCTCGTCTTCGCCACCATGACCAAGGGCGACATCGGCATCACCCGCGACCCCGCCCCCGTCCCCACCGCCTGAGTCCTGCGGTCCAAGGCCTGCGACCTGCAACCTGCAACCTGCGGCCTGCGGTTCTACTACGGGACCACCATGCGAGGTCGCGTCGGTCGTTCGCGTCCTCATTTCCCGGCGATCACGCTCTTCGATCGTCGCACGCTGTCGCCGCCCGGCTGGGCGCACTCCTCGGAAGGCCGAGACCATGAAGGTGCACCACCTGAACTGCGGCACCATGCGCCCGTTCG
>NZ_JBFAQZ010000005.1:240978-492468 GCF_040673975.1 Actinosynnema sp. NPDC050801 | reverse complement strand
GGCGAAGACGTCGATCACGCTGCCGGAGAAGACCGCGACGCCGCGGTTGAGCACGTGGATGCCCAGGAAGCTCAACATCAACGACTGCGGCCGGAGCGATGCCTCCTGGTCACCGCCCGGGGTCTGCGGGTCGTGCGGGATCACCGGGCGAGCGTAACCCGACCCCTCCGGCTCGACGCACTTGTGCGACGCCCGCGTTCCGATACGCTCAACGCGAAACTCGTTCACTTTCGGTGTTGGGGGGCGGACGTGGTGAAGCGCATGGTGTTCGTGGTCGTGCTCCTGTTGGCGTCGTTGACGACACCTGTCGTGGCCGCGCCGAACGCGTTGTGGTTCGACGACTCCACCGTCGTGGTGGCCGACGGGGCGTTCCGCGACCAGCACGGCCGGGAGGTGGTGCTGCGCGGGTTCAACGTGTCCGGCACCGCCAAGCTCGCCGAGCACCGCGGCCTGCCGTTCGCGAGCGCGGCGGACGCGCGGTCGTCCGCGGTGGCGATGCGTCGGATGACCGGCGCGAACGCGGTGCGCTTCCTCGTCACGTGGGCCTGGGTCGAGCCGGAGCCGCGCCGGATCGACCACGCCTACCTCGACCGCGTCACCGAGCAGGTCCGCGCCTTCACCGACCAGGGCATCCGGGTCTACGTCGACTTCCACCAGGACCTCTACTCCCGCTACCTGTTCAACCGCGACAGCTGGTACACCGGCGACGGCGCGCCGGAGTGGGTGGTGCGCGCGGGCGATTACCCGAAGGAGTCGTGCGGGATCTGCGTGCACTGGGGCCAGAACATGAAGAACAACAACGCGGTGACCGCCGCGGTGCACGACTTCTGGCACAACCGCGAGCTGACCACCTCGGCCGGGCCGATCCGCGTCCGCGACGAGTTCCTGCACCAGGCGGGCGAGGCGATGCGGCACCTGAAATCCGCGCTGCCCGCCGACGCGTTCCGGCTGGTGCTCGGCGTCAACCCGCTCAACGAGCCCTACGCCGGGCGGTACGACCGGGGCCAGGACGGCGTCACCTGGGAACGCGACCTGCTCATGCCGTTCTACCGGCAGTTCCGGCAGCGGATGGACGAGGCGGGCTGGGCCGACAAGCCCGCGTTCGTGGAGCCGCTGGTGTTCTGGAACCAGAACGTGGACTTCTTCGCCGAGCCCGGCGGGTTCGCGGCCGTCCCGACGCTCGGCGACCGCTTCGTGTTCAACTCGCACTTCTACGACGGCAAGGCCCAGTCGGGGCTGCTGAAGCCGGGCAAGGCGGGCGACGGCGAGTACACCGCGGACTTCGCCCGGATCCGCGACCGGGCGGCCGCGCTGGGCACGGCCGGCATCGTGTCGGAGTTCGGGCACCCGGTCGCCGGTTTCACCTCGGACAAGAACCCGACCGTGCTCAAGGCGATGTACCAGGCGCTGGACTCCCGGCTGCCCGGCGCACGGTGGTGGGCGGACGCGGCGGGGTCGGGCCCGGTGCTGTCGGGCAGCCAGTGGCACTGGGACGTCAACTACGGGCGGCACCGCGAGTTGATGAACGACAACCCGGACAAGGTCCGCACCGAGGGCGACGCGATGAACGACGAGCACTTCTCCGCGGTGCGCGTCGACGACGGCGGGAACCACGTGCTCACGGTGGAGGGCCGGGTGGTCGACCGGCTGTTCCCGCGTGCCGTGGCCGGCCGCACGGCGGCGTTCACCTACGAGGACCGCGCCCGGGACGGTGGCACGGTGTTGTCGTGGAACCGGATCCCGGAGTCGATGCCCGCGGTGCGCGCGCTGGTCGGCACGGGGCAGTTCGGCGTGCTGGTGTGGCGCGGCAACGGTGTCGCGGCGCCGACGGAGCTGCACCTGCCGTCGTCGTTCCCGCCCGCGTCGACCACGGTGGTGAGCGATCTCGCGACCGTCACCGGGCCGCCCGACCACACCGGCGCCGAGCCGGTGGCCGTCGCGCCGGAACCGGGCGCGTCGGGCGTGCACCGGCTGCTGCTGTTCACAAGGGACTCCGGGCCGCACTTCGCCCTGGTGGCCAACGGCGCGTCGACCGCGTCGGCGGCCGCGGCACGGGCCGAGCTGGCCGCGTGGGTCGTGGCGACGTTCCGCTAGGTCACATCGGGACCAGGAACACCCACGTCCGGCCGGGCGCGAGGGGCAGGTCGGCGCCGTCGGCGGTGGCGAACCCGGTCGGCTCGTCGGGCGTCGGGCGCGACCAGCTGCCCTCGAACACGACGCCGTCCCGCAGCACGGCCGCCGGTCCGGAGCCGACCGTCCCGGCCACCGGCGACACGGCGCCCGACGCGTCCTCCACGAACCGGCCCGCCCGCATCGGCACCCGCTGCACGACCACGTTGGTCGCCTCCACCGCTCCGGAGTCGGCCGCCACCAGCGGGACGCCGTCGACCGAGATCGCCCAACCGCCCCCGTCCGCCGACCACGCCAGGTCGAACGCCGCCGCGGGGTAGCCGACCGACCACGTCGCGGCGGGTCGACCACCGGCGGGCGCCGGCCCGACCGACGGCGCGCCACCACCGGGTTCGGGCTCGGGCAGGCCTTCGGGGTGGACGTAGAGGTTGTGCGGCGCCTGCCGGTTCCCGTCACGGGTGTAGGCCGCGGCCGCTTCCTGCGGTGACGCCCTGGTCAGCCGGGCCTGGTCGAGCAGCGGGGCGAGTTCCGGCGCGGCGCCGGAGAACGCGAGCACGGGCGTGCCGTACTGCGCGAGCAGTTCCAGGTCGGTCTCGCGGGCGCTGCGCACGGGTCCGACGACCGCGGGCACCTCGCCGAGGTACACCGCCGCGAACCGGGTGACGCCGCCCTCGACCGGCTCGACGTAGACCACGTCGGCCGTGCCGATCCCGGTCTGCGGGCGCGCGGCCGGCGCGTTGTCGACCTTGACCACGAGCGCACCGGGCAGGGCCGGCCCCGTCGTGACGGGGGCACCACCCGAGCCGTCGTCGCCGACCCGCGACACCACCGCGACGGCGATCCCGCCCAGGACCACCAGGACCGCGACGACACCGAGGGCGACCTTCTGCCGCGAACCCATCGGACCCACCTCCCGCGGAAGCGCCCGACCACCCCCATCATCCGCCCGCGCACGCCCTCGGCACCAGGGCGTGCGCGGCTCGGCGGAAGGTCGTCCCGCACCACGCGGCAGCGGCCGGAACGCCGTCCCGCGTCACGCGGTGATCAACGGGTGGTGCTCACTTGCGCAGCGCGTCGCGAACCAGGTCGCGGGCCCGGTCGAACAACGCCACCGGCGGGCCGAGCAGCATGGCCGCCGCGGGCGACTCGATGCCGGGGTGCGGGCGGGTGGGCGCGATCGCCTCGGCGGCGCGCACGGCCTTCGCCATCGCCCGCAGCCGGTCGTCGTCGTACTGCTCGCGCAGCCGGGGGAACTCGTCGCGCTCCTCGTGCTCGGCGTGGGCCAGCACGTCGTCGCGCAGCTGCGCCAACAGCGTGTCGAACCCCTCGGCGTCCACCCCGATCTTGTCCATCGTCACCAGCAGTTCCTTGGCCCGCCGCTCCTCGGCCACCCGTGCGTCGACGATCGCGTCACCGCCCTCGCCGCGCCGCGCGGCCGGGTGGACGATCTCCTCCTCGGCGGTCTCGTGCACCGCGAGCAGCCGGACCAGCCGGTGGAACGCGTCGATGCGCTCGCTGCCCTTCGCGGTCTGCACCTCGTCGAACAGCGCGCGGAGCTCGCCGTGCTGCCGGACCAGCAGCCCGACCACGTCTTCTTGTTCGTTCATGGCGACCGGATTACCCGCCGGTCGAACCGCGAAACGAGCCCTCCCGGTACCAGCTCCCGCACGGACGCGGTGTTGGAAGCGAATTCCTCCGGCGTCACCGCGACACCGCGACACCGTTGTGCGCCAATTCATCCGACCCGGGTGCCGGACGCCGCCACAACCGCGGGCGTCCGCCTTCAGGAGCAGGGGTTTCGCGGCTCGTTGCGCTGTCCGGCCGACGCCACCGCGGGTGCGCCGGGGCTACCGTTCGGATCGATCCAGAACCATTCCCGCAGGACATCCTCGCAATGGAGCGATCATGCCCGAGTTACGCGCGTCGCTGGCCGTGTTGGCGCTCGCGACCAGCCTGCCCCTGGCGGCCGCGCCGGCGGCGGTCGCCGACGTCACGCCCACCGCGGTCGTCGCCGAACTGCACGGCCTGCCCGGTTACGCCAGCCACCACCCGACCGCCGTCAACGACCTGGGCCAGGTCGTCGGCAGCGCCCAGGGCGACACCCGGTCGCGCGCCGTCCTGTGGTCCCCGCGCGGCGGGGTGACCGACCTCGGTCCCGGACTGGCCGGGGCGATCAACCAACACGGCCAGGTGCTCGGGCTGGACAGCGACGGCCTCCCGTACACCCAGCGGCCGTGGACGTGGTCCGGCGGTCAACGGCGCTCCATCCTGCCGCACGGTGCGGCGTGGGCGCTGTCCCAGGTGATCAACGAGAGCGGTCGCGTGCCGATGTCCTACGCCATGTCCGCCAGGGGGTCGCAGCGCGCCGGCGTGTGGGACGGCACGCGGCACGTGGACCTGCCGCTGGCCGGTGAGTACCTGTCGGCGTACGCGATCAACGACGCCGGTGTCGTGGCCGCGAGCTACTCGTCCGCCACCGACCAGCAGTTCGCCGCGGTGCGCTGCACCGAGGACGGCTGCACGAAGCTGGGGCCCGGTCCCGGCTACGGGCCGTACGACCCGGAGGCGATCAACGAGGACGGCGTCGTCGTCGGCAACCGGGGCATGGTGGCGCTGCGCTGGGACGGCGACGAGGTGACCGTGCTGTCCGAGACCGGCCGGCTCGCCCACGGCGAGCAGTCGCTCAACGAGCGCGGTGACGCGGTCGGCTGGGTGGTGGACGCGAGCGGCACCAGCCGCGCGGTGCTGTGGCCCGCCGGCGGCAAGCAGGTCGAACTCAACGTGCCCGGGCCGTCGACGGCGGTCGCGATCAACGAGCGGGGCGACGTGGTCGGGCACACCTCGACACCGGACTACTCGGTGACCCGCGCGTTCGTCTGGCGCGACGGCCGGGTCACCTACCTGCCCTCGCTGGGCGGCGACTACAGCATGCCCGTGGCGATGAACAACCACGGTGTCGTGGTCGGCCGGAGCGCCGCCGCGGACGGCTCGCAGAAGGGCGTCCGCTGGACCCCGGTCACGACCACCCCCGCTCGCTGACCGCCGCCGGGTCCCGGGCCGCGCCTCGCCCGGGACCCGGTCAGCCGGTCCTGGCGTTGCGGTAGAGGCGGACGGCGTTGCGCATCGCCATGGTCACGGTCATGGAGCCGACCCGGGGCACGAAGACCGAGGCGCGGTGCACCACGTCGTCGGCGAAGTTCTTCATCGTGGAGAAGTTCAGGCACACCGCGCCGGCTTTGATCTCGTCCGCCCGGACCAGCGGGAAGTCCCGTGACGGCACGCCGGTGACCACGACGTCCGCCTCGGCCAGGGCGGTCGCGCGGTCGACCGCGACCACGTCCACGTGGTGGCCCTGGATCCCGGCCGCGTGGCGGAACGCCAGGGCGCCCGAGACGTCGAACGACGTCACCTCGGCGCCGTCGTTGGCGAGCATGGCGGCCAGCGGGCGTCCGACGATCTCGCTGCGGTTGAACACGCACGCCTTCACCGACGCCAACGGGGTGTCGCCGTCGCCGCGGAACGCACCCGCCTCGCCCAGCAGCTTCATGACCGCCAGCGGCGTGCACGGCAGCACGGCGCGGCGCGTGCCCGCGTCGTCGATGAAGCGCCGGTTCTCGTAGAGGCAGCGGCTCCAGAACGAGTGCAGGCCCTCGACGTCCTTGCGCGGGTCGACCAGCTCACGCAGCCAGCGGTCGCGCTCGGGGTCGCGGACCGGGTAGTAGACGAACACGCCGTGCACCCCGTCGTCCGCGCTCGCGTCGCGCACGGCGGTCTCGATGTCGTCGGCACGGGGTGTGCGCAGGTCGAAGTCGATGCCGACCTCGGCGCACGCCCGCCGGGTGTACTCGGCGTAGGTGCGCGCCGGCCGGTCACCGTCGACCAGGAAGCCGACGACGGTCAGGCGTTGCGGGAGCGCCGCGAGGTCGGCGCGGATCTCGGCGCGGATGGACTCGGCCAGCTCGGCCGGGTCGATGGTGCGGGCGGTCATCGGTGCTCCTCGATGCGGGTGTGCGCGGCCGCGGCGGCGCGTCGAACGGCTTGCAGTCGGGCGCTGAGCGCGTGCGCCACCGGGTCGTCGGCACCCATCAGCGCCACGTTGGCCTCGGCCCCGCGCAGGGTGGCCAGGGCGGAGCCCAGCAGGAGGTCGGCGCCGGCCCGGACGTCGCTGACCACGGAGGCGCTCACGACGGGCAGCACGGAGAACGCCCACTCCAAGGCACGCACGGCGTCGTCGGCGGCGGTCAGCGGACCTTCCGTGGCCGCCGTGGAGGCCGCCGCCACCGCCGCCCGCCGCGCGGCGCGTTCCTCGTCGGTGGACCGCGGCAGCCGGCGCGCCCGGAGGTAGTCCTCGAACAGCTCGACGTCGCGGTCGGCGGCCGAACCGAGCCGGTCGACCAGCGCCCTGCCCGTCGCGAGCGCGTCCTCGACCGCGGCGGCCGGTCCCCGTCGGGCGGTGATCTCCAGGGCCATGAGCACCAACGCGCCACCCAACGCCGCCGTGACCGCGGCCACCGACCCGCCACCGGGGGTGGGGTCGGCACTCGCCGTCCGCGCGCGCAGGTCGGCCGAAGTCAGGTCCCACAGGCCCGGTGGTCACCCGAAGATCATCGCTCCCCGCGCCGCCGGCTGCCACCTCGCGTGCGCGCCGGCTACCGCGACGACACCGCCACGGCCCTCGTCACCGGCACGGCGGCACGCCCGACGCCGTCGCCACCAGCACGGCCACGCACGTCGGGTGCAGGTACACGACCTGGAGCCCACGGGACGTCGCGGCCCGACCGGGCACAACGGGTCATCGCGAGCTGGGAAGCGGGCCTCGCCGACCCGTGACGGCGGTGGTCGACGCGCCGCCGACCACCGCCTCCCACGCGGATCAGCCGCCCGAAGGCCCGGTCCAACCCCCCGGGACGTGCCCGAGGCGCACCCGCTGCGGGTGGTCGCCGACCGGCACCGAGACCACCTTGCGGCCGGTGGCGAAGTCGATCGCGGTCACCTGGTCGGACCCGCTCTCCGAGATCACGCAACTGCGCCCGTCACCGCTCACGGTCGCCCAGTACGGCTTGGACGCCGGCACGAGCGGCCCCTCGCGCAGGCTCGCCCGGTCGACGACCACCGCGTAGTCGTCCATGGTCCCCGCGACGCACAACTTGTCGCCCGCCGGGCTCATCGACATGCCGTGGTGGCGCGAGTCGTTGACCCAGGTCGTGCGGTCCTCGCTCGTGCCGGGGTTCTTGGGCAGCTCCTTGACCCGCGTGACGCGGTCCGCGGCGACGTCGTACTCCACCAACCCGTTGAAGAACGACACCTGGAAGTACAGCTTCGACCCGTCGGGCGTGAACGCCACGGGCCGCACCGAGTCCGACAGGTCCGACCGGCCGAACGCGTCCAACCGCGCCCGCATGTCGATCACCTCGACCTGCCGGAACGTCGTCGTGTCGACCACGGTGATGCGGCGGTCGCCCTTGGTGAAGTCGAACGCCGGGTCGTCCAGCGCGGTGTTGACCTCGCCGATCGACATGTTCCACAGGTACCGGCCGCCGTCGGTGAACACGTTCTCGTGCGGCTTGTCGCCGGTCGCGAACGAACCGACCTGACGGCCGCTCTCGATGTCGAGCACGTGCACCGTGTTGGACGTGGAAGCGGACACCGCCACCCGGCGCCCGTCGGGCGAGACGGCCATGTGGTCGGAGCGGAAACCCGACACCGGGAAGCGCCAGTTCACCCGACCGGTGGCCAGGTCGATGGACACCACGTCGGCGAAGCTCGGCCGTGACGCGACCACGGCACGGCCGTCGGGCGTGGTGTACATGTCGTCGACGAACTGGTCGTGACCCTCGCCGGGACCCGACCGGATGCCGAGGAAGAACGCGAGCTTGATCGGGTTCAGGTAGATCTCCCACAGCCGCTCCGAGCGGTCCGGGATGATGTTCACCCGGCCGATCCGCGCGAAATCGCCACCGGACGCGATCACGTCGGCCGTGCCGTCCCAGTTGTTGCCGACGAACATGACCTCGCGCAGCGCCACGCCCGCCGGTGGGGCGGCGGCCGCGGCCGGTGCGGCGGTGGCGACCAGGGCGCAGGTGGCCAGGACGCCGAGCAGCCGCGCAGGACCGACGCGCTTCCGCCCCTTCGAAACGGATTTCTTGTCCACGAGAGCTCCAAACCGGATGCGGAATTGTCACATCCGTGCAGGGTTCGATTCGGCCACGCCAATCCGGCGAACTCGCGGGCCACCGGGTCCGACCGGACTGTTACCGTTCAGTAGGCAATAGATACCGGCTCGCGCCGCGCACGCGGTAGGGGCCGATGCCCAACGAGCCGCGTGCTCGTTATGCCACTGCCACAACGTCGCGGCGGGAGGAGGGCCGGTGTCGGCGGCACACGACCGGGGTCGCCTGCTCGGACAGGTGCTCAGGACCATGGCGACCGATCGCGACGTGGTCGACGCACTGGTCCGCGCCGCCCGCGGCCAGTCGCCCGAGGTGGCCCGGCTGCCGGAAGCGGAGAACCGCCGCCACGTCGAGGTCCTGCTGGCCACCGGGCTCGACTTCTTCGAGCGGTCCGCGGAGCCCGCGGCCCGGGACTTCGAGGCCGCCGAGTCGTTGGGCGCGGACCGCGCGGCCCAGGGCATCTCCATCGACGGCCTGCTGCGCGGCGTCCAGGCGGGCCGCACCCTGGCGATGCGGATCGCCATCGCGCGCAGCCGTGACGCGGGCGTGCCCGACGAGGCGCTCCTGGAGGGGATGATCGACCTCGACCGCTACACCGGGGCCCTCGAACGGCACGTCATCAACGGCTACCACACCGCCGAACTCGCACTGTCCCGCACGAACCGGGATGCCGACACCCACCTGCTGCGGCGGTTGCTCCTGCACGGCGACGGCGCGCCACCCCAACCCGAGGAGTTGCGGCGCGCGGGCCTGTCGTCCGACGAGCCGTACCACTGCTTGGTCTCCGACGTGGCGCAACCCGACCAGGCCCGTGCGCTGGAACAGCGCCTGCGCCGGCACGGCGGCGTCTACGGGCTGGTCGAGGGACGCCTGACCGGGCTGTCCGCCCGACCTCCGACCCCCGCCGACCTCGCGCCGGACGTCCTGCTCGTGGCCGCGCCCGCCACCGGGCTCGCGCTCATGCGCGACGTCCACCCGTTGTGCGTGGCGGCACTGCGGATCGCCGGCCGGGCCGGTACGCGCGGCCTGCGCGACCTCACCGACCTGTCCGGCGAGGTCGCGCTGGCCGCCCAACCGGTGCTCGCCGACCTGCTGCGCGGCACGCTCGCCGGGCTCGACCACGACGACGACTTCCACCGCGAACTGGTCGGCACCGCCCTGGTCTACCTCGACCACGGCCAACGCCTCGGCCACGCCGCCGCCGCGCTGCACGTGCACCCCAACACGGTCCGGTACCGGCTCGACCGGTTGGCCGAGGTCACCGGCACGCCGTGGGACGACAACGCCGACGCCCCCACCGTCCTGGGCACCCTGCGCCACTGGTGGGCGTTGCGGGCCTGGCTCGACCACCGGCCGCACCGGTGACATTCAGTCAACACTGAAGCTATAGAAGTGGTAGAGCCCAATCGGGCGGTGAGGGCGGTGAGGGCGGCGCTCGACCCGGTCGGTCCACAGAGGACACATCCTGGTGGACAGCTCAGCGCAGCTGGTCGCGCAACGTGCGGGCGACGTGAGCCATCAGCGCTTCCGCCCCCGGCTGCACGACGGCGGGCACCCGGGACTCGGTGAGCGCGGCGACGGCGAACGCCTGGCCGTCGGCGTGCTCGACCACCCCGACCTCGTGCCGGAGGTTGAGCAGCGTGCCGGTCTTGGACGACCAGCGGGACGCGTCCGAGCTGAAGTCGGGCGCGAGCCGGTGGCGCAACGCGTTGTCCCCCATCAGTTCCCGGACCCGCGCGGCGACCGCGGGCCGGATCGTCGTCGGTCGCCACAGGCCTTGGAGCAGGTCGACGAACGCGCGGGCGGAACCGGCGTTCGCACGGCTGATGTCCAGCTGGGTCACCGGGTGCCCACGTCCCTCGGTGGCCGCCGCGATGGCCAGCGAGTGGGCGAGGTGGCCCTCCGCCGGGGTGAACCGCTCGGCGGGCGTGTCGACGAGGTCGCGCATGAGGTGGCGGACCGCGATGCCGGCGCAGCCGAGCCGGCGCAGCTCGGCGGCGACGGCCGCGGGCGGGGTCAGCGCGAACAGGGCGTCCGCGGCGGTGCTGTCGCTGATGGCGATGCTCAGGTAGAGCAGGTCGTCCACGGCGATCGTGGCGGGGTGGCGGAACTTGGGCAGCCCGATCGGACCCCGCGCGGCGACCCGGTCGGGCGGCACGACGACCGGGGTCGAGGCGTCGAGCTCACCGCGCTCGACGCGTTCCAGCGTGGCGACCGCGAGCGGCACCTTCACCAGCGACGCGACCGGGTACTCCACGTCCGCGTCGATCCCGAGCTCCTCGCCGGTGTCCAGGTCGCGCACGAGGAACGAGCCGCGCAGACCGGCGTCGTCCAGCGCTTCCCGCGCGTCGCGCAGAACCTTGGTCGTGCCCGTCCTCACGACTCACCACCGCCCAGGCACCGGCCGATCGCGGCGGGCGGGAGGGCCCGGATCCGGTCGGCGTCCTCGCGCAGCCCGGCCGCGACGTCGTAGCCGCGGGCCAGGTCCAGCTCGCCGATCGGCCGCCAGTGCAGGCCGAGTTCGTCGGCCTGGCGCGGTGAGCAGAGCAGGAGGTCGGTCGAGCCGAGCACCTCGGCCGCGGCGGCGACCAGCGAGGCCGCCACGACCACCTGGGCCGGTTGCAGGCCGACGGCGTCACGCAGCCGGGTGACGCGGTCGCGGACGTGCGGCACGTCGTCCTCCGGCTGGATCCGGATCCGTCGTCGGCGGGCGTCGCGGTCGGCCCGGCCCGCGCGCAGGGTCTCCACGTAGACCGCCGAGCCGGTGCCCGGGTCGGCGTGAGCGGCCAGGCCCAGCGGCACCCGCCACGCCCCCTCGTCCGGCGGCACGGCGACCAGCGCGGCCCGCACGTCCAGGGTCCGGGCCAGCTCGACCCGGTCGACCGGTCCGGCCGGGCGCGGGTCGAGGTCGATGTCGTGGCGGCGGGCGTCGGAGACGAGCCGGGCCAGTGGGCGCGGTGCGCAGATCTCGGGCACGGCCAGCCGGAACGGGCGCAGCTTGGCGCGCTCGGCGTCGTGCTCCATCGCCTCGGCGAGCTCGACCAGCCGCCGCGCCGACACCAGCATCTCCCGGCCGAACGGCGTCAGCGCCACGCTGCGGGACGTGCGGGTGAACAGCCGGGCACCGAAGTGCTTCTCCAACGCCGCGATGCGCCTGCTGGCCACGGACTGCGGTATCCGCGCGGCGGCCGCGCCGACGGTGAAGCTGCCGTGCCCGCTGACGGCCACGAACGCCTTGCACGCCTCGACCACGTCCACCGGCACGACTATGCCAGATCGGCATCAATCGACGTGTCAGTGTCTTGGACAGCATCCGCGGTCGCCTGTGAAGCTCACTCCCGTGACACCGCCGTACCGAACCATCAGCCGTCGCGCGTTCCTCGGCGCGGCCGCGCTCCTCCCGCTGGCGGGCTGCGCCCAGGAGCCGGAGGCGGCGCCCGCGCCGTCGTCCGAACCGGTCGTCACGACCACTCCCCCCGCGTCTCCTCCGCCCGCGTCGCACGATCGCCTGATCGAGTTGGAACGGAAGTTCGACGCGCGACTGGGCGTGTACGCGGTGGCCACCGGCACCGGCGCCACCATCGCGCACCGGGCGGACGAGCGGTTCGCGTTCTGCTCGACGTTCAAGGGGTTGGCGGCCGCGGCGGTGCTGCACCGCAACCCGCTGTCCCACTTGGACACCGTCGTGCGGTACACCGAGAATGACCTGATGGCGAGCTCGGAGATCACGAGGCAGCACGTGGCGACAGGCATGACGATCCGGCAGGTGTGCGACGCGGCGGTCCGCCACAGCGACGGCACGGCGGGCAACCTGCTGCTGCGCGAGCTCGGCGGCCCGGCCGGGCTGACCGCGTACGCGCGCGGCCTCGGCGACACCGTCACGCGGTCGGACCGGGTCGAGCCGGACCTCACCACCGCCGTGCCCGACGACCTCCGCGACACGACCTCGCCCCGCGCCATCGGCACCGACTACCGGCAGATCGTGCTCGGCGACGCCCTGGCGCCCGAGAAGCGCGCCTTCCTGCGTGACCTGCTCGAACGCAACGCCACCCGGGCGGGCACCCGGCGCGTCCGGGCCGGCGTGCCGCAGGGGTGGACCGTGGCCGACAAGACCGGCACCGGCGACTACGGCACGGTCAACGACATCGCCGTCGTGTGGCCCCCGGACGCCGCGCCGCTGGTGCTGTCGATCATGTCCAGCAAGGCCGCCGCGGACGCCGAGTACGACCAGGCGCTGCTCGCCGAGGCCGCCGCGTACGTCGTGGAGACCCTGACCTGATGCGACGCACCGTGATCGGCGTGCTGGTGGCCCTGCTGCTGGCGGTCGCCTCGGCCGGGGCGCTGGGCGCGACGGGCCGGCTGGTCCTGGTCCACGACCCCGTCACCGGACGGCCGGTGGCGATCGTCGAGGAGGTGCCGGGTCCGGAGACCGGGCCGCCCTGTCCGCTGGACGGTCGGTACGCGGACGAGCCGCCCGACGGCCTGCGCCCCGACGTGCTGGCGGCGTGGCAGCGGCTCGGCGCCGCCGCGGGCGGGCAGGGCGTCGGCCTGTGCCTGAACGACGGCAAGCGCAGCACCGGCCAGCAGCGGCGGGAGTTCGAGGACGCCGTGCGGCGGTTCGGCACCGAGGAGCTGGCCGCGCGGTACGTCCTGCCGCCGGAGAAGTCGATGCACGTCAAGGGGATCGCGGTGGACGTGCAACCGCTGGAGTCGGCGGCCTGGGTGCAGCGGCACGGACCCGCGCTGGGCTGGTGCCGCCGTTACCTCAACGAGGAGTGGCACTTCGAGTACGACCCGGGCTACGCCACCGCGGGCTGCCCGGTGATGCTGCCCAGCGCCAACGGCGGCTGAGCGCTCAGGTCCACGGGATCGTCGCCTGGAGCACCGCTTCGGTCAGCGACTCCGTGCGCAGGCGCGTCACCTGCTGGTACTCCGGGTCGGCGACCATGCGGCCGAACGCGGCGCGGTCGGGGTAGCGGACGACCACCACCGCGTCCCAGCTCTGCCCGTCCTCGGCGGCCAGCACGGTGGAGCCGGTGCCGGCGTAGACGATCTCGGCGCCGTAGCGGGGCAGGAACGTCTCGCGCAGCCGGCGCGCATACTCCTCGTACGACGCCAGGCCGCCCTCGGCGAACCGCAGCAGGTTGAGCATGACCACCGGCCCGCCCGGGTCGTCGGCCAGCAGTCGCTTCAGGTCGGCACCTCGTGGGTCGATTGCCATGCCCGACAGCATGGCCGCACGTGATCACGTCCGCATCGGTGGGTCCACCGGTCGCCAGCCGTGCCGGCCGGATGACCACCTCGACGTCACCCGGCCGCGGTAGGGCGGCGATCCCGCCACCGGGGCACCCGGAGGGATGGCCGTTGTTTGCCGGTCGGCGCGGGTGGCACCCGTACTGCACCTGAACGGCGGGGCGAACACCCGGCGGAGGAGGCGACGATGACCGAGGGTGGTTGGGCTTACGACGGCGAGCCCGTCACGCTGTCACCCGATACCGTGACGCTGGTCCACGGGACCTCGTTCTGCGTGTGCGGCAGCGACGGCGACGTGAACGGCGCCGCCGCCCAGGGCGTGTTCTTCCAGGACACCAGGATCCTCTCCGGCTGGGCGTTGCGGGTGGACGGCAGAGGCGTCGAGCACATCACCACGATCACCCGCGACCCGTTCCGGATGACGTTCGTCGGCCGCGGGCGGTCCCGGGCGCACGGCGCCGAGAGCACCCTGCTCGTGCGGCGCGAGCGGTACGTCGGCACGGGCATGCGCGAGGACATCACGCTGCGCAACTTCGGCCGGGACACCGTCGAGCACGTCGTCACCGTCCACGTCGAAGCCGACTTCGCCGACCTGTTCGAGGTCAAGGAAGGCCGGGTCCGCGAACGCGGCAGGCCCGACTCCGACGTCCAACCGGACGAGCTGCTCCTGACCCGGGGTCTGGACGGGCAGAGCCGCGGCGTGCAGGTGCGGGCGGACGGCGCCGACTACTCGCCGTCCACGCTCACCTTCCGCGCCGTCGTCCCGCCGAAGGGCGAGTGGTCGACGCGCGTGACCGTGCAACCGGTCGTGGACGGCCAGGCGACCGAGCCGATGTTCCCGCGCGAGCGGCCGATCGACGAGTCGGTGCCGGTCCAGCGCGCCCGGCGGTGGCGCGAGGTCGCGCCCGTGCTGAGGTACTCGGGCAAGCCGTCGTTGGCCGTGACGCTGCAACGCAGCAGGCAGGACCTGGGCGCGCTGCGGATTTTCGACCCGGAACGCCCCTCGGACACCGCGGTCGCCGCCGGCGCGCCGTGGTTCATGACGCTGTTCGGCCGCGACTCGATCCTGGCCTCGCTGATGTCGCTGCCCATCGACCCCACCCTGGCGCTCGGCACGGCGCGGACCCTGGCCCACCACCAGGGCACGCGGGTCGAGCCCGACAGCGAGGAGGAGCCGGGGCGCATCCTGCACGAGATGCGGTTCGGCGCGGACGCGTCGCTGGCGCTGGGCGGCAGCAACGTCTACTACGGCACCGCCGACGCCACCCCGTTGTTCGTGATGCTGCTGGGCGAGCTGTCCCGGTGGGGCATCGACCGGGACCAGGTCGAGGCGCTGCTCCCGCACGTGGACCGCGCGCTGGAGTGGATCGAGCACTACGGCGACCGGGACGGCGACGGGTTCGTGGAGTACCAGCGCGCGACCGAGCGCGGACTGGCCAACCAGGGCTGGAAGGACTCCTGGGACGGGGTGAACTTCGCCGACGGCCGGATCGCGCGCGGCCCGATCGCGCTGTGCGAGGTGCAGGGTTACGTCTACAACGCCTACCTGGCACGGGCCTGCATGTGCGAGGACTTCGAGGACCTGGCCGGCGCGAGGCGCTGGCGCGACCGCGCGGCGGAGTTCAAGGCGCGGTTCAACGAGCGCTTCTGGCTGCCCGACCGCGGTCACTACGCGATCGCCCTGGACGGCGACAAGCAGCCGGTGGACGCGCTCTCCTCCAACATCGGCCACTGCCTGTGGAGCGGGATCGTGGACGACGACAAGGCCGAGCAGGTCGCGGAGGCGTTGCTCGCACCCGGGATGTTCACCGGCTGGGGCGTGCGGACGCTCGCGTCCGGCATGGGCGCGTACAACCCGATGAGCTACCACAACGGATCGGTGTGGCCGCACGACAACGCCCTCATCGCGCACGGGCTCATGCGGTACGGCTTCGTGGAGCACGCGCAGCGGGTGGCGTCCGCGGTCATGGACGCGGCCGAGGCGTTCGGCGGCAGGCTGCCCGAGCTGCTGTGCGGCTTCGACCGCGCCGAGTACCCGGAACCTATCCCCTACCCGACGTCGTGCTCGCCCCAGGCCTGGGCGTCGGCGACCCCCGTGCACCTGCTGCGCGTGTTGCTGCGGGTGGAGCCGTACGCGCCGCGGCGCAAGGTGTGGCTGGCCCCCGTGCTGCCCGAGTCGTTCCAGCCGCTCGCCCTCGACGGCATACCGCTGCTGGGCGCCCGCGTCGACCTGGAGGTCGACGGCGCCGACGTGCGGGTGACCGGTCTGCCCGACGACGTCGAGCTGGTCCGCGAGCCTGCGGGCGTGCACCCCGGGTTGGACAGGGGGCGGGACCGGTGAACCCGTTGCGCATCGCCATGATCGCCCCGCCCTGGATGGAACTGCCGCCGTCGGCTTACGGCGGTATCGAGTCGATGTGCGCCGACCTGGTCGACCGGTTGGTCGCCCGCGGCAACCACGTCGTCCTCGTCGGCGTCGGCCGCAACGGCACGGCCGCCGAGTTCCGGTCCACCTCGGACCGACCCGAGGGCGACCTGCTCGGCCAGAGCGTGCCGGACGTGGTGCACGCGGCCGCGCTGCCCGCCATCCTGGCCGAGCTGGACGTGGACGTGGTGCACGACCACAGCTTCGCCGGACCGCTGCTGGCCCGCGGCCGTCCGACGCCCACCGTGGTCACCGCGCACGGGCCGGTGACCGGCGACCTGGGCCGCTACTACCGGCGCCTGAACGGCAGCGTGCACCTCGTGGCCATCTCCGACGCGCAGCGGCGGCAGGCACCGGACCTCGACTGGGCGGGCACCGTGCACAACGCGATCGCGGTCGACCAGGTCCCGTTCCGGCGGGACAAGGAGGACTTCGCGCTGTTCCTCGGCCGGGCCGCGCCGTGCAAGGGGATCCCCGAGGCGATCGCCGCCGCGGCACGGGCGGGCATCCGCCTGCTCATCGCGGCCAAGTGCCGTCAGCCCGACGAGCACGAGTACTTCGACCGCGAGGTCAAGCCGCTGCTCGGGCCCGGCGTCGAGTGGCTCGGCGAGGTCGACCGCGAGGAGAAGCTGGCGCTGCTGGGCGCCGCCCGGTGCCTGCTGTTCCCGATTCGCTGGGACGAGCCGTTCGGGATGGTGATGGTCGAGGCGATGGCGTGCGGCACCCCGGTGGTCGCCAGCCGCCGCGGTTCCGTCCCGGAGGTGGTCGCGCACGGGGAGACCGGTTTCGTGTGCGACGACCACGAGTCGCTGGTCGCCGCGTTGCGCCGGGTGGACGAGCTGTCACCCGACCGGTGCCGCGCCGAGGTGGTCGGGCGGTTCGACGTCGACCTGATGACCGCCCGGTACGAGGACGTCTACTGCGAGGCCGTCGGCGGGCGTCGGCACGTGGCCGCGAAACCGCCCGCGGTCCGGGGCGGAACGGGTCTCCGACGCGGACTCGTCCCGGAAACGGCAACAGGAGTTGTCGACCTCGGCAGCTGAGGCGGAACCTGGCGCCATGACCGAGAACAACGCGGCGGCGGTGACCCGGGTCGGGCCACCGCCCCGCCACCACCTGGCCCTCATGATCTGGCTGGCCGTCTTCCCCACCCTGACCGTGCTGCAACTGCTGCTCGGCGACCTCCTGGACGGCGCGCCGACCGTCGTGCGGACCCTGGTCCTGGCGACGGTCGCGGTGCCGATCGTCATCTACGGGCTCATGCCTCCGCTGCAACGACTCCGCGCGCACCTGCTCGCACGGCGGTCGTGAGGGTCACCGGAGCCATGACAGCACCTCCTCGATGAACCGGTCGCGACCGCGCTCGGGCCGGTCCAGGTGGACGAAGTGCGTCGCGCCGTCCAGGCGCACCGCCCGCACGTCCCGCGCCCGGGCCAGGTCGGCGACCAGCGTGGTCACGTCGCCCTCGCGGGACCAGAAGTCGTGCTCGCCGCGCAGGACCAGCGTCCGGGCGGTGATCGTGCCCGCGTGCCAGAGCCGCCGGCCGGTCGCGAGGAGGAAGCTGTCCTTCATCGCGCCGGTCGGCGCGCGCAGGCTCGGCGGCTCGCGGTCGGCCGACGTGGGGTCGCTCGCCAGCGCCTGCTCGACGTACGCCGCCGCCACGCGCGGATCGCGCCACCGCGCCTTGTCGTCCACGGGGATGCCGGCGTCCCAACCGCCGAGCAGACCCGGTCCGGTCGAGAGCCGGTAGGCGCCGTGCCGGGCGTCGTCGAACTCGCCCGGCCGCGCCGGGTTCTCGTAGTCCGAGCCGCGGCCGAGCACCGGGTGGCCGTCGAGCGCGCCGTACAAGCTGTTGTGCACCACCAGCCGCTCGACGCGGTCCGGGTGCTCGCTCGCGTACCAGGCGGCCCAGTGCCCGCCGGTCGCCCAGCCGACGAGGTCGACCCGGTCGTGGCGGGTCGTCGCGCGCAGCCGGTCCACGACCGACGCGATGTCGCGCACCACCTGCTCCCCCGTGACGGCCGGCGGGTTGGCCGACGCGGGCGCGTCGAGCGCCGCGGGGCGGTCGGACGCGCCGTAGCCGCGTGCGTCCACGATGAACACCCGGTGGCCCTCCCGCGCGAGGTCCGCGGCGAGCGACCCGCCGGGCACGGGCAGGTCGAACGACGCGATGCCGGGCACTCGGGCGCCGTGCAGCAGCAGCACCGGCCGGCCGTTCGGCGACCGGTCCGGGCGCACCTCGCGGACGCCCAGGTGCCCACCGTCACCGGGCACCCGCCAATCCTTGCGCGACACCGGGTCCGAGGGCGCCGCCTGCGCGACGGTCGCGAGCGTGGGGTTCGTCTTCACCATGCGGTCAGGGTGCCGTCGGACCGGCCACCTAGTCTGATCGTGTACCGGATCAGTGGTAATTGATTCGAGGGCGGTATGGATCTCAAGCACCTGCGGGCGGCCGTCGCGGTCGCCGACCACCTGCACTTCGGCCGGGCTGCCGCCGCGCTCGGCATCGCGCAGCCGCCGCTGAGCCAGACCGTCCGGGCGCTGGAGCACGAACTCGGCGTGGAGCTGTTCCACCGCGACACCCGCAACGTCCACGTCACGCGGGCGGGCGAGGTGTTCGTCGCCGAGGCGCGCGCCGCGCTGTCCATGGTGGACGGCGCCGCCCGCAGGGCGCGTGCGGCCGGACGGGGCGAGGAGGGCTCGCTGGCCATCGGCATGGTCGGCTCGTCGGTGCTGCACCCGCTGCCGATGATCATCCGCGAGTTCCGGGCGCGCTACCCGGCCGTCACCCTGTCCTTCACCGTGCTGCCCACCGTGCCGCAGGTCGAGCAGCTGCGCACGGCCGCGCTGGACGTGGGCCTGCTCCGGCCGCCGCTGCCCGGACCGGCCGACGACCTGGAGCTGGTGCCGGTGTCGCGGGAGCCGCTGGTCGCCGTGGTGCCGAACGACCACCGGCTGGCCCGGCGGCGCCGGGTGCACGTCCGCTCGCTCGCGGGCGAGCCGTTCGTGCTGTTCCCGCGCCACCTCGGCCCCGGCCTGCACGACGAGATCACCGCCCTGTGCCGACGCGGCGGGTTCACCCCCGAGGTCGTGCAGGAGGCCGTGCAGGTGCCGACGATCATCGGCCTGGTCGCGGCCGGTTGCGGGGTGGCCATCGTGCCGGGGTCCTCCGCCGCGCAGGCCCGGCCGGAGGTCGCGTTCGTGCCGCTGAACCCGACGGTGCGGCTGGTGGACCTGGCGATCGCGCTGCCCGTGGCGAGGCGTTCGGTGGTCGCCGCCAACTTCACCGCACTGGCCCGGGGCCTCACCAGGGTGCGCTGACGGTGGCCGGGCCGCGTCCGGCCCGGCCACCGATCGGTCAGAGCAGCGAGACCGCCTTGTCCAGGGCCGGGTCACGACCGGCGGACAGGTCGGCCGCCGTCGTCGGGACGTGGTGGTCCGGCGCGACGCCGATGGTGTTCACGACCTCCTTGTTCGCAGCGACCTCGTGCAGCTTGGGCAGCATCAGCCCGGTGCCGTTGTCCAGCAGGTACCCCTGCCCCGGGCCGGACACGGCACCGGCGGTGCGCGTGCCGACCAGCGTGCCGAGCTTGAGGTCCTTGACCGCGCTGGAGAACGAGTCGCACGCCGACGCGCAGCGGCGGTCGGTCAGCGCGACGAACGGCACGTTCAGCAGTTCGACCGAGTCGTCGGTCCGGTTGGGCGTGCAGCGGTCCTTGACGTCGCACCAGTAGCTGGTGGTCTTGCCGTGGACGAGCGCGCCGAGCAGCTTGGCGACCGCCTCCGGGCTGCCGCCGCCGTTGCCCCGCAGGTCCAGGACCACGCCTCGCAGCTCGGTGCCCGCACGCAGCTTCGCGATCGCGGCGAGCACCTCGTCGGCCAACGGCGGCGCGAAGCCCGGCAGCGTGACGTAGGCGATGTCCCCGTCCACGAGCCGGGACTGGACGCTCGGCCGCGTCGACGAGAACGGGGCGGCGGTCGCGGTGGCGGTGAACGTCTCGCCGGTGACCGGGCGGCGCGCGGTGAGCTGCACCGTCGAGCCGACTTGACCGTCGGTGAGCCACGACAGCACGGCCGTGTTGAGGATCCCGTTCACGAACACCGGCACGCCGTTGATCGCCACGACCTCGTCACCCAGCTTGAGACCGGCGGCCTCGGCCGGTCCGCCCGCGATGATCCGGTTGACGTGGGCGGGCTCGGCGGCCACCGGGTCGATGTCGCCGGGACCCACCGTCACCGAGAGGTCGAACCCGTAGAGGTTCGGCACGAACTTCGTCAGCCACCGGGCGTGGTTGTCGCCCAGCGCGTCCACCATGGACCGGATGGCCGCCGCGGCGATGGCCGCCCGGGTGTCGTCGTCCGGCATGGCGTCGGCGATCCGCCGGTAGACCTTGCCGAACGCGGACCAGTCGGCGTCCTTGCGGCCGGTGAGCGCGGGCAGCGTGGCGTCGGACCGGTCGAGGCCGCGGCGTTGCAGCTCCTGCGTGAGCGCGGCGAACGCGGGCACGAGCAGCGTGCGGCTGTCGAGCACCGGTCCGCTGTAGTAGTTGTCGAAGATGCAGTAGTACGCCTGGCCGACCGTGGTGAGCGTGGCCGGCTTCGGCGTCGGCGGCGGCTGTTCGGGAGTGGGCCGGGCGCAGGCGGGAGGCCGTTCGGCGCCCGCGGACGAGGTGCCGACCCCCAGGCCGACGAGTGCGGCGGTGACGGCGAGCAGCGCCGTCGCGGTGGCGAGCGGACGCCATCTGATTCTCACGAGGATTCCCCTTGGTGTAGCCGGTTCTGGCAAGGCGAGTTCTACGCGGGGAGGAGTTTCGGGAGGGTTTCACCGCCGATGAGACCTCGGCGAAACCGGGGGCCGCCGATACTGGTGCGCATGCGCGTGCTGGTGGTCGAGGACGACGAGGAAATGGCGCTGACGGTCGCGACGGGGCTGCGCCGGGCGCACATGGCCGTCGACGTCGCGTTCGACGGCACCGACGGGCTGGAACGCGCGCTGTGCACCGATTACGACGTGATCGTGCTGGACCGCGACCTGCCCGGGACGCACGGCGACGACGTGTGCGCGGCGCTGATCGCGGCCGGCTGCCGGGGCCGGGTCCTGATGCTGACCGCGGCGGCCACGACCGACGACCTGGTCGACGGGCTCGGCCTCGGCGCGGACGACTACCTGCCCAAGCCGTTCGACTTCCGCGCGCTCGTGGCGCGGATCGGTGCGCTGGCGCGGCGGGCGCACCCGGCCGTGCCGCCGGTGCTGCGCCACGGTGACCTGGTGGTCGACACCGCACGCCGCCGGGTCGCGCGCGGTGACCGGCCGCTGGACCTCGCGCCGAAGGAGTTCGGCGTGCTGGAGGTGCTGCTGGCCGCGGCGGGCCGGGCGGTGTCGGCGGAGGAGTTGCTGGAACGGGTGTGGGACGAGGCGACCGACCCGTTCACCAACGCGGTGAAGATCACCGTCAGCCGGCTGCGCGCCAAGCTCGGCGACCCGCCGGTGGTGGAGACCGTGGCCCGCAGCGGGTACCGGATCTGATGGGCGCGCGCACCCGGCTCGCCGCGCGCCTGCGGCCGCGCCGGACCGTGCGGCTGCGGCTGACCCTGCTCTACGGCGGGCTCTTCCTGCTCTGCGGCGCGGCGCTGCTGACCGCCACCTTCTTCCTGGTGCGGCACGCGGTGACGCCGATGGACGACGTGACGCTGTTCCGGTACCCCGGCACGGCCGCGGAGCCCCCTCCGCCGCGCGGCCCGCGCCTGCCACCCGACAGCACGGCGGGGCGGATCGTCGCGGAGGCCGAGCGGGCGCTGATGCAGCAGCGGCTCGACGTGCTGCGCCAGCTGCTGGTCCAGTCCGGGGTCGCGCTCGGCATGACGATGGTGGTCGCGCTCGCGCTGGGCTGGTGGGTGGCGGGCCGCGTCCTGCGCAGGCTGCGCACGATCACCGCGGCGGCGCGGCAGATCTCGGCGACCAACCTGCACCGGCGCCTGGCCCTGACCGGGCCGGACGACGAGCTCAAGGAGCTGGGTGACACGTTCGACGAGCTGCTGGGCCGGTTGGAGGCGTCGTTCGAGGCGCAGCGCCGGTTCGTCGCGAACGCCTCGCACGAGCTGCGCACGCCGTTGGCCCGGCAGCGCGCGATCGGACAGGTGGCGCTGGACGACCCGGACGCGACCGCGGCGGCCCTGCGCGCGGCGCACGAACGCGTGCTCGCGGCGGGCGCGCAGCAGGAACGGCTGATCGAGGCCATGCTCACGCTGGCCCGCGGTCAGGCGGGCCTCGACGTGCGCCACCCGTTCGACCTCGGCGAGGTGGTCACCGAGGTCGTCGACGTCCGCCGCCCGCCGGAGGTGGAGCTGCGGGCGTCGGTCGAGTCGAGCGTGGTGTCCGGGCACCGGGCGCTGGCCGAGCGGCTGGTGGTGAACCTGGTGGACAACGCGATCCGGCACAACGTGCCCGGCGGGTGGGTCGAGGTGTCGTGCGACCGCGGTGTGCTGACCGTGGTCAACACCGGTCCGGTCGTGCCGGCGGACGAGGTGCGGCGCCTCTTCCAGCCGTTCCACCGGCTGCGGCCGGCCCGGACGGGGCCGGGACTGGGGTTGGGGCTGTCGATCGTGCACGCCATCGCGACCGCGCACGACGCGGTCGTCGACGTGACGCCGAGACCGGACGGCGGCCTGGCCGTCACGGTCGCGTTCGCCGGGACGGCCTGAGCCCAAGAGCCGACTGCCGGGTGACCCGAGCCGGCCCTCCACGGTGGACGGGCCGGCGGGTGCCTGCCTCAGGTCAGTCGTCGATCCAGTTGTACTTGCGCGCCATCCCGACCAGGTTCCGGCGCACGTTCAGGATCTGCTCGGCCGTCATGCCCGGAGCCGCGGCCAGCAGCGTCTCGGTGACCTCCTGCAGGTACCGCTTGGTCGACACGACCTCGCAGAAGACGTCGCTGCCGTTGGGCTCGTCGCCCGAGTGGTAGGCCGACGTCCGCGCGGGCGCTTCCCGCACCAGGCTCACCCGGGAGGCCTTGGGACCCCGGTCGCCCATCTCCACCAGGAACTCGACCAGCGCGCCGGGCGCCATGAGCCGCTTGTCGAAGTCGATGTCGTTGACGTGGATGAACACGTCCTCGCCACCCTCGTCCGGCGACACGAACCCGTACCCGCGGACCTCGTCGAACCGGACGACCTTGCCCTTGACCACCACCGCAAACCCCTTACCAGCAGCACGCGCCGCGACACGCGACGACATCACCACGATCCTATCCCGTCCGCCACCCGGGCAGCGGCACCGCGAAACCGGTCAGCCGGTCTTGCGGCCGACACCCGCGAACGTGGACGTCCGCTTCGGGTCGTCGTCCTCGTCGCCGGCGTCCGGGCGCCACTCGGTCAGGTAGACCACGCCGGGGTCGAGCAGCTCCACGCACGCGAACAGGTCGGCGATCTCGGCCCGGGTGCGCATCGCGAAGTCGGTCACCCGGCTCCGGAACTGCTCGGTCGCCTCCTCCGCCTTGTCCGCCCCACCTTCCAGGCTGGCGTGCGAGAAGGCGACGTAGCTGCCCGGCACCACCGCGTCCAGGTACCGGCGGATGATCTCGGCGGGCCGGTCCGAGTCCGGCACGAAGTGCAGCACCGCGAACATCAGCACACCGACCGGGCGGGTGAGGTCCAGCATCCGCCGCGTCTCGGGGTGGTTCAGGATGTCGTGCGGCCTGCGCATGTCGCCCTGCACCGCCGTGGCGTTGTCGCTCTCGCCGAGGATGGCCGCGCTGTGCGCGACCGCGACCGGGTCGACGTCCACGTAGACGATCCGGCAGTCGGGGTTCACGGCCCACGCGACCTCGTGCACGTTGCCGACCGTGGGGATGCCCGACCCGAGGTCGAGGAACTGGGTGACGCCCTGGTCGACCAGGTGGCGCACCGCGCGGCGCAGGAACGCCCGGTTGGCCCGCAGGATCCGCGGCAGGTCCGGCATCACGGCGGCGATGCGCTCCGCCGCCTCGCGGTCGACCTGGAAGTTGTGCGCGCCGCCCAGGTGCACGTCGTAGACCCGCGCCGGGCTCGGTCGCGACAGGTCGATATCGGGGCCGACCCAGGCCGGTCTCTCCACGCGTCCCCCCTCAAGGTCCACCACTGACCGTGCTCGCGCGCACGCTACAACGACCACGTGGGCCGGGGACGGGGCGACACCCACCCCGAACGAACGTCAAATCTTCACAACACACCCGGCCAGGTGGAGAATCCTTGGCGAACACTCGACGCTGCGGAGGAGTCCCCCATGCCCGGATCACGGTCGTTCGCGCTCGTCCTGGCCGCCGCGGTGTTCGCCGCGGTGCCCGCCGCCGACCTGGTGACACCCGCGTCGGCGCAGGCGGACGACGCGCTCACCCGGGACCTCGCGGCGATCATCACCGGTCCGAGCCTCGACGGGGCGGACGTGGGGCTGGTGGTCCGCCACGCCGAGACCGGCGCCGTGGTGTTCGCCAGCGAGGGCGACCGGCGCGGCCAACCGGCGTCCAACGGCAAGCTCCTCAGCTCCGCCGCGGCGCTGGAGGTCCTGGGCCCCGACCACCGGTTCCGCACGACCGTGTCCGCGGCGGGCCGCGTGCGCGCCGGGGTGCTGGCGGGTGACCTGCACCTGCGGGGCACCGGCGACCCGACCGTGCTCGCCGCCGACTACGACGCGCTGGCCGCCCGGGTCGCGGGCAGCGGCATCAGGGTGGTCCACGGCAGGCTGGTCGCCGACGACACCTGGTTCGACTCCGTGCGGCTGGGCACCGGGTGGGCCTGGGACGACGAGCCGTACTACTACAACGCCCAGATCTCGGCGCTGACCGTCTCGCCGGACACCGACTACGACGCCGGAACGGTCATCGTGCGGGTCGCCCCCGCGGCGCCGGGCCAGCCCGCGACGGTCACCACCGAGCCGCCGACGAGTTACGTCACGATCGCCAACACCGCCGTCACCGGCCCGCCCGGCTCGGCGTCGAGCGTGTCCGTCGAACGGCGGCACGGCACCAACGTGATCGACGTGCGGGGCGCGGTCCCGGCCGGTGGCGCCGTCGAGAGCGAGTGGAGCACGGTCTGGGAACCGACCGGGCTGGTCACCTCGCTGTTCCACGACGCGCTCGCCCGGCACGGGGTCCACGTCCTCGGCGGCACGGCCGCGGGCGCGACCCCGGCGGACGCACGGGTCCTCGGCGAGCACCTGTCGATGCCGCTGTCACGGCTGCTGGCGCCGTTCCTCAAGCTCAGCAACAACATGCACGCCGAGATCCTTGTGAAGACAGCCGGCCGGGCCGTCTTCGACGAGGGCAGCTGGAGCGCGGGCCTGCGGGCGATGTCGGCGACGCTCGGCGGGTTGGGCGTCGACCCGGCGGCGCTGACGCTGCGGGACGGTTCGGGCCTGTCCAGGATGGACCAGGTGGCGCCGGACCAGCTGGCCGCGCTGCTGCTCGCGGCCAAGCGCAAGCCCTGGTTCCGGACCTGGTACGAGGCGCTGCCCGTGGCCGGCGTCGGTGACCGGGCCGTCGGCGGCACGCTGCGCAACCGGATGCGCGGCACGCCGGCCGAGGGCAACGTCCGGGCCAAGACCGGCACCCTGACCGGCGTCAGCGCCCTGTCCGGTTACGTGACCACGGCCGACGGCACCCCGCTGGTGTTCGCCATGATCAGCAACAACACGCTCACCTCCGCGAAACCGGTCGAGGACGCCGTCGCCGTGCGGTTGGCGGGCCACCGCGACGGGCAGGCCGCGCCCGCGGTCACGATCGCCGCGGATCCGGCCGGCGACCAGCGCGCCGAGGTGGAGTGCAGCTGGACCAAGTCCTGCTGACCCCCGGCCGCGCCTCGGGGTCGGACCGGGGGTGATCCCGGGGGTCTACCGGATCATGGGAGCCGCGCGGGGCGGAAGGCTCTGCGGCATGACGAGAACCTTCCGCCGCGCCGCGGTCGCGGCACTGGCGAGCACCGCGCTGATCGGCCTCGCCGCGGCGGTGCCGCAGACCGCCGCCGCGCAACCCGGTCCGGTGCCGCCGCGGACCGCCGCGGCGCAGCCCGAGCCGGTGCCCGCGTTCGACTTCGCCGACTGCCCCGCGATCCCCGCCGGCGCCGACCCCGCGCGGTGGCGCTGCGAGGTGTTGGTGTCCAGCGGCTCCATCAGGTTCGGCAACCTCGGCGAGCAGGGCACCGGCGCGATGCGGCTCACGTTCGCCGAGGGACAGCTGGACGGGAAGTTCGCGCAGGTCTTCGGCGCGCTGCGGGCCGAGCCGACCCGCGTGCCGGGCGGCCTGCTCGGCGTGCCCGGCCGCAACCCGCTGCTGCGCACGGACCTGCGCATCGAGTACGCCGGGTTCGCCGACTTCCTCTCCGACGGCGACCGGATGGGCGTGCAGCACCTGAAGCTCCGCGTGCTCAACGACCTGCTGCCGGGCAGCTGCACGATCGGCGACGACGCGGACCCGCTCGTGTTCCGACCCATCCGGACCAGCGGACCCGACCGGATCTCCGCCGACCCGCCGGTGCTCAGGTTCACCATCGAGGACAACGCGTTCGCCGTCCCCGCCACGCACGGCTGCGGCGGTCTGGGCCGGTTGGTGGACAAGCGGTTCGGCCTGCCCTCCCCCTCCGGCGCGAACTCGATGAAGCTCACCACGCTGGTCGGGCTGAAGAGCTACACCGAGCTCTGACGGCCGCCTCGGCCCCGACCGACCGCGCCGGCCGGTCGGGGCCGGGCACGGACGTGATGCACCTGACCGGGGGATCCGAGCCGGTCCACGAGCCCGAGGCGGATCCGCCGCGCCGAGTTCGACTAGGTTTCCTGCCATGAACGAGACCCCGGACATCAAGCCGCGTAGCCGCGACGTCACCGACGGCCTGGAGAGCACCGCCGCGCGAGGGATGCTGCGGGCGGTCGGGATGGGTGACGACGACTGGGTCAAGCCCCAGATCGGTGTCGCCTCGTCGTGGAACGAGATCACGCCGTGCAACCTGCCGTTGGACCGGCTCGCGAAGGCGAGCAAGGACGGCGTGCACGCGGCGGGCGGTTACCCGCTGGAGTTCGGCACGATCTCGGTGTCCGACGGCATCTCGATGGGCCACGAGGGCATGCACTTCTCCCTGGTGTCGCGCGAGGTGATCGCGGACAGCGTGGAGACCGTCATGCAGGCCGAGCGGCTGGACGGGTCCGTGCTGCTCGCGGGCTGCGACAAGTCCCTGCCCGGCATGCTGATGGCCGCCGCCCGGCTCGACCTGGCCAGCGTGTTCCTCTACGCGGGCTCGATCCTGCCCGGTCGGGTGACGTTGACCGACGGCAGCGAGCGCGAGGTGACCATCATCGACGCGTTCGAGGCGGTCGGCGCGTGCTCCCGCGGCCTGATGAGCCGCGAGGACGTCGACCTCATCGAACGGGCCATCTGCCCCGGTGAGGGCGCGTGCGGCGGCATGTACACGGCGAACACGATGGCGAGCGCGGCGGAGGCGCTGGGCATGTCGCTGCCCGGCAGCGCGGCGCCGCCCGCCACGGACCGGCGGCGCGACGGGTTCGCCCGCAAGTCCGGCCAGGCCGTGGTCGAGATGCTGCGCCGGGGCATCACCGCGCGGCAGATCATGACGCGTGAGGCGTTCGAGAACGCGATCGCCGTGGTGATGGCGTTCGGCGGCTCCACCAACGCGGTGCTGCACCTGCTGGCCATCGCGCACGAGGCCGAGGTCGAGCTGAGCCTGGACGACTTCACCCGGATCGGCGCGAAGGTGCCGCACCTGGCCGACGTCAAGCCGTTCGGCAGGCACGTGATGACCGACGTCGACCGCATCGGCGGCGTGCCCGTGGTGATGAAGGCGCTGCTGGACGCGGGCCTGCTGCACGGCGACTGCCTGACCGTCACCGGCCGCACGGTCGCGGAGAACCTGGCCGACATCGCGCCGCCCGACCCCGACGGCACCGTGCTGCGGGCGATGAGCGAGCCGATCCACCGCACCGGCGGCATCACCATCCTGCGCGGGTCGCTCGCGCCCGACGGCGCGGTGGTGAAGTCCGCCGGGTTCGACTCGGACGTGTTCACCGGCACCGCCCGCGTGTTCGACCGCGAGCGCGCGGCGATGGACGCGCTGGAGGCAGGCACGATCACCGCGGGCGACGTGGTGGTCATCCGCTACGAGGGCCCGAAGGGCGGGCCGGGCATGCGGGAGATGCTCGCCGTCACCGCGGCGATCAAGGGCGCGGGCCTGGGCAAGGACGTGCTGCTGCTCACCGACGGCCGGTTCTCCGGCGGCACGACCGGCCTGTGCGTCGGCCACGTCGCGCCGGAGGCGGTGGACGGCGGGCCGATCGCGTTCATCCGCGACGGCGACCAGATCACGCTCGACGTCGCCAACGGCAGGCTGGACGTCGCGGTGGACGACGCCGAGCTGGCCGCCCGCCGCGAGGGCTGGGCGCCGCTGCCCGCCCGGTACCAGCGGGGCGTGCTGGCGAAGTACGCCAAGCTCGTCGGCTCGGCCTCCGTCGGCGCGGTCTGCGGGTAGTCGGACGAGCGGTGCCCGGCCCCGGTCGGGGTCGGGCACCGCACCTGTCCCACGGCGTCTGGCTCGCCGCAGCCGGCTCACCGCCTCCGTGTCACGGCGCGGGGTACTCCGCGATGTAGACCGGAACGCCGACCTTGGTCATGTCCGCCGCGCCGCCGACGCCGTTGACGACGTGGTCGATCACGCCGGCGCTGAGGTTGACGGTCATGATGTGGTGCAGCTTCACGCCCGGCGTCTCGGGGACCTCGAAGCCGTTCTCGGTGTGGATCTCCGGGTTGTTCTGGTTGAACACGTAGACGCCACCGCCGTGCAGGGTGTGCGTGCGCACGTGGTCGCCGACCTTGTAGCCCGCCCAGCCCTCGACGTCGCCCTTCATCCAGTCGGCCTGCGTCGGCGGGTCGTAGGGCAGCTCGTTCTGGTAGAGCACGACGGTGCCGCGCTCGCCGTTCCAGACGGTGTTGTGCCGCTGGAAGTGCTCCACGAACAGACCGGTCGCGGTCACGTCGTCGCCGTTGACGACGACACCGGTGAGGCCGGTGTTGGTGTTCCAGCGCTGCGTGTCGGTGAAGCCCTCGACGCCGTGGTCGGCCCGCCACACCCAGGTGTGGTCGATGAGCACGTTGTCGCTGTTGACCTCCAGCGCGGTGTCCGCCTTGCCCACGTGCGGCCCGCCGACGCGGAAGTACACGTCGGACAGCGTGGTCGGGTTGAGCGGCTTGCTCGGCCGGTTGCCGTGCTTCTTGCCCACGCGCACCAGCACCGGGGACAGCTCGGTGCCCGCGTCGACCGTGACACCGGCGATGACGACACCGGGCACGTCCGCCACGTCCAGCGGGGTCGAGCCGTGCACGGCGGTCAGCGTGGCGTGCCCGAGACCGAGCACCACCGTGTCGGGGCGCTTGACCTCGATGCTGCGGGCGACGTCGTAGACGCCCGGCGTGAGCAGCAGGTGCTTGCCGCGCGCGAGCGCGTTGTTGATGTCGCGCACCGAGTCGCCGGGCTTGGCGACGAAGAAGTCGGACAGCGGGACCGTGCGGCCGGGCGTCATGCCGTCGGCCCACGACACACCGCTGGTGTCGCGCCGGGCGGCCGGGACGCGGACCTGGTAGCGGCCGGCGTCGTCGACGAACAGGAACGGCTTCTCCCGGCTCAGCGGCGTGGCGTCGAGCGTGGTGTACGGCGGGTTCGGGAACGCCGCGTCGTCGGGGGCGCCCTCGACACCCGAGAACACCTGGTTCCACACGCCGTTCGACCAGCTGCCGAGCTCGCTGTCGCGGGTCAGCCACTGCTGCTGCGAGCCGTTGACGACCGACGGCAGCCTGGAGTCGGCGATGAACCCGCCGCTGGCGTACTGCGGGCCGGCGGTGCAGTAGTCCATCAGCGTGAAGGTGCCGCTGGTGACGTTGAGCCGGCGCAGCGACACCGCCTGCGAGACGGCCCAGAAGTTCGCCCCGGACCGGCAGCCGTCCTGGTCCTTGCCGTCGATGTTGATGGTCAGGTTGCCCAGCGTGCGCCAGAAGTTGACCAGCGCGAGGCAGTTGCCCGTGCCGCCGTCGGCCAGGCAGCGGTTGTAGACCTCGACCTTGCCGTTGATCACCACGTCGGTCGGCGACGCGCCGAGGCCCGCGATCTCGGTGTAGTAGCCCACCTTGATCTGCAGCGGCTGCTCGGCGGTGCCGTAGTGACCCGGCTTGAACAGGTACGCGTACCGCTGCGTGCCCATCTCGTTGTCGACCTGGGCGGCGTGCGTCGCGTCGAGGGCCGCCTGGATCTCGGCGACCGGCATGGAGGGGTCGAACACCTTCACGTTCACGCCGAGGTCCTGCGTGCGCCGGGGCGGGTCCGCACTCACGGCCGGCGCCGCGGCGGTCGCGGCGGCCAAGGCGAGGCCGAGCACGAACACCCGGCGCAGTCTCGTGTGAGCGCTCTCACGTCTGGCGTGGCGCATGATCGTCATTGACATGCCTCTGGGGGTAGTGACGCCGACCGCCGTGTAAGAGAGCGCTCTCTCAGGTCCGGCGAGGTCAGGGCGTCGGCGGTGTTGAGTTGGCTATTTCTACTTCACGATCCGCTCCCGCGCCATGCCCGGCCGGCACGAATCCGTACCGGTACGGACCGGGAAAAACAGGCGCGGTCGCGCCTGCCGGTGTGTTAGTCACTGATCGTGGATCGACAGACACTCAGCGCCTTGGCGCACGCGGAACACCCCATCGCGGCGCCCGTCGGCGACCCGACCGTCACCGACGTCCTGGACCGGGCGATCCGTCGACCCGACGCCCACGTGCTCGACCTGGGCTGCGGCGAGGGCGCGTGGCTGTTGCGCGCGGTGCAGGAGCACGACGGCATCACCGCGGTCGGCGTCGACATCTCCGACGCGGGCTTCGACACGACCCTCGCCGACGCCGCCCGGCTCGGCGTGGCCGACCGGCTCGACCTGGTGTGCGCGGACGTGACCGCGTACCGGTCGCCCCGCAAGGCGGACGTGGTGCTCAGCATCGGCGCGGCCTACGCCTTCGGCGAGCTGCTGCCCGCGCTCGCCGCCGCCCGGGGCCACCTGGCCGAGGACGGCGTGGTCGTGCTGGGCGACTGCTTCTGGGAACGCGAGCCGAGCCCGGCGGTCCGGGCGGAGTTGGAGGACGGTCCGCAGAAGTACGCGGACCTGCCGACCACGGTCGCCCGCGTGGTCGCCGACGGCTGGACGCCGGTGCACGGCCACGTGAGCACGACGGCGGAGTGGGACGAGTACGAGTGGAGCTGGACGGGCTCGCTGGCCTCGTGGGCGCTGGACCACCCCGACCACCCGGACCGGGAGCAGGTCCTGGCCACGTCCGCCGCGCACCGCGACAGCTGGCTCAACGGCTACCGCGGCGTGCTGGGCTTCGTCACCCTCGTGCTCCGGCCCACGCCCTAGGGCTGGGCCGCCAACCGGCACGCTTCCTCGACCACGTCCTGCGGTCGCACGTTCGCCCAGGCGAGGATGTCCTGGCAGCTCCGCACGTTGCCGTCCTCGCCGAGCCCGCACGCACTGCTGATGATGAAGCCGTCGAAGTGCTTCCAGTACAAGTAGTCGACGCAGTCCACCGCGTCGGCGTTCGCCACCGGCGACCCGGCCGGCACGGTGACCGCGCCGAAGCCGAGGACGAGCGCGGCGCACACGAGGATCCGGCGAAGTCCCATGGTCCCAGTGTCGAGGCGGTGGAGATCGACCGCACGGGACCACACGGAGTCGCCGGTCCGGCCAACCGGCCGCGCCGCCCCCGTCAGCGGCGCCCCCGTCAGCGGCACCCCGCTGGCGCCACCCGGTCAGCGACGCCCGTCAGCGACGCCTCAGCGACGCGTCGAGCAGCGCGGGCGGGGTGTCGAACTTCTCCTGCGGTGCGAGGTCGACGCCCGGGGCGACGATCTCGTCGATCGCGTCCAGCACGTCCGCCGGCAGCACGGTGTCCGCCGCCGCGAGTTGCGAGTGCAGGTGGTCGAGCGTGCGCGGCCCGATGATCGCGCCGGTCACGGCCGGGTGCGCGGTGACGAACCCGAGGGCGAGCTGGATCAGGGTCAGGCCGGCCTCGGCGGCGACCTCGACCAACCGCTCCACGGCGTCGAGCCTGGCCCGGTTGGCCGGGATCGCGGTGTCGAACCGTTCCGGCAGGATCGCCGAGCGGTGGGTGGCGACCTCCCGGCCGGCGCGGACCGCTCCGGACAGCCAGCCCGAGGCCAGCGGGCTCCAGGCCAGCACGCCGAGCCCGTACTCCTGGGCCACCGGGAGCACGTGCGCCTCGATGCCGCGCTGGAGGATCGAGTAGCTGGGCTGCTCGGTGACGTAACGGCCGAGGTGGTGCTCCCGGGCGGCCCACTGCGCCTGCACGATGCGGTAGGCCGGGAAGGTGGAGGAGCCGAAGTAGCGGATCTTCCCCGCGCGCTGGAGGTCGGTCAGCGCCGACAGCGTCTCCTCGTCGCTCGTGGTCGGGTCCCACCGGTGGACCTGGTAGAGGTCGACGTGGTCGACGCCCAGCCGGCGCAGGCTGTGGTCCAGCTCGGTGACCAGCCAGCGGCGCGAGCTGCCCTGGTGGTTGCGCTCGTCACCCATCGGCATGTTCGCCTTGGTGGCCAGCACGATGTCGTCGCGGCGGCCCGCGATGGCCTTGCCGACCATCACCTCCGACTCGCCGGCGCTGTACCAGTCGGCGGTGTCGATGACGTTGATGCCGCCTTCGAGGGCGGCGTCGACGATCGCGGTCGCCTCGTCCTGGGCGGTGCGCCCGATCGCGCCGAAGTTCATCGCGCCCAGCGCGAGGGAGCCGACCTGTACACCGGTGCGGCCCAAAGTGCGGTACTGCATGACGTGTCGTCTCCTGGTCTGACATCCTGAACAAGCGGAACGCTGTCCCGTTTGACGATACGGAACAGTGTCCCGCTTAGCAACCACGGCTCTGGAGGGAACGCGCGTGAACGACGAGGACCGGCCTGCGGCCAAGCCGAAGCGGGCCGACGCCCGGCGCAACGAGGAGTCCCTGCTCGACGCGGCCGCCGCGGTCTTCGTCGCCTCGGGCGTGGAAGCGCCCGTGCGCGACATCGCGGCGGCGGCCGGCGTCGGCACGGCCACGATCTACCGCCACTTCCCGACCCGGGCGGACCTGATCATCGCCGTGTACCGGCACCAGGTGGAGGCCTGCGCCGAGGCCGGGCCCGCCCTGCTGGCGGACGGCCCGAGCCCGTACGCCGCGCTCGGGCGGTGGATCGACCTCTTCGTCGACTTCCTGGTGACCAAGCACGGGCTCGCCGCCGTGCTGCGGTCCGACAACGCCGGCTTCGACGCGCTGCACGCGTACTTCCTGGACCGCCTGGTGCCCGTGTGCACCCGACTGCTCGACGCCGCCGCCGAGGCGGGCGAGATCCGTGCCGACGTCGAGGCCCTCGAACTCATGCGCGGCGTCGGCAACCTCTGCATCGGCGCCGACCGCGACCCCCACTACGACGCACGTCGGCTGGTCGCGCTCCTCGTCGCCGGGCTGCGCCGAGCCTGAGGGCGCCACCGGTGGCGCCGACCCCTGGTGCGGACCTTGGCGCTAAACCTTCAAGTCGCGCGGGAGCTTGTGCGGTGTCACCACGAGGTCGACCCGCCTGGCCCGACCGTCCTGGAGGGTGAAGGAGCAGACGAACCACGGGGTCGTGCCGACCAGCGCGACGAAGCCGGGCCCGCCGTTCACGGTCAGCGGCGCGATCCGCGCCCCCGTGGGCAGCTTGCCGCGCACCCCGACGAGGAAGCGCCCCACGCGGTCCGCGCCGTGGACCGGGCGCCGGGCCGCGCCGACCACGCCACCGCCGTCGCTGGTGAGCACGACGTCCGGGTCCAGCACGGCCAGCAGGCCGCGCAGGTCGCCCTGGCCGACGGCGCGGACGAACGCGTCGACGGCCGAGCGGTGCTCGGCGGTGCCGACGTCGACCCGGGGCGCGCCGGCCGCGACGTGCGCGCGGGCCCGCACGGCCAGCTGCCGCACGGCGGCCGGGCTGCGGCCCACGACGGCGGCGATCTCCGGGAACGGCATCCCGAACACCTCGTGCAGCACCCACGTGGTGCGTTCGGCGGGCGTCAGGGTCTCCAGCACGACCATGAGCGCGAAGCTCACCGCGTCGTCCAGCGTCACCCGTTCCGCCGGGTCGTCCGCGGTGGCGCCCACGAGCGGTTCCGGCAGCCAGGGGCCGACGTACTCCTCGCGCCGCACCCTGGCCGAGCGCAGCACGTCCACCGCGCGCCGCGCCACCGCCACCACGGCCCACGCCTCGACGTCGCGGACCGGTTCCTGCTCGTCGGCGGCGGTCAGTCGCAACCAGCAGTCCGACACCACGTCCTGCGCCTCGGCCACCGTGCCGACGATCGAGTACGCGACGCCCACCAGTCGCGGCCTGATGCGCGTGTACTCCGCGGCCAACTCGGCGACCCGGTCGGCCACAGGCCCGGTGGTCGGCCCGGGGGTCGGCTCGGGGGTCGGCCCGGTGGTCGGCTCGGGGGCGCGTCCGGTCGAGGATCCCTCGGCGCGCCCGGTCACGGGCACACCCCGTCCCGGCACCCGGCGAACGTCCCCTCCCCCACCCCCGGGCGATCGGGACCGGCGACGGGCAGGACGAACCCCTGCGGCCGACCCACCGCGAGCTCGATCAACCGGGCCGCCACGTCCGCCGCGGACACCGGCGGCGGCGACATCGGCAGGGACGACACCGGCTGCGACGACACCGACGGCGCCACCGGCCCGGTCACGCACGCCGGCGACCCGGCCGCCGGCTCGGGGGGCCGGGTGGTCCGCAGCACGCTCCAGGGCACCGACCCGGCCATCACCAGCGCCTCCTGCCGCCGCTTGCCGAAGTAGTAGTCGAGGTCGACCTCGTCCGCACCCACGATCGACAGCACGACCAGGTGCCGCACGCCCGCGCGGGCCGAGGCGTCCAGCAGGTTGCCGGTGCCCCGGGTCGACAACGGCTCCGCCTCGTCCCGGCTCCAGCCCGGCGAGTTCGACACGTCCACGACCGCGGCGCACCCCGCCAGGGCCGCGTCGAGCCCGGCGCCGGTCAGCAGGTCGACCCCGGCCGACCGACCGACCACGACCGCCTCGTGCCCGGACCGGGCCACCTCGTCGACCACCCGGCGCCCGCCCGCTCCCGTGCCGCCCACGACCGCGATCTTCATCGTGTCCTCCTCCGCGAGACCCCGCCACGGTCAGGACGATCCGGGCCACGCGAACTGTGACATCGCCCGGTGTCAGTCCTCACCGCGCGCGAGCTTCGACGGCCACCAGATACGCCTGCCCACGTCCACGCCCAACGCCGGCACCAGCAACGACCGCACCACGAACGTGTCCAGCAGCACGCCGAACGCCACGATGAACGCGATCTGCGCGAGGAACAGGATCGGCAGCACCGCCAACGCCGAGAAGGTCGCCGCCAGCACCACACCCGCCGACGTGATCACGCCGCCGGTGATGGTCAACCCGCGCAGCACCCCCGCGCGGGTGCCGAGCCCCCCGGCCTCCTCGCGCACCCGCGTCATCAGGAAGATGTTGTAGTCGATGCCCAGCGCCACCAGGAACACGAACCCGAACAGCGGCACCACGGGGTCGGCACCGGGGAAGTCGAAGATCCCGTTGAACACCAGCGCCGACACGCCCATGGTCGCGGCGAACGACAGCACGACCGTGGCGATCAGCAGCAACGGCGCCAGCAGCGACCGCAGCAGCAGCGCCAGGACCAGGAAGATCACCAACAGCACGATGGGGATGATCACCAGCCGGTCGCGCTCGGACGTGGTCTGCGTGTCCAGCTGCGTGGCGGTGGGCCCGCCCACCTTGGCGTCCGCGTCCGGTACCGCCCGGACGGCGTCGCGCAGCCGTTGCACCGTCGCCAACGCGGCCTCGGAGTCGGCCGGGTCCTCCAGCACGACGTCGAGCCGCACCAGCCCCGAGGCCTCCCCCGCCGGCCGCACCTCGGACACGCCGTCCACGTCCGCCGCCATCGTCACGGCCTCCGCCCGCCCCGCACGGGCGAGCACGACCGTCGGCGCGCCGGTGCCGCCCGGGAAGTGCCGCGACAGCACCTCCTGCCCGGCCACCGAGTCGACCTCGGTGAGGAACACGTCGGACTGCGCCGTACCGGAGGCCTTGAGCTGCGGCACGAACGCGACGCCGATCAGCAGCACCACCGCGGTGACGACCCACGTGGCCCGCGGCCGGGCCGAGATCATCCCGGCGACCCGCGCCCACACCCCGCTCGTCTCGGGGTGCGGCGAGCCGACCTTCGGCCGCAGCGGCCAGAACGCGGACCGGCCCAGCAGCACCAGCACGGCGGGCAGGAACGTCACCGAGGCCAGCAGCGCCGCGCCGATGCCGATCGCGGCCACCGGCCCGAGGCCCTTGTTGGAGTTGAGGTCGCTGAACAGCAGGCACAGCACGCCGAGCACGACCGTGCCCGCCGACGCGGCGATCGGCTCGACGGTGGCCCGCCACGCCACCCGCATCGCCCGGTACCGGTCCTCGGTGTCGCGCAGTTCCTCGCGGAACCGGGACACCAGCAGCAACGCGTAGTCCGTGGCCGCGCCGAAGACCAGGATGAACAGGATGCCCTGGCTCTGGCCGTTGAGGTCGATCACCTCGCCGTCGGCCAGCAGGTACACCGCGAGGCTGGCCAGGCCGAGCGCGAACACCCCGGACAGCAGCACCACCAGCGGCAGCAGCGGGCTGCGGTAGACCAGCACGAGGATCAGCGCCACGACCGCGCCCGCGACCAGCAGCAGCAGGCCGTCGATGCCGCTGAACGCCTCCTTGAGGTCGGCGACCTGCGCGGCGGGCCCGGCGACCAGCACGGTGAGCCCGTCGGGCGGGTCGGTCAGCTTCGCCCGGATGTCCTCCACCGCGCCTGCCGGGTCGGCCGGGTCGACCGCGATGACGACCTGCGCGGCCTGGTCGTCGCGGGTCGACGGGATCACCGGCGACGCCTCGCCGGTGAAGCCGCGGCCGCCCAGGTACTCCAGGTCGGCGGGGGTGAGCCCCGAGGCGCGCTCGGCGACCACGACCGCGGGCAGGCCGCGGGCGTCACCGAACGCCTTGACCTGCTCGGAGACCTCGGTGGCCTCGGCGGAGGCGGGCAGGAACGCGGTGCTGTCGTTGACCGCGACCTCGCTCAGCTTGCCCGCGAACGGGCCGGAGAAGCCGCCGAGCGCCAGCCACGCCACCGCCACCAGGGCGGGCAACAACCAGCGGGTGCGGTTCCGGGTCGCGTGCACGGGACAATGACCTCCGAGGCCACAAAGTTCGACGATCCAATAGTTCGACCGTCGAAACAATAACGGGAGGGCGCATGGCCGACAACTCGGCCCTGGTCAGGTTGCTCCGGCAACTGACGGTCGAAACCGACCGGTTCGTGGAGATGTTCGGCGAGAAGCAGCGGATGCACCGCACCGACCTCAACGCGCTCGCGCTGATCATGGACGCGCGGTGGGGCGGCACGCCGATGTCCCCGACCAGGCTGGCCGAGGCGCTGCACCTGAGCACGTCCGCCACGACGTCGGTCCTGGACCGGCTGGAGGCCTCCGGGCACGTCGAGCGCACGCGCAACCCGCACGACCGGCGCAAGGTCGAGCTGCACGTGTCGACCAAGGCGCTGGAGCTGGGACGTCACTTCTTCGAGCCGCTCGACGGCGCGTACACCCGCGCCTGGGAGCGGTTCGGCGACGCGGACAAGGAGGTGATCGCCCGGTTCCTGGTCGCGAGCATCGACGCGACCACCGCCGTGCGGGCGGAGCTGGCCGCGCCGCCGGACCCGAAGTCATCTCCGCCCGGTCCGCAGTGACCCACGGGTAACAGGAGCGTGCCGGCCGAAAAGCGACAGGGTCTCACCGTGAGAATCCTCTTCTCGAGCCTCGGCTCACACGGACACACGTTCCCCCTCGTGCCCCTCGCCGTCGCGGCGCGCGAGTTGGGCCACGACGTCACGTTCGTGACCACGGACAAGTTCGCGGAGGCGCTGACCGCGCAGGGCATCGAGCACGTCCCGGGTGGGATGGACATGCTGGAGGCGTTCGAACTGGGCAACGCGAGCCCCGCCGCGCGCAAGGCGGAGGACTTCGACCCCAGGCGCGTCTCGGCGGTGTTCGGCTCGATCCTGGCGCGCAGGCACGCCGCCGACCTGGCGCCGATCATCCTCGACCGCAAGCCCGACCTGGTCGTGCACGAGGTGGCCAACGTCGGCGTGGCGCTCGCGGCGAGGGCGGCCGACACGCCCGCGGTGTGCCACTCGTTCGGCAAGTACTGGCTGCCCAGCGGCCCCCTGGAGGACATCCGCCTGCACCTGGCCGAGGTCGCGGCCGAGTACGGCGTCGAGGTCCCCGACGGCGACGTCATGCGGTTCGGCAACCCCTACCTCGACATCTGCCCGCCGTCCGTGCAGGACCAGGACTTCCTGGCCACCACGTCGGACCGCGTCCCGCTGCGACCGGTGCAGTTCGCCGAGCCCGGCGGCCTGCCGTCGTGGGTGCTCGACCACCGCGAACCGCTGGTGTACCTGACGTTGGGCACGGCGTTCGGCACGGCGGGCGTGCTGCGCACCGCCATCGAGGGCCTCGGCACGCTGGACGCCAAGGTGCTCGTGTCCACCGCCATGGCCGTGGAGGTGGACGACCTGGGCGAGTTGCCGGACAACGTCGTCGTGCGGGCGTGGTTGCCGCAGGGCGACCTGCTCCCCTATGCGGACCTCGTGGTCCACCACGGCGGTGCGGGCACCACGATGGGCACGTTCGGCGCGGGCGTGCCGCACCTGGTGCTGCCGCAGGGCGCCGACCAGTTCGCCAACGCCGCCATGGTGACTGAGGCGGGCCTGGGCGACCGGGTGCTCGGCGCGGAGGTGACGCCCGAGGTGATCGCCGCCAAGGCGCGCCGCCTGCTCGCCGACGACGCCGTGCTCGACGCGGCCCGGGCGATGGCCGACGAGGTGGCCGCCATGCCGTCACCGCACGACGTGGCCGCCGTGCTGCCCGACTTCGCCTGAACCGCGCCGGGGTGATCTTCGCCTCGTCCCGGGGAGCACCCGAACCGGACGAAATTCACCCACCGTGGAAAATCTCGCTACGCTCGAACCAGTGCGAATCCTCTTCTCGAGCCTCGGCTCACACGGACACACCTATCCCCTGCTGCCGCTCGCGATCGCCGCACGCGAAGTCGGCCACGAGGTCATCTTCGTGACCTCGGAGGCGTTCGCGAACGCCTTAGCCCCGCACGGTGTCGAGCACGTCGTCGGCGGCCTGAGCATCCACGAGGCGTTCGCGGCCGCGTTCGGGAGCGCGGACGGGGTGCAGGCGCAGGACGTCGGCGCCGACCAGATCTCGGCGGTGTTCGGCTCGGTGCTGCCGCGCCGCTTCGCCGCCGACGTGGCGCGGGTCATCGCCGACCGCAAGCCCGACCTGGTCGTGCACGAGTTGGGCAACCCCGGCGCGGGGCTGGCCGCGAAGGCCGCGGGCGTGCCCGCGCTGTGCCACTCGTTCGGCCGGATGTGGGAGGCCGAGGAGTTCTCCGACCCCGTGCTCAAGCACCTGTCCGCGGTCGCCGCGGACCTCGGCGTCGACCTGCCGGACGACGACTTCATGGTGCTGGGCAACCCGTACATCGACATCTGCCCGCCGTCGGTGCAGGACCCGCGGTTCCTGGCCACGGCACCGCACCGGATCCCGCTGCGACCCGTGCCGTTCGCCGAACCCGGGGAGCTGCCGTCGTGGGTGCTCGACCACCGCGAACCGCTGGTGTACCTCACGTTGGGCACCGCGTTCGGCGAGGCGGGTGTGCTGCGCACGGCGATCGAAGGCCTCGGCGCGCTGGACGCGAAGGTGCTCGTGGCGGCCGGGCCGACGGTCGAGGTGGACGCCCTCGGCGAACTGCCGGACAACGTCGTCGTGCTGCCGTGGGTGCCGCAGGCCGACCTGCTGCCGCACGTGGACCTGGTGGTGCACCACGGCGGCAGCGGGACCACGATGGGCTCGTTCGGCGCGGGCGTGCCGCAGCTCGTCCTGCCGCAGGGGGCCGACCAGTTCAGCAACGCCGCGATGGTGACCGAGGCGGGGCTCGGCGACCGGCTGCTGGGCGCGGAGACGACCGCCGAGGCGATCACGACCCGGGCGCGGCGCCTGCTCGCCGACGAGGCCGTGCTCGGCGCGGCGCGGGCGATCGCCGACGAGGTGGCCGCCATGCCGTCCCCGCACGACATGGCCCGCTCGCTGCCCGACCACGTCTGAACCCGCGTGCCCGCCTGACCGCGACCGGGGGACGCGGTCAGGCGGGGTGCGGAACCGCGCAGCCCCGGCGCGGTGGCCGCGGTCGACGCGGCGCAGCGGTGCGACCGCCGACCGGACCACGTGCTGAACGCGTAAGCAGGGCCACTCGTCGCAACTATCGCGCCACTCGTCGTGGGGTGCTTGACCGGTTAATTTGATCGCTGCCACCGTCGGCGACGTCACCGATGACGACCGGCGTGGGGAGACCTTCATGGCAGGGCACGTGGGGAAGCTGGCCGTCACGGCCGCGCTCGTGGCGACGGCCGTGCTGCAACCGACCGCCACCGCGCACGGCAAGCCCTGGGTGGCCGGCTGGGCGGCGAGCCCCGTGGTGGGCAGCGACATACCGTGGAGCGACTGCCCGGCGGGCCAGGGGCTGCGGGACCAGACCGTGCGCAACGTGGTGTTCCTCAGCGCCGGCGGCAACTCGGTGCGGGTCCGGCTGACCAACGCGTTCGGCGCCACGCCGTTGCGGGTCGGCCGCGCGTCGGTCGCGGTGCAGGCGTCCGGTGACGCGGCGGTGCCCGGCACGTTGCGCGCGTTGACGTTCAACGGCAGGCGCGGCGTCACGGTGCCGGTCGGCCGGGAGCTGTTCAGCGACCCGGTCCCGTTGGACGTGAAAGCGCTGTCCACGCTCCTGGTGAGCGCTTACCTGCCGGACGCCACCGGCCCGCTGACCAACCACCCGTTCACCGCGCAGGGCAACTACCTGGCCCCGGGCGACCGCACCGGTGCGCTGGCGGGCGGGTTCCAGGACACGCCGTGCTGGATGGTCGTCGACGGTGTGGACGTGGCGCCCGCCAAGCGGGTCGCGGGCACGGTGGTGGCGTTCGGCGACTCGATCACCGACACGGCCAGCACCACCGGCAACGCCAACCGCCGGTGGCCGGACTTCCTGGCCAGGCGGCTGAACGCGGTGCCGGGTCGGACGCTGTCCGTGGTGAACGCGGGCCTGGGCGGCAACCGCCTGATCGCCGACCGCGACGAGCCGTACTGGGGCGTGGCGGGTGTGACGCGCGTGCAGCGGGACGTGCTGTCCCAGACCGGCGTCAAGGCGATGATCCTGCTGGAGGCCGTGAACGACATCGGCTACAGCGCGTCGGCCGAGGACCTGATCGCCGGGCACCGCGAGGTGATCGCGCAGGCGCGGGCGAAGGGCGTGCGGGTGTACGGCGGCACGATCCTGCCGTTCAAGGGCTCGTTCATCTGGACCGAGGAGCGCGAGGCGACCTGGCGGGCGCTCAACGACTGGATCCGCACGTCCGGCGAGTTCGACGGCGTGGTCGACTTCGCCGCCGCGACCGCCGTGCCCGGCGACCCGGCCACCCTGGACCCGGCCTACGACAGCGGCGACCACCTGCACCCGAACGACGCGGGCACGGAAGCCATGGCGAACGCCGTCGACCTGGCGATGCTGCTGGACCGCTGACACCGCCGCTGTCCGGGGTGAATCCGCTGTCGGCGAACGCCCCGGACAGCACGGCCTCCCCGAGCGCACGATGAGGTGTAATCGTGTAATCAGGAGGCGCCGATGGACCCGCTGGACGCCTACTCGCAGGCCGTGATCGCGGTGGCGAAGTCGGTCACGCCGCACGTGGCCAGCGTGCGCATGCCGCGCGGCACGGGGTCGGCGGTGGTGTTCACCGATGACGGCCACCTGCTGACCAACGCGCACGTGGTCGGCAGCGCGCGGGACGGGACGGCGGTGTTCGCGGACGGTTCCGAGGCGCCGTTCACGGTGGTGGGCACCGATCCGCTGGCCGACCTGGCGGTGCTGTGGGCGTCGGCGGAGGCGCCCGGTCCCGCGAAGTTCGGCGACGCCGACCACCTGCAGGTCGGCCAACTGGTGATCGCCGTGGGCAACCCGCTCGGCCTCGCCGGTTCGGTGACCGCCGGCGTCGTCAGCGCGCTGGGCCGCGCGGTTCCGGTGAGCAACGGCCGGATGGGGCGCGTGATCGAGGACGTGATCCAGACCGACGCGGCGCTCAACCCGGGCAACTCCGGCGGCGCGCTGGCCAACTCCGCGGGCGAGGTGGTCGGCATCAACACCGCGTTGGCGGGCATCGGCCTGGGGTTGGCGATCCCGATGAACAGCACCACCCAGCGGATCCTGTCGACCCTGCTGGTCGAGGGCCGGGTGCGGCGGGCCTACCTGGGCCTGGTCGGCGCGCCCGCGCCCCTGCCCGACGCCGTCGCCGAACGCACCGGGCAGCGCGCGGGCGTGCGGCTGGTGCAGGTCGTGCCCGGCGGTCCGGCCGAACGCGCGGGACTGCGCGACGGCGACCTCGTGCTGAGCGTGGCCCGGACGCCGGTCAACGACGCCCAGGGCATCCAGCGGCAGCTGTTCGCCGAGGCCATCGGATTACCGCTGCCGGTGACCGTCCTGCGCAACGGCGCCATGGTCGACGTCATCGCCACGCCGACGGAGCTCACCACGTAACGGCATCGCGAACCGCCGGCGCGCGTGCACGCGGGCGAACTCCCGGCGCGACCGCGCCTCCTCGGTGACGTCGGCGCGCCGGAACGCCTTCGCCACGCGCCGGTCGGGTCGCGCGGCGACGGCACGGGCCGGCTCGTCGGGCGAGGTGCGCTGGTCGGCGATCACGCGCAGGTGCTGGTCGCTCTCGCCGAAGCCCATGGCGCGGTACCAGCGCAACGTCGGCGGGTCGTCCCGGGTCCAGGCGTCCAGCGTGGTCGCGCCGAGCGCCAGGGCACGGGTCCGGGCCCGTGACAGCAGCGCGCCGCCGATCCCCCGGTGCTGGTGGTCCGGGTGCACCGCGATCGTCTCGATGGTGGCCAGGTCGCCGTCGACCGCGAGGTCGAGGATGCCGACGACCACCGCCCCGTCCACCGCCACGAGTTCCGCACCGCTGACCTCGGGCTTGGCCGCCACCACGTCGTCGTGGAGGGCGGTGCCCAGGGACGACGACACCCGGCACCGCAGCCACGACCGTTCGTCCTCGGCGACGTAGTCGCGCACCGCATACCCCATCGCGTCAGCCTGCCCGATCGCCGGCACCTGGGCGTACCGATTTCTCTACCGGCCGACGAAGACCACCCGGGCGCGCCGACCGGCGGTACGTGCGTCGGACGAGTCGAGGGGCCGGGCGACCGGGGCAGAGGGCCCACGGCACCGGCGACGACCGGGCCGCGGTTGCTCCGCGAGCACTGGACGGGCGGGCCGTGCGAGGATCGCGCCATGGTCATCGAGGTGCACGACGTTCCCGCGGAGAAGCACTTCGCGGCCGTGGTCGACGGCACGGCGGCGGGCAAGGCGGTCTACATCCGCACGCCCGACCTGATCGTGTTCACCCACACCGAGGTCGACCCCGCGTTCGAGGGCAAGGGCGTCGGCAGCGCCCTGGCCCGGGGCGCGCTCGACCAGGCGCGGGCGTGGGGGTTGCCCGTGCTGCCGCTGTGCCCGTTCATCAAGGGCTACATCGACCGGCACCGCGAGTACGTCGACATCGTCTACCGCACGCCGAAGACCACCGCCGTGGACTGAGCCGTCAGCGGAACGGTGCGGTGAAGCAGGCGATCCGGGCACCCGCGCTGCCCGCGCGGCCCTGCCGGGTCTCGGTGGTCGGGTGCTCGTGCAGCACGATCGAGGACGGCACGCGGTCGCCGAAGGCGAACGGGACCGTGGTCTCGGCCGTGCCGCTGCCCCGGCCGTCGGTGGTGAGGTCGAGCCAGATCTCGTTGCGCGGGTTGGCGTAGGCCGGGTCGACCGACGGCCGCTCGGGCGTCGCGGCGGGGTCGACCTCGTGCTGGTAGTGCGGGCCGGCGTCGGTGCCGTTGCGGCCGCAGGGGTCGGTGTGCGCGTGGGCGGCGTAACCGCGATCGGGTTGGAGCAGGTCGGCGCTCAGCCGCACGGTCGTCGTGCCGTCGCCGCCGACCACCTCCACCTCCAGTTCCGCGCCCGGTGGCGCGGCGACCGGGTCGTAGGTGAACGCGGTGCCGGCCGCCTCGGCCGGTGCCAGGACGCCGATCTCCCGGCTGCCCACCTCCGCGGCGGACGACCTGGCCCGTCCCGCTTCCGGGTCGCCGCCGCACCCCACCGCGGCGCACAGCGCGGCCACGACGATGACGAAGCGCATACCGGTCCCCTTCGGACGTCCGCCGTGAGCACCGTCGAACTACCCCCGCCGGTCCGGGTGAACCCTCCGCACGCCGTAGATCACTCGGCCGAGTGGTTTGGCGCTGTGCCACCGAACGGCGGGAAACCTCGTGGTGCCGACGCCGCGGGCCGTCCGCGGCCACGACGACCCGAGGGGGTCCGATGAGCACCCGCACGCTGATCGCCGCCATCGCCTGCGCGGCGGCGTTCCAGGCACCGGTCGCGCACGCGGTGGACGACCCGGGCGGCTTGGCCGCGTGCGGGACGACACCGGAGGACCGCGTGACCACGCGCGGCGAGACGCAGACCCGGTCGCAGTCCTGGTTGGACGCCCGGGTGCCGTACAGCCAGCAGGCGTGCCACCAGAACGAGCACGGCAACTACCGCACCGACTGCTCCGGCTACGTCTCCATGGCGTGGGGCCTCACCCACTCCCGCACCACCACCACGCTGCGCGACGTCGCCACCGAGGTCGCGCACGCCGATCTGCTGCCCGGTGACGCCCTGGTCAACGCGGGCCACGCGGCGCTGTTCGTCCGCTGGGCCGACGACGCGAGGTCGGAGCCGGTCGTGCGCGAGCAGACCGGCCCCGACGGCGAGCCACCGGTGGAGCGGAAGTGGACGGCGCGGACGGCGGGCGCCTACACCCCGTTGCGCTACCACAAGGTGGTCGAGGGCTGACGCGTCAGCTCTGGCAGGGCGCCCCGTTCAGGGTGAACGCGGTCGGCTTGCCGTTCGCGCCGGTCCGGGGTGTGCGTGCCGGCTCAGAGCTGGGTGATCCGCTGACCGCCGGCAAACGACCAGGCCAGCGTCCACGAGCAAGGGCCGGAGCGGTGAGCCCGCCTCCGGCGTCTCAGTCGCTGCCCAGTGCCAGGACCCGGGTGAGGACGCGGTGCAGTTCGGTGGCCGGGTCGTCGGCCAGGTCGGCGCTCCGCCAAGCGATGTGCACATCCGGGCGGATGAGCACGCAGCCCGCCTCGGTCACCTCCCTGGTGCGCGCCCAGTCGTCGTAGAGATCGATGTAGTCGCGTCCAGGGCCGATGACGTGGGCGTTCAGCGGAATGCCCAGCTTCTCGGCCACGCCGGTGGCGGCTTCCGCCCACCGCTCCCCCGCGATGCCGGTGAGCAGGCAGAAGCTGCCGTTGCCCGCCACGTCGTGGGTGCTGGTGCGACGGCCGTCCGGGTGGCCCAGCCACACGTGCGGCAGCCTGGCGCCAGGCCGGGTCGTGGGTTGGTAGTACAGCTCCGGGTCACGGGTCGGTGCGGGCTCGACGGTGCCGTCGGGGACGACCGCGTCCGAGTGGTAGCGCTGTCCCAGCTCCACGCCGTGGGCGTTGAACTCGTAGTTCTTCAGTTCGAGCGCCTTCCGGAGTGCCTCGCGTTGCGCGGCGGCCTCCGGGGTGTTGTCACCGCGTGCGTCGATCCGGGCCCGCATCCGCTCCGGGTCGCTGGTGTCGTCCAGTCCCAGAGCGGCCAGGATGGCGCCGAACTCCTCGATGCTCTTGTTGGCCCGCAGCACGATCTGCCTGCCGATCGGGGCTCGTTCCGCGCTGTAGGAGTCCAGGAGTCCTTCGCCGGCCTGGCCTCGCAGCACGTAGGCCAGCTTCCAGGCCAGGTTGTAGGCGTCCTGAATGGACGTGTTGGAGCCGAGGCCGTTCGACGGCGGATGGCGGTGGACGGCGTCGCCCGCGCAGAAGACGCGGCCGGACTGGTAGTGGGTGGCGTACATCTTGTTGTTCCCCCACAACGAGGTGGAGCGGACCGTCACCGGCACCGAGTCGTCGCCCACGAGCTGGTGCACGATCCTGGCGGCCATCTCGTCGTCCACCTCGGGCGGCGGCTTGGTGATGTCGTAGCCCCAGACGATCAGCCACTCGTTCCACGGCCTGACCATGCGGACCAGGCCCAGGCCGATACCGCCGACGTCCGCGCCCGGTTGCAGCACCCAGTACAGGACGCTCGGGCGGTGGGCGACGAGAGGCGACAGGTCGGCATGCACGACGATGTTCATGCTGCCGGCGACGTCCATCTGCCCGTCGAACGGCAGGCCGATGTCCGCGGCCACCGCGCTGCGCCCGCCGTCGGCGCCGATGACGTACTTGGCGCGGATGGTGTACTCGGTGCCGGTCACCCGGTCCCGCACCCGCACCGTGACGCCCTGCGCGTCCTGGGTGAGGCCGCGGTACTCGGTGTCGAACCTGATCCGGCTGCCGCGCGAGGCCGCGTGCCCGATGACGATCGGTTCCAGCAGGCTCTGCGGGATGTCGCAGTTCAGCGACGGGCTCGCCTGCACGTAGTCGCCCTCGCGCGCCGGGTGGGTGCCCCAAGCGCGCACCCGGCCCAGTTCGTCGCCGGTCAGGCTGGTGCAGAACACGGTTTCGCCCATCAACTCGTGCGGCGACGCCTGCGCCAGCACGTCGTCCTCGATGCCGAGGTCGCGGAAGATCTCCATCGTCCGCTGGTTGGTGATGTGCGCACGCGGTGTGTTGGCGGTCCAGTGGTACTTGGTGATGACCAGGTGTTCCACGCCGAGCGTGGCCAGCGCCAGCGCGGCGGCTCCCCCGGCCGGACCGCTGCCGATGATCAGCACGTCGGTCACCAGGTCGCCGTCGTCGCTGTGAGCGAGACGCACCTGGTGTGCGTCGTCGAGGTCCCCGCCCGAGACGGCGGTGGAGGGCTGCGTCATGACGGCTCCTGCTCCTGGGCGAGGGTGATGTCGAAGGCGACGGAGTGCCAGGTGCGGTCCACTCGGGAACCGTCCGGTGCGGTGCCGGGCGGGTGTTCCACCACGTCGACCACCAGGCTGTCCTTGACCCCGAAGACCGCGTCGGAGTCCAGGTACGGGTCGCCGGCAACGAAGACGTGGGTGATCAGCGTGCGGTGTCCCGGCGCCTCGACCTTGAAGTGCAGGTGAGCCGGGCGCATCGGGCTGCGGTGCGCGGCCCGGAGCAGATCGCCGACCGGGCCGTCGTCCGGGATCGGGTAGGGAACGGGACGCACGGACCAGAACCGGTACTCGCCTTCTTCGCCGGCGCGCAGCCACCCGCGGCCGGCCGACGCCGTCTCGTCGTGCTGCACGTCGTATAAGCCCTCTTCGTCGGCTTCCCACACGTCGATCCTGGCGTCCGGCAGCGGCCGGCCGTCGGTCGAGCGCACGTATCCGCTGACGTAGCACGGGTCGCCCTTGGCGCCGCGCGCGATGTCACCGCCGAGCGGGACCTCCGGCGAGTCCTCGGCGAAGAAGGGGCCGAGCACGGTCGACTCAGTGGCCTCCGCGTCTTCGGGTTCGGCGATGGTGACGGTGAGCATGGACAGCCCGAGCACGTCGGACAGCAGGATGAACTCCTGCCGCCGGTCGGTCGTGATGTGGCCCGCGCGGGTGAGGAAGTCGATCGCGGTGGCCCACTCCCCCTCCGTGAGGCGGACCTCGCGGGCGAAGGCGTGCAGGTGGTGGACGAGGCCGGTCATGATCTCGCGGTAACGGGGCGGCGCCGCCCGGAAGGCGGCGAGCACCTGTTCGGTCAGCGCTTCTTCACGCCGGTCGTTCATCGCCGCTCCTCCGTGGTCCCGGCCCAGGCGGCGGTGAGCAGGGCACGCAGCCGGGCCGTGTCGACCGGGACGGGGTTGCCCGCCGGGATGGTGGGCTCCACCAGGCGGACGACCTCGTCGAGTTGGTCCTCGCGCAGCCCGAGCGCGGCGAGACCGGACGGTGTGCACAGCCGCGCGGTCAGGTCACGCAACCCGGCGACCGGGTCGTCGACGCCGAGTGCGCGGGCGATCCGGTCGGCGGCATCGGGCGCGCCCGGCGCGTTGAACGCCAGCACGTGCGGCAGCACGATCGCGTGGGTCTGGGCGTGGGGCAGGTCGTGGGCGCCACCCAGCGCGTGGCAGAGCTTGTGGTGCAGGCCGGAGCCCGCCACCGCGAACGCGGAGCCGGCCAGGTAGGCGCCGTACAGCAGGTCTGCCCTGGCGTCGAGATCGGCGCCGTCGCGCACGACGGCGGGCAGCCCGGCGGCCAGTACCCGGATGCCCTCCTCCGCGACCAGGGAGCTGACCGGGTTGCGGCGGGGCGCCCACAACGCCTCGACGCAGTGCGCCATCGCGTTGAGGCCGCTGGCCGTGGACAGCTCTGCGGACAGCGTGGTGGTCAGTTCGGGGTCGTAGACAACCGTCCGGGGCAGGACGGCGGGGTCGACGCCGGTGGTCTTGCGCCCGCCCGCGGTGAGGCCCCAGACCGGGGTGACCTCGGATCCGGCGTAGGTGGTGGGCACCGCGACGATCGGCAGGCGGGTGGTGAGGGCGACGGCCTTGGCCAGGCCGGTCGCGGAGCCGCCGCCGAGGCTGAGGAGCGCGTCGGCCCGGAGTTCTGCCGCCACTTCACGGGCGTTCTCGACGATCTCCGCCGGCACGTGGCGGCGGACGTCGGAGAAGTACCCCGCGATCCGGTCGACGAAGGGCGCGGTCAGGTCCCCGGCCAGAGCTTCCGACGACTTGCCCGCGATCACCAGCAGCCGGTGGGCACCCAGCCGCGTGATCTCTTCGGCAAGCCGAGCACGCGCCGCCCCGCGCCCGAAGACGACCCGGCCGGGCAGAGCGTCATAGCTGAAATCCAGCACACGGGCCTCCGGCACACCGTTGTCCTGAGCAAGGTCGTTGATGGTGCCGGACCAGCAGGTATATGTCTAATACGCATTAGATGGCACAGCTATACGATGAACTATGGAGCTACGTCAGCTGCGCTACTTCGTCGCGGTCGCCGAGGAGCGGTCGATCACCCGTGCCGCTGCCCGCCTGCACCTGACCCAGCCACCGCTGAGCGGCCAGCTCGCCCGCTTGGAGCACGAGCTGGGCGTCCGCCTGCTGCACCGGCACCGCAGGGGTGTGGACCTGACCGACGCGGGCCGGCAACTGCTCACCCGCGCCCGGCAGTTGCTCGCCGACGTTGAGGCCGCGGCCGAATCGGTGCGCCATCTCGGCGAGGGTCGCAGCGGACGGATCGTGCTGGCCTTCGACTCCGCCACCGCCTCGGTGGTGCTGCCGAGGTTGATCAGCCGCTACCGGGCGGAGCGGCCCGCCGTCGCCATCGACGTCGTGGAGGACACCCCCGACGGGGTTTTGGAGGCCGTGCTGTCCCGCCGTGCCGAGATCGGTCTGACCCACCTGCCGCCGCCCGTGGCGCGCGTCCCGCCCGATGCCCGCCTGGACCTGGCGGTGGTGGACAGGGAACCGCTGGTAGCGGTGGTGCCGGCCGCGCTCGCGGACGCCGTGGGCCCGCGAGTGGACCTGCGCACCCTGGCCGACCAGCCGTTCCTGGTGCCCGCCGGCGGCACCCGTGCCGGTCTGTCGGCGCACGTCGTCGAGGCCTGCCGGCACGCGGGGTTCGAGGCGGTGCTGCGCGAGGTGAGGTCGATGCCGACTGCGGTGTCACTCATCGGCGCGGGGGTCGGGGTTTCGATCCTGCCCGCCTCGGTGCGCGGGTTGTCGGGCCCGGAGGTGGCGGTCCTGCCGTTGAGCACGCACATCCCCGTGGTCGAGACCGCACTCGTGCAGCACCGCGACCTCACGCCGTCCGCGACGCTGCGGTACTTCACCCGAATCGCCCTGGCCACACCCGAGCCGCACGCACTGGGTGCCCACCTGATCCCCGGACGCGGTCCCGGTCCGGACATCGGGTCGGCGAAGGAGCCCGTCTCGCGGGCGCCGCAACCCGTCGAGGATCCGGTGCGGTTCCAGGAGCCGTCGTGACGGCGCCGCCGGGAGCGGTCCGGCTAGCTGACCTTCTTCACCGTCGGGAAGTGCGGCAGCACGTACTCCCCGACCTCCTGGAGCACCTCGGCCGCGGGCCGGCGGCCGTACTTCACGTTCAGCAGCACGTGGTTGACACCGATATCGCGCAGCCCGCCGAGGTGGTCCAGGAGGTGGTCGCGACCGCTGCGGAAGCCGAGGTGGATTGGCGCCGGCCCGGCACCGGGGTCCTCCACCAGGTCGATGTAGAGCGACTGGGCGAACGGCTTCCACTCGCCGACGGACGCCCGCCACGCCGAGGTGATCATCTTCTGCTCGCGGATCGGCCTGGGGTACATCAACCACCCGTCGGCGTGCTCGGCGATCCACGGCAAGTCCTGCCGGCTGTTCCCGGTGACCATGATCGGTATCCGCCTGCCGCGCGGCTTCGGCAGCAGGTCCGTGCCGCGCATCGTGCCGTACCGCGAGTCCATCGCCGGGAAGTCCTCCGCCCACAGCCGCCGGATCGCCTCGATCGAGTCGCGGTACAGCTCGCCGCTGTCCGCGCGGTCGAGGCCGTAAGCGGGGAACTCCACGCCGCGATCGCCGGTGGCCGCACCGAGCACCAGCCGTTCACCGCTGAGCAGGTCCAGCGATGCGGCGGCCTTGGCGATGTCGATCGGGTTCCGCAGCGGCAGCACCGTCGACCCGGTGGCCAGCGCGATGTGCGATGTCCGCGAAACCAGGTGGGCCAGCCACACCCACGGGTCGAACAGCTGGCCGCCGTCGCCGAACGACGGGTCGAGCAGCGGGACGTCCCTCGCCCACAGCGCGGCGAACCCGCGTTGTTCCGCCAGCACGGCCTGCTCGACCTGCTCGGCCACGTCCATCCTCGGCACCGGGCCCGCATAGGACTCAAGCGGCATCAGGAGGCCGAGCGTGAGCTCGCTCTCCAGGAACATGGAAGCGAAGCCCGGCCGATCACCGAACTCGTCAGTCGTCACGGTCGCCAGCATACTTGACCTCAAGGACTAAAATCTCTACCGTTGCGTCCCATGGGGAGGCCAAAGAAATTCGACCCGGACAGAGCGGTGGAGCAGGCCGCGGAGACCTTCCGAGCCCACGGCTACGCCGAGACCTCCCCACAGACCCTCGCGGACAGCCTGGGCATCGGCAAGGGCAGTCTCTACAACGCCTTCGGGAGCAAGCACGACTTGTTCCTGAGGAGCCTGGAACGCTACACCGACACCTCGCTCACCGAGCTGAAGGCCGTCATGGACACCGACAGGCCGATCCGGGAGCGGGTGCGCAACCTGCTGATCGGGTTCGTCCGGTCGGACCTCGACGACCCGGACCGATGCGGCTGCCTGGTGGTGAACAGCGCCGTGGAAGTCGCACCGGCCGACAAGTCGGCCGCACTGTTGCTCGGCCGGTCCTTCGACGCCACCGAAGCGGTGCTGCACATGGCGTTCATCGCGGCACGCGAGAGCGGTGAGATCGGGCCGGACCGCGACCCCAAGGCACTCGCGGGTCTGATGCAGAGCACCATGATCGGACTCCGGGTCCTCGCGAAGACGAGGGCGGACTTCGACCGCTTCGAGTCCACGATCGACGCCGCGATCACGGCCATCTGAGCGGGGACCGGTCACCACCTGATCACCGTCACCCGAGTTTTGTACCTAGAGTTCAAAAATAAGAGCGGAGTAGGAAGACCATCATGACGATGTCCCAGGAAAACGGTGCGGCGCCGGTCGCGCCGGTCCAACCGGCGGAAGACGGGTCGAAGGGCTGGAGTGGGCGGCTCTGGGCCATGTTGATCGTGCTGTGCAGCGCGATGTTCCTCGACGCGCTCGACAACGCCATGGTGGGCATCGCAGTGCCTCCGATCCAGGCCGAACTCGGGATGACCACGTCGTCGGTGCAGTGGGTGGTCAGCGCCTACGTCTTGGGCTTCGGTGGCTTCCTGATGCTCGGTGGCCGCATGGCCGACCTGGTCGGACGTCGCAAGGTGCTGCTCGTGGCGGTCGCCGTGTTCGCAATCGCGTCGCTGGCCGGAGGTCTCGCGCAGGACGGCATGATGGTCATCGCGGCGCGCTTCGTCATGGGTGTCAGCGCGGCGTTCACCGCGCCCGCAGGCCTCTCGATCATCATGACGACGTTCCCCGAGGGCGCGGCCCGCAACAAGGCGGTCAGCATCTACACCGCCTGCGGCGCCACCGGCTTCTCGCTCGGCCTGGTCGCCGGTGGTCTGCTCACCGAGATCGGCTGGCGCTGGACCTTCCTGATGCCCGTGCCGATCGCGCTGGCCGTGCTGATCGGCTCGTTCATCCTGGTCCGCAAGGACGAGCCGAGCACCGGCAAGCGCAACTACGACCTGCCCGGCGCGGCCAGCATCACCGGCGCGATGCTGCTGCTCGTCTACACCATCGTCAGGGCTCCCGAGGTCGGCTGGACGTCGGTCAGCACGCTGGCCCAGTTCGTGGGTGTCGTGGTGCTGCTCGTCGCGTTCGTGGTGATCGAGCGCAAGACCGCGCAGCCACTGATCCGCCTGTCCTTCCTGCGCAACCCCGCGCTGATCGGCGCCGCCCTGGTCGCCGCCGCCATCCTCGGCACCTACATGAGCTTCCAGTTCATCGGCGCGCTGTACTTGCAGGCCACCCGTGGCTGGTCGCCGCTGGAGATGGCGCTGGCGTTCCTGCCGTGCGGTCTGCTGATCGCCCTCATCGCGCCGCGCGCCGGCGGTCTGATCGGCAAGTTCGGACCGAAGTGGATGATGGTCGCCGGCTTCCTGGCTTACACGCTGGCCTACCTGTCGTTCCTGCGCATCGACACCGACTCCAACTACGTGACGGTGCTGCTGCCGACCATGCTGCTGATCGGCGTCGCGTTCCCGCTGTCGTTCACCGGTGCCTACGTGCAGGCCACCAGCGGCGTGGCCGACGCCGAGCAGGGACTTGCCGCGGGTGTGCTGCAGACCGGTTACCAGGTCGGCGCGGCTCTGCTGCTGGCGATCGTCACCGCCACCATGGCCATCGGCCACGACGGCGGCGCGCAGAACACCCTGTCGAGCTACCACAACAGCATGTACGTGGTCACCGCCGTCTCCGCCCTCACCCTGGTCGCCACGTTGATCAACGCGTTGCGGGCCAGTCGGCGCACGGCCGCCTGATGCCCACGAGGCGGTGCCGGGCGTGTCACCGGCACCGCCTCGTCCGTTCCCGAAGGAGGATCCCGGCATGACCTCGTCGATCCTCGACGGAGGAGCAGCCCCCGCCCTGGCCGCGGCCAACCTCGCCGAACTGCTGCCCCGCGCCGCGCGCCGGACGACCGGCGCCGCCATCCACTTCATCAACGCCGACGGCACCGAGTCGGCCCTGTCGTACGCGGAACTGCTCGACTCGGCGTGCCGGGTGCTCGGCGGCCTGCGGCGGGCCGGGGTACGGACCGGCGAACGCGTCGTGCTGCACCTGCGGGACAACCAGGACCTGCTCGTCGCCTTCTGGGCGTGCGTCCTCGGTGGTTTCGTCGCCGTGCCGACCGGCGCGGGCCCCACCGGCCTCGCACCCGAACGGGGCTATCGCTGGCTGGTCGCCGACCGGACGCACCCTGACGGCCCGCACTGGATCGGCACGGTCGCGAACCTGGCGTCCGGCGCGCCGGACCACCTCTGGTTCGCCGCCGACGCCGGGGACGTCGTGCTGCTCACCAAGACGGCAGGCAGCTCCGGGGCGCCGAAGCCCGTGCTGCTTGACCACGGCAACGTGCTGAGCCGGTCGGCCGCCACGATCCAGGACAACCGGCTGGACGAGACCGCCGTGACGCTCAACTCGATGCCGCTGGACCACGTCGGCGGGCTGGTGATGTTCCACCTGCGCGACGTGCAGTTGGCCTGCACGCAGGTGCACGCCCACCGGGACTGGATCCTCGGCGACCCGGCGCGGTGGCTCGACATCGTCGACCGGTTCCGGGTCACCGTCGCATGGGGCACGACATCGGTGTTGGACGCGATCACGTCTCGTGCCACGACGGGATCGTGGAACTTGGACTGCCTCGACTACGTGATGAACGGCGGCGAGCCGGTCAAGGCCCGGACGATCCGACGCTTCCTCACCGCGCTGGCCCCGTTCGGGCTGGCGAGCACCGCGGTGCGGCCCGGTTGGGGCATGTCCGAGACCTCCGCGGGCGTCATCGACCACCGACTGGACCTCGACGACCTCCGGCACGCGGACGACCGGCACGTCCCGGTCGGCACCCCGCACGCGGGCATCAAGGTCCGCGTCGTCGACGAGCACGGCACCGTGGTCCCCGAGCACGTCGAGGGCCGGATGCAGGTGTCCGGCGCCTCGGTCACCTCCGGCTACGCCGACGGCCACCCCGCCAACGGCACCGCCTTCACCCCCGACGGCTGGCTCGACACCGGCGACTTCGCCATCGTCTCCGAGGGCGTGCTCACCGTCACCGGCAACACCGCCGGCGCGCTGTGGATCGACGACGTGCTGCACCACGCGCACCTGATCGAGTCGACCGTCGCCGAACTCCCCTGCGCCGAACGGGGTCCCGTCGGCGCGTGCCTGGTCGACGGCGAGCTTGTCGTCGCCTACGCGGGCGAGTACGACGAGGACGCGGTCCGGGCCGCCGTGCTGGCCCGGCACGGCTTGCACGTGCACCGGGTCGTCGTCCTGCCCGCGGACACCTTCCCGACGACCCGCACCGGGAAACCGCGACGAGCGGCCCTGCGGGACATCATCTCATCCAAGGAGAACCGTGTACGTCACCACTGACCGTGCCCTCGCCGACACCGGTCTGGAGGCCACCGTCCGCGGACTGGCCGACCGGCACGAGATCGTGGACACCCTGCACCGCTTCGCATTCGGCCGGGACATCGGTGACCGGGAACTGTTCCGCTCGGCGTTCACCGAGGACGCCGAGTTCGACTTCCGGCCGGCCGCGACCAAGTGCGGGCTGGAGGTGCCGCTGATGACGGGCATCGACATGATCGCGGGCATCGTGCTCGACCCGCGCCTGCACACCACTCACACGGTCGGCAACTGCCGGGTGGAGGTGACCGGTGACACCGCGCGTCTCAGCGCCGTCGTGGAGGCCCAGCACTTGCCGGCCGACGACCACAGCCGGCACGCGCTGCTGAAGAACCTCTACGCCGTGGACCTCGTGCGTGACGGCGACCGCTGGCGGATGCGCAAGGTGCACATCGACAACGTCTGGTTCACCGGGGATCCCAAGGTGATCGTCGGCGGCTGACGACGGGACCGTGAGCGCGAGAGCTCCCGGAGACAGGTCCGTCTCCGGGAGCTCTCGCGCTCACTGGTCACCGCAGCCGAAACAGCGCAGGACTCGCCGTCACGGCAGGATGCCGATGCTGAACGGGTTGTGCGGGGTACCGCCGAGCAGGTAGGCGCCCGCCGACTGGATCACCTGGTCTTGCGCGATGACGTGCTGGCACATCGTGTTCACGTCGCGCAGCCACCGGTCCATCGGTGATGGCTTGTAGATGGCGGTGGTGGCGATGAGGTCGTACAGCTTGGACACCACCGACCGGGCCGCGCGGAACGAGTTGGTCCGGGCGAGCGCCGTGGCGACCCGCTGGTCGGGGGTCGGCTCCCCGCCGGCCTCCAGTAGCTCCCACTGCGCGCGGAGGGTGCCGTACACCGCTTCACGGGCGGCGCGGAGCTCCATCTCCGCTTCCCCGATGGCCATCTGCACGCGGTAGGTCTCGGCCCACGGCTGCTGGGTGGGGCGGTCGACCCGGCCGGAGGCCAGTTCGCGCACGAAGTCCAGCGCGGCGCGGGCGACACCGAGCGGGACACCAGGCATGTTGCGCAGCACGGCTTCGGGCGTGGACGACGGGCCGGTGATGCGCGACTTGCCGAGGCTGAACGAGTGCCCTTCAGGCACGAACAGGTCGGTGGCCTGGTAATCGCGGCTTCCGCTGCCCGCGAGACCGGTGGTGTGCCAGGTGTCGTGGATCTCGAACTGGTCCTGGCGGGCGATCATGATCCGCCAGTGCATCGGCACGCCGGAAGGGCTCGGCTCCGGCTTGCCGTCGTCGTAGACGAAGCACCCGGCGACCACCCAGTCCGCGTGGGTGATGCCGCTGCCGAACTGCCACCGGCCGTTCACCCGGAAACCACCCGGCACCCGGTCCGCACGCCCGATCGGCAGGATCAGCCCGGCGGTGACCATGTCGGGGTCGGTGAACAGCTCACGGGCCACCGCCTCGTCCAGGTAGTTGGCGTACAGCGGGGTGTCCATGCCGATCATCGCGCACCACGCGGCCGACGAGTCGCCCAGGGCCAGCGCCTCGATGACCTCGGTCTGCTCCATGGCGTTGAGTTCCGGGCCGCCGGACGCGGCGGGCACGGCCATCCGGAAGACTCCGGTGCCGCGCAGCAGTTCGATCACATCCAGTGGCAGGCAACGGGTCCGCTCGATCTCCTCGGACTGCTCCCTCAGCATCGGTGCCGCGGCCTTCGCGCGGGCGAGGATTTCCTGCGCGGTCAGCGGATTGGCCTTAACGGTGTCCAAGAGGGTCATTGTGTCCTTTCTGACCTCAGGAGTAGCGACCGGGAGCCATGACCCCGGTCGGGTCGATGGAGTCCTTGAGCCGCCGAGCGAGTGCCCGCTCGGCCGGCGTGAGACCGCAGCGGTCGATCCAGTCGTGGTGGTCGACGTCCAACCGGTAGGGCAGGAAGCCCTGTTCCGTGAACGACGCGTACAGCATGTCCAGCGCCCGGTGCGCCGACTCGGCGACACCGCGCTCGAACTTCATGGAGACGACGAAGTCGACCAGGTCCGGGCCGAGCACGTTCCCGGTGCCGCCGCAGATGATGCCGGTTTCCTCGGTAACGTGTGACAGCAACTCCTCCGCCGTCACCACGGCGTCCGGGGTGAAGGGCATCAGCGGCAGGAAGAACAGGAAACCCATGTCGCTGTCGAGCCGACTCGCGGGCATCCCCATCTTCGCCTCGAACACGGTGTCGGTGATGTCGGGGTCACCTCGATAGGAGCGCTCGACCAGCGTCGTCACCTGGTGGTGCTCGCTCGTCGGTTCCACCGAGTCGGTCGTCGACACCTCGGTGAACACACCGCTGGCGCGAGCCTCGTCGGCGATGACGGCCGTCAGCGCTTCCACCGCCGCGGCCGTCCCGTCGACGCAGATGTGGACGAGGAACTTCCCCCTAGCGCTGCCGTAGCCGCGCGCCGCGGCGGGGTTGTAGAACTTGGACACGCCTCTTGTCAACCCTTGGGCGACCCACCGGCGCAGCAGGGCGGTGGCCTCACCGAGCCGGTCGGGCGTGAAGTTCAGCCGCACCACGCGCAACGCCTCGGGCCTGGGTAGGAGCCGGAACGTGGCGGCGGTGACAACACCGAGGTTCGACTGCACGAACATCTGCACCAGCGACGGTCCGAGCGTGTGCGGGTACACGGGAGTCGCCCGGTCCGCGTCGGGCCACCAGCCGACCCGCACGACCTCGCCGTCCGGGAGCACGACCTCGACCCCGAGCAAGTCTTCGACCCGCTGGTGGCGCAGCCCGACTCCGCGGTCCAGCGCGTTGCCCAGCAGGCTGGAGTGCGCCGAGGACACGGTCACGTTGACCATGCGGTCGGTGTCGGCGAGGATGCCGGCCATTTGTCCCTGGGTCACCCCCGGCCCGACGACCGCCCAGCCGGCCGCGACGTCGATGTCGTGGATCTGGTTCAACTCGCTGAGGTCGAGCACGACCACACCGTCGTCCACCGGCTCTCGGGAGCCGAGGCCCCAGTTGCGGCCGGTGCTGTAGGCGTGCAACGACACCGATCCCGCCGCCCGACCGATCACCTCGATCACCTGCCGCACCTGGTCGGCGGTGCTCGGCCGGATGGTGGCGACGACTTCGCGCTGCCGGAACCGCCCGGTGTTGTCGCCCAGCCCGCCGCGCGTCACGCGACCGTCGCCGACCACCGCCGCCGCCGCCTGGAGCACAGCGGCGATGTCTGTGTCGGGACTGTGCAACGCCGTCATGACTTGAACACCTCTCTCCTCGGTCGTGCGGCGCCGTCGGCGCCGACGACGTGGTACTCGCCGTGCAGGAAGACCAGGAGTGGCCGCCGGTCCTGGGCGCCGGTGGCGACCACGTCACCGAGGACGACGGTGTGGTCACCGATGTCGATGCGCTGCCGCAGCGTGCATTCGAGCCAGCCCGGTCCGTCGAGGATCAACGCACCGGTGTGCTCACCGGGCATCGAGGACACCGTGCACAGCGTGGCCATCCGGTTCTCCCGGCTCTGGGCGAACTGCTTCGCCACATCCGCCGCGCCGATGTCCAGGATGGACACGGCCCACACCCCGCTCTTCAGCAGAGCGGTCAGGAAGCTCGAATTCTTCCGCAGCGACACGGATACGATCGGCGGGTCGAGCGACACCGACGTGAATGAGTTGACGGTGACCGCGTCGTGCTCCCACCCACTCGGACCATCGACGTGCGTCGTGATGACGCAGACCCCCGTGGCGAAATTGCGCATTGTTTTGCGTAGGTCGACGCCCACCGGTTCCTCCTGTCGAGAGCGGGTCGATCTAGGCCGGTCGCGCGGACCGTGACCAGTTCCCGGACATCCCTCCACCTGAGGGGCAGTCGGTTCGATCGCACGGATATTATCGAGCACCGCGCCGCGTACCAGGTCGGTGAGCGCACGCACTCTGCCCATTTCACGCACAGCCTAGGAGCGGTGAACCACATGATCTCCACGGAGGACGGCCTGCGCCGGGTCGCCGAGTTGGCGTCCACTCAGGACTGGCTCGCGGTCTTGGTCACGACGGATGCCGACGGCGAGCCCGCGGTTTCCGTGGTGAACGCGGCCGTGGTGCCGCACCCGGTGACCGCCGAACTGGTGCTCGCACTGGTGTCGCGCGGCCGCACCAGGAAATTGCGCAACCTGCGCAGGCACCCGCGCGCCACGCTGGTGTTCCGGGCGGGGTGGGACTGGATCTCGGTGACCGGCGGGGTCGAGGTCGCCGGGCCGGACGACGAGCTCCCGGGCGTCGCGGCCGGCGACATCCCGCAGCTGCTGCGGCGGGTCTACGCCGCAGCGGGGGGTGAACACCCGGACCTGGAGGAGTACGACCGGGAGATGGTCGCCGACCGGCGTGCCGCAGTGTTCGTGCGCCCCGAGCGGTTCGTGACCAACCCCGGGCCGCACGACCGGCAGACCTGACGACCTGTCGGGTGCTCCCACCGGGAGCACCCGACAGGTCGGCGCCTCAGGCTGCGGCTACCAGGCCGTCACCCCGCATCCGGCGGTAGTCGCGGGGCGAGACACCGTACTTCATCCGGAACAGCCTGCTCACCTGCGACGCGTCCCCCAGGCCCCAGCGCCCGCCGATCGCCGCGACGGTCAGGTGGTCGTAACGCGGGTTGGCGAGGTCGATCCGGAGCCGTTCCAGCCGCTGGTCCCGGATCCACCTGGCCGGGCTGGTGTCCTGTTCGGCGAACAGGATCTGCAAGTAGCGCAACGAGATGTTGTACCGGCGGGCGAGCATGGCCGGGCTGAGCGAGCTGTCGCCGAGGTGCTCCTTGGCGAAGCCGCAGATGCGCAGCATGAGCAGCTGCCTGGCCGCCACCGGGTCCATCCCCATCGAGCACAGCCGGTCGGCGAACAGTGTGTTGATCAACCCGCTGACCATGGCGCCGAGCGGTTCGCGCGCCGCTTCGTCCAATTCGGTCAGGTGGGCGCCCAGCCCGGCCAACGTCCGGCTGGCGAGCGCACCCACCCCGCACGTGCCGGTCCACGGCGACGCCGTCACCGAGTGGGTTCGCTGCGGTGCCACACCGAGTTCGCGGTGCGGCGCACGCACCGCGACCATGGTGAACGGCTCCGGCATGGTCAGCGTGTACGGCCTGCTGCTGTCGAACGCCACCACGTCGCCCGCGGACACAACGACCTCCGTGCCGTCCTGGCTCAAGTGCGTGCACCCCGACAGCGGGGTGGCGACGTACACGTGGCCGCCCTCGCTGGTCGCCACGCTGTCGTGCCTCACCACCATGTGCGGGTCCGCTGTGATCAGCGACACCTGCGCATTTCCGAAGATTCTGGTGCTGATGCTGCCACCCTCGAACCGGTCGCGGTCTCCTATCAATTGCACCGTGCCGCAGTGGCGGCGAACCTGGTCCTCCCACGAATCGAACTTCCCCACCGGATCGACAACGACCGCATCCCGTATCTCCGCAACGGATTGACCGGTCACGGCAGAACCACCCCCATGTCGCCTAGGCTTACCATGACGTGTGGATCAATTTGGAACCTACTGAAGCATACGATGGATGGCCGCATGATGGCGAACCCTGCAATTATACCTGTCCGATACAACTGCCATTGAAGCGAAATGATCACTCGCCTCCAAGCCGACCTTCGTGATCGAGCTCGGGGGTGCGCCTCGATTGTCGCCTGTGGAGCTTGAGGTGCTGCGGGCGGTGGCGGCGCCGGACCGTCGAGGGCCACCGACGGGCTGAGGAGAGGTTCGGGGTCCCGGAACGCCCGGTGGTCACCTGGTGGCGCGGCCTACCGGGCGACCGGTCGGGAGGGCCTGACGGCAGGGCGGGGACGACGTCCCGGTCCGGCCGAGCCGATCAGCGGCGAGGATCGGGGCACGTGGTCCGCGGCGATGGCGGACCACACGCCCGAGGAGCTGTTGATCGACGGCCCGTGGTGGACCCCGCCGGCGTTGGTCGAGTCGGCCAGGCCGGTCGTCGGTGTGGCGATGACCGAGCGGGGGCGTCGGATTGCGGCTGCCCCGCAACGGGTTCACGCCGCAGCGCCCGGCACAGCGTGCCTACGAACGACAACCGGCGGTGCGGTGCAGGCCTGGACGGACGAGGGGCATCCGGCGATCGAGCCGCGGGGGCGCGGGGGCGGTGATCGCTCGGGTCGACCAGTGCGATTGCCCCCGGATGCCACCCCACCCGGTCGTTCGCAGCCACCACGGCCCCCGAACTCAATCCCGACGAGCTGCGAGCTCGCGACGTACGCACTTCAGCGACCTTCCGCGAGGCCGAATTTCGTGTCGCGGATGGACGATCGGCCGCCCCGACGAGGCGGTTCCGGGCCCACGGAGCGCGAAACCTCCCACACCGTCAACGAATCCAGCGGAATACGCTGGCGACTTCGACGCGGATGCCGTGCCGGACGACCTCGCGTTTGCGGCCTCCGTCCACGCGGGCCGGCGACACCTCCGGGTGTGCGACGGGTAGGCGGTCAGGATTTCCTTGCCAGCGGCCGGGTCGTGCACCGAGGCCGCAGTCACGACCACCGCGAGGACGCCAAGGTGGGACAGGAAACCGGTGCACTCCATACGGATTCCCGATATGTGAGGACAGTCACTCCACAATCGAAGCTCGGGAGATGGGCCGCACCCGACGACGATCTCCCACCGTCCTTCGGATGCGCTCACGCGCAACTAGTCGAGCGTTCGTGCACAAACCACCGCGTCGGGCAGGCGGTAGTGTCACGTCGACGGGGTGCTAAATGACGGACATTCTATGAGCACCTTTCGAACCGGGTCCGCGGGCGGACCTCCTGGGATGTCGGATGCCAAAGGTGGGACATGTCGTCTTTACCGAGAATCGGCGTGGTGGGCGGCGGCGCGTCGGCGGTGTGCCTGCTGGACGCGCTCGCGCAGGAACCACGGGTCAGGTCGGGTTTGGTCACCGTCTTCGACGCATCCCCCTACTTGTGGCGGGGCCGGCCGTACCAGCCGGACCTCGACGTGGTGCGCGTCAACGCGACACCGGACGACATGTCCGTCCGTGCCGGTGACAACCAGCACTTGATCGAGTGGTTGACCACGCGGGAGATGTTCGTCGGGAGCGGGTCCAGTTACGCCGATCCGATCTCTGGCGCCCACTTCGTGCCGCGCGCGGTGTTTGGGGACTACCTGGAGCAGTCCGCCCGCGCGGCGTTGGTGGCGCTGGTGCGCCGCGGCTGGCAGGTGAAGCTGGTGCGGCAACGGGTGGAGCACGCGGAGTCCGACGGGGACGGTCTCGTGCTGCGGACCGAGACGGGTGAGAGGCACCACCTGGACTACGCGGTGCTGAGCGTCGGCGCGGGCCGCCCCGCCGACCAGTACAAGCTGGCCGGCAGTCCCGGATTCATCGGCGAGCCGTATCCGGTCCGCCGGTCCATGAGCGGTGTCGCACCGGACGACGACGTAGCGATCATCGGTAGCGGCCTCACGGCGGTGGACGTGGTGTTGGCGCTCACGGCCAATGGACATCGCGGCCGGATCTCGCTGATGTCCCGTCGTGGCGTGCTGCCGGGTGTGCGGCAGCGGCCGATCCGCCACGTGCTCCGCCACTTCACCCCCGCCCGGTTCCGGACGATGACCGCGCACGGTGGGAAGGCGACGCTCTCGGACCTGGTAGCGGTCATGAGGGCCGAGCTGGCGGACGCCGGCGAGAGCCTGGACGTGGTGCGCGCCGAACTCGACGCCGTGCGCACCGAGCACCCGGTGGCGCGACTGCGCCGACAGCTCGACGAGGTCGCCTCACCCAGCATCGCCATGCGCATCCTCCAGCAGGCCGTGCCCGAAGCGGGTCCTGACGTGTGGCCGCTGCTGAGCGAGCACGAGCAGAACGTCGCGCTGGTCGAGTACGACCGGGCCCTGATGAGCCTGTGCTGCCCGATGCCGCCCGCCAATGCCGCGAAGCTGCTGTCGCTGATCGACGCGGGCCAGGTGGAGCTGGTGAGCGGGATCCAGGGCATCGAGTCGACCGGTGACGGTTTCGAGCTGAGCACCGCCACCCGAGACCTCCGGGCCGACGTCGTGGTCAACGCGGTCAACGCCCGGCTGCGCAAGCTGTCCGAGAAGGCGATGCCGCTGTTCAGCTCACTCCTAGCGGCCGGCCTTGCCGAACAGCACCCACGCGGTGGCGTGCGCGTCGAGCGGGCGACCAGTCGGCTCACCGTCGGCGGCCGCGCCGACCCCCGGCTGTACGCGCTGGGCGACCCGGCCCTCGGCAGCCTGTACTTCACCTTCGGCGTGCAGTCGCTGGTCGATCGGGCAGTGGACATCGTGCAGGCGATCCACAAGGACAGCACCGCGCCGGCGCATCACCACGGCCGGCTCCAGACCGTCTGAACCACAAGACAGCTCAAGGAGAGTCACGGAATGTCCACTCTGGAACAGGCCGAGCGGCCCGACTACCTGGCCGACACCCACACCGGCCTGCCCATGCCGCACGCGCCCGTCTTCGACGACGTCGCGGACGAACGCAGGTACCGCAAGCAGCGCCTCGCCGCTGCGCTGCGGTTGTTCGGCAAGTACGGCTTCGGTGAAGGCATCTCCGGCCACATCTCGGTGCGCGACCCCGAGCACCCCAACCTGTTCTGGGTCAACCCGTTCGGCGTGTCGTTCAACTTGGTCAAGGTCCGCGACCTCATCTGCGTCGATGACCAGGGCACCGTGGTGGAGGGACGGCACCCGGTCAACCCGAGCGCCTTCGTGATCCACTCGCAGATCCACGGCCTGAACCCGCACGCCGAGGCCGCCGCGCACGCGCACACCGCCCACTCCAGGGCGCTCGGCGCGCTCGGCAAGGTGCTCGTCCCGCTGGACCAGGAGTCGGCCGCCTTCTACGAGGACCAGGTGCTGTACGACGACTACCGCGGTCCCTCGATCGCGGTCGAGCAGGGCCGTGACATCGCGGAGAAGCTGGGCGACAAGCGCGCGATCCTGCTGCGTCACCACGGCCTGATCACCGTCGGCGGCTCGCTGGAAGAAGCGGTGCACTGGTTCTTCACCTTCGACAGCTGCGCGCAGGTCCAGCTGCTCGCGATGGCGGCGGGCGAGCCGCAGGCCATGAACCACGAGCAGGCGGCAGCGGCCAAGGACGGATTCGGCGACGCCCAACTGGGCTGGTTCAGCTTCCAGCTGCTGTACCAGGAGATCACCCAGGAGCAGCCGGACCTGCTCGAAGAGTGACGACGTGACGACCACCGTGCGGGCGATCCGCGGCGCGATCCAGGTCGACGCCGACACCCCCGTCGACATCGCCGAGGCGACCCGCGAGATGATGGCCGAGATCATCAGCGGCAACGACCTGGAGCCGGGAGACTTCGTCAGCGTCCTGTTCACCGTGACGGGAGACCTGTGCAGCGCCTTCCCCGCGGCCGCCGCCAGGGACGGCGCCCTGTGGGACGTGCCGATGATGTGCGCCACGGAGATCTCCGTGCCCGGTGGTCTGCCGCGGGTGATCCGGGCGATGGCACACGTGCACACCACGCGGTCGCGGTCGGAGATCCGTCACGTCTACCTGCGTGGCGCGGTGGTCCTCCGCCCCGACCTGGTCACGCGGTGAGGTGTCGTGGGTGGGTATCACGCCCACCCACGACACCCAAGACGTCCACGACCGACGGGGTCCGTCCCGGAGTCCCGGGTCCTATCCCGGCACTGCGGCGCCCGCGGGGTCGGCACCGGCGGCCATCAGGTTCCGCCGCCCCGCGGTGCCACGCGTTAGCAAGTCGGTCGCCACGGCCAACGCCTCCCGGTCGCCACGCGCGACGGCGGACAGCGCGGTAGCCGCCGAACCGAGGTCGGCGGCGATGTCCGCCAGCAGCACGGCGACGTGCTCGGCGTTCTGCTCCACGATGTCCGTCCACAGTGCCGGGTCACCCGCCGCGATCCGCGTGGTGTCACGCACGCCGCGTCCGGCCAGCCGCAGCACATCCGTCGGCGCGGCCCCGATCGCGGCGGCCAGGGCGGCGGCGACGACGTGCGGCCCGTGCGACACGAGGGCCATGGCTCGGTCGTGTGCATCGGCCGCCATCTCGACCGGCCGCCCGCCGCACAGCTCCACCAGGTCGCGGACGACGCGCAGCGCGAAGTCACCGGTTTCCGCTTGCGGGCACAGGACCCAGGCGGCCCCTCGGAACAGTTCGGCGTCGGCGGCTCCAGGGCCGGAGCGCTCGCTTCCCGCCACTGGGTGACCAGGCAGGAACCCTTGCGGCCGGCAACCGTGCGCCTGGGTGCGCGTGACCACGCTCGCCTTGGTGCTCGCGACATCGGTGTAGGCGCGGGCGAGTCCGGTGTCCTGCGCGTGGCGCAGGGTGGCGGCCACCGCGTGCGGCGGAACGGCGAGCACCGCGAGGTCGACGGGAGGCGCGCCGTCCGCCACTTGCTCCCCCGCGCCCCGGGCGATCGCCGCGGCGAGGGCGTCTTCATCGCGGTCTGCCAGCAACACGTGGGTCCCGGCGGCGCGCGCGGCCAGTGCGATCGACGTTCCGATCAGGCCGGTGCCGACGACCGCCAAGGTCGTCAGGCGCGGTGGGGTCGTGGATGACTGCCCGGCCGGGTGGCTCGGGGAGGGCGCTGGTGCGGTGGTCACTGGTGTCGCTCCTCGATCGGACGCGCACAGGCCTCGTCGCGCTGATCCAGGATTCGGGCGGTGCGGTGGATTCCCGCGGAACCCCGAGAGTCAGGCGAGGCGGTTGTCGCGTAGCGGACCCGCGGCTGCCCCGTCGACAACGGGGTGTGCAGTCCGTCAGCGTACTCGGGCACATGCCCGTCGCTGACCGGCGTGACTTCGGCACACCGCAGAAGCAGTGCTCGGCACGTCCGGTCCAGCGCTGTGGTTCGCGAATCCACCAGTGATCATGCACCGATCCACCATTGGCAGACCGGATCTCCGGATAGCGTCGCCTTGAGACTTAAGAACTGTCGGACACCAGCGAGGAGCGGGTTCCCGTGGTCATCATTATGACAGCCGGAGCGAACGGAGACGACCTGGCCGCGGTCGTGAACTTCGTCGAGTCCTCCGGGACGCGGGCATTCATCAGCCGTGGCGTCAACCGGACGATCATCGGTTTGGTCGGTGAGGTCGACAGGTTCAGCGAAGTCGAGCTCCGAAGCCTGCCCGGCGTGGTCGACGTGGTGCGCATCTCGGCCAAGTACAAGCTGGTCAGCCGGGAGCACCACCCGGAGCGCTCGACCATCCACGTGGGCAACGTGCCGATCGGTCCGGAGACCGTGACGCTCATCGCGGGCCCGTGCGCGGTCGAGGAGTACACGCAGACCCTTGAAGCCGCGAAGATGGCCTTGGAGGCCGGTGCGACGCTGCTGCGAGGCGGTGCCTACAAGCCCCGCACGTCCCCGTACGCGTTCCAGGGGCTCGGTGTGGAGGGGTTGCGCATCCTCGCCGCCGTGCGCGAGGAGACCGGTCTGCCCGTGGTGACCGAGGTGGTCGCCCCGGAAGACGTCGACGTGGTCGCCGAGTACACCGACATGGTGCAGGTCGGCACCCGCAACATGCAGAACTTCCCGCTGCTCCAGGCGGTCGGTTCGCTGGGCAAGCCGGTCATGCTCAAGCGCGGCATGAGCGCCACCATCGAGGAGTGGCTGATGGCCGCCGAGTACATCGCCCAGCGCGGCAACCTCCAGATCGTGCTCTGCGAGCGCGGCATCCGCACCTTCGAGACCGCCACCCGCAACACCCTCGACATCTCCGCCGTGCCGGTGGCCCAGCAACTGTCCCACCTCCCGGTGATCGTCGACCCGTCGCACTCGGGCGGCAGGCGCGACCTGGTGCTCCCGCTGACCCGAGCGGCGATCGCGATCGGGGCGGACGGCGTGATCGTGGACGTCCACCCGGCACCGGAGAACGCCCTGTGCGACGGCCCGCAGGCACTGGTGCGCTCGGACATGTCGGGGCTGGCCCAGACGGTCAGGGACTTCGCGTCGATCACCGGCCGGGCGATGGCCTGGCCCCTCGAACTGACCGGCGCCTGACCGTCACGCCGGGCGCGGCGCGGCGGTGGACACCCCAGCGGGGTCGGCCGCCGCCGCGCCATCGCTTTCCCGGCCGAGATCCGGCCGCTTCGTAAAATCGATACGACAGCACCGGGCACGATCGATCAACAGTGGTCGAATTCCGACGGTGACTCACCGAAGACCGAAGTGACCCGCGCGACGACCAGGTGCGGTCACCTGCGATCACCGCAGGCTTCCGCGAAATGATCGGCGTACGCCGAAGGGACTCCCTGGCAACTAGCGGCCGGGGTCTCGCTGTCTTGCGGCCCGTACCGACGGGCTGTTTTCTTGGGGGAATCGTGACGGCTATTGCTGCGCCGCCGCGTCCGTTGGTCGTCCTGACCGGGTTCGCGGGCTATGGCGCGCTGTGGGGCCCTTACCTGGCGTCATTGCCGGGAATCCGTGCGGCGACCGGCGCGACTACCGGGCAATTGGGCTTGGCGCTGTTGGTCGGCGCGGTAGCCGCACTGCCCGCGATGGCGTGGGTCGGCCGCTTGCTGGACCGCCACGGCCGGGTGGTCGCGGTGTCGGTGGTGATCTCGTTCGCGGTGGCGGCGGTGTTGCCGATGTGGGCGGGATCGGTGCCCGGACTGGTCGTGGCGGTCGCGCTGTTCGGGTTCGGGTCCGGTGCGTGCAACGTCGTGATGGTGGCCCTCGCCTCGCGTGCCGAGGCGGGCACCGGGGTGCGGGTGATGAACCAGGCCCACGCGTTGTTCAGCGTGGGGCTGCTGATGTGCAGCCTCGGAACCGGCGCGCTGGGCGCGTTGGGCGTGCCGGCCGGAGTCCTGTGCACGGTGCCGGCGGCGTGCGTCGTCTTCTGGGCGGTGAAGGTGCGAGGACAGTTCCCCGGGCGCGCGCGGAACCGCGTGCGGCGGCGGCCGGTCCGCCCGGTCGCGCTGCTGTGCCTGCTCGCCGGGCTGGCGATGCTGGTGGAGAGCGGCGTCCAGCAGTGGAGCTCGGTGTTCCTGTCGGACGTGGTGCACGCGCCCTTGATGTGGTCTTCCGCAGCGCCCGGTGTCTTCGCCGGGATGATGGCCGCGGGCAGGTTCGGGGGTCACTGGCTGCTGCCGCACACCGGGGAACGGGTGCTGCTCGTCGCGGCGGGCCTGGTCTCCGGGTGCGGGGTCCTGCTGTTGGCCACGGCGGGCACGCCGTCCACCGCGCTGGTGGGCACGGCGCTGGCGGGGCTGGCGGTCTCGGTGGCCACGCCCACGGTCTACGGGCTGGCCGGCCGCGCGGCGCCGCCGGGTGACAGCGGTGCGGCCATCGGCGCGACCGCGTCCTGGGCCAACCTCGGGCTGCTGCTCGGACCTGCGCTGCTCGGGCAGGTCGCCGATCACACCGATCTTCGCACCGCGATGGTGGTGCTCCTGCCGGCCTGCCTGGCCGTGTGCCTGCTCGCCCGCACCATCCCCACCAATGTCAGGACACGATGACGGGAGGAACCGGCCGTGGTCGGTACAACCAGGGGTTTCGGCGGCTCGGACTTCGTCGAGGGCAGGCACCGACGGCACCTTGTCGGCGAGACCGTGCCCGACCACGACCTGCTGGTGACCGGCTACCGGGAGACGAAGGAGTTCCTGGGTGAGGTGCGGCTGAGCCGTGCCGCGGTGTCCGAGAGGATCACGCCGCGTGGGCCCGCCCTGCGAATGTCGGTCACCGAGATGGACAGCCCCGTGCACACCCGTATCCGAGGTCTGGTCGGCGGAGCTTTCTCCGCGCGGCGCTCGGAACGGCTGCGACCACTGGTCGAGCGGACCGCCGAACAGCTGCTGGGCGAACTCGTCCGGTCCGGTCCCACCGCAGATCTCGTCACCGGCTTCGCCCCACTCGCTTTCACGGCGCACTGCGAATTGCTCGGCGTACCCGTCGACCGGCGGGAACCGGTCTGGCGGCGCTCGGTGGACCGACTGGCCGCCGTCGACGCCGAACAGACCTATCGCGCCGAGCTGCGCCTGCACGACGAGGTCTCCGACGTGCTGGACAGGGGCGGCCTGCCACCGGGGCTGCTGGCCGACCTGGTCGCCGCGCACCGTGACGCGGGCCTGCTGACCGCCACCGAACTGACCGGCGTCGCGGCGTCGCTGTTCTTCGACGGCCACGCACTGGCCACCGCGCAGATCGGCAACGCCGCGTTGGCCGTGCTGACCCGTCCCGCGCTGCACGCCGAGCTGCGAGAGGACCGAGGTCTGCTCGACGGTGTCATCGAGGAGTCGTTGCGCCACAGCCCTTCGGTGACGCTGAGCATGGCCCGCATCGCTACCTCCGACCTCGACCTCGGCGGCACCCGGGTCAAGGCCGGGCAGCGCGTCGTGTCCGCGATCCCGCTGGCCAACCGCGACCCCGAGGTGTTCGACTCGCCCCACGAGTTCGACCCGAGCCGCCAGGCGAACCGACGACACCTGACGTTCGGCCGCGGCGCCCACCACTGCGTCGGCGCGCACCTCACCCGGATCGTGGTGCGGGCGGCGCTCGGCGCCCTGCTGGACCTCCCCGCCCGGCCGAAGCTCGCCGTGCCGGAGGAGGAGTTGGCGTGGTACGCATCGCCGACGATGCGCGGCCTCAAGGCCCTACCGGTCCGCTGGAACGTGGCGAGCGGCGGGACCGACGGCTGACCGGGCACGGCTTCGGGATTCGGTGCCCCCGCGGGCTCGCGTGCGCCGCCAACGTGACCAGGCCGGCCACGACCGAGGTCGCGAGCACACCGGCGAGAACTCTCCTCATCGAGAATCCCTCTTCCGTCCAACGGCCCGGAGCGCTCCCAGGCCGTTCGACCGGATTACAGGCAGCCGCGTCGACCGCGGCCGGCCGCCGTTCAGCCCTAACCACCCCCACTGCCGCGTGGACGGCCCGCACGACAGGCGCATGTCCCGCAACAGACCCCGCAGGCCTCCGGTGTGCGGAGGGCTGACGCGTCAGCTCTGGCAGGGCGCCCCGTTCAGGGTGAACGCGGTCGGCTTGCCGTTCGCGCCCGCCCAGCTGCCCAGGAACCCGAACGACACCGAGCCGCCCGGCGGGATCATGCTGTTCCAGGACGCGTGCCGCACGCTCACCGCCGCGCCGGTCTGGGTGTGCGTGCCGGCCCAGAGCTGGGTGATCCGCTGACCGTCGGCGAACGACCAGGCGAGCGTCCACGACGTGATCGGCGCGGCGCTCCGGTTCGTGATCCGGACCTCGCCCTGGAAGCCACCCTGCCACTGCCCGCCGATCGTGTACGCGACCGCGCACGACGCCGGGGGCACCGTCGTGGTCGTAGTCGTGGTGGTCGTAGTCGTAGTGGTCGTAGTCGTGGTGGTCGTAGTCGTCGTGGTTGTGGTCGTGGTCGTGCTGGTCGGACCGCCGATCCGGCCCGGGTCCACCACGCCCCAGTAGGCGTCCTTCGCCTGCAACCTCGTGTCGAACAGCAGCGGGTGGTCCTTGCGGGTCACCGGGAAGCTGTCCAGCCACGTGCTGTCGTCCGCCAGTCCCCACAAGGTCACCGAGCTGATGTGGTCGGAGTACTTCTTGTAGAGCTCGAAGAAGTCGCGGTACCGGTAGGCCTGGGTGAGCAGCACCTCGCGGGGCGGGGTCGGGTAGGACTGGCTGTTGTCGGTGTAGACGGACACGTCCATCTCGGTGATCTGCTGGTCGATGCCCAGCGGCACGAACTTCGCCAGCATCGCCTCGGTCTCCGGCAGCGCCGGCCACTGCACGTTGACGTGCATCTGGTGGCCCACCGCGTCGATCGGCACGCCCTCGGCGCGCAGCCGCACGATCAGGTCGTAGAGCTTGTCGCGCTTGGCCGGCACGTTGGTGTTGTAGTCGTTGATCACCAGCCGGGCGTCCGGCGAGACCTCGCGGGCCACGCGGAACGCCGTGCGCAGGTAGTCCAGCCCGGTGATCTCGAACCACCGGCTGCGCCGCATGCCGTCGGCCTGAGTCTCGTCGACCACCTCGTTCACCACGTCCCACACCGGGATGTCGTCGCCGAAGTGGCCGACGACCGCGCGGATGTGCGCTTCGAGGCGGGAGAGCAGCAGGGCCTTGTTCTCCGGGGTCGCGGTCATGTCGTTGCCCGCGGCGTCCTTGAACACCCACGCCGGTGTCTGCTGGTGCCACACCAGCGTGTGCCCGCGCACGGCCGCGCCGTTGGCCTTCGCCCAGGCGACGAGGGTCTCCGCGTCGCCGAAGCGGAACGTGCCCTCGGCGGGTTCGGTGGCGTCCCACTTGAGCGTGTTGCCCGGCGTGATCGAGTCGAAGTGCTTGGCGAGCAGCTGACCGTGCTTGTCGAGCACCTGCGCGCCTTCGACGGCGGCGCCCACGGCGAAGTGGTCGGCCAGCACGTCCTTCACCGACGGGATGTCGGTCTGGATCGGCGGCAACGGCGTGTAGGACAGGGAGAAGTCGTCGATGTGCAGGGCCGCCGTCGCGCTGCCCAGCTCGACGTACGTGGCGAGGAACTCGACGTCGGCGGCGAGGGTGTAGCTGCCGCGCAGGTTGACCCAGCCGTCCGCGCTCACCGCGGTGTCACCCGCGACCTGGTCGTAGCTCGGCGTGCCCGCGGTGCGGCGCTCGACCGACAGCCGGGCCTGCGTGGCCGCCTCGCCCGCCGCCAGGCGCACCCACACCGACAGGTCGTAGCGGATGCCCTTGCGCACCTCGTCGAGCACGTCGAGCGTCGGACCCTGCCAGGTCTGGGCGCGGCCGGTGATCGCGAGGCTGTGCGAGCCGCTGTGCGCCACCGCGGTGCTCGGCTCGACCAGTTCGCCGGCGCGGGACGTCCAGCCTTGCGCGGTGCCGTCGTCGAACGTGCTGGAGACCACGACCACGGGTTCGTCGGCGACGGCCCGCGGGCTCGCGTGCGCCGCCAACGTGACCAGGCCGGCCACGACCGAGGTCGCGAGCACACCGGCGAGAACTCTCCTCATCGAGAATCCCTCTTCCGTCGAACGCTCTGGGAGCGCTCCCAGAACTCCTCGCCGGACTATAGGCAGGGGCGTCGACCGCCGGCCGGCCGCCGTTCAGCCCAAACACCCGCACTCGCACCCGGACGGGCCGGCACGACCGGCGCACGTGCCGGACCAGATCGGCGAGCCACTGCGTGGAGGACCGAATGCGAGCGGAAGCACAAAGCACTTGTTCGAATGAACATCCTTTGCGAAGGTTGCTCACGTGAAGAGCACCGATCGCCACCGCGTGATCGTCGAACGGCTCCGCTCCGGCGCGCAGGTCGCCGTGGCGGAGTTGGCGGCCGCCACCGGCGCGTCGGAGATGACCATCCGCCGCGACCTGGACCTGCTCGCGGCGGGCGGTGTGCTGCGCCGGGTGCACGGCGGGGCCGTGCCGCTCAGCCCGGCGGGGGTCGAGCCGCCGTTCACGGCGCGCACCGCGACCGCCACCGCGGCGAAACGCGCCATCGCGGCGGCCGTCGTCGAGCTGGTCCGCGACGGCGAGACGATCGTGCTGGACAGCGGCTCGACGGCGGTCGAGGTGGCGAAGCTGCTGCGCGGCCGACCGGTGGCGGTGATGCCGCTGTCCCTGCACGCGGTGCGCGAGCTGATCGACGCGCCCGAGGTGCGCCTGCTGCTGCCCGGCGGCGAGCCGCGGCCCGGCGAACTGGCCATGGTGGGCCCGCTGGCGCTGGCGTCGCTGCGGGCGCTGCGCTTCGACGTGGCCCTGCTCAGCCCGTGCGCGTTCGACCTGGACGCCGGGCTCACCGCGCACAACCTCGCCGACGCCGAGGTCAAGCAGCAGGCGATGGCGGTGTCCGCGCGCACGGTCGTGCTCGCCGACAGCACCAAGTTCGGCCGCACCGCGCTCGCCCACGTCTGCCCCGCCGACCGACCCGACGTGCTCGTCACCGATCCCGACACCCCTGCGGACGTGCGCCGCGAGCTCGAAGCGCGCGGGGTGCTCGTGCACGTAGCCGAACGACTGGAGAACCCGTGACGACCGCCCTGCCGCGCGCCGCCCGCGTCGCGACCTGGATTTACTTCACCCTCAACGGGTTCGCCGTCGGCCTGTGGGTCGTGCACATCCCGAACATCGAGCGCGCGACCGGCATCTCGCACAGCGCACTGGGCGCGCTGCTGCTCGTGCTGGGCGGCGCGGCGTTCGTCGGCATGCAGGTCGCCGGTCCGCTGGCCGACAGGCTGGGCCAGCGCAAGCTCCTGCCCGCGGCGGGGGTGCTGCTCGGCGTCGCCCTGTTCTTCCCCGGCCTGGCGGACACGTGGTGGGCGCTGGGACTGGCGCTGCTGCTGTTCGGCTTCGGCAACGGCACGATCGACGTGGCGATGAACTCCCACGCCGTGGTCGTGGAACGCGCCTACCCTCGGCCGATCATGGCGTCGTTCCACGCGATGTGGTCCATCGGCGGCGCGATCGCCGCGGTGGTCGGCGCGGTCACGCTGGGTGCGGCCGTGCCCACGACGGTGACGTTGAGCGCGTGCGGTGCGTTCACCATCGTCGTGTCGCTGCTCACCGGCCGGTTCCTGATCGACGCCGACACCGAGGAGCCGGCGGAGGGCACGTCCGACGCCCCGGCGGCGAAGCCGTCGACCAGGCTCGTGTGGCTGCTGGGCGCGATCGCGTTCGCCATGATGCTCGCCGAGGGCGTCGCCAACGACTGGGCCGCGCTGCACGCCGAGGACGTCCTGGGCACCTCGACCAGCACCGCCGCCTTCGCCTACGGCTCGTTCGCCGTGGCGATGACCGTCGGCCGGTTCGCCACCGACCGGGTCGCCGCGGCCGTCGGTCCCGTCGCCATCGTGCGGTACGGGGCGGCACTGGCCGCGCTCGGGCTCACGCTCGTGGTGTTCGCGCCGTGGGTGGGGCTCGCCTTCGCGGGCTGGGCGTTGTTCGGCCTGGGCCTGTCCGGCAGCGTGCCGCAGCTGTTCTCCGCCGCGGGCAACCTGGACAAGCGCTCGTCCGGCGCGTTGATGGCGCGGGTCGTAGGCCTCGGCTACGTGGGTCTGCTCGCGGGTCCGGCGCTGATCGGCGGCCTGGCGCACTGGATCCCGTTGAACGTGGCGTTCCTCGTGCCGGTGGCGCTGTGCCTGCTCGGGGTGGTCTTCGCAGGCGTCCTGGCGCCCCGACCGGCGCCGACCGCGCAACCCGTCACCTCGCCGAGCCGCTGACCCGCGCGACCTACTCGCAGCCGATGCCGTTCTTGTCGTGGTCCAAGCGGTACGGGTCCGCGCCGATGACGGTGACCGGCCCGCGCACGTAGGCCGGCCCGTCGCCCGAGCCACCCTCGCAGTCGACGTCGCTCGCGATCGGCACGCACGGCTTGTAGTTGGCGTGGCAGCCCTGGTTCGGCGCGGGCGGCGGTGGGGCCTGGGTCGCCGGGTTCGGTTGCGGGTTGGGCTGGGGGTTCGGTTGCGGGTTGGGCTTCGGAGCCGGCGCCGCGACCGTGGTGGTGGTGGTGGTGGTGGTCGTCGTCGTGGTCGTGGTGGTGGTCGTAGGCGCGGTGGTGGTCGTCGTCGGCACGGTCGTCCGCGTCGTGGTGAGCGGGGCCGCCGAGTCCCGAGTGGACGGTGAGTCGTCGGCCAGCGCGCCGATGACGATGAACAGGAACACCACCGCGGCGGCGGCGATCCACGCCGGACGGTGCGACTTGCGCTTCGCCTGCGGGGCGAAGACCGCGGGCTGCGGCGGCACACCCGCGGCCGACGTGTCGCGCGGCAGTTGGAGCACGACCTCCGAGCCCCGGTTGCCCTGTTGGAGCACCGCTTCGCAACCCGGCGTGCCGCCCGCCTCGATCACCCGGCCGAGCACGTCGGCGTAGCGCCGCGACATCAGGTAGGTCAGCTCGCCGACGCGCTGCCCGTCCAGCCGGACCTCGATGGCGTACTGGCCGCGGTGCTTGCCCGAGCCGATGGTGCACCAGGCCAGCGCGACCGCGACGCGTCGCTGCTCGCCGGGCGCGACCGGGTACCTCGCCAGCCACTCCTGGTGGTGTTCCTCGCCGGTCACCACGACCGGGACCCCGGTCCCCAGCATGACCAGACCTAATGCGGAGTTCTCCACCACAGCGTGCTCCTTACACCGAACGGATGTACGCCGGTCATCGACCCCGTTCTACGCTCCGTTACCACAAGAAGAGAGTGACTGAACACTCACAAATCTTCCACTTGGGGCTTGACAGGCGATCACACGGGGCAATGAGCTGATGGCAAAGTGAGTGACTGACCAGTCATAAAATTCCGATAGTAGCCATGACCACCCGAACGGCTGAACGGGTATTGGCGCGCGTGAACCGCGGCGGGCCTGGCGCGACACCGTCAACGTCCCGCTCGGCGGCACGGTGGCCATCATGGTGCCGTTGCGCGGCCAGACGTCGATAGGCTGTGGCGGTGTGGAGCCGGCGCTGGTCATCGTGGACGTGCAGGACCTGCTGATCCCGCTCGTCTGGCGCGGTGAGGAGCTAGCCGACCGCATCGCCTCCCTGGCGCGCGCGGCCCGGCGGCAGGGTGTGCCGGTGATCGCGCTGCGGCAGGTCGGGCCCGCCGGCTCGGACTTCGACCCCGACGACCCGGGCACGCGGCTCAGCCCGCGCCTCGGTCTCGAGCCGACCGACGTGGTCGTGCACAAGACCGCGACCGACGCCTTCTACCGCACCGAGCTCGCCGCGGTGCTCGCCGAACGGCACGTGGACACCGTCGTGCTGACCGGCCTCGCCACCGACTACTGCGTCGACACGACCGCGCGGTCCGCGCTGAGCCACGGCCTGGACGTGGTGCTGGTCAGCGACGGGCACGCCCCGGCCGCCGACGGCGACCCGGCGGCGGGCCTGACCGCCGAGCAGGTCGTCGACCGGCACAACCGGATCCTCAGCACCGCGATCCACCCCGGCGGGACGCTGCGCCTGCGCGCCGCGTCCGACGTCGTGTTCCGGCCGCCTGCCTGACGCCCGGCGGCCGGCCCGATGGTCGGCCGCCTGCCTGATGGTCGGCCATCGCACGTGGTGCACGAGAGCCGGTCCCCGTGCCGGTGCGAACGGACGTGGACGGCGGGAGGCCGGTCCGGGGTGTCGTCCCGGACCGGCCCCGGCGACCGGGTGGCGCGGGTCAGCCGCTGACCGAGGCCGAGAAGTTGTTGACCGCCAGGCCGACGCCGCCGTTCCACGGCTCGAAACCGGCCTGGATGCTGGTCAGGTACCACGACGTGGTGATCGCGCCGCGGTTGCGGACGTCGTTGACGAAGTCGAGCACGTTGAACGACCACGACGTGATCGGCGACGGCGCGACGTAGGAGATCACGTTGTTGGCACCGTTGCTGCCGCGCCAGACCTGCCAACTGCGGCCGCCGATGGTGGTGTTGCCGACGGCGCTGCCGATCGGCTGGATCGAGCCCTGGCGGTTGAACCAGATCATGATCTCCATCTGGTTGACCCCGTTGGTCTTGGGCGTGGGGTCGAGCCAGATGTCGTAGGAGGCGTTGTAGGTGCCGCCCACGTAGCTGTAGTTGATCGAGGACGTCGCGCTGCGGATCCGGCTGACCTGCATCGGCAGGTTGCTGCCCGGCGAGCAGTTGGTGTAGTGGCAGCCCAGGAACACCGACGGGTACGACAGCGGTGCGCCGTTGGTCGGCGCCGAGCCCTGCTGCTGGGTGATCCGGAAACCGGTCGAGGTGACGTTGATGCACTGGGTCGCCGAGGTGCCCCACCGGTTGTTCTGGACCACGTAGCGGCCCTGGATGGTGGTCGACCCGTACTGCTCGCAGATCGTCGTGTCGGCCTGCGCGGCCGGCCCGGTCGCGACGACCACGCCGGCGGCCATCAGCCCGGCCAGCACGAGAGCTCGGACGGTGCTTCGCATGGAACTCCTTTCGAAGGGTCCACGACGGCGGGGAATCTCCGGGAGCGCTCCCAGAGTAGACCGGAATGCCCCTGCCGTACACGTCGAGCCGAACCGGTTCCGATCGCGCGGCACGGTCCCCGGACGATTGGCACGGTCCCCGACGGTCGGCACGGTCCCCGACGGTCGGCACGGTCACCGGAGGCGCGGCACGGTCGCCGGGCGCACGGGCCGGTGCCCTTCCCCGATGACCTCGGGCGTCAGGCGAGCCCTTGGGGGAACGCCAGGACGCGGTCCGGGTCGTAGCGGCGCGCGACGCGGCGCAGCCGGGGGAGGTTGCGGCCGTAGTAGGCGGTCGGCCAGTCCGGCATGTCCGGGTCGATGTAGTTGACGTAGCCGGTGCCGTGGCCGATCCCGTCGCGCAGGTCGGCCAGGATGCGGCGGGCCTCGGCCTCGTCCACGCCGACCACGTCGACGTACGCCTGGGCGCTGGCGATGGCGTGCCGGTGCGGGAACGCGGTGGCCTCCGGCCGCACGCGCGCGATCGCGCCGCCGAACGTGTCGAACTGCGCCCGCCCCGTGCGCCGCCCGTCCAGCAGGCCGACGACGCGCGCCGGGTCGACCGGCCGGCGCAGCATCCTGGAGGAGGCCACGAACGGCGAGCCGTCGTCCGGTTGGCACGCGGGCAGGCAGCCGGCGAAGAACCGCATGGCGCTGCCGTAGTCCATCGGCAGGACCGTGCGGCCGGTCGGCGCGACCTTCGCGGCGAACCGGTCGAGGAGCCGGGTCAGCTCGTCGTCCGGGCCGATCCAGCTGCCGATGACGTTGGTGGTCGGCGGGCTGCCCGCGCCGACGTTGCACGCCGACCACAGGCCGTCCGGTGTGCCGACCACCCACTCCTGCCACGCGCCGAGCACATCGGTCGCCGCGCCCGCGGGGAACGCCAGGAGGAACGCGGTCACGTCCGGCGCGGGCGCGGTGTCGAAGGTGAACGAGGTGACGACGCCGAAGTTGCCGCCACCGCCGCCGCGCAGCGCCCAGAACAGGTCGGGTTCGGTGTGCGCGTCGGTCCGGCGCACCCGGCTGCCCGGTGTCACGATCCGCGCGGCGCTCAGGTGGTCGCACGTCAGGCCGTACCTGCGGCCCACGACGCTGATCCCGCCGCCCAGCGCCAGCCCGCCGATGCCGACCGTGGGGCACGAGCCGGCGGGCAGCAGCCGACCGCGCCGGGCCAACTCGTCGTACAGGTCGAGCATCCGGGTGCCCGCGCCGACCTCGGCCCGGCCCCGGTGGTCCACCCGGATCGCGCGCAGCGCGGACAGGTCGACGACGAGACCGTTCTCCGGCACCGAGTAGCCGGCGTAGCTGTGCCCGCCGCTGCGCGCGGCGACGGGGATCCGTTCCCGCGCGGCGAATTCCAGGCAACGAGCGACGTCGGACTCGTCGGCGCACAGCGCGACGGCCGCGGGCCTGCGGTGCGCGTACACCGTGTTGTACGGCCGGCGCACGGTGTCGTAGACGTCGTCGCCCGGCAGCACCAGCCTGCCGGTGAGCTTGCGGCGCAACCGGTCCCAATCGCGCTCCCACGCCCCCAGCGTGACGAGTCCGGTTGCCTGGATGAAAGTTCTGCGACCGAATTCCATGAGTACTACCCCCGGAACCATGGTCCCGCTGCCGACGGGCACGCCACTCCGCCGAACGGTGGGAATTCCGACCCCGGCCCCGGGACGCGTCCGATCGGCCCCCGGACGGCCGAACCGGCTGCGGATCCCCCGGAACCGGTCCTAATGTCATCCCATGACCGAGTTCCGCGATCAGGACCTCTCCGGAGCGCGCTTCGACCGCGTGCGCCTCCGCAACGCCGACATGCGCGCGGTCGACCTCAGCGGCGCGAAGATCCGCGGCGCGATGCTGCACGGCAGCCAGCTGCGCGGTGTCGAGCTGGTCGACGTCGAGATCAGCGGCGACCTGGTGAACGTCGTCGTGAACGGCGTCGACATCGCGCCGCTCGTGGACGCCGAGCTGAACCGCCGCATGCCCGAGCGGGCGAGGATGCGCCCCGACGACGCGGACGGGTTCCGCGAGGCGTGGGCGATCCTGGAACGGCTGTGGGACGGCACCGTCGCGCGGGCGCGTGCCCTGCCCGAGGCGGCGCTGCACCGCGGCGTCGACGACGAGTGGTCGTTCGTCCAGACCCTGCGCCACCTCAACTTCGCCAGTGCGGCGTGGATCGGCCGGATGGTCCTCGGCAACGCCTCGCCGTGGCACCCGCTGGACCTGCCGTGGGACGAGGCGCCCGGGTGGGACGGCGTCCCGTGGGACCGCGAGGCGCGGCCGTCGCTCGACGAGGTGCTGGCGGTCCGGCGCGACCGGCAGGCGATGGTCCGCCGCGTCCTCGACGCGCTCACCGACGAGCAACTGGCGACCGACGTGACCCGCACGGAGCCCGGCTGGCCGCAGGCGGAGCGGTACCCGGTCAAGGCATGCCTGCGCACCGTCCTCAACGAGGAGTGGGAGCACCGGCTCTACGCCGAGCGCGACCTGGCTTCACTGCTGGGTTGACGCCATCAGCAGGCCCATCTCGTAGACGAACAGGGCGCCCACGTAGAACGGCACGGCGACGAGCGGCAGCACCCAGAACGGTGGCCGCAGGCGACGGGTCAGCAACCACGCCAACAGCGCCGAGAGCAGCAGCGGGACCGGCATGTGGACGGTGACGTAGTCCAGCAGCACGGCGCCGAACGGCAGCGGGTCGCGGGTGTCCACGACGACCGTCACCACCACGAACACCAGCAGTGCCGTCAGCAGGTGCGCCAGGAGGTACCGGAGGAACGAGGACTTCGGCGGAGGAGGCGGCGGGGGCGGGGGCGGCACGGCGGCGGATCGGGCCTTCGGATCCCTGGTCATGTCCGGTCCCCCTGTCGTGGAACCCGGATCATACGTATCGCCGCCGCCGCGATTCGACGTGATGGGGGATGCCGCCGGTCGCCGGCAGCCGTCCAGGCGGCGGGTGCACCGACCGGCGCGCGGTGATCACGGTCGGTAGCGGAAACCGGGCTTCTTGACCAGGTCGATCAGCTGCCGCTCGGTCAGCGGCACGCTGTCGCGAGTGGCCGGTTCGGGGTACGGCACGCCCTGGGACAACACGGTGACCTCGGTGACGACCGTCGCCTTCACCACCGTGCCGTCCGGGAGGTGCGCGGTCACCGACACCATGCCCGGCAGGCCGGTGCCGTGGTCGCGCGCCACCGCGACCTCGACGCCGTCGACGGATGTCACGGTCGATTGTCCCAGGTTCGCGGCCCGGGCCGCGGCGAAGATCGGGCAGCGGCTCTCCGCCGTGCACTTGTCCGGTGCCGTGGCCGACCGCACGTACACCGTCAACGTGGCCCGGCCCTTGGCGTCGACGACCACCGCGGAGGCCAGGTAGCCGCCCGAGGTGTCCTCGCCGAACGGGCGGAAGTGCAGCGGCGGGACTTCCGGCGCGGTGCCGTCGGGGAGCGTGGCGACGAGGTCGAGGCCGTCCGGGATGACATCCGCGGCGGCCAGTGCCGCGGTCAGCTCGTCGGCGTGCCCGAGCGTGGTCCGCACCGGGCGCACGTCGGTCGGCGGTTGGACCGCGGTCGTGGGCGCGGCACTCGACGCGGACGCCACGGTGGACGACGTGGTCACGCCGACGAGCACGCTCGTCCCCGTCGCGAGCACCACCCCGACCGACAACGCGGCGACCACCACCGCCCTCCGTCGCGCCGTCGCCCGGTGCGCCGACCGCAGCACCTCCTCCGGCGAGTGCCGCGGCCCGGTGTCGCCTTCCAGCGCCGGGGCGAGCATCCCGCGCACCTCGTTCACGTCGTTCACGTCGCCACTCCTCCCTTGTCCAGGTTGCCGTTCAGCGCGCGCCGCAATGCCGCGAGGCCCTTGGCGCACTGGCTCTTGACCGTGCCCTCGCTGCACTTGAGCAACGTCGCCACCTGCGTGACCGACAGGTCCTCCCAGTACCGCAGCACGACCGCCGCGCGTTGCCCCGGCGGCAACGTCGCCAACGCGCGCTGCACGTCGACGCCGTGCCCGTGCTCCACCTCGACGGCGGGCAGGTCCGGCGGTTCGGCGACCGGCCTCTCCGAGCTCTTCAACGGGCGCCGGTGGTCGATCACGGTGCGCACGAGCACCGTGCGCCAGTACGCGTCGACCGAGTCGGCCCGCCGCACCCGCGACCAGGAGCGGTACAGCTTCAGCAGCGTGGCCTGCGCCAGGTCCTCGGCCAGGTGCCAGTCCGCGCACAGCAGGAACGCCGTCCGCCGCACGTGGCCGTGCTTCGCCCGGACGAACTCGACGAACTCGGCATCTTTGTCCTTCACCCGTCCACCCCCTCCACCAACACGACGAGGTGCGACCACCGTTCGGTTGCCGCCGACCCGTTCGGCGCGCCGGGCCACGCGAATGGCCGCTCCGGTCCGACGACCGCCGGTGGGACGATCGACCACTCGCCGCGGTCGCCGAGCCCCAGGGGGTTTCCCGATGAGTTCCGACGTCCTGACCGCCATCAAGGCCCTCGCGCCGCGGTTGACCGACGCCGCCGCGCGGGCCGACGAGGACCGCCGGTTGGCCGACGACACCGTGGCGGCGTTGCGGGACGCCGGCGCGTTCCGCGCCACCCGGCCCGCGCGGTACGGCGGTGCGGAGGCCTCCATCCGCACGCACCTGGACCTGTCGTCGGCGGTGGCCGCGCTCGACGGCGGCGCGGGCTGGTCGACGGCGCTGTGGAACGGCGGCAACTGGATCGTCGCCCTGTTCCCCGAGCAGGCCCAGCAGGACGTGTGGGGCGCCGACCCCGAGGCCCTGGCCAGCGGCACGTTGATGCCGAGCGGGAGGGCCGAGCGCGTGCCGGGCGGTTACCGGCTCAGCGGTGCCTGGACCTACGCCTCCGGGATCGGGCACGCGTCGTGGGGACTGGCGGCGGCGGTCCTCGACGACGGCCTGGCGTGGCTGCTGGTGCCGCGCGAGGACTTCGAGGTCGTGGACGAGTGGCACGTGGCCGGGATGAGGTCGACCGGCAGCAACCGGTTCGTGGTGGAGGGCGCGTTCGTGCCCGGGCACCGCGTGCTGCGGATCGAACGGGTGATGGCGGGCGCCAACGTCACGGCGGCCACCGCCACCACCTTCCGCGCCGCGTTCGTGCCGTCGCTGGTGGTGATGATCACCGGTCCACTGCTCGGGCTGGGCCGTGCGGCCCTGGCGCACGTCATCGAAGCCGCACCGGACAAGGGCATCGCGTACACGGGCTTCGCCAGCCAGCGCGACTCGGCCGCCTTCCAGCTCCTGGTCGCCGAGGCCGCGTGCGCGGTGGACAGCGCCGAGTTGCACGCCTACCGCGCCGCCGACGCCCTCGACCGGCACGCCGCCGAGACCACCTACCCGCCCGAGCTGCTGCGCACCCGTTGCCGTGCCGACGCCTCCGTGGCCGTCCGCTACGTGACCCGCGCCTTGGAGACGTTGATGTACGCGCACGGATCGCGCGGCTTCGCCGACGCCAGCCCGCTGCAGCGGATCTGGCGCGACGCGAACGTGGCCGCCCGCCACGGCATGCTGCTCCCGCAGGTCAACCTGGAGCTCTACGGCTCGACCCTGGTGGGCGCGGAGAACACCGTCAGCCCGTTCGTCTGATCACCCGATCCGGATCACGTGCTTGCCGCGCACGCCACCGGCCTCCAACGCGCGGTGCGCTCCGGCGACGTCGGCGAGCGGGTGGACCGCGTCGACCACCGGCCGGACCGCGCCGCTCTCCACCAGCGCGGTGAGGTCGGCGAACAGGTCGGACGTGGGGTTGCCGCTGAAGAACCGGACGCGACGGGACCCGAACACCGCGGACCCGAGGACGTAGCCGACGTCGGCCGCGGAGCGGAAGGCGATGCCGACCATGCGGCCACCGGGGCCGAGCAGGCGGCGGTACGCGCGCGGCGTGCTGCCGTGCGTGTCCAGGACGACGTCGAACCGGCCGAGGTCGGCCGGGTCGGTGCGGTAGTCGATAGCCTCGTCGGCGCCCAGTCCGCGCACGAAGTCGAGGTTGCGCTCACCCGCCAGGGCGGTGACGTGCGCGCCGTAGGCCTTGCCGACCTGCACCGCCACGCTGCCCACTCCCCCGCTCGCACCGCGCACCAGGAGTCGTTCGCCCGGGCGCAACCGGGCCTTGTCCCGCAGGGCGGTGATCGCGGTGGTGCCGACACCGGGCAGCGCGGCGGCCCGCACCAGGTCCAGACCGGCGGGGCTGGGCGCGAGCCGGTCCGGGTGGACGGCGACGTACTCGGCGGCGCTGCCGAACCGGCCGCGCGGCAGGCCTCCCCACACGTGGGTGCCGGGCGGGAATCCCGGGCCGGACACGACCTCGCCCGCGAAGTCGATGCCCACCCGCTTGGGAAACCGCCTGCCGAGCAGGAGCTTCAGCCGGCCGGACCGGCCCATCAGCTCGCCGCCGTTGACGCTGGCGGCGTGGACGCGCACCACCACCTGCCCCGGTCCGGCCTCCGGGTCGGGCACGACACCCTCGTACAAGACCTCCGGCGGCCCGTACCGGTCGAACAGCGCTGCACGCATCCGTCACCTCTCGCACAAGTGGAAGCTCTCCTCCACTTCGACGCTAACAGGACAAGCGGAAGGTGCCCTCCACTTGAGCTAAAGTGAGAGACGTGCCCGGTGAGACGACTCGGTTGCGCGTGGACGCGCGGGAGAACCGCGACCGCATCGTCGCCACGGCGCGGGAGGCGTTCGCCGCCGACGGGCTGGACGTGTCGATGACCGAGATCGCCCGACGCGCGGGAGTGGGCGTGGCGACCCTCTACCGCCGCTTCCCCACGAAGGAGTCGCTGGTCACCGAGGTGTTCTCGGACCAGCTGGAGGCCTGCACGGCCGAGGTGCACCGGGCCGCGGCCGACCCCGACCCGTGGCGCGGTTTCTGCCGGGTGGTGGCGGGGCTGTGCGAGATGCAGGCGCGGGACCGGGGGTTCAGCGCGGCGTTCCTGACCGCCTTCCCCGACGCGGTGCCGGTGGACGAGAAGCGCGCGTCGGCGGAGGAGGTGTTCGCCGGGCTGGTGTCACGCGCCAAGGCCGCGGGCAGGCTGCGCCCCGACTTCACCACCGACGACCTGACGCTGGTGCTGATGGCCAACGACGGTCTGGTCACCGACTCGGTGGACGCGGCCGTGGCCGCCGCACGCCGCCTGGTCGCGTACTTCCTGCAAGCCTTCCAAGCGAACGACCCGCTGCCGCCGCCCGTCCGCCTCGGGCTGCGCGAGGCGCTCGGCCGAGATCGGCCCCGGTGACCCGCAGGACGCCGTTCGGCCCGCTCGTCCGGTTCACCCGCGAGGTCATGCCACCGACGGCACGACCCGCGAGCCGCTAGCCCTGCTCCTGCTCGACCCGCCGGTTCCACTCGCCCTTGGCCGACTGCCAGCCGTCCTCGTCCGCGCCGAGCCGCCAGTAGCCGGAGATCGACATCTGCTCGCGCGGCACGCCCCGGTCCAGCTTCAGGTGTCCGCGCAGGTCCTTGACCATGTTCGCCTCGCCGTGCACGAACACCTGGACCACGCCCTCGGGGAACGGCAACGCCTCGACCGCCGCCACGACCAGCCGCCCGCGCGGGCCGCCGCCGCGGTGCAACCACCGCAGGTCGACCTCTCCCGCCGTCCGCACGGCCTGCTCGTCCTCCGGCCCGTCGACCTCGACGAACACCTCGGCCCGAGCGCCCGCGGGCAACGCCTCCAGGGCCGCCGCGATGGCGGGCCAGGCGCTCTCGTCACCGGCCATCAGGTGCCAGGCGACGTCCGGGTCGGGCGCGTACCCGCCGCCGGGTCCGGCGAAGTGGAGCACATCACCGGGCTGCGCCTTGGCCGCCCACGGCCCGGCCACGCCGGAGTCGCCGTGCGTGACGAAGTCGATCCACAGCTCACCGGCATCGGCGTCCCACTTGCGCACCGTGTAGGTGCGGGTCCGCGGCCACTTGTCCCGCGGCATCGCCGCGCGGATCGCACCGAGGTCGAACGGCTCGGGGTAGAGCACGTCCTCCAACGGGAAGGCGAGCTTGACGTAGCTGTCGGTGTAGGGGCCGACGGCGAACCCCGCGAGCCCTTCTCCCCCGAGCACGACGCGGACCATCTGCGGCGCGATCCGCTCGGTGCGCACCACTCGCCCGCTCCTGCCCCGGGACCGTTCGGCCATGTCGCGTACTCCTCGCTGATTCCAACGGCGCAACCAGCTTTCACCGTACGTGACAGCCAGGCCGTGACCGCCCGCGAGGCTCCCCCGGCGAGGTCGCCCCCGCCGGGGAAGCCGGCGCGACCTACCGCTCGACCAGCGGTCGAACCTCGATCACGCCACCGAGCCGGGCGGCCGGGGTCTTGGCGGCGATGTCCAGCGCCGTGTCCAGGTCGGCCACGTCGAGGATGTAGTACCCGCCCAGGACCTCCTTGGTGCCGGCGAACGGCCCGTCGGTCAGTAACCGCTCGCCGTCCGAGACGCGCAGCGTGGTCGCGGTCTCGGCCGGCTGCAGCCGCTCCCCGCCGATCACGCGCTCATCCGACATCAGCGCGATGTACTCGGCCGAGATGGCCTGGAGCTCAGCGTCGTCGAGGCCGTTGTAGACCTCGGGCAGTTCGTTGATCAACAGCATGAACTTCATGTGAATGAGCTCCTCGAACGTTCGGTAATGCTGTTATCACTCAACCAGAGGATGGGTGGCGGGTGGGGCGAGGACGGACAAATTTGATCTATGACGCGGGTCACAACCGGCGCCGGGAGCGGAGCGTCGGCGACCATCCATAATTGTCCACAAAGGACAGTGCGACCGGCGGGACGTGCCGGTCGGATGACCACGACAGGCGGTGGGACGCCGTGACGTCCCACCGCCCCGCGGGTCAGCGCATGCTCCACTCCCGCGCCAACCGGGCGGCCAGCGCGAGGTTCGCCGCGGCGGCCTCCTCGGTGCGCCGCCCGTACCCGCACGCGGCGGCGACACCGCTCACCGGCGCACCGAGCGCCTCCTCGGCCAGCCGCAGCGCCTCACGCGTCTCCTCGGGGTAGTCCTCGACCACCACGCCCGGGATGATCCCGACCCCGCGCCGCAGGTGCCGGAGCTCCTCGTAGAACGCGGGATCGGTGGGCGGTGCCTGCCGGCCGCAGACCACGGGCAGGTGCACGGTCGGCATCGGCGCGCCCTGCTCGGCCAGCAGGTCGGTCAGCGCGTTGAGGAACCGCACCGCCGACCGCAGGTCGGTCGGCGTGAACACCGGCACGCGCTCCAGGTCTCCGTAGCACAGGTGCAGCACCCACCTGGCGCGCGGCGCGGCGGCGAGCACCCCGGACACCTGGCGGGTGAGGTCGGCGGTCAGCATCGCCCAGGCGGGCGGTGGCGCGAGGTGGTAGGCCACCAGCACGGCGGGCGTCTCCAGCTGGAGCTGCAACCGGTCACCCCACCGGGCGTCGAGCTCGGCCACCTCGTGCCGCACCGCGGCCTGCACGGTGGGCATCCACTCGCGGGCGGCGTCGATCGAGCCGAACGCGAACAGCGCGAGGTCCAGCGCGTTGGGTATGCCGACCTGCACGCGCGGCGGTTCACCCGGCCCGCCGGGGCACATCCGGTCCAGTGCCGCGAAAGCCGCCTCGGCCTGCTCGACGCGACGGAGGCCCACCTCCTGCTCGCTCAGCCGCTGCCCGGGCCGGACGCGGTAGTACGGCATGTCGTCGTAACCGCGGCTCTCGCCGCCGCGCACCTGTTCGAGCGAGGGCACGGACGACAGGTGGCGGGTGAGCCAGTCGATGATCCACCGCGGGTCGCGGTCGGAGGGCAGGGCGGTCAGCTCGGCCTCGCCCCGGTGTTCGACGAACCAGCGCAGGGCGGTGGCGGGGTCGTCGCACAACGGCCGCGGCAGCGAGCCGACGAGGTGGACGGGCAACGGGCGGTGGGCTTGATCGTCTGCCGGAGTGGGTGCATCTGCGGTCGTGCGGGACATGAGTCTTCTGCTTTCGAACGAGACGAAGCATGGCACGCCCGGGAGTGCCGCAGGATCTCCGCGCCCGACTTCCCGGCGTCCACCGCATCCTGACCGGGTCGGACTCCGCCTGTCCACTTAGGATGATCACGAAAATCCGACCGTGCACATCATCCACGCGTTCGTGTGAACTCGTTGACCGCAGGGAAAACCGCGTGACGAAAGGAATCGTCGTTACCGATCAGCGGAGGACGTCGGCGACGATGGCGACGCCCTCGGCGATATCGGTCACCGCGCTCGCCCCGTAGCCGAGCACCAACCCCGGCGGGCCGGGCCGCTGGCGGTGCCACGACAGCGGCTGCGCCTTCACCCCTCGGGCGAGCGCCGCGGCGGCCACCTCGGTGTCGGACAGGTCCCGGTCGAAGGTGATCAGCAGGTGCAGCCCGGCCGCCGCGCCGTGCACGACCGCGCCGGGCAGGTGCTCGGCGATCGCCGCGATCATCGCGTCCCGCCTGCGGCGGTGGCGTCGGCGCACCAACCGCAGGTGTCGTTCCAGCTCACCGGACTCCATCAGCGCGGCCAGCACCAGCTGCGGCAGCACGGCGTTGCCGAGGTCGGCGTACCGCTTGGCCTCCACCACGCCCTCCCGGTACGCGCCCGGCACCAGCAGCCAACCCACCCGCAGGGCCGGGGCGAGCACCTTCGACACGCTCCCCGCGTAGCACACGCGTTCGGCGAGCATCGACCGCAGCGCGGGCACCGGAGGCCTGTCGTAGCGGTGTTCCGCGTCGTAGTCGTCCTCGATGACCAGCCCGCCCTCGTCGGCCCACCGCATGAGCTCACGGCGCCGGCCGCCGCCGAGCACCACGCCCGTCGGGAACTGGTGCGCCGGTGTCAACAGCACCGCGGGCGCGCCCCCGGCCCGCAACTCGTCCACCCGGATGCCCTCGGCGTCCACCGGGACGGGTGGTGTGGCGACGCCCCAGTTGCGCAGGTGCTGACGGGCACCCAGCGAGCCGGGGTCCTCCACCGCGACCTCGTCGACCCCGTCGCGGCGCAACACCTGGGCGAGCAGCCCGAGCGCCTGGGCGACACCGGCGACCACCACGACCTCGTCCGCGTCCACCCGGACGCCCCGGTTGCGGGCCAGCAGGCGGGCGACGGCGTGCCGCAGCGCGGGCGCGCCACGCGGGTCGCCGTAGCCGAAGTCCGCCGCGGACAGGGTGCCGAGCACCGCCCGTTCGGCACGCAGCCAGGCTGCGCGCGGGAACGCGGTCAGGTCCGGCACACCGGGCGACAGGTCGATCCGAGCGGGCACGGCGCGCAACGCGTCGAACGCGTCCGCACCCGGCGGTCGGGCGAACACGTCCTGGGTGCGGGGCGGGCGGGCCGGGGCGGGCGCCGCGGTGATCGGCGCGGCCACCACCACCGTGCCCGCCCTCCCCCGGCCGCTCACGTGACCGTCCTCGGCCAGCCGCTGGTACGCCTCCGTGACCACGCCCCGGGACACGCGCAGCTCGCCCGCCAGCACGCGGGTCGCGGGCAGTCGGCTGCCGACCGGCAACCGGCCGTCCGCGACCGCCTGGCGCAGCCGCCGGGCCAGCCAGTCGGCCCGACCACCGGTCGGCGCGTCACCGATGTCGAGTTGCAGGAAGTCCGACCCCGAGGTTGTGGACCTGTCCGGTGGGTCTGGATTGGACCTGTTCACCGGACCAGTCTGTCATCAGGGTGGACGGCATGAACCTCGCCGCGACGGGCCGCGCCCGGTGACCGTCCACTTCCTCCTGACGTCGCTCGTCATCGTGGCCACGCCGGGGACCGGCGTGCTCTACACGACCGCCGCCGGCCTCTCCGGCGGTGCGCGGACCAGCCTGGTGGCCGCGGTGGGCTGCACGTTGGGCATCGTGCCCCACGTGCTGGCCGCGGTGACCGGACTGGCCGCCGTGCTGAACGCGAGCACGCCCACGTTCCAGGTGCTCAAGTACCTCGGCGTCGCCTACCTCTGCTACCTGGCCTGGAGCACGCTCCGCGACAGGACCGCGCTCACCGTGGAGCCCGGCGCGGCGCACCGCCCGGCCGCCCGGGTGGTGGCGTCCGGGGTCATGGTGAACCTGCTCAACCCGAAGCTGACGATCTTCTTCTTCGCGTTCCTGCCCCAGTTCGTGCGGCCGGACGAGCCGGACGCCGTGCTGCGCATGGTCGAGCTGAGCGCGGTGTTCATGGCGCTCACGCTCGTGGTGTTCGCGGGCTACGGCTGGTTCGCCGCCGCCGTCCGCGACCACGTCGTCGACCGCCCCGGCGTGCAGGCGTGGATCCGGCGGTGCTTCGCGGTGGCGTTCGTCGCGCTCGCCGCCCTGCTGGCGTTCACCTGATCCACCGCGCGCGGGTCGGGCGACTAGGCTCCCCGCATGGCGAGGTACTTCGACGTGCACCCGGTCAACCCGCAGCGCAGGTCCATCGACCAAGCGGTGGAGCTGATCAAGTCGGACGGTCTGATCGCCTATCCGACCGACTCCTGCTACGCGCTCGGCTGCCGGCTCGGCAACAAGGCGGGGCTGGACCGGATCCGGCAGATCCGGCACCTGGACGACCGGCACCACTTCACGCTCATGTGTCGCGACTTCTCGCAGCTGGGGCAGTTCGTGCACGTGGACAACGCGGTCTTCCGGGCGATCAAGGCGGCGACGCCGGGCAGCTACACCTTCATCCTCCCGGCGACCACCGAGGTGCCGCGGCGGTTGATGCACCCGAAGAAGAAGACCGTGGGCGCGCGCATCCCGGACCACCCGGTGGCACAGGCGCTGCTGGCACAGCTCGGCGAACCGCTGCTGTCCAGCACGCTCCTGCTGCCCGACCAGGAAGAACCGCTGGTGCACGGCTGGGACATCAAGGAGCGACTGGACCACGTGGTGGACGCGGTGCTGGACGCGGGCGACTGCGGCACCGAGCCGACCACCGTGGTCGACTTCTCCCAGGGCGAGCCGGAGATCGTCCGGCTCGGCGCGGGCGACCCGGCCCGCTTCGCCTGATCCCGGACCCGCCCGGCGGACCTGCCGCCTCCGACGTCCGACGCCTGCCTGCCTGCCTGCCTGCCTGCCTGCCTGCCTGCCTGCCAACGGATCATCGCGTTTGCGCCGCACAGAGGTATGGGAGCGTTCCCAGAGTCGGTAACTTCCTGCTACCCCTCAGCGCAGAAGGAGCTCCCCGTGCGGAAACGGTTGTCCTCGGCGGTCCTCGCCGTCCTGCTCTCGGTCGTCGCCCTCCCGGTCGCGGACGCCGCCGGCCCGGACCACGATCACCGGCTCAAGACCTGCGCCAAGCCAGGCCTGCTGTTCTGCGAGGACTTCCAGCAGGTGCCCACCGGTGCCGGCACGAGCCTCAAGTGGGGTGTGGACACCCGCAACGGCTCGCTGGAGGTCGAACGCGACCGGCGCGGCCAGAAGGTGCTGCACGTGCGGGCGGAGGGCAACGGCCGGGCGTTCCTGAAGGTGGACGACTTCGCCGCGCCGGGCAACAGCTTCTACGGCCGGGTCCGGGTGAAGGTCGAGGCGTTCCCGGACGCGCCGGACTGGGCGCACTACACGCTGGTCGAGGCCACCGGTGACGGCCCCGAGGTCGTGCGGCCGCTCGGCGGCCAGTACGTGCCCACGTTGGACAAGGCTCTGTGGGGCGTCGGCGCGGACGGCGGCCCGACCGGCGATTGGACGAACTGGCGCGAGTCCGCGCCGTCGAAGGCCGGCGCGTGGACGTGCGTCGAGTGGCGGATGGACGCCTCGGACAACCGGATCACGCTCTGGTTCGACGGCGTGCCGAACCCCGACCTGACCGTCTCGACCCGCGAGCACGGCGGCAACCAGGTCGACTTCCTGTTCCCGAAGTTCGACACGGTCAAGCTCGGCTGGCAGCTCTACCAGCCCAACGAGGGCAGCTACGACATCTGGCTGGACGACATCGCCCTGGGCGCCCAGCGCATCGGCTGCTGATCGCCCCCGGTTCCGCAGCGGAATCCCGGGCACGACACCACCCCAGCGGGGACGGGTCTCATCGAGACCCGTCCCCGCTCCAACTTCGCCGGACCTCGTTTCACGTGCCCGTCGGCACGCCAGGCTCAGGCTGGTTGTTGTTGCCGCCCTGGAGGTAGACGACGTTGACCCAAACGTTCGGTGCGTTCTTGATGTTCGTCAAGGCCCACCACGTGTTGGTGTATTCGCGGCCCTTCGCGTCCTTGATCGTGACCCGGTACCCCTCTCCCCAGTTCTTCTGGCAGTAGAAGCCCTTGTTCCCCGCCGCCACCGTCCCCTTGTACGTCCTCGTTCCATCCCCCTTGATGTAGTAGGCCGGCGCAGCCGTCCAGACGACCTTCGTGACCGGGTTCGGGAAGTTCGACACGTTGCAGGCGGCGTAGAGCCGCTCGTCGGCAGAACTGGTCGGCGCCGCGGCACCCGTACCCGACACCACGAGAAGTCCCGCCACCACGGCGAGCCCACCGGTCACGACCTTGCGGATAATCCCCATGTTCCGTCCTCTCTGGTTATCGACCCCGGCCGACCGGGGTCCGTCCTCGCCGACCAGTGCAGTCGTCCGAGCACCGCCACGGAAGGCGAATTCCGGGGTACCACCCGATTCGGAACATTTGCGACCCGCACGGCATCCGGCGGTCCGCTCGCCGCGAGAACGCGAGTCAGTGTTCCACTCCGTATCACCCCAAAAAGGAGGCGACGTTCACCCACAATGACCTCAGGCACGCCCGGTGAAGCGACGACACCGAAAAGAGGGGCTTGACGAACCTGACGGCGCATCGTCAAGCAGAAAGCAACAGGATCCCCGGCCGACGGTTTGGATCGACTTGACCCGACCAGGAAAGGGGATCTCCGTGCCCGAGGTAGACAAAGATCAAAGAAGGCCGTCGACCGGCACGCCACGCGGACGGTGGATCGCCATGGCGACGACCGCGGTGGTGTTGTCGGTTGTGGTGGTCGCGCCCCAGGCGGCCGCGTCATCGTCGTCGTTGTCCGGCTTCGAGCCATGCCCGGACAACCCGAAGGCCCGGTGCGCGACGTTGTCCGTGCCCGAGCGGTGGGACGACGCGGACTTGGCCGACGTGATCACGCTCAAGGTGGTGAAGCGGGGAGGCGAGCGGGTCGGGCAACGCGTACCGGGAAGTGCTGCTCTTCGACAACGGCGGCCCGGAGGGACTGTCGGCCAACACGTTGGAGGGTGAGGGGTACCAGAGGTTCACCGAGCCGGTGCGCGGCGCCTTCGACATCGTCGCGCTCGACGAGCGGGAGGGCAAGATCGCCTGCCAGGGCCCTCAAGTGAACGAGCACCTGCCGCTGGACCCGTCGCTGAGCGCCTTCACCGTCCTCACCACCGACAACGACCGCTACGCCAAGAGCTGCCACCCGCCCGGCCTGAAGACGATCAACTCGTTGGACCGGGCCAGGGATCTGGACGCGCTCCGCCGGGGTCTCGGCGTCGACGTGGTCAGCTTCTACGGCGTGTCCTACGGGACCGTGGTCGGGCAGGCGCTGGCCGAGCTGTTCCCGGACACCATCCGGTCGATGGTGCTCGACAGCCCGCAGTACCCGCGGCTGAGCACCCGCGACTACCTCCTCACCGCCGCGGCGGGCATCGAGGACATGGCCCACGGGTTCGCCCGCTGGTGCCAGGCACCCCAGTTCACACGACCGGGGAAGGGGTCGTGCCGAACTCTCGCGCGGACTGTCGGGAAGGGCGTGGGGATCACCGCCAAGCAGGTGCTCGACCACCTGACCGGACTGCGCTCCTTGGCCGAGGCCGGGAAGCTCCGGGACGGCCAGGGCCGGCTCGTGACGCCGGACGATCTCACGGCGGTGTTCCAATCCCTGCAGTACCACAAAGACAGCTCCTACCACCTCGAAGAGCAGGCCGGCGTCCTCGCGAAGTAGCGAGCCGAACAACGGCAGGACACCACCCCCCGAACGGTCGACGAGCCCACCTCGGACACCCAGATGCTGTTGCGCTGCAACGACTTCTTCGACCGGACCATCACGACCGAGGACCAGTGGCGGGACCTGTGGCGGAGCAGCCGGGACGTCGCGCCGATCGTGCGGACCTCCTCGTGGCACTGGGTCTGGATGCGGACGTGCCTGGGCACCGACCTGGGCGAGTGGCGTCCCGAGCCGTTCCCCGGGCAGGTGCCGTTGGTGGTCACCTCGATGCGGTACGACGGCGCCACGCCCCAGGTCTGGGCACGGCGGCTCGCGGCCGACGCGTCCGCTCCACTGATCAGCTACAACGGGTTCGGGCACGGCGCCTACGACGCCACGATCGAGCACCGGACCGGCCGCGACTGCGTCGCCCGGCCGGTCGAGGCCTTCCTCCTGCACGGCACCGAGCCGGCGGATACGCGGTGCCAGGGGCGGACGCCGGTGCCCGGCTCCTGAGCGGTCGTGCCGGGCACGACGACCGAAAACCAGGCGCGAGACGGGCGGTGGCGCTGCTAGCGTCGCCGCCATGTCCCCGTCGTCCGCCGTCATGATGCCCCGCCACGCGGGGCGGCCGACGCTGCACGGATGACGAGTCCGAGGCCCCCGTCCCAGGGGGTCTCGACCGGGAACCCCCGCACCAGGAGGTTCCGATGTCGCGCTACTACGTGACCACCGCCATCCCGTACGTCAACTCGCGCCCGCACCTGGGTTTCGCGCTGGAGATCGTGCAGGCCGACGTGCTGGCCCGGCACCACCGCCTGCGCGGCGACCGGGTCCGGTTCCTGACCGGCACCGACGACAACTCGCTCAAGAACGTGCTGGCCGCCGAGGCGGAAGGGCTGGAGACCGGCGAACTGGTCGACCGCAACGCGGCGGCGTTCGCGGCGCTGCGCGACCCGTTGGCGTTGTCGTTCACCGACTTCATCCGCACCAGCCGCGACACCAGGCACCGCATCGGCGTCGAACGGCTCTGGCAGGCCTGCGCGGACGCCGGAGACCTCTACCGCCGGCACTACGAGGGCCTGTACTGCGTGGGTTGCGAGCAGTTCTACACCCCGGCCGAGTTGGTCGACGGCAAGTGCCCGGAGCACGACGTCGAACCGCGACCGGTGGCCGAGGAGAACTGGTTCTTCCGCCTCTCCCGTTACGCCGACCGGTTGCGCGAGCTGATCGACGGCGGTGTGGTCCGGGTCGAGCCCGCCGCCCGCCGCAACGAGGTGCTGGCGTTCATCGCCGCCGGCCTGCGGGACTTCTCCATCTCGCGGTCACGCGCCCGCGCGCACGGCTGGGGCATCCCCGTCCCTGGCGATCCGGACCAGGTGGTCTACGTGTGGTGGGACGCGCTGGGCAACTACATCACCAGCCTCGGCTACGGCGGTGAGGGCTCGAACTACCGACGCTGGTGGGTGGAGAACGACCGGCGCGTGCACGTGATCGGCAAGGGCGTGGTCCGGTTCCACGCCGTGTACTGGCTCGCCATGCTGCTGTCCGCGGGCGAGCCGCTGCCGACCGACATCCTGGTCCACGACTACCTCACCACCGACGGCCGCAAGATCAGCAAGTCGACCGGCGCGGTGGTCGACCCGGTGGCGTTGGCGGACCGGTACGGCTCCGACGCGGTGCGGTGGTGGCTGCTGCGCGACGTGCCGCGCGTCGGCGACGCCGACTTCACCGAGGCACGCCTGGTCGCCCGCGCGAACGAAGACCTGGCCAACGGCCTCGGCAACCTGGTCAACCGCGTCACCGTCATGGTCCACCGCTACCGCGAGGGCAAGCCGCCCGACGGCGCCGAGCCGGACGCCGACGCCGAGCCGTTGGCGACCGCGTGCCGCGAGGCGCCGGACCTCGTGCGCGCCGCCGTCGCCGATTTCGACTTCAGGCGGGCGACGGCGGCGGTGTGGCGGATCGTGGAGGAGGCCAACCGGTACGTCGAGCAGGTGCGACCGTGGGACCTGGCCCGGGCCGAACGCGGCGGTGACGCCGAGGCGGGCAAGCGGCTGGACGCGGCCGTCACCGCGTTGCTGACCGCGTGCCGGGTGCTGGCGCGCGAGCTCACGCCGTTCGTGCCCGCGCTCGCCACGCGGATCTCCGAGCAGTGCGTCACGCTGACCGGCCGACTACCCCAGCCACAGCCCGTGTTCCCCAGGCTGTGACTCGGGCGGGGCTCAGTCGAGCAGGCCCACGGCGAGCCCCAGCCACAGCAGTTGGACGGCGCCGAGCAGCAGGGTGGCGACGAACGCGATGACCGCGTGCCCGAACCGCTCCCGCAGCCGGCCGCCGGTCGGTCCGGCCGCGACGTACTGCCAGCACGCCATCATGCCCGCGGGCACGACCACCGCGACCGTGACGAACACGGGCATCGCCCCGAAGTCGTCGTCGGCGCGCGCGGTCACCAGCGCGCAACTCACTATCGCGAGCACCCAGGAGGACAACCCGGTGATCATCGTCCGCCGGAGCCGGTCGTCGTCCTCCAGGCGGGGTCCGCGGTAGAGGAGGAACGCGGCCAGCCCCGCGAGCAGCGCGAGCAGCAGGGTGGCGCCGAGCACCAGCCGTTCCCACCACAGGTCCAGCGCGTCACGCCACCACGGCGCGTGCGGCGCCTCGCTCGCGGGGATGCCGAGCGAACCGACCCGGACCCACGGCGACGCGGGGCCGTACCGCCTGACCTGCGCGCACGTCAGCCGACGGCCGTCGTAGTCCGCGGCGCAGGCCGCGAGGGGCGGCGTGGTCTCGACCTCGACGGTCAGCGGCCGACCGGCGACGGGCACGGTGCAGGTGGTCAGGACGCCGTCCGCGGCGCAGTCGAAGCCGTCGACGACGGAGAACTCGGGGGTGTCGACGCGGTACATCCCGTCGGTCGCCTCCACGGGTGTCACCGGCACCAGCAGCACCGCGATCAACAACAGGAAGCCGGGCACGGCCTGGGGCAGCCAACGCAGGTGGCCGACGCCGAGTCGGGTTCTGGTGGTCAAGGTCCACCTCCCTCACCCGCAGATCGGCCGCGCACGGGCAACCGTTAGCGGCGGACCCGCCGGGTGGCACCCCGGCGGGTCCGGCGGCGTCACCTGGGCAGGTGGGCGCGGTGCGATCGGCTGAACTCGAAGTTGTTGTGGCGGTCCCAGTTGACCGACCACGTCATCAGCCCCCGCAGGTCCGGGTAGACCGCCTTCGGCTTGTACGTGCCGCAGTTCGCGCCCTTCACCAGGCAGTCCCACGACCTGTGCACCTCGGTAACGGACGTGAACCCGTTGCCCGCGTTGACGCTCGCCGGCAGGCCGATCGCCACCTGGTCCTGCCTCAGCCCCGGGAACACCCTCGTGGCGTCACCCCGCACCGGGAACCCGGCCAGCACCATGTCCGCCATCGAGATGTGGAAGTCGTGTCCGCCCATGAAGTGGTACTGGCCGTCCAGGCCCATGATCGGGCCCGAGTTGTAGTGCTGGACGTGCAGGAGGGTCAGGTCGTCGCGCAACGCGTGGATCACCGGCAGGTACGCGCCCGCGCGGGGGTCGGCGCCACCGCTGCCGCCGTAGTGCTGGTAGCCCACCTGGACGAAGAACGTCTCCGGGGCCATGGTGAGCACGAACTTCGCGCCGTAGCGCGCTTTCAGCGTCTTCAACGCCTGGATGAGGTTGACGATCACGGGTGTGGTCGGCGCGCGGAAGTCGGTGTCGCCCGCGTTCAGGGACAGCGAGTGGCCCTCGAAGTCGACGTCCAGGCCGTCGAGGCCGTACTTGTCGATGATCGCCGAGGCGGAGCGGACGAACGCGTCGCGCGCGGCCGTGGTGGACAGCTGCACCTGGCCGTTCGCGCCGCCGACGGAGATCAGCACCTTCCTGCCCTTGGCCTGCTTGTCGCGGATGCCCGCGATGAACTCGGCCTCGGACTCGACGCCCGGGCACTCGGCCACCGGGCACTGGGCGAAGCGGAGGTCGCCGGACGTGGCCGAGGTGGGTTCGGCGAAGGACAGGTTGACGATGTCCCAGTCGTCGGGGACGTCCTTCATCCGGATGTAGCCGGAGCCGTTGGCGAAGCTCGCGTGCAGGTAGCCGACCAGGACGCGCTTGGGCAGCCCGGTGGGCGGGGTCGTCGTGGGGGTCGTAGTGGTCGTCGGGCCCGTGGTGGTCGTGGTGGTGGTAGTCGTGGTGGTCGTTGTCGTGGTGCGAGACGTGGTCGTCGCCGTGGTCGGTGAACCGGCGCACGACGCGCCGTTGATCTTGCAGTTGGCCGGGCTCGCGGTGCCCGAGGCGTTGAAGCCGAACGTCACCGAGGCGCCGGGCGCGACGCTGCCGTTGTACTCGCGGTGGGTGAACGCGTAGTGGCCGGACGCGTTGGTCTGCAACGCGTCCCAGTAGGCGCCGACCGCCGTCCCGGCGGGCAGGTCGAACTCGACCTTCCACCCCGAGATCGCCGCGCTGGTCTCGTTCTTGATCGAGAACTGCGCGGTGTAGCCGGTCTCCCAGCTCGCGGTCTTGGTGAACGTCGCGGTGACCGACGCGGCGTACGCGGGCGTGAAGCCGACCACCGCCGCTGCCACCACCAACGCCGCCACCGCCGCCACCCTGGCGAACAGGATCCTGCGCGACATCGTCTCCTCCTAGCGGTGGCGGCCTCCAGGTGGGGAAATTGGACTAGACCACCTACGTCGTGTCAAGGGTGGGCCGGAGGTGGTTGACCGAACGGCGCAGCGGGTACCTCGAACGAGCGTTCGAGGGAAGGAGCCGCACGTGGACCGCAATCCGGAGAAGGACCCGAGCGAGTGGACCACCGGCGACGAGCCGATGACCGGCCCGCAGGAGTCCTACCTGCACACGTTGGCGCAGGAGGCGGGCGAAGAGGTGCCGGGAGGGCTGACCAAGGTGGAGGCTTCGCAGTTGATCGACCGGTTGCAGGAGAAGACGGGTCGCGGGCGTTGACCCGGCTCGGCCATCCGCGGGAACCACCGCGGATGGCCGGGCCGGTGACCCTAGGATGGGCCGGTGCGCCGGGTCCGCGTCTTCCTCTCCTCGCCGGGCGACGTGAGGGACGAGCGGGCCGTCGCCCTGGAGGTGCTGGACCGCCTGCGGTACGACCACGACCTGCGCGGGCGGGTGGACTTCGAGGTCGTCGCGTGGGACCGGGCCGGCGCCGGCACGCCCATCCTGGCCACCCGCACGCCGCAGGCGTCGATCGACGAAGGGCTGCCGCGCCCGTCCGAGTGCGACGTGGTCGTGGTGCTGTTCTGGTCGCGCATGGGCACTCCCCTGCCGCACCCCGAGTACCTTAAGGACAACGGGGAGCCGTACCTGTCCGGCACGGAGTGGGAGTTCGAGGACGCCGTCCGGGGTGCCGGGGCGCGCGGCACCCCCGCCGTGCTGCTCTACCGCCGGGTGCCCATGGCGCCGCTGGACCCCGACCGGCACGACGCCGAGGAGCGGTGGCGGCAGGCCCGCGCGGTGCGGGAGTTCTTCGAGCGCCGCCGCGACCCGAGCACGGGCGCGATCCTGGGCGGCCACAAGGAGTGCCGGACGCCCGACGCGTTCCGGGTCGAGTTCGAGGCCGACCTGCGGGCGCTGGTCGGCAGGCTGATCGCGGCGAACCCCAGGGCCGGCGGCACGCCCGCGCCGCCGCTGTGGGACGGCTCGCCGTTCCCCGGGCTGCGCGCGTTCACCCCGCGTGACGCGCCGATCTACTTCGGCCGCGGGCGCGAGGTGGACGAGCTGCTGGCGCGCCTGGCGGAGAGCCGCTTCCTCGCGGTCGTGGGCGCGAGCGGCTCGGGCAAGTCCTCGCTGGTGGGCGCCGGGCTCATCCCCCGTCTGGCCGCGGGCGCGCTGGGCGGCGGCACGTTGGGCGGCGGCTGGCTGCTGCCCGACCACGACCCCGCGACCAACCAGTGGACCGGGCTGCGGATCACGCCCGGCGAACTGGGCGACAACCCGTTCCTCGCCCTGGCCGTGAAGCTCGCGCCCCTGGTCGGTGGCACGGCCCGGGACATCGCGGCCGACCTCCGACGGGTACCGGGGAGCCTGGCCGGGTACCTCGGCCGCGCGTCGGCGGGGCGCGAGCGCGCGTTGCTGTTCGTCGACCAGTTCGAGGAGCTGTTCACGACGGTCGACGCCGAGCACGTCGAGCCGTTCCTGGACCTGCTGCGGACCACGACCGCCCACGTCGTGGTGACCGTCCGGTCGGACTTCTACCACCGCTGCGTGGCGATCCCCGCCCTCGCCGACCTGCTGGCAGGCGGCCAGTTCCCGCTGTCGGCGCCGCGGGACACGCTGTTCGACATGATCGTCCGACCGGCCGAACGGGCGGGCCTGGACTTCGAGGAGGGCCTCGCCGGGCGCATCCTCGCCGACACCGGCCGCGACCCCGGCGCACTGCCCCTGCTGGCCTACACGCTGGACGAGCTGTACCGGACGCGGGGCGCGACCCGCACCCTGAGCCACGAGGCGTACCAGCGGCTCGGCGGCGTGCGCGGCGCGGTCGGCACGCGGGCCGAGGGCGTGTTCCGCGACCTCCTGGACGACGACACCCGCGCCACGTTCACCCGCGTCTTCCGGGAGCTCTCCGACATCGACGAGTCCGGCCTGCCCGTGCGCAGGCGGGTCGCGCTCGACCGGATCGCGGTGGACGAGCACACCCGGCGGTTCGTGGACGTGTTCACCGAGGCCAGGCTGTTCGTGCGCAGCGCGGGTCCGGCGCAGCGGCCGCTGGTCTCGGTGGCGCACGAGGCGTTGTTCGCGGGCTGGACCCGGCTGCGGGAGTGGATCGAGGTCATCAAGGACGACCTGCGCCTGCTGCGCCGGGTCCGCGCGGCGGCCCGCGAGTGGGAGGAGAGCGGTCGCGCCGAGGCGTACCTGTGGCAGCACGAACGCCTCGCGCCGGTTTACGAGACGCTGGAACGGCTGGAGCCCGCGGCGGACACCGTGCCGGCCGACTTCCTGCGGCCCGAGCACGAACGGCTCCTGCCGACGTTCCTCGACCCGACCATCCCCACCTACCGGCGGCAGGCCTTGACCGACCGGCTGGTGTCGATCGGCACGGCCGCCATCCCCGGCCTGCTCGGCGCGCTGCGATCGCCGCACGTGGCCGTGCGGACGTCCGCCGGCACGGCGTTGGTGCGCATCGGCGAGGCGGCGGTACCCGGCCTGGTCGACCGTGCCCGCGACCCGGAGCCCGAGGTGCGGCTGACCGCGCTGGGCGCGTTGCGGCAGCTCGACCACCCCGGTGCCGTGCCCACGTTCGCGACCGCGTTGCGGGACGACGACGAACGGGTCCGGTCGCTGACGTTCGGCGCGCTCACCGCGGTGGGGTCGCCCGAGGCCGTCGCGGCGCTGACCGACGCGATGTCGGACGCCGACCTGGACGTGCGGTGGCGCGCGGTCGGCGCGTTGGGCGCGTTCGGGGAGGCCGCGGTCGGACCGCTGCTGCTCTCGATGGGCGACGCCGACCGCCGGGTCCGGGCCGGCGCGTCCGCCGCGCTCGAAGCCATCGCTCAGTCCTATCCCGACCCGCTGGTGGACGCGCTGCGCGACCCGGATCCCCGGCTGCGGGCCGCAGCCGCCGAGGTCTTGGCCGAGGTCGACGCCACCACGGGGCTGGTGCGGGCGCTCGGCGACGACGACGTGGACGTGCGGTGGCGGGCGGCGGAGGTGCTGGCCGCTCGGGGTGGCGATCCGGGGGCCGTGCCCGCGCTGCTCACCGCGCTGGTGGACGACCACCCGGCCGTGCGCCGGGCGGCGGCTCGGGCGTTGGGCGGGCACGCCGACGCCACCACCGGCCTGGTGACGGCGTTGGCGGACGTCGACGCCGAAGTCGCCGAACAGGCCGCCCGGTCGCTGGCCCGGATCGGCGAGCCGGCAGTAGACCCGCTGATCCCGGTGCTCAAGTCCGATGATCCGCTGGTCGTCCGCACGCGGGCGGCGAAGGCCTTGGCCGCTTCCGGGTCGAAGGGCATCACCGTGCTGCTGGCCTTCGGGGGCGACCCGGAGCGGTGGATGCCCGCGGTGGACGCGTTGGCCGGGCGCGGCGCGGAGGTCGTGCCCGCCGCCGCGCGCACCGTGCGGGGTGCCGACCGACGCCGGCGGCGCGGTGCGGCGGCCGTGCTCCAGGCCGTCGGCGACGCGGCGCTGCCCGCACTGGCCGAGCTGACGTCCGACCCCGACGCCTCGGTCCGGCGTACGGCCGTCGAGGCGCTCGGCGCGAGCCGGTCGAAGAAGGCGCCGTCGATGCTGGGCAGGTTGCTGCGCGACGACGACGAGGCCGTCCGGCTGGCCGCCGCGACCGCGCTCGGCGGGTTCGGCGTGACGGCGCTGCCGTTGCTGCTGCGGATCGTCGAACGCCCGGACGTCGCCGCCCGCACCGCCGCCGGGCACGCGCTGCGCCTCATCGGCGAACCCGCCGTGCCCGAGCTGGTCCGGCTCACCCGGATGTCCGACAACGAGCTGCGCGGCCTGGCGGTGGCCGTGCTGACCGACATCGGCACGCCGGCGGCGGTGTTCGGGCTCTCCGAACTGGGCTTGCTGCCCGAGATCGACTAACCCAGGTAGCAGACGACCCGGAAGTTCAGCTCGACGCCGTCGTGCCCGGCCACCCCGCAGTCCGCCACGACCAGGTTGGCATCGACGCTCTCGGACGGGTTGGTCTCCTGGTCGCACTTCACGTAGAACGCCTCGTCGGGATCGTCGCCGAACAGCGCGCCGGACCGCCACACCATCGACAGGAACTCCTCCAGCTCGCGCCGGACCCGCCGCCACACCTCCCGGTCGTGGGCTTGGCCGAACACGACCCACGCCACGCCCGCGCGGATGTTGCGCACGAGGAAGTTCATCAGCCGCCGGGAACGCAGGTACCGCCACTTCGGATCGCTCGACAGCGTGCGCGCGCCCCAGACGACCGGCCCACCGGGTGCCCGGACCAAGGCGTTGACGCTCAAGGGGTGCAACAGTTCTTGCTCTTGCAGCAGCAGGTCGCGCTCCACCCCGAACGCACCGCGCACCGGGTCGTTGGCGGCGTGGCGGTGCAGGTCGGTCCGGGCGTGGACGCCGGCCAGGTGCCCGGACGGCGGCACGACCGTCGTCCCCTGCCAGTGGTCGGACACCTTGAGCCACGGGTAGTAGAGCACCGCGAACTTCGAGTCGTAGCCCGCGACGTCAGTGCGCCAGTCCCGGACCTCATGGGGCGACAGGTCGGGCGGGCAGTCGATGAGGGCGATCCGGTCGCCCATCAACTCGCTGTTGTACACCAGCGCGAGCTGTGCCGCCTTCACGCCCTCCTCGCCCAACTGGGCCCGCAGCGCCATCACGTCCGGCGCGGCGATCACGGACACGTCCTCGACCGCCTCCAGGCTCGCGATCCCGGTCCGCTCCTCGGCGCTGCCTACCAGATCCTCCACGGTGACCTGGTCGAACCGCCCGTCGTTGACGCGCACGACGTGGCACTCCCGGCCGCCGTTGGTGAAGAAGCCGTGCACGGCGTGGCCGAGGTACGCGCCGTCCACCACACCGCCGAACCGCTGCTCGAACTCGGTCCAACCGCGGATCATCGTGACCACGTGCGCCGGGCCGTCGGACGCGAGCCCGACGAACGCCGCCACGCCGTGCTCGGCGATCCGCCGGGGCGCGGTCGGTTCGGACCGGTCGAGGTCGCGCAGCGGGTGGCCGTACGACGCCCGGTTGCGGACACCGACCTCTTCCACGTACACACCGGGGCGCAGGTACGTCGCCATGGGCGCACATTAGCGCCCAGCGCCGGTCAGTTGTCGCCCTCCTGCTCGCCGCCCTCCTGCTCACCGCCGTCCTGCTGCTCGCCGTCCTGGTCCTGTTGCTCGTCCTGCTGCTCCACGCCCGGCTGGTCGCCGTTCTCGCCGTCGCCCTCGTTCTGGCACCCGGCACCCAGGGTCAGGAACAACGCCGCGCCGCTGACCAACACCGCGAGCGACTTCTTCAGCACGTTCGGCCTCATGCCGTCCCGGTACCCTGAACCGGCCGGCGTCAACCCGTGTCCGATCCAGTCCGTCGATTCCGGACAACGGACCGCGTTGTCCGGACGTTGTCCGGATCATGAACGGCGTTCACGGAAGGTCTCCTCTGTGGACAGGTCGCCGGTTACCGTTCGCGGGTGCAGATCCCGTGGAGGGCCGCCCCGCGCGCGGCCCTGTCGAGTCCGCTGACCTTGCTGGTCAGCGTGGTCACCGCGCTGCTGCTGAGCTTCGTGGTGGCCGCCGCCGTGATGCACTCGGCGGCGTCCGGCAGCGCCGCGATCGACTACCAGCAGGACCGGCTGTGCACGGAGGCGTTGCACCCGTCGCTGGAGGCCACCGGGGTCCCCCACGAGCACGTCCCCGGGATGGTCCGGGCGATCGAGGAGTCGGTGCCGGACCGCGCACCGTTGATCGGCACCTACCTCCGGGAGCAGCGCGTCGACTTCGGTGGCCGGCCGACCGACGCGAAGTTCGGCTACCGCCCCGGCGCCACCGACCGGCTGAAGGTTCTCGAAGGCGGCTCGAAGGACGGCCTGTGGGTGCCGCGGAGCATCGCCGAGACCACGGACCTGCGGCTGGGCGAGCGCGGCATGGGCGGGCGGCTGCCACCGGTCACCGCGATCTACGCCGACATCCTCGACCCGCTGCCCGGGTGGTGGTGCTCGGAACGCCACTTCGTCGTGCCCAACGTGCTCGACCGCGACGAGTTGGCGACCGCCGTGGTGTGGCTGCCCAGCGCAGAGTCGTTCGCCGCGCTGCCACCGGAGATCGCCGGCTTGACGGACGTGACGGTGCGCTTCCCCGCCGACCCGCCGGGCACCGTCGACGAGGCCGCGGCCCTGCTCGCCGAGGGCACGGCGCGCATCGCCCCGCTCCAACAGCACTTCAACCGCACGATCTCGCTGCTGGACCTGCCGGTGGACAACGCCAGGCAGACCGTGACCAACGTGCGGTCCGCCGTGCTGCCGCTCACCTTGATCAGCCTGCTCATCGGCCTGGCGGGCGTCGCCACGGTCACCGTCCAGTGGGCACAGCGCCGGGAGCGGGAACTGCGGCTGCTGTGGGTGCGCGGCGCCGGGCCGTTCGCCCTCGGCGGTCGTGGCGTGCTGGAACTGGGCCTGCCGCTGGTGCTGGGCGGTGCGGCCGGGTTGGGCACGGCCCGGTTGCTGCTGCCCTGGTACGCGCCGTCCGACCGGCTGCCGCCGGGCACCGTGACGACCGCGGCGCTGGCGGTGGTCGTCGTGGTGGCGCTGAGCCTCGTGGTCGCGTTCGCGACCGGCGCGTTGCGCACGCACCGGATGTTCCAGGTCGCGCAGCGCGGCAACCGGCTGCGCAAGGTGCTGGCCGCCCTGCCGTGGGAGCTGGCCACCGCGGCCCTCGCGGTCTGGGCGTGGAACCGGGTGCAGCACAGCGGCCTGGCCACCACGCCCAGGATCGGCGCGCTGCCGCGCATCGACGCCGCCGCGCTGGCGTTCCCGCTGCTGGTCGTGCTCACGGCGGCGCTGCTGGCCGCCCGGGTGGCGAGGTGGGCGCTGGCCGCGTCGCACCGGGTGCGGCTGTGGTCGAAGCCGGCCGCGCAGTTGGCGATCCGGCGGCTCGCGGCGGGCGCCGGTCCGGTGACCGGTGTGCTGCTGGTGGGTGTGCTGGCCGTGGGCACCATCGCGGTCGGCGCCGCCATCTCGGGGTCGCAGCGGACCGCGTTGGAGGTGAAGTCCGGGATGTACACGGGGGCGAACAGCTACGTCCAGATCCCGGCGGGGGTCACCGAGCTGCCGGAGGCGTTGCGCGGCAACTCCACCATCGTGGGCTTCGTCAAGCAGTACGAGCGCGCGGCGCTGGTGGTGGACCCGAGGACGTTCGGCGACGGCGCGTTCCCGTCGGAGGTCGACCCGGCGCTGCTGGCCCAGCCGCTGCGGGTGGGTGACGTACCGCGCGGCGAGGTCCGGTTGCCGGGGCTGCCGCCGATCGAGCCGGACGCGTGGGTGCCGTCGTTGCCGAAGCTCGGCCGGTCCGGCTGGGTGGTGCCGGTCGACCGGATCGGGGACCGACGTGACGTCGGCTCCTGGTACGTGTGGTCGAGCAAGCCGTTGGGCGAGGTGACCGAGGCCCTGTCGGCGGCCGGCGTGAAGCTGTCGCGCAACGTCGGCGAGAAGGAGAAGGCGGTGCAGGGCCTGCCGTTCCTGACGATCCAGTGGACGTTCGGGTTCGTCGCGGCGCTGGGCGCGGTGCTCGCGGTGGTGGCGTCGATCGCGCTGCTGCTGGCGGTGGAGGTGCGGCGGCGGCAGAACGCGCTGTCGGGCGCGTTCAGCACCAGGATGGGCCTGGGACCGGCCGCGATGCTGCGCAGCCACCTGGTCGAGCTGGGCGCGGTGGCCGCGGCGGCGGTCGTCGTCGGCCTGGCCGCGAGCGCGGTGAGCAGCGGCGTCACCGTGCCGAAGCTGGATCCCGCGCCACGCCTCACGCCCGCCCCGGAGGTCCCGGACGTCCTGCCGCTGCTGGTGACGACGGTCGTGGGGAGCGTGCTGGTGGTGCTGGTGGCGGCGTGGATCGCGGTGCGCGCGGTGCGTTCGGCGAGGATCGGGGAGCTCATCCGTGGTTGAGCACGTGTTGCGGGTGCGCGAGGTGGGCGTGGACTACCGCACGCCCGCCGGCGCGGTGACCGCGGTGTCGGACGTGTCGCTGGACGTGCCCGCGAGGGGCCTGACGGTGCTGGCCGGGCCGTCCGGGTCGGGCAAGTCGACGTTGCTGCGGGTGTTGAGCCTGGTCGAGCGGCCCACGCGGGGCGCGGTCGAGCTGCGCGGGAGGGGCACGGCGCGGTTGTCGTCCCGCGCGCGGCGCGAGCTGCGGCGGCGCGACGTCGCGCTGGTGTTCCAGCACCCGGCGGACAACCTGATCGGCCACCTGGACGTGGGCGACAACCTGCGTGCGGCGGCGCAGGCGGCCGGTCGGGTCGCCCCGGTGGACGAGGTGCTGGAGCGGCTGGGGCTGCCGGGCACCGCCTGGTGGAAGGTGTCGGCGATGTCCGGCGGGCAGCAGCAGCGGCTGGCGTTCGGGTGCGCGCTGGCCCGGCAGGCGGGCGTCGTGCTGGCCGACGAGCCGACCTCGCAGCTGGACACCGCGTCGGCCGACCTGGTGCTGGAGACGTTGGCCGACCTGGCGCGCGGTGGCGTGCCGGTCGTGGTGGCCTCGCACGACCCCCGGCTGATCGCGCTGGCCGACACCCGGTTCGACCTGCGGAACGGAGCGCTGGTGGCATGACGGCCCTGCGGGCGAAGGGGATCGAACGGACGTTCCGGCACGCCGGCGGACCGGTGCACGTGCTGCGCGGCGTGGACCTGGAGGTGGCGCCCGGCGAGCTGGTGACGCTGTCGGGGCCGTCCGGGTCGGGCAAGAGCGCGTTGCTGGCCGTGCTGGCGGGGTTCGACCGGGCGGACGAGGGCACGGTGGAGATGGGTGGCGAGGTGCTGACGTCGCCGCCGTCGTGGCAGGTGTGCGCCCTGCTGCCGCAGGCGTTGGGCCTGGCGGGCGAGCTGACGTTGGCCGAGAACGTGGCGCTGCCCCTCCGGCTCGGCCGCGGCGGCGGCTCGTTGACCAGGGTGACCGGGCTGCTGGAGGAGCTGGGCATCGCGGAGCTGGCCGACCGGTACCCGGCGGAGGTGTCGTTCGGGCAGCAGCAGCGGGCCGCGCTGGCCCGTGCCGTGGTCGGCGGGCCGGGGGTGCTGCTGGCCGACGAACCCACCGCGCACCTGGACCAGCGCAGCGCGCCGACGGCGGTGGGGGTGCTGCGCCGTGCGGCCGACGAGGGCACGGCCGTGCTGGTCGCCACGCACCACGACGAGGTGCACCGCGCGGCGGACCGCACGCTGGTGCTCGGCGGCGGGCGGATCTCCGTAGGATAGGCGTCGATGTCGCGCCGATTCTCCACCGTCGTCCTGGTGTTCCCGCTGCTCGCCCTGTTGCTGCTGGTCAGCGACTCGCCGTACCCGACGCTGCCGGGGCCCAAGCGCGACGCGCCCCGCGCGATCGTGGCCCTCGGCGACAGCACCATGGCCGGCGAGGGCGCGGGTTCGTACGAGCCGGGCACCAACGGCGAGAACGGCAACTGGTGCCACCGGTCGACGAAGGCCTCGGTGCACAGCACGCAGGTCGCGGGCGTGGACCGGGTGTTCAACCTGGCCTGCTCGGGCGCGAACTCCGAGCAGGTCGGCATCACCGACCAGGTCCGCAACACCGAGGGGTCGCAGGCCAGGCAGCTGGCCGCGATCGCGCGCGAGTACCGGGTGTCGGTGGTCGTGGTGGCGGTGGGCGCGAACGACGACCCGCGGTTCGCCGACGTGCTCGGCGCGTGCCTGCGGGCGTGGATCGAGCGCCGCACCGACTGCGCGCAGGCCATGGCGGACGAGTGGAAGGCCCGGGTCGAGCGGATGACGCCCAAGGTGGAGCGTGCGCTGCGCGATGTCCGCCGGGTGTTGCAGGACGAGGGCTACACGCCCCGCTCGTACACGTTGGTGCTCCAGTCCTACGCCGCGCCGGTCGCGCCCGGGCTCCCGTTCGACCTGCAGAACCTGGCCGGGTGCCCGCTGCGCACCGGTGACCTGCGGTGGGTGCGGGAGAAGGCGGTCGAGCAGCTGTCGGAGGGCCTGCGGACGGCGGCGAAGGCGGCGGAGGCGCGGTTCCTGGACCTGTCCAAGGCCGGTGATCACCGCGAGGCGTGCATGGGCGGCGAGAAGCAGGACGACGAGTGGTTCACCCGGCTCACGGTGGACTTCGACGGCCTGCGGGACGAGGCGCGGGCCCGGCACGCGTTGCAGGAGTCGTTCCACCCCAACGACCGGGGTTACGAGCAGTTCGGCCGGTGCATGACGGAGTTCCTGGCCATGACGGTGCGGGAGGCGTCGTGCGTCGCCGGGGACGACGGCAACCTCAACGCGGTGGTGGCGAAGGACTGACCAGCGCCGCGATGTCGGCCGCGGTCCAGAACGGGGTGCGGCGGGCGAGGTGGTCGGCGATGCGGGCGGCGGTCCAGCCGTGCGCCTCCGCGAGGCCGGACGCGAGCATGGTGAGGTAGGCGGCCGAGGGTCTGGTGTGCTCGACGTCGGCCGCGCGCCACGGCGCGGTGAACGTCAGCGCCGGGTGGCCGTCGTGCTCGCCGAGGTGGAGCAGGGTCTCGTAGCGGCCGGTGCCGAGCGCGTGCCTGCCGTGGGTCGTCACCGCGGTCAGGTCGAGGTCGACGCCGGGGTCGCGGTACATCTCCTGGGCGGCGACGTCGGCGAACTGCCCGGCGGTGACCAGGTAGGCGCGGGCGGCGGTGGTGCCGGGCAGTTCGGGGTCGTAGAACGCGCGCCCGCCGAGCCAGACGGGCGACTCGGTGGCGAAGTAGATGCCACCGGGCAACTCCAGTGCCCTGGTGTCGAGGGGTGGGCTGGTGTCCCGGCAGCCCGGGTAGCCCCGCGCCGCACCGACCGGCGTGCCACCGGCGAGGTAGCACGCGAACCGCTCGGCGTGCATGTTCGACCCGTAGCTGACGTACCAGACCAACCGGCTCGACATGACCGCGTCCCTACAGGCAGAGGCGGCACGGGCGGGCGGTCGGGTGTTCGGTCTGGAGTTCCGCGCGGGTGCCGACGAGCTTCACGTAGCTGCCGACCCACGTGGTGCCGCCGGCCGGTGTGCCGTTGATCGTGTGGCAGGAGGCGCGGTGGAGCATGAGGTTGTTCGGGTTCAGGCTGCGTTCGGCGTTGATGACGTACTGGTCCTGGTTGTCCGTCAGCCAGTGCTCGTAGGCGCCGCTGTCCTCCGTGAACCTCTGCATCGAGCCATCATCCGCCGTCCGGCCGCCACCGGCTGTCCCCCATCCGGTGCCACTCGTCCTCCAGGATCGCGTAGATCAACTCCTCGCCCCAGGCGCCCTTGAAGATCTCGTTGTGCCGGAAGTGGGCTTCGCGGCGCATCCCCAGCCGTTCCATCACGCGCCACGACGGCTCGTTGAACGCGTCGCAGGACGCCACGATCCGGTGCAGGCCCAGGTGGGTGAAGCCGAGGTCGAGCACGGCCGCGGCGGCCTCGGTGGCGTAGCCGTGCCCGTGGTGGTCGGGGTGCAGGATGTAGCCGACCTCGCCCTGCCGGTGCTCCTCGCTGAGCCACTTGAGCACCGCCTCGCCGATCACCTCGCCGCCGACCTCCACGGCCAGCGCGAGGTGGTCGCCCTCCTTCTCCGGCCACCGCACCGACGCCTTGAGCGCCAGGCTGGCGGCGGTCACCTCGGTGGTGCGGGCTTCGCCGTACAGGTAGCGCACGACGTCGGGCCGCGACATCCACGAGTGCAGCGCGGCGTGGTCGTCGAGGGTGAACGGGCGCAGGGTCAGGCGCCGGGTCCGAACGGGGTAGTCGGGCTTGGTCACGTCGGACAACCTACGAAAGTCCCGCGCCGCCGTCGTTCGGATTTCCGCGGCGGGTCACCTCGCCGGCCCTAGAGGTCGGCCAGGGCGGTGATCGGGGACTCGACGCAGTCGGCCACGAACCGCAGGAACCCGCCCGCCGTGCCGCCGTCGCACACCCGGTGGTCGAACGCGAGCGTCAGCTGGGCGACCTTGCGCACGGCGAGCTGCCCGTCCACCGCCCACGGCCGGTCGATGATCCGGCCGATGCCGAGGATCGCGGCCTCCGGGTGGTTGATGATCGCGGCCGAGCCGTCGACGCCGAACACGCCGTAGTTGTTGACCGTGAACGTGCCGCCGGTCATCGCGGCGGGCGTGAGCCTGCCCTCGCGTGCCGTCGCGGTGTGCGCGGCGATCGCGGACGCGAGTTCGGCGGTGGTCAGGGACTGCGCGTCCCGCACCACCGGCACCACCAGGCCGCGGTCGGTCTGGGCAGCGAAGCCGAGGTGCACCTGGTCGAGGACCACGATCTCGTCGCCCTCGACGCGCGAGTTCAGCTCGGGGAACTTCTTGAGGCCCAGCACGGTGAACCTGGCCAGCAGCGCCAGCAGCGACACCGACGGCATCGCGGCCCGTGCGGCCAGGAACCCGGTGGCGTCGACGTCCACCCACACGGTCGCCTCGGGGATCTCCCGACGTGACGTGGCCAGCTTCTCCGCCACCGCGCCGCGCAGGCCGCGCAACGGGATGCGGCGGCCAGGCCCGGCAGCCCCAGCGGACGCGGCAGGCCCTGCGGACGCTGCGGACACGGCAGGCGCGTCCGGCACGGCGCGGGCGGCCAGTTCCCGTTCCACGTCGGCACGCCGGATGACCCCGCCGGGCCCGGTGCCGGGGATCCGGTCGAGCGCCAGGCCGTTCTCCCGGGCCAGCTGCCGCACCAACGGCGAGATGACGGCGGGCGCGGCGGTGCGCGCGGCCGGGACGGCGACCGGCTCGGGTGTGCCGAGCGTCGAACCCGGGTGTTCCGAACGCAGGACACGCGCGTTCCGGGTGCGGGACTCGCGGGTGTGGCGGCGTCGGCGGCGCGGGGAGTCGGACGTGCCGTAGCCGATCAGGACGTTGCCGGAGGACTCCGACCCCGGTTCCGGCGCGGGTTCGGGCGCGCCCACGGTCAGCAGCACCGAGCCGACGGCCAGCTTCTCCCCCGGCTCGCCGAACCGCGCGCTCACCACGCCCTCGAACGGGCACGGCACCTCGACCACGGCCTTCGCCGTCTCCACCTCGACCACGGGCTGGTCGATGGTCACCTGGTCGCCGACCGACACCAGCCACGTGACGATCTCGCCCTCGGTCAACCCCTCGCCCAGGTCGGGCAGCCGGAAGTCAGGCACCGCGGCCTCCCACGACCTGGTCGTCCCACTGGAGCCGGGCGATCGCGTCCAGGATGCGGTCGACGCCCGGCAGGTGGTGCTCCTCCAGCTTCGGCGGCGGGTAGGGGATGTCGAACCCGGTCACCCGCAGCACCGGCGCGTGCAGGTGGTGGAAGCACCGCTCGGTCACCCGGGCCACGACCTCCGCGCCGTACCCGCCGAACCCGGACGCCTCGTGCACGACCACGGCCCGCCCCGTCCTCACCACCGAGGCGCACACCGTCTCGTCGTCGAACGGCGAGAGCGACCGCAGGTCGACCACCTCGACGTCCCAGCCCTCCTCCTCGGCCGCCTCGGCCGTCTCCAGCGCGGTGGCGACCATCGGCCCGTACGCGATCAGCGTGACGTCCCGCCCGGCCCGCCGCACCAGCGCCCGGTCGAACGCGACGGGGTTCGCCGGATCGAGGGAACCCTTGGCCCAGTACCGCCGCTTCGGCTCCAGGAAGATCACCGGATCAGGCGAGTCGATCGAGTCGCGCAGCAACCGGTACGCGTCGTCGGGCGTGCCGGGCGTGACGACCCGCAGCCCCGGCGTGTGCGTGTAGTAAGCCTCCGACGAGTCGCAGTGGTGCTCGACGCCGCCGATGCCGCCCCCGTAGGGCACCCGGATCACCACCGGCAACGACACCCGGCCGCGCGTGCGGTTGCGCATCTTGGCCAGGTGGCTGGTGATCTGCTCGAACGCCGGGTAGGCGAACGCGTCGAACTGCATCTCCACCACCGGCCGCAGCCCGTTCATCGCCATGCCGATGGCGGTGCCCACGATGCCGGACTCGGCCAGCGGCGTGTCGAACACGCGCTGCTCGCCGAACCGCGCGGCCAGGCCGTCGGTCACCCGGAACACACCGCCGAGCGCGCCGACGTCCTCGCCGAACACCAGCACGCTCGGGTCTTCGGCCAGCGCGTCGGCCAGCGCCCGGTTCAACGCGCCGGCCATGGACACCTGGGACGCCTGCGTGGACACCGCGGTCATGCCAGCTCCTCCCGCAGCGCCGCGGCCTGCTCGCGCAGGTGGCGCGGCGTGGTCGCGTAGACGTGCTCGAACAGCTCGTCGGGCGAGGGCACGACGTCGGCGTTCATCTTCGCCCGCACGGACGCCGCGAACTCCTCCGCCTCGGCCGCCACCGCCGCCCGGCGCGCGTTGTCCAGCAGCCCCCGCGCCGTCAGGTACGCCTCGATCCGGTCCACCGGGTCCCGGTCCAGCCACGCCGCGACCTCGTCGGACGTGCGGTAGCGGGTGGCGTCGTCGGCGTTGGTGTGCGCCTCGATCCGGTAGGTGAGCGCCTCGATCAACGTCGGCCCGCCGGACTCCAGTGCCTCGCGCACCACCGCGTACACGGCGGCCACGTCGTTCCCGTCCACCAGCACGGACGGCACGCCGTACCCGATGCCCTTGTGCGCCAACGAGGGCGCGGCGTTCTGCTTGGACATGGGCACGCTGATCGCGTAGCCGTTGTTCTGCACCAGGAACACCACCGGGGCCCGCCACACGCCGGCGAAGTTCAGCGCCTCGTGCGTGTCGCCCTCGGACGTGGCGCCGTCACCGAGCAGCACGAGCGCGGCGGTGTCCTCACCCTTGAGCCGGGCCGCGTGGGCGAAGCCGACGGCGTGCAGCGTGTTGGTCGCCAACGGGGTGCACTGGGGGCCGACGCGGTGCTCGTAGGGGTCGTAGCCCAGGTGCCAACCGCCCTGGAGCAGGGTCAGCGTCTCGGCCGGGTCGACACCCCGGGTCACCAGCGCGACGGAGTCGCGGTAGGTCGGGAACAGCCAGTCGGTGGGGCGCAGCGCGAGCACCGAGCCGACCTCGCAGGCCTCCTGGCCGCGTGAGGACGGGTAGACCGCCAGCCTGCCCTGCTTGGTCAGCGCGGTGGCCTGGGTGTCGAAGCGGCGGCCGACGACCATCCGGCGGTGCAGCTCGACCAGCACGTCGTCGTCGGGCATCGCCAGCGGCGAGTCGTCCACCGGCGAGCCGTCCTTGCGCAGCAGCGACAGCGGTTCGTCGCTGGGCAGCAACGTCCGCTCGGGCACGCGGGTGCGGGCCATGGCTCCTCCGGTGTCTCAAGGGTCGAGATGGAGGGCATGGTCCAGCTCACACCGGCCAAAGTTCCAGATCCGGAGCCCTGATCCGGACGAATGGCCGCGCAGGCGGGTTAAGGTCGGCCACATGACGGTGCGGGCTGGACATTCGGCACCCCTCGACGCGCTCGACCGGCGCATCGTGGAGGAGTTGCGCGCGGACGGCCGGATGTCGATGCGGACGCTGGCGGAGAAGCTGCACATCTCGCGGGCCAGCGCGTACTCGCGGGTGGAACGGCTGCACCGCGACGGCGTCGTCACCGGGTACTCGGCGGTGGTCGACCCGGAGCGCTACGGCTTCGGCATCTCCGCCTACGTCTACCTCAAGATCAGCCAGCACTCGTGGAAGGCGGTGCGGCGGCGGGTGATGGAGATCCCGGAGGTGTGGCACGGCGCGCTGGTGTCGGGCGACTACGACCTCGTGCTGCTGGTCCGCGCGCCGGACGCGCACAGCCTGCGCGACCTGGTGCTGTCCCGGTTGCAGACGATGCCGGACGTGACGTCCAGCCACACCGTGCTCATCCTGGACGAGCTACCGGCGGGCGGGCACGACCGCGACGGTCACCAGCCGAAGTTCTGAGTCCAGTAGATGCCGTAGGAACCGCCGCGAGCCATGCCCACGCCCAACGTCTTGAGCTTGCAGTTGAGGATGTTGGCGCGGTGGCCCGGCGAGTCCATCCACCCCTTGACCACCGCCTCGGCGGTGCGCTGACCGGCGGCGATGTTCTCCGCGCCGGGTGCGGGGTAACCGGCGGCCTTGACCCGGTCGACGAAGCTGCGGCCGTCCTTGGACACGTGGTCGAAGTAGTTCTGCGCGGCCATGTCCGCGCTGTGCGCGCGGGCGGCGGCGGCCAGCCGGTCGTCGGCGGCCAACGCGGGGCAGCCGTGCGCGGCGCGTTGGCCGTTGGTCAGCTCGACCACCTTCGCCTCGGCCAGCTCGACGTCGGTCCTGGTCGGCGTGGCGGCCGCGGGCGGCTGCGCCGCGGGCTGGGTCTGCCTCGGCGGCTCGGCGGTGGTCGTGACCGCGGTCGTGGTCGTGGTGACGGGCGGCGGCTCGCTCGTCGTGGTCGTGGTGGTGCCGGGTGCCGACGAGGCGGGGTCCGACGTGGTCGCGGTGGTCGGCTCGACGTCGACCTCGGACGTGGTGCGGGCGGTGGCGGTGGCGCTCGCCGCGACCAGCGCCAGGCCGTCCGGGTGCTCGCACCCGGACAGGACCAGCCCGGCGAGCACGGCGACGACCGGCAGCACACTGCTCTTGCGCGACACGCGAAAAACCTCAATCTGCATTCGGCGGCATTTCGGGCGCGGCGACCGCAGGTGCGCTTCTTCGCAGGGTAAGCGCACGCGGTCGCCGCACCGAAGTGGGAACCGGGCGGACCGGCAAGGGGGGAGCGCTGCGTCCGTCCTAATTCCGTGAATCACTTTATCCGGGAACGAGGAAGTGTCAACGACTAATTATTTAAGGAACATTTAAAGGTGTCATCAGGCGCCGAAAAGGGATCGGCGGTCAGACTGGCTCCTCCGCGAGGCCCAGCCGCAGTTGGACCCGCGTGCCGCCGAGCGGTCCCCGGTCGACCACCAACGACCCGCCGGTGGACTCCGCCGCCCGGCGGGCGATGTCGAGGCCGAGGCCGGTCGAGCCCGCGCCGCTGCTCCCCCGCCGCACCGCCGCCTCCAGGTCCTCGATGCCGGGCCCGGCGTCCTCGATGACGATCACCACGTGGTCGGCCCGGCGGGCCAGCGCCACGACGAACCCGACGCCCTCGGGAGTGTGCCGGAAGACGTTGCCCAGCACCGCGTCCATCGCTGCGGCCAGGTCGCTGCGGGTGAGCGGGACGAGCGCGGGCCGCTCGGTGCCGCGCAGGTTCCACAGCCGCCGCTGGTCGTCGGCCAGGGCGGACCAGAACACGAGCCGGTCGTGCACGACCCGGGCGGCGTCGCAGCGGCCGCCGTCGGGGTCGTCGAGTTCCCGGCGGGCGGCCCGGATGAGTTCGTTGACCTCGCGTTCGAGCGCGTGCACGGCCTGTCGGACCCGGTTGGCGTTGGGGTCCTGCCCGAGTGTTTCGGAATCGAGCCGCAACGCGGTGAGCGGGGTGCGCAGGCGGTGCGACAGGTCGGCCAGGATTTCGCGTTCGTTCGCGACCAGTTGGCCGATCCGATCCGCCATCCGGTTGAACGCCACACCCACGTCGAGCAATTCCGGCGGTCCACTCGGCGCCACCCGGGTGGTGAGATCACCCTGGCCCATTCTGCGCGCGCCCTCGGCGAGTGCGGCGGCGGCTTTGACGACCCGTGCGCCGAGGCGGTCGGCGACCAGCACGGAACCCAGCACCAGGGCGACGGCGACCCCGCTGAGCGCGAGCCACGCCTGCTCCACGCCTCGGGACAGCTCGGCCCGCGGCACGAACGCCTCCACCACGGCCACCCGGCCCTCGTCCAGCAGCACGGGCTGGAGGTGCACGTAACCGGCCGGGATCGGCTGGGTGAACGACAGGCCCTGCTCGCGGGCGGTGCGGAGCTGGTCGTCGGTCGCCACCGGCACGCCGACGACCTCGCCGCCGGCCAGGTGCACCGCGACCCGGCCGGCGGTGCTCATGAGCGCCTGACCGACCGACGCGGGGTCGGTGGTAATCACCAGGACGGGGGTGAGCGCGCCAGCGAGGCGTTGGGCGTCGGCGATGGCGCGGTCCTCGGCGAGTTGGCGCACCACGAGGGCCAGCGGGATGAGGAACGCGAGCGCGACCATCGAGGTGACGGCCAGCGAGACCAGGGCGAGCGACTTCCTCATTCCGCCGCCGTGAGCTTGAACCCGACACCGCGCACGGTGTGCAGGTAACGGGGTTCGGCGGCGCGTTCGCCGAGCTTGCGGCGCAGCCAGGACAGGTGGACGTCCAGCGTCTGGTCGTCGTGCCTGCCGGGCAGGTTCCACAGGTTGGCCAGCAGCTCGGCGCGCGGCACCACCTTGCCCTCGCGCGCGGCCAGGTAGGCCAGCAGGTCGAACTCCTTGCGGGTCAGGTTGAGCTCGCGGCCGTCCAGCCGGGCCTCACGGCGGTCGGGGTCCACGGTGAGCCGGCCGATCCGCAGCGCCGCGGGCGCGGTGTCCTTGCGGGCCCGGCGCAGCACCGCGGCCAGCCGGGCCGCGAGGTGCTCGCTGGAGAAGGGCTTGACCAGGTAGTCGTCGGCGCCCGCGTTGAGGAGGCGGACGATCTCGGTCTCGTCGTCGCGGGCGGTGGCGACGATGACCGGCACGTCGCAGACGCCGCGCATCATGCGCAGCGCGTCCGCGCCGTCCATGTCGGGCAGGCCCAGGTCGAGCACGACGAGGTCGAACGCGCCGCCGGTGATCTCCCGCAACGCCTCCAGCGCGGTGCCGACGGGCAGCACGGCATGTCCGAGCCCGGTCAACGCCCGGCTCACCGCCGACCGCACCACCGGATCGTCCTCGACGAGCAGCACCGAGACCATGGCGCGCACGGTAACGCGGGCCGGTGCGCCCCTGGGCGGTCGGGCTCGTCACCCGACCTGCCGGGGCTCGTCACCCGGCTCGACAGAACTCGCCCCCGGCTCGACAGGGCTCGTCACCCGACCTGGCGGGGTTCGGGCTCCGGGCGGAACAGACCGTTCAGCAGCACGGGGATCGCCCGCTTCGGGTCGGGCGTCCGGTCCACCGCCGCCTGGAGCATCGTCAGCACCACCACCACGTCGGTGAGCACGACGTCGTGGCGGAGGTGGCCCGCGGCCTGCGAGCGGTCGAACGGCCCGCGCAGCGCGTCGAGCAGCCGGCGCAGGTGGCCGCGTCGGTCGGGCTCGGGGAACCGGCGCATCTCGTCGACCAGCGGGCGCATCGACACCTGGTAGGCCATCACCGCGCCCAGCAGCGCCCGGAACGCGGCGGGGTCGTCGGCGTTGCGCTCGGCCGCTTCGACCAGCACGCCGAGGTGTTCCCGGGCAAGGGCCAGCAGCAACGTGCGGCGGTCGGAGAAGTGGCGGTACACCGTCGCCTGGCCGAGGCCGGTCAGGCGGGCGACCTGCGCCAGCGACGGGGTGGTGCCCCGGACCACCAGCTGCTCGGCCGCGCGGATGATCGACGCCCGGTTCCTCAGGGCGTCGCTGCGGCGCGGAACGGTCATGGCGGCACCCCGGCGAAGCGGTCCAGGTTACTCGCAGGTAATGAGAATAGCACCGTCTGTGATCCCTCGGAACGCCTTCGTAACGTCGGCGACCTGCCGCCTTCACGCAGGTGATGTTTCGAGGAAGGACTCGACGTGCGCGGACGTCTTCTCAGGGTCGTGTGCGCGGTGCTGCCCGCCGCCCTGGCTGTCATGCTCACCTCGACCGGGGCCCAGGCCGCCGCTCCGGTCGACTACGTCGCGTTGGGCGACTCGTACTCCTCCGGCACCGGCGCGCCGCCGTACCAGAGCGGGTCGTGCTACCGCAGCTCGCGCGGGTACGCCCAGCTGTGGGCGAACACCCACGAGGTGTCGTCGTTCAAGTACGCCGCCTGCGGTGGGGCCACCACGCAGAGCATGACCGACCAGTTCGCCTCGCTCGACGCGGGCACGGACCTCGTCTCGATCACCATCGGCGGCAACGACGTCGGCTTCGCCAACACCATGATCACCTGCGTCACGGGCAGCGACACCAGTTGCGTCAACGCGGTGAACAACGGCATCGAGGCCGCGCGCACCACCCTGCCCGGGCGACTCGACGTCACCTACGCCACGATCCGCACCCGCGCCCCGAACGCGACCGTGGTCGTCCTGGGCTACCCGCGACTGGTCGAGCCGGCCGGCACGTGCATGAGCACCACCAAGCGCACCGCCCTCAACCGGGGCGCCGACAACCTCCACGAGGTCATCGCCGCCCGCGCCGCGGCCGCCGGCGTCCGCTACGTCGACGCCCGCGCCCACTTCGCGGGCCACGGCGCGTGCGGCAGTTCCCCGTGGATCAACCAGTTCTCCCTGTTCCGCCTGGTCGAGTCCTTCCACCCCAACGCCACCGGCTACGCCCAGGGCTACCTGCCCCTCCTGAACTCCGCCACCAACTAACCCGCGCGAGTCCCACGTTCACGTCGCGCGTGTCCTACGTTCCGGTCGCGCGTGTCCTACGTTCAGAACACCCGAGTTCAACGCTCAGAACAGGTCTGGCGATCCTGAGCGTTGAACTCGGGGTACCTGAACGTAGGACACGCGCGTTCTGAACGTAGGACACGCGCGTTTTGGAGGTGGGACACGCGCGTTTTGGAGGTGGGAGATGTGGGGGGTTGCGGGGGTTAGCCGATGGTGCGGCCGCCGTCGGCTTGGAGGAGTTCGCCGTGGATGTAGCTGGAGCGCGGCGAGGCGAGGAAGACGATGGCCTCGGCGATCTCGCGCGGTGAGGCCGTGCGGCCGAGCGGTGACTGGTCGCCGACCGCCGCCACCGCGTCCGAGTTGAGGGCCAAGGCCCCCTCGGTGTCCGTCGCGCCCGGCGCGATGGCGTTGATCCGCACGCCGGTGCCGCCGAACTCCACCGCCCAGGTCCGGGTCAGGGACTCCAGCGCCGCCTTGGTGGCCGCGTAGACGGCGCCGCCCGGCAGGGCGAACGAGGTGAGCGACGTGGACACGTTCACCACACTCCCCTTGCCACGCGCCGCCATCCGCGGCAGCAGGGCTGCGGTCAGGAAGAACGGCGCCCGCACGTTCACGTCGAACAGCCGCTGGAACGTCTCCACGTCCTGCTCCACCGTCGGCGCGAACGGGAAGATGCCCGCGTTGTTCACCAACACGTCCACCTCGCCGACCGCCTCGGCCAACTCGCGCACCGAGTCCAGGTCCGCCATGTCCGCCGCGATGAACTTCGCCCGCCCACCGTCGGCCTCGACCATCGCCACGGTCTCCGCGCCGCGCGCCACGTCCCGCCCCGTGACGATCACCGTCGCGCCGCCGAGCGCCAGCAGTCGCGCGGTCTCCCGACCGATGCCCAAAGTACTGCCCGTGACCAGTGCGACCTGCCCGTCAAACTCCATGATCCCCGCCTTGTTCGAAGTTCGGTGAACAACGAACAACCTACTCGCGCAACTTCGATGTTCGCAAACTATCGAACATCTAGACTTGGTGGTGTGCGCCACCCCGAACCCAACCCCGACGTCGATCGGCTGATGCTGACCGACGTGCTCGCGGCGCTCAGCGACCCGTTGCGCGTCGGCCTGGTCCGCCTGCTCGCCGACGGCGAGGAGCACAACTTCGGCGAGTTCGCCGTCCCCGTCGCCAAGTCCACGCTCAGCCACCACCTGAAGGTGCTCAACACCGCAGGCCTGACCTGGCGGCGCGACGAGGGCACCCGGTGCTACGTCCGGCTGCGCCGCGCGGACGTCGACGCCCGGTTCCCCAACCTGCTCGACACCGTGCTCGCCGCCGCCGACCAGGACGACGTCGGCAGCCACGTCGGCACCACGCCGTGCGATCCCGGAACCGGGCGCTGACCGACCGGCGGTCAGGGGTCCGCGACGCCCGTTCCACAGGCAGCAGAGGGGTCCGCGGCGCCGGTTCCACGGGCAGCAGAGGGGTCCGCAGCGCCGGTCCCGCCGACCGAGGGGTTCGCGGCGCCGATCCCGCCGGCAGGATGACCGCGTGACCAGGGGCCTGCAGTACTTCGCCGCGTGGTCGGCGTCGACCGCGGTCGCGGTGGCGTTGTCCTGGCTGGGCATCCGGTTCGTGCTGGACGCGGGCGCACCCGAACTGCCGCGCGTCGTCGCCGGACCGACGCAGTCGTCCGCGATCGCCACGACCACCGCCAGGACCACCACCGCCGCACCGGTCACCACGACGACCACGGTCGCGGTGATCGCCACGGTCGCCCCGACCACGACGACGGTCGCACCCACCACGACCACGCCACCCCTGCCGTCGGAGAACGGCACGTGGACCGAGCAGGACGGCGAACCGGTGTACCTGCGCAGCTTCAGCCTGCGCGGCGGGGTCGTCGCGATCCGCTTCTCCGCCGGCGGGATGGAGCCGATCTCGGCCACCCCGCGCCAGGGCTTCGCCGCCACCGTCGAGCAACCCGCGGACGCCGTCGTGGTCGAGTTCACCAGCGCCGGCCACCGGTCCCGGCTGGAGGCCACCTGGGTCGGCGGACCGCAGTGGCGGATCGTGGAAGCGGGCTGACCGCCGCTCCCCGATTCGTCAGCCGGGAGTGGATCACCCGCACCCCCGGAGGTGGAATCCTCCCGCTGTCCAGGCCTTCACCCGTTCGCGACGGGGCCACCACCCGTTGGCCGAGCGGTGGTTCGATCACGGTCATGACGCATCCCGGTGAACCGCACCGCGACGACCTCTCCGGCCGGCTCAACCGGCTGCGCGCCGGCGTCCTGGGCGCCAACGACGGCATCGTGTCCACCGCCGGCCTCGTGGTCGGCGTCGCGGGCGCCACCACCGACCGCACCGCCATCCTCGCCGCGGGCGTCGCCGGGCTCGTCGCGGGCTCCCTGTCCATGGCGGGCGGCGAGTACGTGTCGGTCAGCACCCAGCGCGACACCGAGCGGGCGGCGCTCAAGCTCGAAGAGCGCGAACTGCGCGAGATGCCGGAGGAGGAGGAACGCGAGCTCGCCGAGATCTACCAGGACAAGGGGCTGTCCGAGGAGCTGGCCGCGCAGGTGGCCCGCGAGCTGACCGAGCAGGACGCCCTGCGCGCCCACGCGGAGGCCGAGCTGCAGATCGACCCGGACAACCTCACCAGCCCGTGGCAGGCGGCGTGGGCGTCGCTGCTGGCGTTCGCGGCCGGCGCGTCGATCCCGCTGGTCGCGATCGTGCTGCCGCCGACGCAGTGGCGGGTGTGGGCGTGCGCCCTGGCCGTGCTGGTCGGCTTGGTGCTCACCGGCGTGATCAGCGCCCGCCTCGGGTCGAGCCGCACGGGCCGCGCGGTGCGCCGCAACGTGGTCGTCGGGTCGCTCACGATGGTCGTCACCTACTCCGTCGGTCTCCTGTTCGGAGTAACGGTCGGGTGAGCGCGATCACGCACCGCGCACACCGTCCGGAGCCGGTCCCAGAAAGTCGGCACCCGGAGGTGTGAGGTACGCAAAGTGCGGGTACCCGGCGTCTGACTTGTCGACGTTGAGCGCGACAGGCCCGGACTGGAGGTGCCCGCCGTGACCCACCCACCGACACCCCTGCTCGTGTTCCGCGGCGAGAAGGCCGAACGACGGCTCTGGGCCCTGCTGTCCGCACTGTTCGCCCTGGTCTCGGGCGTCAACGTGATCCTCGCCGTGAGCGAGGCCGCGTGGTTGCAGGGCGCCGTCGCGGCGCTGTGCCTCGCCGTCTCGGTCGGCTGCGCGGTGCGCTCCAGAAGAGCCGGCAGCTGACTTCACCCGACGCTGAAGGATCGAAACCGAGCGAAACTCTGGTCCGACCGGGCGTACCCCGTTGGTAGGAACGGCGTCAAGTAGGGGTGTGATTCACCACGACGCCCTCTCGGACTAGAGCCATAACCGCGAATTCACACTATCGTCACAAGACCCCGGCAATCCCGGTGCACCGCCAGGCGCTCACGAACGGCCCCATCGGGCCGCGAGGCGCGCGCACAAGGAAGTGCAGTTTCCCCGCACAACGGAGTGCGGTCCCCACGCCGACGATCTCTCGGGCGTGGATCCACAGCCAGTACCTGCAGGCCGAGTTGTCCGCGTAAAGCCGCGCGCGGGCGTTCGGCCGTCTCCGTGCGCCCAAAAGCAGGGCGACTGACGACGCCACGGGAGGGCCCGTTGTGACCCACCACCACCAGCCTCAAGGCCTTTACGACCCGCAGTACGAGCACGACGCCTGCGGTGTCGCGTTCGTCGCCGACCTGGCCGGTCGCCGAAATCACGCGATCGTCCGCCAGGCACTGGTGGCGCTGCGCAACCTCGAACACCGGGGCGCGCGCGGCGCCGAGCCGGAGACCGGCGACGGCGCGGGCATCCTGATCCAGGTGCCCGACGCGTTCTACCGCGAGGTCGTCGGCTTCCCGCTGCCCGAGCCCGGCGGCTACGCGGTCGGTACCGCGTTCCTCCCCCAGGAGGGCCAGGACGGGGTCGAGGCCGACGAGGTGACCGCCCGAGAGGTGACGGCCCAGGAGGTCAAGGCCCGGATCGAGCGCATCGCCGAGGAAGAGGGCGCGACCGTCCTCGGGTGGCGCGAACTGCCGGTGGACGCCGACCACGTCGGTCCGACCGCGAAGACGACCATGCCGGTGTTCAGCCAGCTCTTCCTCAGCAGGCCAGGAGGAGCAGGCGCGGAAGGGCTGGAGCTGGAGCGGCTGGCGTTCGTGGTGCGCAAGCGCGTCGAGCACGCGACGGGCGTGTACTTCCCGAGCCTGTCCGGGCGGACGATCGTCTACAAGGGCATGCTCACCGAGCCCCAGGTGGAGAAGTTCTTCCCCGACTTGACCGACGAGCGGGTCACCAGCTCGATCGGCCTGGTGCACTCGCGGTTCTCCACCAACACGTTCCCGTCGTGGCCGCTGGCCCACCCGTACCGGTACGTGGCCCACAACGGTGAGATCAACACGTTGCGCGGCAACCGGAACTGGATGGACGCGCGCGAGTCCGTGCTCGCCACCGACCTGATCCCCGGCGACCTGTCCCGGGTCTTCCCGGTCATCACGCGCGGCGCGAGCGACTCGGCGACGTTCGACGAGGTGCTGGAGCTGCTGCACCTGGGCGGGCGCAGCCTGCCGCACGCGGTGCTGATGATGATTCCCGAGGCGTGGGAGAACCACGCCGAGATGGACGCGCAACGGCGCGCGTTCTACGAGTTCCACTCCACGCTCATGGAGCCGTGGGACGGCCCGGCGCTGGTGGCCTTCACCGACGGCACGCTGATCGGCGCGGTGCTGGACCGCAATGGTCTGCGGCCGGCCCGGTACTGGGTCACCGAGGACGGCCTGGTCGTGCTCGGCAGCGAGGCGGGCGTGCTGGAGTTCGACCCGGCCACGATCGTGCGCAAGGGCCGGTTGGAGCCGGGCCGGATGTTCCTGGTCGACACCGCCCAGGGGCGGATCATCGACGACGAGGAGATCAAGGGGCAGCTCGCGGCCGAGCACCCGTACCAGGAGTGGGTGGCCGACGGCATCCTGCACCTGGCCGACCTCCCGGCGCGTGAGCGCGAGGTGCCGACGCACTCGTCCCTGGTGCGTCGTCAGCAGGCGTTCGGCTACACCGAGGAGGAGATGGCGCTGCTGCTGGGCCCGATGGCCCGCACCGGCGCGGAACCGATCGGCTCGATGGGCAACGACGCGCCGTTCGCGCCGCTGTCGGACCGGCCGCGGCAGCTGTTCGACTACTTCACCCAGCTGTTCGCCCAGGTGACCAACCCGCCGCTGGACGCGATCCGCGAGGAGCTGGTGACCTCGCTGCACGCCACGCTCGGCGCGGAACCCAACCTGCTGAGCGTGGACGCGACGTCGTGCCGGCGGATCTCGCTGCCGTTCCCGGTGGTGGACAACGACGAGCTGGCCAAGCTGGTGCACGTGGACGACGACGGCACGCTGCCGGAGTTCCGGACGTTCAGCGTGCGCGGCCTGTACGAGGTCGCGGGTGGCGGCGAGGCACTGGTGCGGCGGCTGGACGAGATCCGCGCCGAGGTGTCGCAGGCGATCCGCGACGGCGCGCGGTTGGTCGTGCTGTCCGATCGCGGCGTCGACCAGGAGCACGCGCCGATCCCGTCGCTGCTGCTGACCGGCGCCGTGCACCACCACCTGGTGCGCGAGAAGACCCGCACGCAGGTCGACCTGATCGTGGAGGCGGGTGACGCCCGCGAGGTGCACCACATCGCGCTGCTGATCGGGTACGGCGCCAAGGCGGTGAACCCGTACCTGGCCATGGCGTCGGTGGAGGAGCTGGCCGACGTCGAGCCGGAGGTGGCCACCCGGAACCTGATCAAGGCGCTGGGCAAGGGCGTGCGCAAGACGATGTCCAAGATGGGCGTCTCGACCGTGGCGTCCTACACCGGGGCGCAGATCTTCGAGGCGATCGGCCTCGGCGACGAGGTCGTGGACTCGTGCTTCACCGGCACCACCTCGCGGCTGGGCGGCGTCGGCTTCGACGTCATCGCCGAGGAAGTGGCGCGGCGGCACCGGATGGCGTTCCCGGTCGACGGCGTCCGGGCGCACCACCGCGAGCTGGAGGTCGGCGGCGACTACCAGTGGCGCCGCGAGGGCGAGGCGCACCTGTTCAACCCGCAGACCGTGTTCAAGCTCCAGCACTCCACCCGCACCGGGCGCTACGACATCTTCAAGGAGTACACGCGGGCGGTGGACGAGCAGGCCAAGCGGCTGCTGACGCTGCGCGGGCTGTTCGCGTTCAAGGAGGGCGTGCGCGAGCCCGTGCCGATCGACGAGGTCGAGCCGGTCTCCTCGATCGTCAAGCGGTTCGCCACCGGCGCCATCTCCTACGGGTCCATCTCGCAGGAGATGCACGAGGTGCTGGCGATCGCGATGAACCGGCTGGGCGCGAAGTCCAACACCGGTGAGGGCGGTGAGGACGCCGAGCGGTTCACCCGCGACGCCAACGGCGACTCGCGGCGTTCGGCGATCAAGCAGGTGGCGTCCGGCCGGTTCGGCGTGACGAGCGAGTACCTGGTCAACGCCGACGACATCCAGATCAAGATGGCGCAGGGCGCCAAGCCCGGCGAGGGCGGGCAGCTGCCCGGCGCGAAGGTGTACCCGTGGATCGCCAAGACCCGGCACTCCACACCCGGCGTCGGCCTCATCTCGCCGCCGCCGCACCACGACATCTACTCGATCGAGGACTTGGCGCAGCTCATCCACGACCTGAAGAACGCCAACCCGGCGGCGCGCATCCACGTGAAGCTCGTCTCCGAGGTCGGTGTCGGCACGGTCGCGGCGGGCGTGTCCAAGGCGCACGCGGACGTCGTGCTGATCTCCGGCCACGACGGCGGCACCGGCGCCTCTCCCCTGTCGTCCATCAAGCACGCGGGCGGTCCGTGGGAGCTGGGCCTGGCCGAGACGCAGCAGACGCTGCTGGCCAACCGGTTGCGCGACCGGATCGTGGTGCAGACCGACGGCCAGCTCAAGACCGGGCGGGACGTGGTGATCGCGGCGCTGCTCGGCGCGGAGGAGTTCGGCTTCGCCACCGCTCCGCTGGTCGTGTCGGGCTGCATCATGATGCGGGTCTGCCACCTGGACACCTGCCCGGTGGGCGTGGCGACGCAGAACCCGGTGCTGCGGGCGAAGTTCGCGGGCAAGGCCGAGCACGTGGTGAACTTCTTCGAGTTCGTCGCGCAGGAGGTCCGCGAGCTGTTGGCGCAGCTGGGCTTCCGCACCCTGGCCGAGGCCGTCGGGCACGCGGACCTGCTGGACACGCGGGCCGCGGTGGACCACTGGAAGGCGGCCGGGCTCGACCTGTCGCCGATCTTCCACGTACCCGCACTGCCCGAGGGCGCGGCGCGGCACCGCACCACCGACCAGGACCACGGGCTGGAGAAGGCGTTGGACAACACGCTGATCCAGCTCGCCGAGGGCGCGATCGCCTCCGGTGACCGGGTGCGGCTGGAACTGCCGGTGCGCAACGTGAACCGCACCGTCGGCACCATGCTCGGCTCCGAGGTGACCAAGCGGTGGGGCGGCGAGGGTCTGCCCGACGACACGATCGACATCACGTTCACCGGCACGGCCGGGCAGTCGTTCGGCGCCTTCGTGCCGCGCGGCATCACGTTGCGGCTCGTCGGCGACGCGAACGACTACGTGGCCAAGGGCTTGTCGGGCGGGCGGATCGTCGTGCGGCCGGTGCCCGACGCGCAGTTCGCCGCCGAGCAGCACATCATCGCCGGCAACGTGATCGGCTACGGCGCGACCGGCGGCGAGGTCTTCCTGCGCGGCAAGGTCGGCGAGCGGTTCTGCGTGCGCAACTCGGGCGCGCTGGCCGTCGTCGAGGGCGTGGGCGACCACGGGTGCGAGTACATGACCGGTGGGCGGGTGGTCGTGCTCGGCCCGACCGGGCGCAACTTCGCCGCGGGCATGTCCGGCGGCATCGCCTACGTGCTGGACGCGGCCGTCCAGCGGGTCAACCCGGAGATGGTGGACCTCGACCCGCTGGACGAGTCGGACCGCGAGTTCCTGCGGCGCGCGGTGGAGAAGCACTACGTGGAAACGGACTCGGCGGTGGCGCACTCGCTGCTGGCCGACTGGGACCTCGCGGTGGACCGGTTCACCAAGGTCATGCCGAAGGACTACAAGCGGGTGCTGGCGGCACAGGCCCGGGCCGAGCTGGAGGGCCGGGACGTCAACGAAGCGATCATGGAGGCGTCTCATGGCTGACCCTCGTGGGTTCCTCACCACCGAGCGTGAGACTCCCCGCAGCCGTCCTGTTTTCCTGCGCCTGCGCGACTGGCGCGAGGTGTACGAGGAGTTCGAGCGGCCCAAGCTGGAGAAGCAGGCCGGCCGGTGCATGGACTGCGGCATCCCGTTCTGCCACCAGGGCTGCCCGCTGGGGAACCTGATCCCCGAGTGGAACAACCTGGTGTGGAAGCAGGACTGGCTGCTGGCCTCGGAACGCCTGCACGCCACCAACAACTTCCCGGAGTTCACCGGAACGTTGTGCCCCGCGCCGTGCGAGGCCGCGTGCGTGGTGGGGATCAACGGCGATCCCGTCACCATCAAGCGGGTCGAGATCTCCATCATCGACCGGGCGTGGGACGAGGGCTGGGTGACGCCGCAGCTGCCCGCCACGCGCACCGGCCGTTCGGTGGCCGTGGTGGGTTCCGGGCCCGCGGGCCTGGCCGCCGCGCAGCAGCTGACCCGCGCCGGTCACGACGTGACGGTGCTGGAGCGGGCCGACGCCATCGGCGGGTTGCTGCGGTACGGCATCCCGGAGTTCAAGATGGAGAAGTGGCGGCTGGACCGCCGGCTGGACCAGATGCGGGCCGAGGGCACGCGGTTCGAGACGAACGTGAACGTCGGCGTCGACGTCACGGTCGACCGGCTGCGGGAGTCCTACGACGCGGTGGTGCTGGCCGGTGGCGCGACGGCGTGGCGGGACCTGCCGGTGCCGGGCCGGTCGCTGTCCGGGGTGCACCAGGCGATGGAGTACCTGCCGTGGGCGAACCGGGTGGCGCGCGGCGACCTCGACGCGCCGCCGATCACGGCGGAGGGCAAGCACGTCGTGGTCATCGGCGGCGGCGACACCGGCGCGGACTGCGTGGGCACCGCCCACCGCCAGGGCGCGCTCTCGGTGACGCAGCTGGAGATCATGCCCCGGCCGCCGGAGAAGCGCGCCGAGGTCCACCCGTGGCCGACCTACCCGATGCTGTACCGGGTGTCGTCGGCGCACGAGGAGGGCGGCGAGCGCCTGTACTCGGTGTCCACGGTCGAGTTCCTCGGTGACGACGAGGGCGCGGTGCGGGCGTTGAAGCTGGTCGAGGTCGAGGCCTCCGGCGGCCGGTTCGAGCCGGTGCCCGGCAGCGAGCGGGAGATCCCGGCGCAGCTGGTGACCTTGGCGATGGGCTTCGTCGGTCCGGAGAAGGCCGGCCTGCTCGCCGAGCTCGGCGTGGACCTCGACGCGCGCGGCAACGTGGCGCGCGACGAGGACTTCGCCACCTCCGTCGACGGCGTGTTCGTGGCGGGCGACATGGGCCGCGGCCAGTCCCTGATCGTGTGGGCCATCGCCGAGGGCCGTTCGGCCGCCGCCGGCGTGGACGCCTACCTGACGGGCCGCGCCGTGCTGCCCAGGCCGATCGAGCCCACCGACCGGCCGCTCGTGTGACTCGTCCCCGGTGGCCGGACAGCGTGGTCCGGCCACCGGGGGACGCCCTGTCGGCCACCGGGGACGTCCTGCCGGCGCCGGGGCGTGCGGCACCCCGAACCGACGCTCCGCCGCACCCGGTGGCCTGCCGGTCGTCGCCGCGGTGACCGGACCGGTCACTTCGGGCGAGCCGCGACCACCCGGCGGATCAACTGGACCATCTGTGCGCGTTCGTCCTCGTCCAGCACGGCGAACCACCGACCCTCGCGCGCGTTCTGCCGCGGGAAGACGCGCGACACCGCCGCGCGGCCCTCGTCGGTGAGCGCCACGAACACCACCCGCCGGTCCTGGCCGTCCCGGGTCCGCTCCACCAACCCGGCCCGCTCCAGCGTGTTGATGAGGTTGGACATCGCCGACCTCGTCGTGCCGGACAGGTCCGCGAGCCTGGCCGGCTGCGTCGGCCCCAGCAGCCACAGCTTGAACATCAACCGGAACCCGGGCATGGTCCACCCCTGCTCGCGGTGCACCAGCGCCTCGTAGTCGGTGATCATCATGTACGCCAGGTGCAGCACGTTGTACGACAGGCCGAACGCGTCCGCGTCGCCGCCCAGCCCGGTGATCCGCTGCCGGGCGAACCGCTCGTACTCCTGCTCCGTCGCCACGTCGTCGGCGACGGGAACCTCCTGCTCTGCCACCTGCTGATCCTCCCAGGGCGACCCGGCCGGAGGGTCGCGAATACGGCACACTACCGACGTGATCGGGACGAGGCGGTTCGCCATCACGGCCGCGGTCGTGCTGGTGCTCGCCACCGCCGCGTCCGTGGCCGCCAGTTTCGACCTGGTCAAGGGCGAGGGCGCGGTGGTCCTCGACGACCTGGCCCAACTCGCCACGGGCCTGTTCGCGACCGGTTGCTGCTGGTGGACGGCGCGCCGGGCGACCGGGCCGGACCGCCGCTGGCGGCTCGCGACGGGCTTCGGCATGGCGAGCTGGTCCACCGGTCAGGCGTTGTGGACGTGGTACCAGCTGGTCGAACGGCGCGCGGTGCCGTCGCCGTCGGCCGCCGACGCCGGGTACCTCGGCATCGTGCCGTTCGCGTTCATCGCGCTGCTGGTCATCGGCAACTTCCGCCGCTCCGACTCGCCCGACGCACTGCTGGACCGACGCTCGCACAGCGCCCGGCTCGTGCTGCTGCTCGACGGGGTGATCGTGGTCGGGTCGCTGTTCGTGCTGACCTGGACCACCGTGCTGGGCGGGCTGGTCGAGGTGGGCAACCCGAGCTCGGCGGCGTTCCTGGTGGCCATCGCCTACCCGGTGACCGACCTCGTGCTGCTGGTGATCGTGGTGGTGCTCAGCGCGGACCGCAAGGTCGTGCTGCAACCGCAGCTGCGGCTGCTCGGGCTCGGCCTGGTCGGCCTGGCCGCGTCCGACTTCGCGTTCGCCTACCTGGTCAGCATCCAGGCGCCCGAGGTGCCGCCGCTGGCCAACGCCGGGTTCGTGGTGGGGCCCGCGCTGATCGCGCTGGCCGCGCTGGCGCCCGTGCCGTCGCCGCCGACCGGCCCGGGCCGCAACCGCCGCCCGTGGCAGTGGGCCTACCTGATGATGCCGTACGTGCCGTTACTGATGAGCACCGTGCTGGTGCTCCGGCGCACGATCATCGGCGACCTGGGGCCGTTGGACGGGGTGGAGATCGGCTGCGGCTTCACCGTGTTCGTCGCGGTGATCCTGCGACAGCTGGTGACCCTCGTGGACAACACCAAGCTCGTGCTGCTGCTGCGCGAGTCCGAACGCACCCTGACCCACCAGGCGCACCACGACCCGTTGACCGGCTTGGCCAACCGGGCGCTGTTCGAGCGCAGGCTGGACGAGGCGATGGACGAACACCACCGCGACGGCACGCCGTTCGGGCTGCTGTTCGTGGACCTGGACGACTTCAAGTCGGTCAACGACGTCTCCGGTCACGCGCACGGTGACGCGATGCTCGAACAGGTGGCGCGGCGGCTGCGGCAGTGCGTGCGCGACACGGACGTGGTCGCCCGGCTGGGTGGTGACGAGTTCGGCGTCCTGGTCGAGGGCGTCGAGGAGCCGGAGAAGGTGGCGTTCCGCGTCCTGGACGCGCTCGGCGAGGAGATCAGCGCGTCGGTCGGCGTGGTGATCTGCGCGGACCCCGACCCCGAGGCCACCGCCGCGTCGGTGCTCAGCCGGGCCGACAAGGCCATGTACGAGGCCAAGCGCGACGGTGGCCGGGGTCTGGTCATCCACTCGTAGCGACCGGGCGTGCCCGGCCCGACGGGGACTACTTCCGTGGCGCGGGAGAGGCCGTGGTCGCGTGCCAGGAGACGTACCGGACTCGTTCGTGTATCGCACTTCCAGGTGAATGTGCTCGCCTCGACCGGCATTTGGGTTACGCCAAGTGAGCGCGGAGGGCATCTCGCACGGTCGGCGGTCGACCCGAAGGTAAGAGCAGGTCTGACCGGGTTTCACCGGCACGACCACGTCGTGAGTCCGGAAGCAGAGCACGGGTGGACCCGCCTGCCGCCGGTGGCCGGGCGACCTCCGCCGCACCACGACAGCGGGGGCGGGACCGGGTCCCGCCCCCGCTGGGTGCGCGTGCGGCGTCGAGCGACGGTGCGGCCGGTGCCGGTGCCCACCCGGGTCCGCGGCGGGCCCAGGCACGGCGCCCGCTCAGGACGTGCACGCGGCGCTCAGGTCGTGCAGGCGGCGGTCAGGTCGGCGACCCGGGTGGCCTTGTCCTCCAGCCAGGCGGCCGGGCGCAGGACCAGGTCGTCCAGGGTCACGTCGCGCAGGGTCGCGGCCATCGCGGTGATGGCCTCGTTCACCGTCGTGTCGGCGGCGTTCGCGGCGAGGTCGGTCAGGGAGTCCGCGGCGGTGTGGGCCTGCTCGACCGCGCGGTCCGGGCTCGCGGTGTCGAACACCGCCGTGGCCTGGGACAAGGCTTCGGTGCACACCTGGACGGTGGAGGCCGTGTCGGCGACGGCGGCGGCCGCGTCGGACGCTTCCTGGAGCGATCCGCACGCGCTCAGCGCGGTGACGGCGGTGATCGTGGTGATGGCGGCGACGACGCGACTGGTGACGCGCATGGCTGGTTCCTCCGGCTCTGACCCGAACCAGAGGTCTCCCCGACCACCGCACGCGGTGGCGCCGTGACCGGACCGCTGTGGAGCGGCCGTAATGACGATCACGCGCAGAGTGGGTACTCCCCTCTGCCACCAGAGTGCCGGTGAACCGGGCGCCGGTCAAAGTGACGTGGGTTACCCCGGCAGCGCCGCCCACACCTCCGCCGCGGCGGTCCTCGTCGCGGCACAGGCGTCCTGCTCGGTCGCACCGGTCGGCAGGGCGACGGTCACCAGCGCGAGCTCGCTCAGCCCGTCCGCGAACGGGATGTGGGTGGTCTCCGCACCGCACAGCACGAACGACGACGTGGTCAACGACGACATCACGGTGGGCCGCCCGGCGATGTCCTCGCGCTTGCTGTTCCCGCCGTTCGGCTCGGTCGGCACGCCCACCGAGTGCATTACCCGCACCCTGGGCGGTGTCGTGGTGCCGCTCGGGCTCCACCGGCACTGGTGGCCCGCCGGGTAGGGCCAGGCGCTCGCGCCCGCCAAGCCGGGCAGCCGCCCGACCGTCGCCTCCGACAGCCCGGCGCAGGCGTCGACCGGGCCGAGGGACTTCGCGGGGAACCGCCGGTGCGCCACGTCCCCCGCGAGCACCCGGTCCGCGATCGCGCGCACCAGGACGTCGGCGATCTCGCACAGCCGCGCCGCGCCGGCCCCGTCGGTGGAGGGGTTGTCGACCGTCACGTTCAGCGCCACCAGATCGGCGAACAGCAAACCGCGCTGGCACTGGACGTCACCGCCCGGCACCTCGGCGACCCGCAACTCCTTGTAGGGCACCTTCGGCCCGTCGAGCACGGCCTCGTGCCGCAACCGGTCGAGGCCACCCGCCGACACGTCGAGCACCACGCCGCCCGCGGACAGCTTCAGCAGGCAGTAGTCGAAGGACTCGACCGGCGCGACCGAGGCCTCACCGAACGCGGCCACGTCCGCCGGCTCGACCTGTCCGCACGGGTCGACCGACGCGAGGTCGCCGAGCAGCCGTTCGGCGGTGGGCGCGGGCGGTTCGGGGGACGTCGGGTCGGGCACCGGCACGGCGGTGCCGGTCACGTGCGTGCCGCAGCCGACGAGCAGCAGTGCGACCAGGAGCGGGACAACGCGACGCGCTCTCGCCATGCGCGCAGCGTAGGGGATGATCACCCGTCGGTGGCGGGCACGACCGCCGAGCCGAGGCGTGCTCACCTGTTTGCCGTCGGCGTGGTCCGGGCATTCGGAAGTGTCCTACTCACGCGACCGGAGGTATGGCCGGTGTCTTCCTCGGTAAGCGAGAACGTCCTGGCCGACCGCTACCAGCTCGTCGAGCCGATCGGGACCGGAGGGATGGCCGAGGTCCACCGCGCCTGGGACACCGTGTTGCGGCGGCACGTCGCGATCAAGCTGTTCCAGCCGGGCTTCGACCCCGCGGGCGCGCAGCGGTTCGACAACGAGGTCCGCGTCCTGGCCGGGCTCTCGCACCCCGCGCTGGTCTCCGTGTACGACGCCGACACCACCGGCGCGACGCCGTTCGTCGTGCTGCGGCTGGTGGAGGGCAGCACCTTGCACGACCGACTGGCCCTGGGAGGACCGCTGCCCCTGGACCAGGCGCGCCGGCTCGGTGCCCGGCTGGCCGACGCGCTGGCGCACGTGCACGCCCACGGCCTGGTGCACCGGGACGTGAAGCCGTCGAACATCCTGCTCGACCACGAGGGCGAGGCCTACCTCGCCGACTTCGGCCTGGCGCACCTGACCGGCGCCACGCGGCTGACCCGCACCGACCAACTGGTCGGCACCGCCGCCTACCTCGCCCCGGAGCAGGTGCTCGGCGGGGAGGTCGACCACCCGGCCGACGTGTACGCCCTGGGCCTGGTGCTGCTGGAGTGCCTGACCGGGCGGCGCGAGTACCAGGGCGGTGACGTGGAGGCCGCGGTCGCCCGGCTGCACCGCCCGCCCGTCGTCCCGGTGGACCTGCCGGTCGACGTCCGGGGTCTGCTGGCCGGCATGACGTCGACCGCGCCGGAGGACCGCCCCACCGCACACGACTGCGCGCAGCTCTTGGCCGCGGGTCTCGTCCCGTTGGAACCCGCGGTCGAGCCGAGCGCGGGCGACGCCACCGAGGAGCTCCCACCCGCGACCCGTCCGTCGTGGAAGACGTTCGCCGCCTCGGCGGGTGCGCTCCTCGGCGCGTTCGCGATCACGATGGCGGCGATGTCGGGCGAGCCACCGGCGACCTCCTCGCCGCCCGCGTCCCCGACGCAGGAGGCGGCACCGCAGCAGCCCGGCTCGTCGGACGCGCCGCGGGACCAGGCCGAGCCCAGGTTCGTGGGCACGCAGCAGACCGGGGGCACGACGCAGGCGCCCGCCACGCCGCGAGCCACCAGTTCGACGCCCGCGCCCGCCGAGGCCGCGGTGGGCGACGCGCCGGCGCCCGAGACGGGTCAGGTCACCACCACCGCGCCCGTGCCCACCACCACGGCGCCGCAGACCTCGATCCCGCCGACCACCACGACCCAGAGCACGCAGCCGAGCCCGGACCCCAACGAGCCGCCGAGCGAGCCCACCGAGGACGACAACGCCGACGGGACCTGAGCCGGCCGAGGTCACCGGAGTCGGATCTCGGCCCTGCGGCAAGGGTTCCGCGTCAGAGGCAAGGGTTCCGCGTCAGCGTTGCCGTGTCAGCACGACCCGCAACGACTCTTGACGGCCGCCTCGACAACGTCCTTCGACAGCGTCGCACGGCAACGATCCTCAGGACGGGTGCATTCCCGGCCCGTGGTCGGGATCCGGGTCGGGTGCGATGCGGGTCGGGCTGAGCGACGCTTCGTCCTCGCCCTCCTCCAGCAGCGTGGCCGCCGGGCCGACCACCCGCGGGTCCGGCACGCCCACCACCTCGGGGTCCGCGTCGGCGTAGTCCACGCGCGCCAGCACGCTGCGCATGGCCTCGATGCGGGCCCGCTTCTTGTCGTTGCTCTTCACCACGGTCCACGGCGCGGCCTCGGTGTCGGTGGCGCGGAACATGGCCACCTTCGCCTCGGTGTAGGCGTCCCACCGGTCCAGCGACTCGATGTCGTTCGGGCTGAGCTTCCACTGCCGCACCGGGTCGACCTGCCGGATCAGGAACCGCGTCCGCTGCTCCGCCCGCGACACCGAGAACCACAGCTTGACCAGCACGATCCCGTCGTCCACGAGCATCCGCTCGAACGTCGGCGCCTGCCGCATGAAGCGCTCGTACTGCTCGTCGGTGCAGTAGCCCATGACCCGCTCCACACCGGCCCGGTTGTACCAGGACCGGTCGAACATCACGATCTCACCGGCGGTCGGCAGGTGGTTGACGTAGCGCTGGAAGTACCACTCGCCCTGCTCGCGCTCGGTCGGCTTGCTCAACGCCACCACCCGCGCGCCACGCGGGTTGAGGTGCTCGGTGAACCGCTTGATCGTGCCGCCCTTGCCCGCCGCGTCACGCCCCTCGAACACGACGACCATCCGCCCGCCGGTGTCCTTGATCCAGTACTGGAGCTTCAGCAGCTCGATCTGCAGCAACCGCTTCGACAGCTCGTACTCCTCACGCGTCAGCCGCGTCGGGTACGGGTAGTTCTCCCGCCAGGTGTCGATCTCGGTGCCGTCCGGGTGCCGGAGCACGGGGTCGTCCGCGTCGTCGTAGTCCACGAGGAGGTCGTCCACGCTCAGGCCGGGGAAGAGCCGGGAAAGGTCGGGCACGCTGTCCACGGTGTCGACGTACCCACCCCACCACCGGGCAAACTCCGCCGACGGCGCGAGGCCGCGTTCGCGTTCGGACACGTGAACGCGGCCTCACGCCGACCACGCGGTTACAGCAACGTGCCGATCTGCGCCGCGACCAGGTCGATCCGGACGCCCTGGTTCGGGCAGCCGCCGTAGTGGTGCAGTCCGATCACCTTGTGCGTGCGGCGGGACAGCACCGGTGAGCCGGACGAGCCGCCCTCGGTGTCGCACCGGTAGGCGATGTCGGACTGCGACGAGCTGCCGTTCACCCGGACCGCCGAGACGACGCAGTAACCGCCGCCGTTCTGGTCGTCACGCAGCGAGAGCTTCTTGAGCTTGCCCGCCGGGTGGCCGACGACGTACATCTCCTCGCCGACCGCCGGCACCCGCGCGTCCAGCTCCAGGTAGCCGAACGACGAGAGCGACGCGAAGTTCGTGACGCTGAACAGCGTGTAGTCCAACGCCGCGCTCGTCTTGAGCACCGACGACACCAGCACCTTGGTGACCGCCGCGCTGGCGGTGCCGCCGCAGGTCGGGCACTGGTAGTTGAACCACACCTCGATGCCGGTGCCGCTGGTGAAGCAGTGGTTGTTGGTCAGCATCCGGTTGTTTGCGCCGACCCGCCACGCCGTGCACAGCGAACCGCCGTTGCGCAGCAGCTTGGCCACCGCCCTGGTGCGGCCGAACTCGGTGGGGTTGCTCGACTGGTAGCAGACGGCGTCGCGGTAGTCGTTCGTGCCGCAGATGCTCTGGGGCGCGATCTCCGCCGCCGCGGCCAGCTCGGCGTCGGTGTAGCCGCGGGTGATCTTGTCGAGCCTCACCCGGCTGGCCGGGTGCGCCGGTCCGCCGTCCCGACCGCGCAGGCTGATCACGGCCTTGTCGCCGGTGACCGACATGGCCCAGAAGCCGGTCGCGTCGAGGGTGGCCGTGCCCGACGCGGTGACGTCGGAGGTGTAGCGGTAGGTCTCGGCGCCGGTCGGGTCGGACACCGTGAGCACGTCGCCCGCGATCAGGCGCAGGCCGGTGAAATGGGTCTTCAGGTACCACGAGCCGGGGCGTTCGACGGTCGTGGACGGTGACTTGCGGCCGAGGACGGTCGACACGACCTCGTCCTCGCCCACCTTCTGGGTCTGCGGGAAGTGCTCCGGGGCAGCGGTCGCGCTTGTCGTCGCTCCTGTCAGGGGTATGACGAGCAGGGCAGCAGCGAGGAGTTGCAGGGTTCTCCGCACTGGTTCACCTCACTTCGTGAGCAGGGGTGGTGACACGTCGTGATGCTGCTCCTCTCACTCGGAAGTGTCAGCCCGCCGAACGTCGGGTAGCGTTCCGGTGAACCGCATCAGTCCACAGAGGACAGAGAACGCTCCCGTTCGGGCACGCGGAAACGCCCGGTGATCGGACGGTCCGTGATCACCGGGCGTTCGGCGTGCGGTCAGGCGTCGCGGTCCTGGTCGATCGCGACCGACTCGACCACCTGGTCGAAGGACTCGTAGCGGCGTTGCGGGATCGAGTGCAGCGCGTGCACGGTGTCCTCGTCGGCGTTGTTGCGCGACGCGTGGTCGACCAACTGACCCTTGTCCGCCGGGTACGCGACGTCACCCAGCACGGTGCGCAACCTGCCCACCGTCGTCGTGTCGCTCATCGCTCTCCCTTCACGCATCGGCGATCGCCCACCGGTTACCCGACAGCCGTGCGCCGACACCCGCCCCGCGCACCGGGAACCCGGCAGCTCGACGGAGCCGACCGCCGGGACGACGTACCGTGGACCGCGTGAGCACCGCACCGACCGTCACCCTGGGCGACCGCTTCGCCCGGGAACTCCCGGAGATGGCTCTCGCCTGGCGGGCCGAGCAGGCTCCCGCGCCGCGCCTGCTCGTGCTCAACGAGCGGCTGGCCGCGGAACTCGGGCTGGACGCCGCGTGGCTGCGTGGCGCCGAGGGCCTCCGCCTGCTCGTCGGCGAGCACGTCCCCGACGGCGCGACCCCGGTGGCGCAGGCCTACGCCGGGCACCAGTTCGGGCACTACTCCCCGCGGCTCGGCGACGGTCGCGCCCTGCTGCTCGGCGAGGTCGTCCACGCCGACGGCGAGCCGCGCGACCTGCACCTCAAGGGCTCCGGGCGCACGCCGTTCTCCCGTGGCGGCGACGGCTTGGCGGCGATCGGCCCGATGCTGCGCGAGCACGTCGTCAGCGAGGCGATGCACGCGCTCGGCATCCCGACGACCCGCTCGCTGGCCGTGGTGGCGACCGGGCGGCCGGTGCGCCGCGAGACCGTGCTGCCGGGAGCCGTGCTCGCTCGGGTCGCCCGCAGCCACCTGCGCGTGGGCAGCTTCCAGTACGCCAGGGCCACCGGCGACGTGGACCTGCTGCGCCGCCTGGCCGACCACGCCATCGCCCGCCACCACCCCCGCGCCGCGCGGGCCGAGCGCCCGTACCTCGCGCTGTTCGATGCGGTGGTCGCGGCGCAGGCCGCGCTGGTGGCGCGGTGGATGCTCGTGGGGTTCGTCCACGGCGTCATGAACACCGACAACATGACGATCTCCGGCGAAACCATCGACTACGGGCCGTGCGCGTTCATGGAGGCGTTCGACCCGGCCACCGTCTACAGCTCCATCGACCACGGCGGGCGCTACGCCTACGGCAACCAGCCGCGCGTGGCCGAGTGGAACCTCGCGCGGCTCGCCGAGGCGCTCCTCCCCCTGTTCGCCGACGACGAGGAGCAGGCGGTCGCCCTGGCGGTCGAGGCGCTCGGCACGTTCCGCGGGCGGTACGACGACGCCTGGTCGGCTGGGATGAGGGCCAAGCTCGGCCTGCCCGACCACGTCGACCAGGCGGTGACCGGGCCGCTGGTCGAGGAACTGCCGACCCTCCTCCAGGACAACCGCGTCGACCACACGTCGTTCCACCGCCGCCTGGGCGCGGCGGCCGCCGGCGACACCGGGCCCGCGCGCGAGCTGTTCCTCGACCTCGCCGCGATCGACGGCTGGCTGACCCGCTGGCGGGCCCTCGAACCGAACGCCGACGCGATGAGCCGGGTCAACCCCGTCTACATCCCCCGCAACCACCTCGTGGAGGAAGCCCTCGACGCCGCGACCGAGGGCGACCAGCGTCCGCTCGACCGCCTCCTGGACGCGGTGACCGCCCCCTACGACGAGCGCCCCGGCCTCGACCGCTACGCCGAGCCCGCCCCGAGCGGGTTCGGCGCCGCCTACCAGACCTTCTGCGGCACCTGAGGCCGGCGCGCGGGGCATCACCGGGACCGACGGCCGTCGGTGGGCGACGACCCGTCCGCGGGCTTGTGCCGTGACCAAGAACGTTCACGGTGTTGAGTAGCACGGCGCCCTGGGCTGGCGGCTGAACGGCCGCCGTGAGTTCGGTTCGGCGAGCATCTGAGCGCGGTCTACGATTCCGCGGTGGGTTCCTCGCTGACTGTTCGCTCGGCCCGGGTCGAGGACGTCGCCCAGATGGCATGTGTGCATGTTCGGTGCTGGCAGGAGACCTATCGGGGAATCATGTCGGATGCAGTCCTTGATGATCCGAGTTTCCCGGCTGTTCGAGAGCGGTTTTGGACTGCTGCTTTGACTGACGAGCGATATCGCGCGAACCGGGCGGCTGTGGCCGAACGGGAGGGCGAGTTGATCGGGATCGCGATGTCGGGTCCGCCGCTGGACGCTGCGGCGGTGTGGGCGAGGCAGCTGTATGTGCTCTATGTGTATACAGCTCACCACGGCACTGGTGCTGGGCGAGCGTTGTTGCAGGCCGTGATCGACCCCGCGGAGTCCGCGGCGCTGTGGGTCGCCGATCCGAATCCTCGCGCGCAGGCGTTTTACCGCAAGCATGGCTTCGTTGCCGACGGGACGGCCCAGGTCGAGGACGGCGTGCGGGAGATTCGCATGGTTCGCGACGTGCGGGCGCCTTCGACGGCACCGTGACCATGAGTGTTTGAGGTGTTGTGGTCAGGCTGCTCGGGTGCGGGTTGGCCCCAGCGTCGTTGTCGTTCGCCGCGGATGCGGGCGCGTTCGCGGCGTTGGGCGGCCAGGACGTCGGGGTGGCGGGCGTTGGCGTTGCGCCAGCGTAGGTATCGATGCAGGTGGCGGATCAGCGCAGGATGATTCGGGTGGTTCGAGCCGGCGATCACGAAGGTGCGCGGCGGCCCGAACTGGGCTTCGATCGGATTGGCCCAGGAGGCGTAGGTCGGGGTGAAACACAGCTCGACCTTGCTACAGGCCGCCCACGGGCGGATCTTCTTGCCTTTGTGCGCGGACAGGTTGTCCAGGATGACGTAGATGGGTGCGCCGTCCGGCCGCTCTCGGCGGATCGACTTGAGCGCCGCGAGGGTGTTCGCGGCGCTTTTGCGGCGGTGCACGACGCCCCAGAGCTGGTCGTCGCCGACGCTGTAGCAGCCGTGGAACTGCCGGACGCCATGCAGCTTGTGATAGTTCGCGGGCAGCCGATGCGGGTGTCCTTTGGGTGCCCAGCCGGTGCCGGCCTGCGGGCGGATGACGAGGGGACCGAACTCGTCGAACGCGAATACCCGCTGCGGGAAGTTGCTGGTGATGTAGTCGATGCGGGCGAGTTTGGCGTCGCGTTGCGGGTCGGTGGATTCCTTCCAGGTCTTGGTCCGCTGGAAGGTGATCCCGTGCTTGATCAGCAGTTGCCGCAGCCGTTCCCGCCCGATCTCGATCGGATGGGCGGCCTGCGTGGTGAGGTAGTCGGCGAGCTTACGGATGCACCACCGGGTGAACGGCCGCCCCAACGCTTAAGGGCGGGTGTTGGCCGTCGCGACGACGAACTGCTCGTCGTCAGGACTGATCAGGCGGGGACGGCCACCCGCCCACCGAGGGTCCAGGCTGGCCATGCCCATCTCGTTGAACCGGTGGATGACCTGCCGGACCGTGTCCTCGTCGGCCTGCACGAGCCGGGCGATCGCCGGCACGGTGTTCCCGCCGGCCGAGGCGAGCACCACCATCGCCCGCCGTAATCGGATCGGTGAACCGGTACCCCGGCGAGTAATTCGCAGCAACTGCTGACCTTCCTGATCACTCAGCCGCCGTACACGTACAGGATCTGCCACCACCACAGCCTGAACGCCACGACGCCGCCCGGCCGTCAGCCCGGGCGGCGTGTCAGCCAACACCGTGAACGTTCTTGGTCACGGCACTAGCGCGTCACCTTCGGCACGAAGGCGTAGATGCTGGCCGGCGAGCCGGAGCCACGTCGGTTGACCGTGCCGCCGACCAGGACGTGCGCGCCGGTCGGCGGCAGCGCGGCCAGGTTCGCCAGGATCTCCAGGCTGATCCGGTGCTCCCGGTAGAGCAGCTTGGACACCTGGTAGTCGACGTCCAGGGCCGACTCGGGGCTGAACGTGTCCGTGCCCAGCGCACCCCGGCGGCCGAGGCGGCCGGTGTCCACCAGCCACCGCACGGCCGCCAGCGAGAACCCGGGCTGGTGCATCTGCCCGTCGGCGTCGAAGTTGAAGAACGCCGGGGTGCCCCAGCGCTCCTCCCACCCGGTCCACAGCACGACCGCGGCCTCGTTCGGGATGCGGCCGTGCCGCCTCTCCCACCGCTGCAGGTCGGCGACGCTCACCTCGTAGTCGGCGTCGCGCGCGGCCTGCTCCCGCACGTCGATCCGGACGGCGGGCAGGAACAGGTCCTCGGCGTCGAGCTCGTCGGCGTGCGGCTGGTCGTCGTTGAAGTGCGCGGGCGCGCCCCAATGCGTGCCGGTGTGCTCCCCCTGCTGCACGTACTGCAGGTAGAACCCGTGCTCCGGCACCGTGGTCACGGTCGTCAGGGTGAACGCCGGGTCGCCCGGGTAGACGTTGGTCCGGTCCGGGTCGTTCACGTGCGCCAGGTTGACCAGCCGGTAGTCGGCCAGGCTCAGCGCACCCGTCCGTCCCGAGGCCCCCGCCGACCCACCGCCCGCGATCATGCCGCCCACCGCTGTCGCCACACCCGCGAGCATCGACCGTCTGCGCACCGCCGACCACTCCTCTGCCTAGCCGTCACCCGATCCGGGCAACCGTACCGGCTGGGTGATCACAAGACGACGACCTGCCGGACGGCTTCTCCGGACGCCAAACGGGCGAACCCGGTGTTGATCTCGTCCAGCGCGAGCCGTCCGGACAGCAGTTCCTGGACGGGCAGCAGACCGGCCCGGTACAGGTCGACGAACCGGGGCACGTCCCGCCGCGGCACGCAGGAGCCGAGGTAGCTGCCCTTCAACGTCCGCTCCTCGGCGACCAGGCTCAACGCGGGCAGCGAGACGGTGCGGTCGGGGTGCGGCAGGCCCACCGTCACCGTGGTGCCGCCGGCGCCGGTGGCCAGGTACGCCTGCTCCAGCACGGCCGCCACACCGGTGGTGTCGATGACCTTGTCCGCGCCGCCGCCCGTCAACGAGCGCACTTCCTCCACCGCGTCCGGACCACCGGCCACGTCGTGGGTCGCGCCGAGCTTGCGGGCGAGCTCGCGCTTGTGCGCCACCACGTCCACCGCGACGATCTGCGTCGCGCCCGCCGCCCGTGCGGCGAGCAGCGCGGCCAGCCCCACGCCACCGAGCCCGAACACCGCGACCCGGTCGCCCGGCGTGACGGCCGCGCTGTAGAACGCGGCACCCGCGCCGGTGAGCACCGCGCAGCCGAACAGGGCGGCGATCTCGAACGGCAGGTCGGCGGGCACGCGGGTGGCCGACTTCTCCGACACCACGGCGTACTCGGCGAACCCGGACACCCCCAGGTGGTGGTGCGCGTGCGTGCCGTCGGGCAGCCTCAGCCGCCGCGCTCCGCCGAGCAGCGTGCCCTCCCGGTTGGCCGCCGCACCCGGTTCGCACAGCGCCTGCCGCCCGGACACGCACCGGCGGCACGACCCGCACGCGGGCACGAACGACAGCACCACCCGGTCGCCGACGGCGAAGTCCGACGCGCCCGGCCCGGTCTCGACCACCTCGCCCGCGGCCTCGTGGCCGAGCAGCATCGGCAGCGGCCGCAGCCGGGAGCCGTCGATCACCGACAGGTCGGAGTGGCACAACCCGGTGGCGTGCACCTTCACCAGCACCTCGCCCGCGCCCGGCGGATCCAGGTCGAGGTCGAGCACCTCCAGCGGACCGCCCACCGCGGTCAGCACCGCGCCCCTGGTCCTCACGCCACCACCAGCCCTTCCATCGCGGCGCGCACACCGGCCGGGATGGCCACCGGCTTGCGGGTCCCGCGGTCGGTGAACACGTGCACGAAGTGCCCTTCGGCGACCACCTCGTCCCGCCCCTCGGGGTAGAAGCCGACCTCGTAGCGGACGCTGGAGCGGCCGAGGTGGCCGATCCGCAGACCCGCGTCGACCGCCTCGGGGAACGCGATGGACGCGCGGTAGTTGCAGTGGGACTCCACGCACAGGCCGATGGCCTGGCCGTGGTGGATGTCCAACCCGCCCTCGGTGATCAACCACGTGTTGATCACGGTGTCCATGAAGGCGTAGTGCACGACGTTGTTCACGTGCCCGTACACGTCGTTGTCGTGCCACCGGGTCGGTATCCGCTGCCAGTGCCGGTAGTCCTGTCGCACCAATCCTCCTGATCAGTCGAGCATCCGGGTCAGCTCGACCCGGGACCGCACCTCGAGCCTGGCGAAGATGTTGCGCAGGTGGTGCTCGACGGTGCGGTGGCTCAGGAACAGCCGGGCGGCGACCTCCCGGTTGGTGGCGCCCTCGGCGACCAGGCGGGCGATCTGCGCCTGCTGCGGGGTCAGGCCCGCGGCCGGGTCGACGTCGGAGCGGCCCGCGGCGCGGTTGGCGGCGCGGTCGGCGGTCCGGTCGGCCTGGGTCGGCCCGACCGCCTCGCCCGCCGCGCGCAGCTCGGCGCGGGCGCGGACGACCCAGCGGTCGGCGTCGTAGCGCTGGAAGATCTTCACCGCGTCGCGCAGCAGGTCGCGCGCGACCCGCGGCTTGCGGTCGCGCCGCAGCCGGTGGCCGTAGAACAGCTCGGTCTTGGCCAGTTCCATGGCGGTGCCGCTGGCCCGGTGCAGCCTGATCGCCTCGCGGAAGTGCTCGTCGGCGCGCGGGCCCTCGGCGAGCAGGCCGCGGCAGCGGTGCGACAGCGCCAGCCGCGCCGCGCTGCCCGTGGTGCCCGCCCACTTCTCGTACCGGCGCAGCGCCCGGTCACCGGTGGACGGCCGACCGCAGCCGACGGCGGCCTCCACCACGTGCGGCGCGGCCATCACCTTGATGCCGGTGTGCACGCCGCCCGACCCGGCGGCCATCAGCCGCAGCCGGTCCAGCGCGTCGGCCGGGCGGTCCAGCACGAGGTCGACGCAGGCGAACGCCCACGCGCCGAACGTGCCGGAGCGGCCGAGCCCGCGTTCGGCGATCTGCTCGGCGGCGGCGTCGATGCGGTGCACCGCGGTCTCCGTGTCGCCGCGCAGGGCGGCGACCAGGGCGAGGATCGTCAGGTGGTCGACCACGGCGTTGTGCTGGCCGACGGCGGTGGCCGCGTGCACGCCCTCGAACGCGGCCGACAACGCCGCCGAGTGCTGGTCCAGCAGCAACGCCGACAACGCGCGGTAGACCAGCGCCCACGGCACCAGGGCGGTCAGCCCGTGCTCGTGCGCCGCCGTGACCGCGCTGGTGGCGAGCTCGTGCGCCCTGGACGCGTCGCCGAGGGTGTAGGCGGCCTGGCCGCCCCAGATCTTGGCCTGCGGGTGCGGCACCCGTTCGGCCAGCTCGATCACCGAGCGCAGCACGGGCAGGGCCTCCTCGTGCCGCCCGGCGAACGTGGCCGCCATGCCCGCGAGGTGGTCCAGGGTGATCCGCGTGTCGTCCGGCTCGTCGGGTCGGCGCAGGCTCGCCGCGAACGCGGCGGTCTCGGCGTACCGGGCGTGGTCGCCCGCGATGCTGGCCGCCTCGCCCGCGAAGCCGAGCGCGGTGATGGCCAGCGAGCGGTGGGTGCCGACGAGCTCGCCCGCCGCGTGCAGCAGCCGGCGCACCGCGACGTCGGGCAGGCCGTTGCCCAGGTCGATGCCGCCGCGCAGCAGCTCGGTGCGGGCCCGCAGCTCGCCGCTGTCGGTCAGCCGGGCGGCGGTGCGCAGTGCGACGCGGGCCCGGCGGGGCGCACCGGACGCCCAGTGGTCGGTGGCGGCGGCGACCAGGTGGCGCGCCCTGGCGTCCGGGTCGGTGGTGAGCGCGGCGGCGCGGTCGTGGTCCCGGGCCGCGGCCGGGTAGTCGCCGCAGCGGCGGGACCGGCTCGCGGCGTCGACCAGGCGTTCGGCGAACGCGTCGCGCCCGCCGGGCGCGCGGGCGGCCTCGTGCCAGGTGCGGCGCGGGCCGGGTGGCAGGTGCTCGGCCAGGGCGGCGTGCGCGGCGTAGCGCAGGGCCAGCGGGATCTCGGTGCGCAGCGTGGACCGGACCAGGGGGCCGCCGTCGAGGAGGGCGGCGGCCTCCTCCACCGCGGCCAGGTCGAGGTCGGGCAGCCGGGCCAGGGCGTCGGCGTCGACCTCGTCGTCCACCACGCTCAGCGCCGCCGCGTGCCTCGCCTGCGGGGACAGGGCGTGGAAGCGGGCGCTGAACCTGGCCCGCAGCGAGCTGTCCTCGGGCAGCGCGTCCGGCGCGGGCGCGGTGCCGCCGAGCTGCTCGGAGGTCAGCGCGCGGGCCAGCTCGGTGAGCGCGAGCGGGTTGCCCCTGGCCAGGTCGGCGACGTCGTCGGCCAGCCCCGGCGCGAGGCCGGGGCGCAGGTCGCGCAGCACGCGCAGGCTGTCGCCGTGGTCGAGCGGGTCCAGCCGCACCCACGGCAGGCCCAGCGGTCCGCCCTCCGTGGCGACCAGCAGGGCCACCGGCTCGTCGGCGGCGTTCGCGGCGAGCTCCACCAGCCAGTCGGTGTCCTCCAGGAGGTGCGCGTCGTCGACGCACAGGAGCACTTCGCGGTCGGTCGGGGCGGCCGCCTGCCGTGCGGCGGCGAGCATCGCGGTCTTGCCCGACCCCGGGCCGCCCCGCAGCACCAGCGCCCCGCCGTGACCGGCGCGGGCGCGGGCGAGCAACGCGTCGACGGCGACGCGCTGCCGGTCACGTCCGCGCAGCATGCGGCCAGTCTGTCCGGAGGTCCACGGCGAGCGGAAGGGCTCGGGGAAAAATTATCTACCAGCGTTAGTTTTCGGCCCCGGACCGGTGGTTGCACCGATGCGGAGCGCTCACCCGGTGGCGCAGGGTCATCGCTGTCCGTAGTTCCCTGCCAAGCGAGGTGTACACCGACGTGCAACTCCGCAAACTGATCCCCGCGCTGATCCCGGCGCTGGCCCTGTCCCTGGTCGGCGTGACGCCGGCGAACGCCGAAGTCGAGTACCGGCGCGGTCCCGCGCCGACCAACTCCAGCATCGAGGCGTCCCGCGGCCCGTTCGCCACGGCCACCACCACGGTGTCCTCCTTGTCGGTCTCCGGTTTCGGCGGCGGCACGATCTACTACCCGACCAGCACGGCCGAGGGCACGTTCGGCGCCATCGCCGTGTCCCCCGGCTACACCGCGAGCCAGTCCACGATGTCGTGGCTCGGCCCGCGGATCGCGTCGCAGGGGTTCGTGGTGTTCACCATCGACACCAACAGCCGCTACGACCAGCCCGACAGCCGGGCGAGCCAGCTGCTGGCCGCGCTGGACTACCTGACCGGGAGCAGCTCGGTGCGCAGCCGGATCGACGCGAGCCGCCTGGGCGTCATGGGGCACTCGATGGGCGGCGGCGGCACCCTGCGCGCCGCCGAGCGGCGCCCCGCCCTGCAGGCGGCGATCCCGCTGACCGCGTGGCACACCGACAAGAGCTGGGGCGGCGTCTCGGTGCCGACCCTCGTCGTCGGCGCCGAGGACGACTCGGTGGCGTCCGTGTCGTCGCACTCCATCCCGTTCTACACCTCGCTGCCGTCCACCCTGGACAAGGCGTACCTGGAGCTGAACGGCGCCAGCCACTTCGCGCCCAACAGCTCCAACACGACGATCGCGAAGTACAGCATCGCGTGGCTCAAGCGGTTCATCGACAACGACACCCGCTACGAGCAGTTCCTGTGCCCCTCGCCCCCCGACAGCTCGCTGATCTCCGACTACCGGGACACCTGCCCGCACTCGGTCTGAGCGACGGGTCGGCAGACCCGGGCGTGGCGTCGCGGTCGACCGCGGCGCCACGCCCGTTCCACATCCGTTGACGCGGTGTCGGCTCCACGCCGGCACCGCGCGTGTCGTCGTACCCACGTGCGAGTGAATTTTGGCCCGCAAACCTGCGGAATGACCACCCAGGGATTGGTCGCGCAGGCGTCAACGGCACTTTCCAGTGAAATCCGTTACGATCATTGAGCTAGTGATTCCCGGTCGGGCAGAATAAACCCTCCACCGCACTGGAAGATCACCCGTTAATTACTTGCGGGGTGGACAACGTCCACGGTGAGTACGCACAAGAGGGCTGATTGACCCTCAGGGGGGTCGTCACATCGGCCGCTTCCCGTGGCCCGTTCAGGCTCACTACCGTCAACCCGGACCAATGTACGAATTCCGATTGGCGGTGTGACGCGGTGACTGTGACCGATTCGGACTTGGACACCGAACGACCTCGACTCAGCCTCGGCACGGCGGCGGCGCGGAATCTGGCGACGACGACCAAGTCGGTTCCCCAGATGCAGGGCATCACCTCGCGGTGGCTGCTCAAGCTCCTGCCCTGGGTGGAGGCGAAGGGCGGTGCCTTCCGGGTCAACCGCAGGCTCAGCTACTCCGTCGGCGACGGGCGGCTGACGTTCACCAACATCGGCGCCGACGTCCGGGTGATCCCGCAGGAACTGAGTGAACTGGCGCTGCTGCGCGGTTTCGACGACGTCGAGGCGCTGGCCGCGCTGGCCGACCGGTTCGAGCAGCGCGAGTACGAGCCGGGCGCGGTCATCGTGCAGGTCGACCAGCCGCAGGACGCGGTCTACCTCATCGCGCACGGCAAGGTGAACATGATCGGCCAGGGCGAGTACGGCGACCAGACCGTGCTCGGCACGCTCGCCGACGGCGAGCACTTCGGCGGCCAGGTGCTCGCCGGACCCCAGGGCGAGTGGGACCGCACGTACAAGGCCGTCACGCCGGTCATCGCCCTGGTGCTGCCGTGGGACGTGTTCGAGCGGCTCAACGGCGAGGCGGGCGGGCTGCGCGCGCACATCCAGCGGATGTTCGCGGCCGGTGAGGGCCGGTCCAACGCCTACGGCGAGGCCGAGATCGACATCGCCTCGGGCCACGACGGCGAACCCGACCTGCCCGGCACGTACGTCGACTACGAGGTCGCGCCGCGCGAGCTGGAGCTCAGCGTCGCGCAGACCGTGCTGCGGGTGCACAGCCGCGTCGCCGACCTCTACAACCACCCGATGGACCAGGTCGAGCAGCAGTTGCGGCTGACCATCGAGGCGCTGCGCGAGCGCCAGGAGCACGAGATGGTCAACAACCGCGACTTCGGGCTGCTCAACAGCGCGGACCTCAAGCAGCGCATCCACACCCGCAGCGGCCCGCCGACCCCGGACGACATGGACGACCTGCTGGCCACGGTCTGGAAGGAACCGACCGCGTTCCTCGCCCACCCGCGGGTCATCGCGGCGTTCGGCAACGAGTGCACCAAGCGGGGGATCTACCCGTCGACCATCGACCTCAACGGCCACCACGTGCCCGCGTGGCGCGGTGTGCCCGTGCTGCCGTGCAACAAGATCCCGCTCACCAAGACCCGCACCAGCTCGATCATGCTGCTGCGCGCCGGCGAGCACAACCAGGGCGTCATCGGCCTGCACCAGACCGGCCTGCCCGACGAGTACCAGCCCGGTCTGAACGTGCGGTTCATGGGCATCAACGAGAAGGCGATCATCTCCTACCTCGTCAGCGCCTACTACTCCACCGCGATCCTCGTGCCGGACGCGATCGGCGTGCTGGAACACGTGGAACTCGGCCGCGAAGACTGACGATCCCCCTGACCAGATTGGGCAGCTGACGTGACCGTGACAGACCCCGGCCTCGCACCCGAAGAGGCCGAGCAGCAGCGGCAGAGCCTGAGCACCGCGAGCGCGCGGAACCTGGCGAGCACCACCAAGTCCACCCCCCAGATGCAGGGCATCTCACCACGGTGGCTGCTGCGGAAGCTGCCTTGGGTGGCCACCCAGGCAGGCACGTACCGGGTCAACCGCCGCCTCACCTACGCCGTCGGCGACGGGCGGGTGAGCTTCACCAACACCGGTGCCGACATCCGGGTCATCCCGCAGGAGCTGCGCGAGCTGCCGGTGCTGCGCGACTTCCCGGACGACGACGTCCTGATCGCGCTGGCGGACCGGTGCCGGCAGCGCGAGTTCCAGCCCGGCCAGCTCCTGGTGACCTCGGGTGATCGGGCCGACGAGGTCGTCCTGGTCGCGCACGGCAAGGTGAGCAAGATCGGGCGCGGCCAGTACGGCGACCAGACCGTGCTCGGCACGCTGGCCGACGGCGACCACTTCGGTGACGAGGTGCTGTACGGCGACGAGTTGACCTGGGACTACACCGTCAAGGCGATCACGCCGGTCACCGTCCTGGTGCTGTCGTGGCAGTCGGTGCAAGGGCTCGGGGACCGGGCGGACGCGCTGCGGGCGCACATCGAGGCGTTCGCGCACAGCGCGGGCAAGCCGCAGAACAAGCACGGCGAGGCGGCGATCGAGATCGCCTCCGGCCACGAGGGCGAGCCGGACCTGCCGGCGACGTACGTGGACTACGAGCTGGCGCCGCGCGAGTACGAGCTGGAAGTGGCGCAGACCGTGCTGCGGGTGCACACCCGCGTCGCCGACCTCTACAACCACCCGATGAACCAGACCGAGCAGCAGTTGCGGCTGACCATCGAGGCCCTGCGCGAGCGGCAGGAGCACGAGATCCTCAACAACCGCCGGATCGGGCTGCTGCACAACGCGGACCTCAAGCAGCGCATCCACACCCGGGGCGGCCCGCCCACCCCGGACGACCTGGACGAGCTGGTGTCCCGGCGGCGCAAGACGGCGTTCATGCTGGCCCACCCGCGCACGATCGCCGCGTTCGGCCGGGAGGCCAGCAAGCGCGGCGTGTACCCGGGGACGGCGGACGTGGACGGCACGAAGGTCGTCACCTGGCGGGGTGTGCCGCTGCTGCCGTCGGACAAGATCCCGATCTCGCCGCAGAACACCACCTCGATCCTGGCCATGCGGATCGGCGAGGACGACAGCGGCGTGATCGGCCTGCACCAGCCGGGCATCCCGGACGAGGTGCAGCCCAGCCTGAACGCCCGGTTCATGGGGATCGACGAGAAGGCCATCGTGTCCTACCTCGTCAGCGCCTACTTCTCGGTGGCGGTGCTGGTGCCGGACGCGCTCGGCATCCTCGAACACGTGGAGATCGGTCGGTCCTGACCACACCGGAGTCGACGGCAGCCGGGCCACCACGCCCGGCTGCCGCTCCTCCCCTGGCGCTCCTCCCCTGGCGCTCCCCCGCCGCTCTCCCGTGCCCGTCCCCTCTACCGTTCTCCCGAGCCCGTTCCCTTCTGCGCGTCTCCTACTGCGCTTTCTCCCTGCCCTTCCTCCCGCGCCCGTGCGGCCGGCGCCGATCCTCCGGAGGCGGGCGCTTCCCCCCGAACAGGAGCTGTGGCGATGACCGACCTGGACGTGAGCCTCGATCACCGGTCCGCGCGCGAGGTGTTGAACTGGAGCCGTGCCGGGGTCGACCCGGCGTTGCGGACCGCGGTCGACCGGTTGCCCGACTCCATGCGGACGATCACGGGCTACCACTTCGGTTGGTGGGACGAGCACGGCAGGCCGACGGGCGCGGACGCGGGCAAGGCGATCCGGCCCGCGCTGGCGCTGCTGGGCGCGCAGGCGGTGGGCGGCGCGGTGGACGCGGCGCTGCCGGCCGCGGTGGCGGTGGAGCTGGCGCACAACTTCTCGTTGCTGCACGACGACGTCATGGACGGCGACACGACCCGGCGACACCGGCCGACGGCGTGGCACGTGTTCGGCGTGAACCCGGCGGTCCTGGCCGGTGACGCGCTGCTGACGCTGGCGACGGACGTGCTGGCCGGCAGTGGCCACCCGCAGGCGCAGCAGGCGATCCGGGTGCTGTCGGGCGCGGTGCAGCGGTTGCTGGACGGGCAGAGCGCGGACCTGGCCTTCGAGGAGCGCGCCGACGTGCGGTTGGCGGAGTGCGTGCGGATGGCCGAGTGCAAGACCGGTGCGCTGCTGGGCGCGTCGTGCGCGCTGGGCGCGTTGTTCGGCGACGGTCGGCCGGAGCAGGTGGAGCACCTGCGGTCGTTCGGCGAGCGGGTCGGCTTGGCGTTCCAGTTCGTGGACGACCTGCTCGGCATCTGGGGCGACCCGGAGGTGACGGGCAAACCGGTGTACTCGGATCTGCAGAACCGCAAGAAGTCCCTGCCGGTGGTGGCCGCGCTGACCTCGGACACACCCGCCGGCCGTGAACTGCACCCGCTCTACCACGCCGAGCACCAGCTCACCCCGGCCGAACTGGCGCGTGCGGCGGAGCTGATCGAGGAATCGGGCGCCCGCGCCTGGGCACAGGGCCGCGCCGACGACCTCCTCGTCCGCGCTCGTGAGCACCTGCGTGCCGCCGGACCAGCCGAGCGCGCCGCCCAGGAACTGGAAGCCGTCGCCCGCCTGGCCACTCGCCGTGACCACTGAGGTCCGCACGACCCCAAACAGCTTCTGACCTGGGGTTCCTCTGCGGACAGGAACCACGAACGAGTGAAGATAAAAATAGGAGCAACGAAAACGCCGTTATCGCCCCGGTGAAACGTCGGTTGAAACAACGAGGCCGGCAACCAACCCCTGCCCCGCCACCCACCCTCCACACCCTCCGCACCCTCCGAATCCCGACAGCCGGCCTGACGAGACACCCAGATCCGACGAGGAGCCGCGCCGTGGCCTTACCCGTAGTGCTGTTGGCTTCGCCCCGGTCGTTCTGCGCCGGGGTCGAACGCGCCATCGAGATCGTCGACCGCCTCCTGGACCAGCGCGGTGGACCGGTCCACGTGCGCAAGCAGATCGTGCACAACACCCATGTCGTGGCCGAGCTGGAGGCACGTGGCGCGGTGTTCGTCGACGAGCTGGACGCGGTGCCGGACGGCGCGGTCGTGGTGTTCTCCGCGCACGGGGTGTCGCCCGCGGTGCGGGAGGAGGCCGCGCGGCGGGGGCTGGAGGTGGTCGACGCGTCCTGCCCGCTGGTGACGAAGGTGCACGCGGAGGCGAAGCGGTACGCGGCGCGTGGCGACACGGTGGTGCTGATCGGGCACGCCGGGCACGAGGAGGTCGAGGGCACGCTCGGCGAGGCGCCCGAGCAGATGGTGCTGGTGGAGACCATCGCGGACGTGGCGGCGCTGGAGGTGCCGGACCCGACCAGGGTCTCCTACCTGACCCAGACGACGCTCGCCGTAGACGAGACGGCGGAGGTGCTGGCCGCGTTGCGGGAGAAGTTCCCGGCGTTGCGGGGGCCGTCGGCGGCGGACATCTGCTACGCCACCACGAACCGGCAGGACGCGGTGCGCGAGATCGCGCAGGAAGCCGACCTGGTGCTGGTGGTCGGTTCGGAGAACTCCTCGAACTCGGTGCGGCTGGTGGAGACCGCCCGCCGGACGGGCACGCGCGCGCACCTGGTCGACGACGCGTCCGACATCCGGGCGGAGTGGCTGGACGGCGCGCGGGTGGTCGGGGTGAGCGCGGGCGCGTCGGCGCCGCCGCGGCTGGTGGACGAGGTGGTCGAGGCGCTGGGCGCGTGGGACGTCCAGGTGCGCGAGACGGCCCGGGAGACGATCCAGTTCACCCTGCCGACCGCGATCCGGCCCCGGTGACGTCGCCGCCCGACCGGTCGCCGCCCGACCGGTCGCCGCCCGACCGGTCGCCGCCCGACCGGTCGCCGCCCGACGGGTCGCTGCGCGACCGATCCACGGTCACCGCCTGATCAGTCCACGGTCGCCGCCCGACCGGTCCTCAGTGGACCGATCGGGCGGCGGACACCGGGAGCGGCGCGCCCGCGTCACTCGTAGGAGACGGCCTGCAGGACGTTCAACCGGGCGGCGCGGATCGCGGGCAGGATCGCCGCGACCACGCCGACCACGGCGGCGATCAGGAGGTAGCTGCCCAGCTGCGCCCACGGAATGCCGAGGTCGGTGAACCCCTGGTCCGCCAACGCCCGGACCGCCGCGACGCCCAGCGCGGTGCCCACCACCAGGCCGAGCAGCGCACCGAACACCGAGATCACCACCGACTCGACGGTGATCATCCGCATCACCTGCGCGCGGCGCATTCCGATCGCCCTCAGCAGCCCGAGTTCACGGGTCCGCTCGATCACCGACAGCGCCAGCGTGTTGATCACACCGAGCACCGCGATGAGGATGGCCAGGGCGAGCAGGATCTGGATCATGATCAGCACGGTGTCGAGCTGCGCGGCCTGCTGCTCCGCGTACGAGCCGAGATCCTGCACGGACACCTCGGGGTTGTCGGCGAACAGCGGCTCGATGCCCTTGCGCAGGTCGGCGACGTTCACGCCGGGGTCGGCCTTGATGAACGCGCTGCTGATCTGCGGCAGCGCGAGCTCGTCGACGGCCGACCGGGGCAGGATGACGGCGTCGGTCATGACCACGCTCTTGGCCAGCACGAACGCGACCGTGTAGGTGCGCTGCCCGCCCTTGGTCGTCTGCACGGCCGCCGTGCTGCCCTGGCGGAGGTTCAGCGCGGTGGCGGTGGCCTCGTCCAGGCCGATCTCGCCGTCGCGGAGGTCGGCGATCGTGCCGCTGGTGGTGCTGAGCCCGAAGATGCGCTCCATCGCGGGCACGTCGGTGACCAGCGTGCCGAACTTGACCTGCCCGTCGATCAGGACGCGGTCGTTGTACCAGCCGAACCCGGTGTCCACGCCCGGTGTGGCGAGCACCCGGTCCATCCGGTCGGCGGTGAACGTGCCGCCGTTCTGGCCGTTGGTCGCTTCGCCGGAGATGATGAGGTCGGCCTTGATCTGCGTGTCGGCGACCTTGGTGATGCTGGTGGTGGCGGAGGTGAGCACCACGCTCACGCCGGTGATCAGGGCGATGCCGACCATCAGCGCGGCGGCGGTGATGGCGGTGCGGCGGGGGTTGCGCGCGGAGTTGCGCCGGCCGAGCGTGCCGGGCACCGACCAGGCGAGCAGCTTGCCGATCACGGACACGACGGGCCTGCTGATCAGCGGCGTCAGCAGCGCGACGCCGACGAACGAGACCAGCAGCCCGGCCATGATGAGCCACAGCGTCCCGTCGGCGAAGCCGAGGCCGAGCATCCCCCCGCCGACCAGCGACAGCGCGCCGCCCGCGACGGTCAGCTTGGTCAGCGGCCGGTCCGGGGTGGCGGCCTCGCGCAGGGCGGCGACCGGTGCGATGCGGGAGGCGCGCACGGCGGGCAGCAGCGCCGCCAGCACGGTGACGACGATGCCGACCGCGAACGACGAGATGATCGCCGAGGAGGGCACCGAGATGCCCGCGAGGTGCAGGCTGCCGCCACCGAGGGTGCTGAACAGGTTCGCCAGCAGGGCACCGACGCCGATGCCCGCGCCCAGGCCGACCACGGCGGCGACGAGGCCGATGACCACCGCCTCGATCACGACGGAGGCGATCATCTGCTTGCGGCTCGCGCCCATGGCCCGCAGGAGCGCCAGTTCCCGGGTGCGTTGCGCGACGATGATGGAGAAGGTGTTGAGGATGATGAAGATGCCGACGAACAGGGCGATGCCCGCGAAGCCGAGCAGCACGTAGTTGAAGAACGCGAGCCCTTCGCCGATCTCGTCGGCCGACTCGCTCGCCAGTTGCTCACCGGTCTTGGCCTGGTAGGCGTCGCCCAACTGGGCCTGCACGCGGTCGCGCAGCACGGCTTGTGACACGCCCTCGTCGGCCAGCACCGTGATGGTGCTGTACGCGCCGGGGGTGCCGAGCAGGAGCTGTTGGGCCGCGGTCTCGGTGAACGCGGTGGTGAGCTCGCCGCCCAGGGAGTCGCGGTTGCCGGGGTAGCCGAAGATCCCGGCGACGGTGAAGGTGCGCTTCGGTTCCAGGGTGAGCACGGACATCTGCTCGCCGACCTGGAAGCCGCCGGTCTCGGCCAGGTAGGCGCTGATGGCCACCTCGTCGTCGCGTCGGGGTGGTGTGCCCTCGCGCAGTTCCTCCTGGCCGTCGTCGCGCCAGGCGATGCCGACGCGTGGCGCGCCGGAGGTGGTGAGCACCTTGCCGTTCTCGCCGATGGGTCGGGCGGAGCCGGCGACGTCGCCGACCGCGCTGCGCACGCCGTCGACCGACGCGACGGTCTTGACGTCGTCGGCGGTCAGGGTGCCGGCGAGCGCGGCCTCGGGGTCGTCCTCGTCGACCTTGGGCCGCACCGCGACCTGGACGTCCACTTCGGAGTAGACGGAGGCGAAGAGGTCCTTGAACGAGCGGTCCAGCGTGTCGGTCAGCACGAAGGAGCCGGACACGAACATCACGCCGAGCACCACGGCCAGGCCGGACAGGACCAGCCGCAGCTTGCGTGCGAGCACGCTCTTGAGCGTTGCCTTGAGCATCAGGCCACGACCAGCCGGTCGTCGTCGTCGAGGGACTTCATGGTGTCGAGCACGGCGGCGGCGGTGGGTTCGTGCAGCTCGCGCACGATCCGGCCGTCGGCCAGGAAGATGACGCGGTCGGCGTAGGAGGCGGCGTTCGGGTCGTGGGTCACCATGACGACGGTCTGGCCGAAGTCGCGGGCCGAGCGCTGGAGGAAGCCGAGGACCTCGGCGCCGGAGCGCGAGTCGAGGTTGCCGGTGGGTTCGTCGGCGAACACGACGTCGGGTCGGGCGACCAGGGCGCGGGCGCAGGCCACGCGTTGCTGCTGCCCGCCGGACAGCTGCGTCGGCCGGTGCGTGAGCCGGTCGCGCAGGCCGACGGTGTCGATCACCACGTCGAACCAGTCGCGGTCGACCTTCCGGCCGCCGATGGCGAGCGGGAGCGTGATGTTCTCCTCGGCGGTGAGCGTCGGCAGCAGGTTGAACTGCTGGAAGATGAAGCCGACCTGGTTGCGGCGCAGGTCGGTGAGGGCCTTGTCGCCCAGGCCGTCGACCCTGGTGCCGCCGATCCACACCTCACCGGAGTCGATCACGTCGAGTCCGGCCAGGCAGTGCATGAGCGTCGACTTGCCCGACCCGGACGGTCCCATGATCGCGGTGAACCGGCCGCGGTCGAACTCGACGCTCACCCCCGCGAGCGCGGTGACCGCGGCTTCCCCCGTGCCGTAGGACTTCCACACGTCCACCGCTCTCGCGGCGGCCCCTGCCTTGCCCGTCACCGGTCCTCCACCCCTCTGCCCGGACGGCGCTCGCCGTCACGGGAGCAAATGTGGCGGATCGGCGGGTGGCGGCGCGTCGGGAATGACCCCGGAATCGTGGTCGGGGTATTTCCCGGAGGCGGTTGCGGGATCTCCGCACCCCAATCCCCGCGAAGTGTTCCTCGGAGTGGGCGTGATCGAGAATCCCGCGACGATCAGGTGGACCCCGGCGATCGCCGCGGACGCCCGTCCGCGGCGATCGGGAGCCGAACGGCGGGCGAACGGGAGGTGAAGCGACCCGATCATCCGACGCCTGCGCACAGGCCCGGCACGGCCTCGGACACCGCCCGGAAGCGACCGGGCACAGACCGTCGCGATGACACGCCGACTCTCCCACATGCCGGGAAAACCGAGACAGGAGCGGTGATCACTCGTAGGGTCTACCGGCGTCAGCGAACCTGACGCCGCGCGACCAAGATCAACGCCGACCGCTTTGAGGAGCTGGTGTGTCGACCCTCCGGGTGCGCCCCTACACCAGAACCGGCGGGCGTACTCGCTCCGCGACGACGCTGGCCATCGAGACCATCGTGACGACGAACGAAAGGGCGGCGCGAGACGCCCTCACGTCAACTGCGGAACACCGCGTGATCAGCGATCTGTGCCGCAATCCGCATTCCGTCGCGGAAGTGGCGGCGACGTTGCGATTGCCGCTCGGCGTGGTTCGCGTGCTGTTGGCGGATATGTCGGACATGAGCCTGATCAACGTGCACGAGGGTCACGCGATCGACGACAAGGGCCGGCCGTCACTGGAGTTGATGGAACGCGTCCTGATGGGGTTGCGCCAGATCTGAGCGTTCCCGCAAGGCGTGCACGACGGCGATCATGTCCTCCTTGTCGTGGCCGAGTTCCACCGCCCGGGTGAACAGGGCCAGGCACGCGTCCAGCAGCGGTGAGGCGACCCCGGCGGCACGGGCGGCGTCGGCGATCAGCTGGTTGTTCGTCAGCACGTCGCGGGCCGCCGCCTGGGCCTCGAAGTCGTCGGCGAGGAGCTTCGAGGCCTTCGCGCGGGACACCTTGCTGGCCATCGGGCCCTTGTCCAGCACCTCGACCAGAGTGCCGAGGTCCAGGTCGTGCCGTTCGGCGAAGTGGAACGCCTCGGCGATGCCGGTCGTCATGGTGATCAGGAACAGGTTCACGGCCAGCTTCATCAGCAGGGCGTGGGGCGACTGGCCGCAGTCCACCACCTCGGCGCACATCGGCGCGATCACCTCGCGCACCCGGGCCACGGCCTCGGGGTCGCCCGCGAGCATGGCGACCAGTTCACCGGCCTCGGCCGGGCCGCGCGAGCCGGAGACCGGGGCTTCGACGTAGTCGCCGCCGGCGGCGCGGACGTCGGCCGCGAGGCCGCGCGAGTAGCCGGGGGACGTCGTGCCCATGTGCACGACGGTGCGGCCGTTGACGTGGTCGGCGAACCGTTCCGTGCCGCGGTCGAGGACGGCGTCGATCGCGCCCTCGTGGGCGAGCATGAGGATCACGACCTCGGCGTCGGCGAACACCTCGGCCGGGGTCCGCGCGACCCGGGCGCCCGCCGCGCGCAGCGGCTCCGTCCGGTGCGGCGAGCGGTTCCACACCACGAGCGGCCGGCCGGACCGGGCCAGGTTGAGCGCCATCGGCTGACCCATGATGCCGAGACCGACGAAACCGACCTCCACCGAGACCTCCTCACACGACGGCACGGCGCCGTCCCCTGGCGGGATCCAACGCCGTGCCGGTGGTGCCGGTCTTGAACGGTGGTGCGCCGCGCGCGTCCTGAGCGTTGAACTCGGGGGTCCTGAACGTAGGACACGCGCGTTCTGAACGTAGGACACGCGCGTTCTGAACGTAGGACACGCGCGTTCTGAACGTAGGACACGCGCGTTCTGAAGGTACGACTCGCGCGTTGTGCAGGTAGGCCGGGTGGGGTGGGGGTGGAAAGGGGTGGGGGTTAGGAGGTTGGTAGGCGGACCAGGGTGGCGCCTTCTTTGGTGTCGCGCACGACGAACTCGGAGATGTCGTGCCAGCGCATGCCCACCGAGGCCTGGAGGGTGACCGGGTCCTTGCTCGGACCCGACGCCGTCACCAGCCACGAGCCGATGACCATCGCCTCGCCCGTGCGCGACTTCGCCACCAGCTCGCACCGGGTGGGCCCCTTGGCGCCCTTCACCTCGACCTGCAACGACGTGCCCCACGGCTCGGGGCTGGCCGAGAGCCGGGCGAACACGCCGGTCGCGGGATCGGTGCGGGTGATGGTGCCGGAGGCGTCCGGGGCGCCCTTCGCCACGTTGGACTGCTCCGGCACCGCGGGTGTGGACGAGGAACCGGCGACCGAGTCGGACGGTGCGGCGACGTTCACCGACACGACCGCGGTCACCGCGATGAGCACCGCCGCGGCGGCGGCGGCCAGCAGCGCGACGTTGCGGCGCTTGCGCGCCCTGGTTTCCGAGACCGAGTCCAGCATCGCGCGCACCGAACGGCCGTCGGGCCGCTCCCCCGCGTTGGCGCGCAGCATGCCGTTGGCGTCGGCCTCGTCGAGCAGATCGGGCAGTTCGGCGAAATCGCGCAGGTCGAGCGCACATCGACGGCATTGGGCGAGGTGGTTCTCGAACGCGTCGACCTCGTCCTCATCGAGGACACCGAGGACGTACGCCGCCACGTCGATGTGGTTCGGCAGCGAAGTCACCTGTTCAGCCCCGATCCTGCAAAGCACGCCGCAGGGCGCGAAGCGCGTAATACACCCTGGACTTCACCGTGCCGGGCGGTACCCCGAGCACCGCTGCGGCCTCCCCGACGGTCCGATCCCTCAAGTACGTCTCGAGAATAGCCTCCCGGTGTTCCTCCGTCAGTCCGTTCATCGCTTCGGCTACGACTATGGCCGCCAGCGTGCGGTCCGCTTCGTCCCGCTGCGGGGCCTCGTCGGACGGCGTCAACTCCGACTCCTGCGGTCGGACGCTCCGCTTGCGACGGTCGTCGATGACCAGCCGCCGGGCGACGGTGAACAGCCAGGAGCGCAGCAGGACGGGGTCCCGCTCCAGCTTCTCGGCGTTGCGCCACGCCCGTACGAGCGTCTCCTGGACGATGTCCTCTGCCCACTGCCGGTCGCTGCCGGTCAGCCTCATGGCATGCCCGAGCAGCGCGCTGCCGAACTCCTGGTAGAGCCTGCGGATCAGCTCGTCTTCCAGACTCAAGTCCGGCCAACTGTGATCTCTTTGGGGGGAAGTGCTGCGTCTGTGCCGCGCCACGCCGAGCATCCAAGCGCGCCGGAGGCCGCCGCGTCGAGGGTTTGGCCGCAAAAAAAGTCGTTGATTTGTTCGTGAACCGTCATCGCATCGTGTCCGTACTCCACGGTATCCGCTTCAAAGGCTCGGACCCGGTCTCGCCGGTCCTTAGGCCTTTCGGCGGACCCGCCAGCAGGAGAAAGGACCAAGGATGCGAAGTCGACGTTCGGCGAAGGCGTTGCTGCTGGCTCCGGCGGCAGCGGCGTTGATGCTGGTCAGCGCGTGTGGCGCGGCCGGGATCAACAACGCTGCCAACCAGAACCCCGCGGCCGGCGCCGGTTCCGGTTCGACGACTCTCCAACAGCAGCCGGAATTCGGCAAGGAGCCGCACCAGATGCTGTCGGCCACCGAGTCGAAGCAGGTCGGGTGGTTCGTGGCGGACGCGGGCGGCTTCGCGCTGTACCGCTACGACAAGGACACCGCGAAACCGGCGAAGTCCAATTGTGACGGCGAGTGCCTGAAGATGTGGCCGCCGGTGCTGGTCAGCGACCACACCATGACCTCGGGCGTCGACCCGACGCTGGTGGGCTCGGTGGCCCGCGCGGACGGTAAGAAGCAGGTCACGCTGGCCGGCTGGCCCCTGTACCGGTACGCGGGCGACAAGAAGGCGGGCGACCTCGCCGGGCAGGGCAAGGGCGGCGCGTGGTTCGCGGTGACGCCCGAGGGCAAGAAGGCGCAGGCCAACGACGGCGCCGCGCCCGGCCAACCGTCCACCGGCGACGGCTACTAGGACGAGAACCCCATGTCAGCCAAGCGTTTCGCGGCGGTCGTGCTGGCCCTGAACCTGCTGGTGCTGCCCGCGTTGCCCGGTGTGGCGCACGCCGACGACCCGCCCGGTGCGGGGCCGGTGGAGCAGACACCCCTGGGCCCGATCACCGCTTCGGACAAGGAGCTGCTGGTCAAGGTGCGGCTGGCCGGCCTGTGGGAGATGCCCATGGGCGAGGAGGCGCAGACCCGTGCGGCCAGCACGCGGGTGAAGGAGGTCGGCGCGCAGTTGGCCAGTGACCACACGTTCCTCGACGAACGGGTGGTGCGGCTGGCGTCCCAGATGGGCGTGCCGCTGCCGGACGAGGCCAACGCCGACCAGCAGTCGTGGATGGCGGAGATGCGGTCCCGCACGGGCGCGGCGTTCGACGACTCGTTCGCCAACCGGCTGCGCGCCGCGCACGGCTCGATCTTCCCGGCCATCGCGGCGGTGCGGGCCACCACCCGCAACGAGGCGATCCGGCAGTTCGCCCAGGTGTGCAACCAGATCGTGCTCAAGCACATGACCCTGTTGGAGAGCACCAACATGGTCACCGACATGGGCCTGTCCAAGCCGGTGGCCGCCGGTGCGGCGCCCGCGGCGGCGGTCGACGCCGACCCGGTGCGCGCGGCGGCGCAGATCCCGTCGGACGGCCCGAGTCCCCTCGTCGTGCTCCTCATGTGCCTGGCAGGCGCGGTGGTGACGATCGGGATCCTGCGCCTGCTGCGGCCTCGCGGCAACGTCAAGTGAGAGGAGGTGGTTCGCCAGGTCTGAAAACGCACTCGCACCTACAGCGCGTCTCCCATCGCGCGGAGACTTCCACACCCTCGAACCCGCCCGGCAGGTCGTGACCACTCCTGCGCGGCCGGCCGGGCGGGTCGGCCCCCGAGGGCCGGCCCCGCGGGGTCGGCCACGGGTCGACCCCTCCCACCGCCTGCGAGTTCTCTCCCGCCATCTCGGAGGTAAGACCAGTGCTCACCCAGGTTCCGCTGCTGATCGCCCAGGCGACCGGCGGCGACCACGACGCCGGAGTGCGCCACGTCGCGCAGATCTCGGCGCGTCTGGCCTACGCGACCATGTGCGCCACCCTGTGCTGGGGCGTGCTGATCGCCACGGGCTGGGCCAACAAGATCTCCGGCAGACAGGGGCTGCGCAACAGCCACATGGTGCTGGCGACCATGGCCCTGACGTTCGGGTCGCTGCACGCCATCTCGTTCACCCTGTTGCAGCTCGGCGCGTTCTCGTACTTGAAGGTCCTGGTGCCGTTCTACGACGGCGGCCTGTTCCGGCACGCCCTGGGCACCCTCGGCCTGGAGATCATGCTGACCATCGCGGTCACCGCGGGTCTGCGCAAGAAGGTCTACTACCGCAAGTGGCTCAGGCTGCACCAGCTGGCCTACGTCGCGGTCACCGTCACCGTGGTGCACTCCTGGTTCGGCGCGATCGCGAACGGCAACCTGGCCGTGCTGTGGCTGGCCGGCCTCACCATCCTGATCCCCACGGCGACCATCGCCATCGCCCGCTTCCTGCCGCCGGACTGGCTGGTGCGGCTGGGCATGCTGGAGCCGGAGCCCGGTTTCGAGCCCGAGCCGGACGGCGCGGGCGGCAGCGCGTTGGACATCAGCGTCGACAACGAGCGCTGCCACCGCTACGGCATCTGCCAGGCCGAGGCGCCCGGGTTGTTCCAGTTGGTCGACGACGAGCGCCTGCGGTACGAGCGCAGGCCACCACCTGAGCAGTTCGCCCAGGCGCGGGCCGCCGCGCGTGCCTGCCCGATGCGGGCGATCGAACTGCGGGAGCGTGTGCGGTGAAGAACGAGGAACGCGTGGTCATCGCGGGTGGCGGGTTGGCCGGGCTGCGCGCGGGCGAACGGCTGCGGGAGCTCGGCTTCCGCGGCGAGATCGCCATCGTGAGCGCGGAACGGCACCTGCCCTACCACCGGCCCGCGCTGTCCAAGGAGGCCATCAACGGCGAGCTGATCGCGTCCGACCTGCGGTTGACCATCAGCCGGGAGCTGGACGCGGTGTGGCGGCTGGGCACCGCGGCCACGCACCTGGAGCCGGACCGGCACGTGGTGGGCTTGCCCGGCGGTGAGGAGCTGCGCTACGACGGGTTGATCATCGCGACGGGCGTCGAGCCGCGCCACTTGGCGGGCGCGCCGCGCCAGGACCCGCGCATCCACGTGCTGCGCACGGTGGACGACGCGATCGCGATCAAGCAGGCGATCAACTCCACGCAGGGCCTGATCGTGGTCGTCGGCGGCGGCCTCATCGGCTGCGAGATGGCCGCGTCGGTGAAGATGATGGGCCGTGACGTGGCCATCGTGAGCCGGTCGTCCACGTTGCTGGGCAACGCGGTCGGCAAGAACATCGCCGACACGGTCACCGAGGCGCACCGGGTGCGCGGTGTCCGGATGGCGATGGGCGTGAAGATCCGGCACTGGGTGCGCCAGGCGGGTGGGGTGGCGATCCACCTCTCCGACGGGCAGGTGTTCTTCGCCGCGGTCGTGGTGATCGCGGTGGGCGCCTCGCCGTCGATCGCCTGGCTGCGCGGGTCGGGTCTGGTGCTGGAGGACGGTGTGCTGTGCGACCCCACGTGCCACGTGGTCGGCGGGACCGACATCGTGGCCGCGGGTGACGTCGCGCGGTGGCCGAACCTCCGGTTCGGAGGGCAACCGCGTCGGGTGGAGCACTGGCTCAACGCGGTGGAAATGGGGCGGGCGGCCGCGGAGAACCTGTTGGCGGGCAGGGAGAATTCGCGGCCGTTCACCCCAGTACCCCGGTTCTGGACCGAGCAGTACGGGATGCGCATCCAGGGGTCCGGGCTGCCCGCGATGGGCACGGACACCACGACGTTGGCCGGTTCGCAGAAGGACCACCGGACCATCACCGGGTTCATCAACGACGGCCGCCTGGTCGGGATGGTGGGGTTGGACGCGCCGACCGCGATGATCAAGCTGTCGACGGAGCTGTGGCGGCACAACCGGGTGACCGACAATGGGCCGCAGCGGCGTCGCCCGCAGCAGGTGCCCCAGCAGGACCCGGTGGCGATGAACCCGCCGCCCGCCCCACCGGTGCTACCGGCACCGCCTGCGCAACCGGTGCCGGTCGCGGCGGCCGGTCCGATGGCGGCGCCGAACCGGATCCAGGAGTCGGTGCGGTTCGAGGCACCACGCACCGAGTCGGTCCGGTTCGAGGCGCCGCGCCCTGAGTCGGTCCGGTTCGAGGCGCCACGCACCGAGTCGGTGCACTTCGAGGCGCCGAGGCGGTCCCAGCCGACGCGGTCGGAGCAGTCGATGCGGTTCGAGGCCGTGCGGTCCGAGGCGTTGCGACTGGAGAACGCCCTGCTCCAGGAAGCGGTCCGGTCCGGGGTCGCGCGCTCGGACTCGGCGCGCTCGGAACCGGCACGTTCGGAACCGGCACGCGGCACGTCGGCAGGCGCGGAATCCGTGCGCGCCCAGCCGGGACCGAACCACATGCAGTTCTCGGACCCGGTCGAGCTGGCCCGGGTGCCGCGCCAGCAGCAGGAGTCCCAGCCGCTGCCCATCCCGCCCTCGCACGCGCCGGTGGTGCGCTCGCGGTCGCACACGCGGTCGCTGGCCCGCACCGGACCGAAGGCCAGACCGCGGTGACGCGTCACCTGGACGCCGTGTCGCCGTAACCCGGATCGTCGAACATCCGGTCCAGGACGAAGGGAAGTCGGGTCACCGCCCCGCCCGCGGTGGCCCGACTTCGCGGCACCGAAGGCTCGTCCCGACGCGACCCGCCCGTTCACAAACTGTTCTTGATGTGTGAAATATTCGGACATCGAGGACAGATTGACGCAAGTTTACCTCTCCGCCAGGCTCCAGAGCCGTCCCCCAACCCGGTCTGGAGGTCCCTGTGCTCCGACTAGTTTCCTATCTGGCGTCGTTGGCGCTCGTCGCCGTGGTGCTCGTGACTGGTGGTGGTACGGCGCAAGCCGACGGCTGCTACACGTGGAACCGAACCCTCTCCTCGGGCGCGTCCGGCGAGGACGTGCGGCAGTTGCAGATCCGGCTGTCGGGCTACCCCGGCTACGGCGCGGTGCTCGGCATCGACGGCCAGTTCGGCCCGGCCACCAGGTCGGCCCTCGTGCGCTTCCAGCAGGCGTACGGGCTCGGGGCGGACGGGGTGGCGGGCAGCGCGACGTACTCGCGGCTCTACGCCCTGCAGGACGACGACTGCACACCGGTCAACTTCTCCTACGCGGAGTTGAACAACTGCAACTCCACCTGGGGCGGCGGCAAGGTGTCGGCGGCGACCGCGAAGTTCAACGCCCTGGTGTCGATGTGGAAGCTCCAGGCGATGCGGCACGCGTTGGGCGACCAGGCGATCCGGGTGACCAGCGGGTTCCGCAGCATCGCGTGCAACGACGCGGTCGGCGGCGCGTCCGACTCCCGACATCTCTACGGCGACGCGGTCGACCTCGGCGCCGGACCGCACTCCCTGTGCCGGCTCGCCCAGCAGGCCCGCAACCACGGCTTCAACGGCATTCTCGGCCCGGGCTACCCGGGTCACGGCGACCACACCCACGTCGACCACCGGGGCAGCCGCTTCTGGTCGGCGTCGGCCTGCGGCATCTGACCGATCCGGCAGGGCGCGACCCCGGCGTCCGCGGGTTCACCCCTCGCCCCGCGGGCGCCGCTCCCCGGACCCCGCCGGCACCCCCCTTCGGCCGGCGGGGTCCGACGCGAGGAACCGCGGGCCGCGGGCGGGCGTCCCACACCCGTCCGGGGCCCGCGGCACACCCCTTCCGGTCGGGGTCGAGCGCGGATCACCGGGCAGGCGCGGCCGAGTAGGGTTGGGCGGGCTCAGGGTGAGGGGGCGCTATGGGGGCGCGGTCCGGCTTAGCGGACTTCGGGCGGTACGAGATCCGCGACCTGCTGGGGCAGGGCGGCATGGGCGTGGTGCACCGCGCCTACGACAGCGCCAACGACCGGGTCGTCGCGCTGAAGCGCCTCGCCGCCTCGGCCACCGACCACGAGTACCGCGCCCGGTTCCAGCGCGAGTCGCGCATCGCCGCCGGGCTGCGCCACCCGAACGTCATCCCGGTCAACGACTTCGGCGAGATCGACGGCCACCTCTTCCTCGACATGATGCTGGTCGAGGGCACGGACCTGCGCCGCGCGCTCGGTGGGGGCGAGGTGGACCCGGTGCGGGCGCTGGAGATCCTCGCGCAGGTCGCCGCCGCGCTGGACGCCGCCCACGAGCGCGGCCTGGTCCACCGGGACGTCAAGCCGTCCAACATCCTGATCACCGCCGAGGACCACGCGTACCTGGCCGACTTCGGCATCGCGCGGGAGACCTCGCCCGAGGCCACCGCGCTGACCCGGTCCGGCGACCTCATCGGCTCCTGGGACTACATGGCGCCAGAACGCCTGTCCGGCGGCGCGGTCGACGGCCGGTCCGACCAGTACTCCCTGGCCTGCGTGCTGTTCGAGTGCCTGACCGGCAGGCTGCCGCACCCGGCCACCGACCCGGCCGCGAAGGTCGCCGCCCACCTCCTGCAACCGCCGCCCGCGCCGTCGGTGTTCAGCCCGACCGTCACCCCCGGGCTGGACGCGGTGGTCCTGCGCGGACTGGCGAAGGACCCGGCACGGCGGTTCGAGTCGGCCTCGGCGCTCATCGCCGCCGCCCGGACCGCCGCGTACGACGGTGACACCGCACGGGCCGCCCGGCCCACCTCGCCCGGCCAGGAGGGCGACCAGGGCCGGTTGGTGCGCGCGGTCCTGCGCTCCGCCAACAGGCCCCGCGGCCCGCGCACCCGGTCGCAGGTCACCCCGTACCCCGGTCTGAGCGGGTTCGAGCGGGCCGACGCCGACCTGTTCCACGGCCGCGAGCACGTCGTCACCGAACTGCTGGTCCGGTTGGCCGAGCAGGTCGGCGGCGGCGAGCCGGTGGTGGTGGTCGGCGCGTCCGGCGCGGGCAAGTCGTCCGTGCTCAAGGCCGGTCTGCTGCCCGCGCTGAGCTCGGAGGGCGACGACACGTGGCCGCAGGTGGTGTTGACGCCGGGCGTCGACCCGGTGGGCAACCTGGCCGCCGCGATGGCCGCGCACACCCCGGTCGGCGTCGCGGAGTGGACGCGGCTGATCTGGGAGACGCCGCTGCGGTTCGGCGAGTTCTGCGCCGGCCCGACGCGGCCGGTGATCGTGGTCGACCAGTTCGAGGAGGTGTTCAACGCGCCGGAGGCGGCCCGGTTGGCCTTCGCCACGGCCCTGACCGCCGCACGCCCGGCGCTGGTCGTCCTGGCCGTGCGGGCGGACCTGCTGGACCGGTGCATCGAACTCGCGCCGCTGCGCCCCGCGCTCGCCGCGCCGGTGCTGCTGGGGCCGCTGGACGCCACCGGGTTGCGGCAGGCGATCGTCAGCCCCGCCAAGGACTTCGGCGTCGAGGTGGAACCCGGCCTGCCCGAGCGGATGATCGCCGACCTGGGCGTGCGCGGTGAGATCGGCTACGACCCCGGCGCGTTGCCCCGGTTGGCGCACGCGCTGCGCGAGTCGTGGCTGCACCGCGACGGCCCGGTGCTGACGCTGGCCGCCTACCGCCGTGCGGGTGGCATCGACGGCGCGGTGTCGCGCACCGCCGAGGAGATCCACGCCGCGCTCGACCCGGCCGGGCGGCAGGCGTTGCGGGCGATCCTGCTGCGACTGGTGGCGGTGCTGGACGACGGCGCCGTGGTCCGGCGGCGGGTGGACCCGCGCGAGTTCGCCGTGCAGCGGCACGTGCTGGACCGGTTGATCGCGGCACGGCTGGTGACCGTGGACGGGTCGGGCGCGCGGCTGAGCCACGAGGCGTTGTTCACCGCGTGGCCGCGGCTGCGGGACTGGATCGAGGAGGACCGCGCCGGCCTGGTGCAGCACCGCCGGTTCACCGACTCGGTCCGGGTCTGGGTGGAGTCCGGGCAGCACGACGACGACCTGTACCGGGGTGTCCGGTTGGCGTCGCTGAGCACCTGGTTGGAGTCGGCGCGGGACCGGGTGCGGTTGCAGCCGGTGGAACAGGAGTTCCTCGCCCGGTCGACCGCGGCCGAGCACGCCGGTCAGCTGGCGGCACGGCGGCGCACGAACCGGTTGCGCGGCCTGGTGGTGGCGCTGAGCCTGCTGCTGGTGATCGCGTCGGTGGCGGTCGTGGTGGCCACGCGGTTGCAGCAGTCGGCGCAGGCCGAACGGGACCGCGCGGACACCGGCCGGCAGCAGAACCTGTCGCGGCAGCTGGCGGCGGAATCGGCGCTGGCCAGGACCGTGGACCCGCGGCGGGCGGCGTTGGCGGCGTTCGGCGCGTGGCGGGCGAGCCCGACCGTCGAGGGGCGCAGCGCGCTGCTGTCCGCGAGCACCGACGCCTACCGCGGCCGGATGACCGGGCACGTCGGCGCGATCAACGCGCTCGTGGTCAGCGGTGACGGGAAGACCGCGGCGTCCGGCGGCCGGGACGGCACGCTGCGGCTGTGGGACGTGCCCACGCGTCGTGAGCTGGCCGTGCTGGACGACAAGGGCGGCTGGTACCGCACGGCGGCGATGAGCGCCGACGGCCGGCTGCTCGCGACGGCCGACCCGACCACGTCGAAGGTCGAGCTGTGGGACGTGCCGGCACGCAAGCGGGTGTTCACCGTGCCGGGCGAGGCCGTCGACACCGCGCTCTCCCCCGACGGCGGCACGCTGGTCGCCTACACCGATCGCGGTGTGGTGGTGTGGGAGACGGCGGGGTTCACCGAGAAGGCGGTGTTCACGGCGGCGCCCTCGATCCGGATGGCGCTGCTGCCCGACCCGGGGCTGATCGCGTTGACCAACGGCAACGACGTCGTGGTGCACCGGGCGAGCGACGGCGCGGTGGTCGCGAACCTCACCGGGCACACCGGCGAGGTGAACTCACTGGCGTTCGCGCCGGACGGCGGGCTGCTGGCCACCACCGGCATGGACGCGACGATCCGGTTGTGGGACACCGCGACGTGGGCCACGCGCAAGGTGGTGACCTCGCCCGAGGTGGGGTTGAGCTCCGTCGCGTTCACGCCGTCCGGCTCGGCCGTGGTGGCGGGCGCGGTCGGTGCGAGCGTCTACTCGTGGGACACCGCCACCGGTGACCTGCTGACCCAGTACGCAGCCGGTTCGGTGACCACGTTCGGCGTGGCGATGCCCGCCGACGGCCGCACGCTGCTCAGCTCCGACTCCACCGGCGTGATCACGGTGTGGTCCTACCAGCGGACGACGTTGAGCCGGCGCGACTCCGCGCTGCTCAGCGCGGCCTTCCAGCCCGGCGGGGACCTGCTCGCCACCACCAGCGGCAACGGCGTGGTGCGGCTGTGGGACCACCGGAACTCGAAGCTGGTCCACGAGCTGGCGGGTCACGGCGACCACGCCTACGACGTGGCGTTCAGCCCGGACGGCACCGAGCTGGCCACGGTGGACGTGGACGGCCTGCTCGTGGTGTGGAAGGCGGAGACGGGCGCGGAGGCCCGCCGGTTCTCCCGGCCCGGCACGGAGTTCACCGCGGTGCGGTTCAGCCCGGACGGCAAGACGATCGCCGTCGCGGGCCGCACCCCGACCGGGTCGAAGGAGGAGCGCGACGAAACGCTCCTGTTCGACGCCGCCGACCTGGAGCTGGTCAACCGCCGGGCGACGGCGCAGGAGCCGCGCAACACACCGGTCAACGGTGTGGAGCCCAACTACCCGACCGGCGTCTCGTTCAGCCCCGACGGCCGCACGCTGGCGGTGACGTTGGCGGGCGGGCGGATCGGGCTGTGGGACCTCGTGGACCCCGGCTCGGAGTGGAGGATCCTGCCCGGCCACGACAGCATCGCGATCGACGTGGAGTTCAGCCCGGACGGCTCCGTGCTGGCCACCGGCGGCGGCGACCGGCTGGTGCGGCTGTGGCGGATCAAGGACGGCGTCGAGGTCGGCAGGCTCACCGGCAACGACTCGCCGGTGCGCCGGGTGGCGTGGAGCCCGGACGGCCGGACGCTGGCCACCGCGAGCCAGGACACCGTGCTGCGCTTGTGGGAGGTCGACGGCGCGAGGCAGTTGGCACGGCTGGACCGACACGGCGCCGAGCTGAACGACGTGGCGTTCCACCCGGACGGCGAGCTGGTCGCGTCGGTGAGCGCCGACGGCGCCGCCCACCTGTGGGACCTCGTGCCGGACCGCGCGGTCGAGGTGCTGTGCGGTGCGCTCGACCCGGCGACGCTGGCCGAGGAGTGGCAGGCGCTGGGACCGGACCGGGGCGACCCGCCCCGGTGCCCGGAGTAGCGCCGTGCCGCGGGTGGTGGTGCGGGGCGCGGGGCTGGCCTCGGTGGTGTTGGGGCCCGGCGAGTCGTTGCTATTCGGGCGTGCGCCGCACGGTGTGGTGGGTCCGGCCGGTCCCGGTCGGGTGGTGGTGGCGTTGCCGGACTGCGCGCCGCACGTGTCGCGGCTGGTCGGCGAGCTGGCCGTCGGCGCGGACGTGGTGTCGTTGACGTGGCTGGGCGCGGGTGAGGCGCAGCTGTCGAGCCTGTTCGACGCGCCGGGCGGGGCGCGGCGGGTGATCCTGACCCGGTCGGCGGCGGCGTTGCTGGACGCCGGGGAGAACCAGCTGGTGCTGCTGCGGGGCAGGAACGGTGGCGGCGACGGGTTCGCCGACCTGCTGATCACCCTCGACGTGGAGCACTCGCCGATGACGCCGGAGGTGCCGTTCGGGTCGGTCGGTGAGGACACGCGGACCGGTCCGGGGCTGGTGCGCGGCGGGCGGGACTGGTTCGTCGCGCTGGCGCTGTGCGAACCGTGGCTGGTGGGCGCGGACGACTACCCCCGGCCGCCGTCGAACCGGGAGATCTTCGAACGGGTCCTCGAATGGCACGGCTACGCGTGGAACCTGCACCGGCCGCAACGGGTCGACGACGCGATCCGCGCGATCTCGGCCATCGCCTTCGGCGCCGCCGACGACCCGTTCCTCGCACCGCACGCGGGCCGCCTGCAGAACACCAGGTTCGCCGTGGCCCGCCGCGCCGCCGAGGTCCGCCTCGTCACCGCCGCCGACCTGACCGAAGCCAACCGCACCGCCAGATCCCGCAACCCCTAACCCCGCGTGTCCAACGCTCAGAACGCGCGTGTCCTACGTTCAGAACGCGCGTGTCCAACACTCAGAACGCGCGTGTCCTCCGTTCGCGTCGCGCGAGTCCTACGTTCAGGACGCGCGAGTCGAACGCTCAGGACCCCTGAGTTCAACGCTCAGGACGAGGGTTGCGGCGTCGTCGGTCCGTCCTCCTGCCGCTCCACCTTGACGGTGTCCGCGGCCGCCGGCGGCGGCACGACGGGTGCCACCTGAACCGGGATGCCGAACGGCGGCGTGTCCACACCGGACACCACCGGCGGAACCGGCCCGGGGACCGGAACCGGCCCAGGCGGCGGCACGGCACCGGCGGACGACTGCCGCCTGCGGGCCAGTGCGATCGCCGTGCCCGCGGTCGCGGTCGCCACCGCCACACCGGCGCAGAGCACCGCGAACCCGATGAGCAGCATCGAGCCACCTCCAGCCGACCCACCGCGATCGACCGCCGACCGCCGGTACTCCGTGGCCGGCAGGTGACCGGGCGACGCCGCCAGCACGTCGTCGAACCCCTCCACCGCACCGTCGAAGTCCTCGGCGAAGTAGCTGTCCAACGCGGCCCGGTACGCACGGTCGTGCGCGCCCGGCTCCGCCTTGACGTCCTTGCCCGCCAGCACGTCCAGCAGCGTCGACGACGCGGCGGCGAAGTTGAACGACTGCGTCTCCCCCGGCGACCCCTGGCTCACCAGACCGACGACCCGCCCCTCCATGTCCACCACCGGCCCGCCGCTCATGCCCTGCGTGGCCGCGGCGCTGAACTCGTAGAACGGCCGCTCGTTCTGCGTCCGCCGCGCCGACACCTGCCCGTTCTTGTTGCTCGGCTCCAGGCTCGGGTCGACCGCCGCGCTCGCCGAACCGGGGTACCCGATGGCCAGGATCGGCGTGCCGACCGCCGTCTGCTCCGCCCGGACCTCCAACGACGGCAGGTTGTCGCGCGGCACCTTCAGCACCGCCACGTCACCGTCGGTCGGCGCGACCAGGTCCACCACCGTGGCCGGCGCGATGTCGCGGATCGGACCGTCGCCGGTGGACTCCATCCGCTCCACCTGGATCGCGCGGTCGATCGGCCGGTCGGGGTTCGCCCCTTCGGCCACGGCGTGCTCGGCCATCTGCTGCTTGGCCTTCACCCGGTCACCGATCCGACCGACCGCCGCGAGGTCGGCGATCGCCGCGTCGAACAACACGCCCGCGCCACCCTGCGGTCCGGTGTGGACGCAGTGGCTCGCGGTGGCCACGTGCCCGTCCGGCCGGATCACCACACCGCTGCACGTCGCCTTCACCGCGTAGCCCTTCTCACCGCCGAACACCTCGCCGGTGCGCTTGTCGCGCACCCAGCCGTGCCACTCCACGGTGATGAACACGATGGCCGGCCTGGCGATGGCGGCGGCCAACTCCTCCGGGCTCGACGGCCGGCCGGCAACGGCAACGGCAGCAACAGGAGCGGCGGCAACAGGACCAGCGGCGGCAGCCATGAACGCCAGCAGCGCCACCGCCGTCAACACCGCCCGCATCAGCCGTACACCCCGGACGCGGCGGTGCGCACCCACGCCGACTGGAAGCCGAGACCCGCGTTGCTCTCCACGAGCTGCGTGCCCTGGCAGGCGTAGTCGTTCACCTCGTTCATCGGGCGGTCACCCGGCAACGGCTGCGTTTCGAGGAACCCGCGCTGGTCGTAGTACGAGAACGACGCCTCGGACCGGGTCCGGTTGCCGTAGGTGATCACCTTGTCCGTGGCGGTCCAGGTGAACTCGCTGAACCCCTGGCCCACCAACCGCAGCTGGTTGCCCTGGAACGTGCCGGTGAACACGACGTTGTCCATCCGCTCGGTCCCGGTGCCGTCGGGCCGGAAGTCGTAGGCCCGGCCGCTCACCGTGAACGGGATCGGGTCCTCGTTGGTGTAGAACTTGATCATCAACCGCTCGTCCACCGTGCGCCAGGAGCCGACCAGGCACAACGGCGCCCCGACGGCGCGGGAGGTGTCCTCCCGGGCGCTCGGCGAGGGTCGCCCGGCCGGCGCCTGGGCGGCCTGCCGGGGCCCGTCGTCCGCGAGCACCACGGCGGTCAGGCCGCCGGCCGCGAGGACCGCGCAGGCGGCGACGACGAACAGCGCGACGACGACCGATCTCGGCGGTAACCGGGGGGAATCGCTCACCGAGCCATCGTATTGATCGACCCGCCCGCGCCGCGCCCAGGTCGACGCGGAAGTTTCCGCCCCGTGACCCGGCGCCCGCCCGCACGAGCGGCCCGCCGCCACTACCATGGACGTGTGATCTTCCTCAGCGTGGTCCTCACCCTCGTCGGGCTGAGCACGCTGCTGTGGCGTGACGACGAGCTGATCGGCCTGCCGCCCGCCGTCGTCGGCTCCGGCCTGGTCGTGCTCGGCGTGGCGGCCGGTGTGCTGTGGGTCGTGCGCCGGCGCCGCCGGTGGGAGCGCAACGGCGAGCCGCGCCCGGTCGGCAACGTCGTGGACCGGGCCAGGGCGCTGCCCCGGCTGCTGCGCGAGCGCAAGGCCTACGGCCTGCCCACGACCACCCTGGCCACGTGGGGGTTCGCCGTCGCCTACCTGGTCTCCCCGATCGACCTGCTGCCCGAACTGCTGCCGCTGATCGGCGTCACGGACGACGCGGGCGTGGCCGTGTGGCTGCTCACCAGCGTGTCCACCGTCACGGGCCAGTACCTGCGGTGGGAGCGCGAGCGCCAGGCGAAGACCCGCTGACCGTCACCGCCCGCCGGGGTGCGGCAGGTCGCGCACACCGGTGAGCAGCGCGGTCACCGCGCCCATGATCCGCGCGGTCGCCTCGTCCAGCACCACCTTGGTCGGCTCCAGCCCGTACAGGTCGGACAGGTCGACCTCCGCACCCGCGACCACGGTCACCTTCCGCCACGGCCGGGGCACGAACCTGCCCGGCGGCAGCAGTTCCCTGGTGCCCCACTGCGCCACCGGCACCACGGGCGTGCGGGACGTCAACGCCAGCCGCGCGACGCCGTTCTTGCCGCGCATGGGCCAGCCGTCGGGATCGTTGGTGAAGGTCCCCTCGGGGTAGACGATCACGCACTCCCCCGCGTCCAGCGAGGTCCGCGCGCCGTCCAGCGCCTTGCCCGCGCGCACGCTGTCGCGGTCGACCGGGATGTGCCGCCCCGACGACATGACCCACCCGATCACCGGCGCCTTCCACAGGCTCGCCTTGGCCAGGTACCGGGGCACCCTGCCGGAGGCGAGCGCGAACGCGGTCAACGTGACCGGGTCGGCGAAGGACAGGTGGTTGGAGGCCAGCAGCACCGCGCCCTCACGCGGGATGTTGGTCCTACCCGCCATCCGCATGCGCACGAACAGCACCACCAGCGGCCACAGCAGGTCGATCGCCACGGAGTACCAGAAACCGCGGCCCCGCCGGGGCAAACGGGTCGTCAGCGCCACCATCTGGGAGAACGTCACGCCAGGATCTTCGGTCATGGCGTCCGGGCCGCGCACCGCGCCCCACCCGTCGGTTCCGCCGACCCGCCGCACCACCCTCACCCAGGCCTGATCGAGTTCGACTAATCTCCTCCCCCGTGGCAGGGCTTCCCACACCGCGGACCGCGGTGAACCGGATCAACGTGCTCCTCGTCGAAGACGACGAGGGCGACGCCGTGCTGGTCGAAGCCCTGTTGGAGGAAGTCGAGGCGGACGTCGCACTGCACCGGGCGCGGACCCTGCGCGAGGCCGAGGGCCTGCTGCCCAAGGCCGACTGCGTGCTGCTGGACCTCGGGCTGCCCGACACGACCGGTCTCGACGGCCTGACCAGGCTGCTCGCCAACCCGGCACCGGTGGCGATCATCGTGCTCACCGGCCTCAACGACGAGCACCAGGGCACCCAGGCGGTGGCCCAGGGCGCGGAGGACTACCTGGTCAAGGGCCAGGTGGACGGTGTCGGCCTGGCCCGGAGCATCCGGTACGCGGTCGGCCGCAAGCGCGTCGAGGAGACCCAGCGCCAACTGCGCGACGAGAAACTGCTCGCGGCGGAGAAGACCCGCCTGGAACGCGGCCTGCTGCCGTCGCCGATCATGCACGGCGAGGACATCGGCTGGCAGGTCCGCTACCGGCCAGGCGGCAGCCGGATGCTGCTGGGCGGTGACTTCTACGACGTGGTGCGCACCTCCGACGGCACGTTGCAGGTGCTGATCGGCGACGTGTGCGGGCACGGCCCGGACGAGGCCGCGATCGGCGTGTTCCTGCGCATCGCGTGGCGGGCGCTCGTGCTGGCCGACCAGGAGCCGTCGCGGGTGCTGCGCACGCTGCACGAGATCCTGGAGCACGAACGCCACCAGCCGGGCCTGTTCACCACCGCCTGCATGGTGACGATCTCGCCGGACCGCCGGTGGGCCCGGGTCTACCTGGCCGGGCACCCGGAGCCGATGCTGCTGGTCGGCGACCGCGTGGTGGAGCTGCCGCGCGACCGGGCCGGGCTGCCGCTGGGCGTGCTGCCGGACAGCACGTGGAGCGGTCTGGACGTGCCGCTGCCGCCGGGGTGGGCGATGTTGCTCTACACCGACGGCCTGGTCGAGGGCCGCGTGCACGGCGACAGCGAGCGGCTGGGCTCGGAGCGGCTGATCGACCTGATCGGCGACATCACCGCGGCGCGGCCGGACTGGACGCGCACACCGGCGACGCTGCTGGACAGCCTGATCAGCAGGGTGAAGGAACTCAACGGCGGGGAGCTGGACGACGACATGGCCGTGCTGCTGATCTCGGACCGCGCCTGATGCGCTACCGCACCCGCTGGCCCGCCAGCAAGCTGTTGATCGCGGCCGTCGCGGTCCTGATCGTCGTCTGCGCCGGGGCCATCGGCAGCCTCGTGGTCGCGCTGAACGGCCTGACCGAGGCCCGCACCGAGCTGCTGGACCGGATCGACCCGGCGGGCCGCGAGCTGTTCGAGGTCGAGATCGCGCTGGCCAACCAGGAGACCGGTCTGCGCGGGTTCGTGCTCACCGCGAACCAGGACTTCCTGTCCCCCTACACCGAGGGCGGTCGGGCCGAGCACGACGCCGTGGAGGCCGCCCGCTCGCTGCTGTCGCAGGCGCGGCCCGACCTGGTCCGGGAACTGGACGAGGTCGACCAGCTGGCGGCCGACTGGCGGCAGAGCTACGCCCAGCCGCTGGTCGACTTCGTGTACGTGTCGGGCAACCCGCAGACCACCCTGGCCGACGCCGAGCGCGGCAAGGAGCTGTTCGACCGGGCCCGCACCGCGCTGGCCGCGCTGAAGGCCAAGCTCGCGGACGCGTCCACCGAGGGCCGCCAGAACGTGACGGACACGGCTCGCCAGGCGTTGTGGCTGCTCATCGGCCTGGGCCTGCTGCTGGTGCTGATCATCGCCGGGGTGGCGGTGATGCTGTACCGGATCGTCATCGCGCCGTTGACGGGGCTGGCCGCGGACGTGCGACAGGTGTCGTCGGGCGACTACGAGCACCCGGTCGAGGCGGGCGGGCCGAAGGAGACGGTGATGCTCGGCCAGGACGTCGAGGCCATGCGGGTGCGCATCCTCTCCGACCTGGAGGAGCTGCGGCGGTCCAACTCGGAGCTGGAGCAGTTCGCCTACGTCGCCTCGCACGACCTGCAGGAACCGCTGCGGAAGGTGGCGAGCTTCTGCCAGCTGCTGGAGCGGCGCTACTCCGGTGAGCTCGACGAGCGCGGCGAGCAGTACCTGCGGTTCGCCGTCGACGGCGCGAAGCGGATGCAGGTGCTGATCAACGACCTGCTGGCGTTCTCCCGGGTCGGCCGGATGTCCCGCGAGCAGACGCTGGTGGACTGCGACGACGTGGTCTCCCACGCGCTGGACAACTACTCCGAGGTCGTCGAGCGGACCCGGGCCACCGTCGAGGTGGCGGACCTGCCCACCGTGCGCGGCGAGGAGTCGCTGCTCGGCGGCGTGTTCGGCAACCTGATCAGCAACGCGCTGAAGTTCCACGGCGACGAGCCGCCGCACGTGCGCGTGGACGTGGAGCGGACGGGCGAATTCTGGACGTTCACGATCAGTGATAACGGCATCGGCATCGAGCCCGAGTACGCTGAACGGATCTTCGTGATCTTCCAGCGCCTGCACCACAAGGACGACTACCCCGGTACCGGCATCGGGCTGGCCATGTGCCGCAAGATCATCGAGTACCACGGTGGCACGATCTGGCTGGACACCACGAACGACACCGGAACCACCTTCAAGTTCACGCTGCCGGCAGTAGAGGACGACGAGCAATGACCAACCCGCTGAACGTGATCGACGTCCTGCTGGTCGAAGACGATCCCGGCGACGCGCTGATGACGCAGGAGGCGTTCGAGCACCACAAGATCCGCAACCAGCTGCACGTGGTGCGCGACGGCGTCGAGGCGCTGGAGTTCCTCCGCCGCCAGGGCCAGTACGAGGACGCGCCGCGGCCGGGGCTGATCCTGCTCGACCTGAACCTGCCGAAGATGGACGGCCGCGAGGTGCTGGCCGAGATCAAGGCGGACGCGACGCTGCGGCCCATCCCGGTGGTGGTGCTGACCACGTCGGAGGCGGAGGAGGACATCCTGCGCAGCTACAACCTGCACGCCAACGCCTACGTCACCAAGCCGGTGGACTTCGACCGGTTCATCGAGGTCGTGCGGCAGATCGACGACTTCTTCGTGACCGTCGTGAAGCTGCCCCGCTAGGGCTGGTACGCGGCCAGGAAGACGCGCACGCCCTCGTCGGCGAACCTGAGCAGTTCGTCCTCGGGGTAGCGCTCGGGGTCGAACATGGCCCGGTTCAGCGGCACCGACAGGGCGAGCCAGGTGAACTGCTGCGCGGCCAGCAGCGGGTCCGGTGTCCGGAGCCTGCCCTGCTCGGTGAGGCGGGCGAACCGCTCGGCCAGCCGCTCGTAGCCGCGGTGCGGGCCCGAGGCGTACCAGGTGCGGGCCAGGTCGGGGAACCGGTCGGCCTCGCCGATGACGACCTGCCGCAGCCGGACCAGGTGCGGCTGGGTGACCACGGTGACCAGCTTGCGGGCGATCTCGCGCAGGTCACCCGCCAGGTCGGCGGTGTCGGCCAGGCCGTCGACCACCTCGTCGGACCGCTGTTCGGCCGCCCGGATGTCGGACGTGATGACCTCGGTGAACAGCCGTTGCTTGTCGGCGAAGTGCTTGTAGACGGTCTGCTTGGACACCTCGGCCAGGGCGGCGACCTCGTCCATGCTCGCGCCGACGTAGCCGTGCCGCAGGAACACGGTGCGGGCCGCGTCCAGGACGGCTCGGCGCTTGCGGTCGGATCGTGTCTCTTCCACACGTCGACAGTACTGGACCGTCCAGTACTGTGGCGAGTACGGTACCGTCCAGTTCCCAACCTTGAGGAGTGGGTCATGAGCACCGTGACCTCGAAGGACGGCACCACGATCGGGTACTCACGGGTCGGCGACGGTCCGGCCGTGGTGTTGGTGGACCCGGCGTGTTGCTTCCGCGGCTCGGGGCCGATGCCCGCTCTGGCCGAGGCCTTGCGGGGGTATACCGCATACACCTACGACCGCCGGGGTCGTGGCGAGAGTGGCGACCGCAGACCGTATGCAATCGACCGTGAGGTGGAAGACCTGGCGGCGGTCGTGGAGGCGGCCGGTGGATCGGCTTTTGCATACGGTTTTTCGTCCGGCGCGGTGCTGGCCCTGCACGCGGCGGCGGCCGGGGTGCCGATCACCGCGTTGGCGCTGCTGGAGCCGCCGCTGTCGTTCGAGGAGCAGACCGGGCCGGACGTGAGCGCCGAGATCGACGCCCTGGTGGCGGAGGGTCGGCGTGGTGACGCGATGAGCCGGTTCCACGTCGCGTGCGGCGTGCCGGAGGAGGTCACCGCCGGGATGCGGCGGTCACCCGCCTGGCCCGTGCTGGAGGCGTTGGCCCACACCACCGCCTACGACCTGACGATCACCGGCACCGTCCCGGACCTGGCCTCGGTCGGCGTGCCGACGCTCGTGCTGGACAGCGAGGGCAGCGACGAACGGCTGCGCGCCTGGGCCGACGGTGTCGCCGAACGCCTGCCGAACGCGCGGCGCCGCACGCTGGACGGCGGCTGGCACGACATCACGCCGGACGTCCTCGCCCCGGTCCTCGCCGAGCACTTCCGCTGACCCGGCACCTGGGCTACCTCGGCAATTGCGCGGACCGGGCGCCTCGGCTACCCCGGCAATTCCACCGACCGGCGCTTCGGTCGACCCCGGCAGCTCAGCCGACCCGGTGCCTCAGCCGACCCGGTACTTCAGCAGATCGCGTACCGCCTCACGCCGTCGTCCTCGTCGGCGGTCAGCACACCGCGGTGGACCAGCACGTCCAGGTGCGCGGCCGTCTCGCCGGTGGCCAGCACCTGGTTGAACAGGTCCAACTCGGCGAACGTCCGGTTCCGCCGGGTCCAGCCCAGCCTGCGGGCGGTCTCGAAGGCGGTGCCCGTGCCCGCGCGCACGGCGTCCAGCGTGGCCGCCAGGCGGTCCTCGTGGTGGGTGAGCAGTTCGTCCACCCTGGCGTGGCTGGACTCGGTGACGGGCCCGTGCGCGGGCAGCAGCCGCAGGTCCGGGTAGTCGCGGACCAGGCGGAGCGAGTCGAGGTAGTCGCCCAGCGGCAGCGCGGGCCGGGCCGGTTCGAAGCCGATGGACGGCGTGATGTGCGGCAGCACGTGGTCGCCGGCGAACAGCAGCGACGCGTCGACGTCGATGAACACCACGTGCCCTCGGGTGTGGCCGGGGGTCGGCAGGACGCGCAGCACGCGCTTGTCCAGGGCCAGGTCGGTGGCGTGGAGCCAGTCGTCCGGCTCCTCGTAGTCGCGCAGCTCCGCCTCGCCGACCGACGCCACCACGGCGCGCCACCGTTCGGCCAGGTGCGGTGCGCCCCACGTGACGAGGTCGCGGTAGCCGTCCCGGCGGCGGCCGATGACCTTGGCCAGGGACGGCTGCTCCCCCGCGCCCAGCGCGATCCTGGTGCCGAACCGGCGGCGCAGCGCCACGGCCATCGTGTAGTGGTCGCGGTGGACGTGGGTGACCAGGAAGCGGCGGACGTCCTCGAACCCGTGCCCCAGGGAGCCCAGCGCCGTCTCCAGTGCCGTCTCGCCCTCGTCGAGCGCCCAGCCGGAGTCGATCAGGACGAGGCCGTCACCATCGTCGATTGCATACACGTTGACGGTGTGCAATCCGTCGTTCGGCAGCGGCAGCGGTATCCTGTATACACCGGGTGCGACCTCGAAGACTCCGGGTTCTGTCCACTCCATCCCCGGATACTACTTGCCGGTAACCTCGGCCAGCTCGGGGTGCTTGTCCAGGTAGCCGCGCACGAACGTGCACTGGGCCACCACGGTCAGGCCCTTGGCGCGCACGTCCTCCAGCGCGTGCCGGACGAGCGCGCTACCCAGGCCCTTGCCCTCGATGGCGACCTCGGTGTGGGTGAACGTGACCACGCCGTCCGCCGAGGTGTATTCGGCGAAGCCGCCGAGTTCGCCGTCCAGGCGCACCTCGTAGCGGGACTGCTCGGGCTTGTCGGACACGGACACTGCGGTCACGCCGCGCTCCTGACGCTCGGACGGGTTCTCGACGGGTGCCACCGTAGCCGTGCCGGGCAAGATTGGCGGATGGACGTCTACCTGCTGATCCTGGGCGACCACCTGCCCAACCCGCACACCGGTCGGGCGGTCACCGAGTGCGACCGGATGCGGGCGATCGTGGAGCAGGCCGTCGTGGCCGAGGAGGCGGGTTTCGCCGGGGTGGCGATCGGCGAGCACCACTTCACCCGGTACATCGTCTCGGCGCCCGAGCTGTTGTTGGCCACGATCGCCGAGCGCACGACCGGGTTGCGGCTGTCCACCGGGGTGACGCTGCTGGCGCACCACGACCCCGTCCGGGTGGCGGAGAACCTGGCCACGCTGGACGTGCTGTCGCGGGGGCGGGCGGAGCTGATCGTGGCGCGGGGCGTGTCGCAGCGGACCGACGCGGCGTTCGGGGTGCAGGACGACCTGCGGGCGCGGTTCGACGAGAACCTGCGGCTGCTGCTGCGGCTGCTGGAGGAGCGGCACGTGACGTGGGCGGGGAAGTACCGCAGTCCGCTGGAGGACGTCACGACGACGCCGCGTCCCGTGCAGCAGCCCAGGCCCTCGGTGTGGATCGGCAGCGGGTCGGCGGTGTCGGCCGACTTGGCGGTGGAGCTCGAGTTGCCGTTGATGCTGCCCAGCACGTTGCGCGACCCGTGCACGCACCGACCGGTGGTGGAGCGTTACCGGGAGGCGATGGGCGGGCGTGGGCGGGTGGCGTTGCCGAGTCACGTGTTCGTCGCGCCGACGGCCGCCGAGGCACGGGCCACGTGGCAGCCGTACCTGAGCGCGTACGCGCGGTTCGCCGATCCCTGGCGCGGTGACGGTGAGGTGGACGTCGAGGCGCTGGTGGAGGGTGCCGCGGTGTGCGGCGACCCGGCCGAGGTGACCGACCGGTTGAACCGGTTGACCGAGCTGCTGGGCCTGGACGCGCAGCTGGTCATGGTCGACATCGGCGGTCTGCCGCACCAGGCGGTGCTCGACACGATCCGGCTGTTCGGCCGGGAGGTCCTGCCGAACCTGACCCCGTCACCGTCGGTCGCCCGTCGCGCCACGGACCCACCCCGCGCGTCCTGAGCGTTGAACTCGGGGGTCCTGAACGTGGGACACGCGCGTTCCGAACGTAGGACACGCGCGGTTTGAAGGTAGGACTCGCGCGGGGTGGAGGTAGGAGGTTCGGGGTTTGGAGGTAGGAGGCGGGGGATTGGGTAACCCGGTGGAGTGAAGGAGGTCGACATGGTCCAGCCTCAGACGCCCGATCCGCGGCCCGTGCCCGTGCCGGAGCCGGTGCCCCAGCCGCCGGGGCCCGAGCCCTCGCCCGCCACCGAGCCGCCGATCCCGCCCACGCCGGAACCGCCCACGCCGACGTGACGTCCCCGGTGCTCAGGGCGTTGTCACAGCGGTGACGCCCTGAGCACCGGTGCTCAGATCGGGACCGGGGCGTTGGTCGGGTTGCGTCCGAAGCGGCGGGCCAGGGCGCGCAGCACCGGACCCCGGCCGGCGGTCGGGACGCTCCACAGGTCCGTGCCCGCCACACCCCACCTCGACAGCAGGTGGTTGGCGGCGGCGAAGCCGGTGGTCGCGGCACGTTCCATCAACGCCACCGGCAGGTCGATCCGGACCAGGTCGCCCGCCAGGACCAGGCCGTCCACCGGTGTCCGCACGGTGGGGCGGCGGGCGAAGCCGCCCGGTGGGAACAACGGGCAGTCGGCGCGCAGTTCGTGTCGCGCGTCGACGATCCGTGCCGCACGCGTTTCCGGGTACACGGCGTGCAGTTGCGCCAACAGCCGGGCTCGGGCGTCGGCCGGATCCACCGTGGACGGCAGGGCGTAGCCGTGCAGTTCGACCACCGAGCCGCCGGTGCGGGCGGCCCACTCGCCGGCCTCGCGTTCGTAGCGGTCGAGCACCGAGACGTTGTCCAGCAGGTCGTAGCCGGTGGTGCCGAGGAAGCCCGGCCGGTCGCCGCGCACCGGGCGGTCCAGCCAGTAGCGGGAGACCAGGAACGGCGGCGCGCACTCCAGGTCCGCGATGTCCGCGCGCCACCGCGGGGTGCCCAGGTCCGACTCACCCACGACTCGGCGCAAGCCCTCCACGTCCAAGGCCATGACCACGGCGTCCGCTGCCAGCACCGAGTCCGGCAGGTGGACGGTGAACCGCTCACCCCGGTCCACCCGCAGCACCGGCGTGCCGGTCCGCACGGTCACCCCGAGACCGGTCAGGTAACGGGCCAGCGGTTGCCAGAGCACGTGCGGGAACGGGTCGGTGGGCACGTCGAACAGCAGGCCCTCGCTCGACCCGAGGAAGTAGATGTGGAACATGGTCGCGAGTTCGGCGGCGGACATCCGGCCGGGGTGGGCGAAGAAGCTGCGGGAGAACACCTCGAACGCCAACGCGTGCGCCGCCCGGGGGAAGCGGACGCGGTCCAGGTAGGTGGCGGCGTCCAGGTCGTCCAGGTCGTGGTAAGTGCGCGGCACGGAGACGTCCAGCAGCGGCAGGGCGGCACGGGCGTCCACGGCGGCCAGGTCGCGCCACGCGAACGCGGGGCTGCGCAACAGGAAACCGGCCGCGTTCCACGGCACGGCGCGCGGCAACCCGGCGAAGCCCTCGCGGTGGCCGCCGGCGCGCCACAGCGGGTAGTCCGGCAGGCCGACCAGGGCCGAGCCGTCCGGGTCGACCCTGGCCAGCAGCGACCGCAGGTTGTAGTACTGGCGGAAGAACGCGTGGAAACCGCGGGTCATGGTGGCGTGGCTGCCGTCGGCCAACCGCGTCGACCAGCCGCCCACCCGGCCGCCGAGGTAGTCCTCCCGTTCGCACAGCACCACGCGCGCGCCGCGTTCGGCCAGGATCGTCGCCGCGGCCAGCCCCGCGATCCCGCCGCCGACGACCACCACGTCCCGCTCGCACGTCGGCCGCCCGGTCGGCGCCGGAACGCGCACCGCCCTGCGGTCCCGTCTCACGTCTGCCCCACGAACGTGTGCAGGATCCCCCGCTGCCACCCGGCGGCGGGAAGCACGCGGACGTCGGTGAACCCGTTGCGCCGCAGCCGGTGCCGCAACGCGCGAACACCGTCGAAGTCGAGCACGCTGCGCCACAGGTACGTGTAGAGCGCCGGGGACCCGGTCATCACCGCGCCACCGGGGATGATCACCGTCCAGCAGACGGCGGTCCAGACCGCGCCCGCCACCGGCGAGTCGCGCACCGAGTACTCGTGCGCCACGAACCTCGCCCGCGGCTTGAGCAGGCCGCGGACCGCGGCGAGCACCGGGTCGGGGTCGGCCAGGTTGCGGACCAGGTACGCGGCGAAGATCCCGTCGAACGGGCCGTGCGCGGTGAGTTCCTCGGCTCGGGCGTGCACGAACGACACGGTGTCCGGCCACGGTTTGCGCCGCGCCCGGTCGAGCATCCCGGCCGACGCGTCCACCGCGACGATCTCCGCCTTCGGCGCGACCGAGAGCAGTGCCGCCGTGGACGCGCCGGTGCCGCACCCGAGGTCGAGCAAGCGCTGGCCGGCGCCGTCGTGCGCGATCCCGAGCGCGGTGGCCGACCTGCGCAGCTCCCGGTGGTAACCCGGGTTCGCGCCCACCAGCAGGTCGTAGCCGCGCGCCGCCGAGTCGAACGCGGCGGGCACCGCGTCGATCGCCAACCCGGTCATCGGGCCGCCACCTCCCGGGCACGGGCGCGTTCCCACAGCAGCAGGGTCAGGGTGATCATCGAGAAGCCGAACAAGAAGTCCTCCACGGGGATGTCCCACGGCACGCGCAGCCCGCTGATGGCAGTGGGCGCGTAGATGACGACGGGCGCGCTCAACTTGGTCAGCCAGCCGTCGACCGGCACCTGGAACGCGAACACGATCGCCATGGTCAGCCAGTAGGCGGGACGGCGGAACAGGCCGGTGCGCAGCAGGAACAGCTCGGCGGCGACCGTCAGCCCGACCGACGCCGCCGCCGCGATCAGGTATTCCGGACCCACCGCGCGCCCTCCGCCCGGGGCACGACCACGGCGCCCACCGCCTCGTAGGTCAGCAGCGCGCACAGCGGGATCACCAGGAAGAACAACGCCTCCTCCACCGGCATCCCGCCCGGCAGCACGAACCCCAGCGTGAACCGCTCGCTGAACGTCCAGTGCCCGCGCGCGATGGCCACCAGGTCCCAGGCGCCGAACAGCACCACCACCGGCAGCACCGCGCGGGCCAACGCGTCGAACCGCCGGTACACCCCCGCGCCCAGGTACTCCAGCGGCGCGGTCAGCAGGAGGCAGACGACGAGCACCGACAGGTACTCCCACCGATCGTCCATGCGGTTCACCGTAAGGCGGGTGACAGCGGTCCGCATGACAGCGGCGGCTCAGGGCACCACGAGGTCCACTTCGGACTCGCGGCGCGCCCGGCCGTCGTCGAGCGCGGAGGTGAACGCGGAGGTGAACGCCTCCTCGCCCGACGCCGAGCGGCAGGTCGCGGTGATCCGGTCGACGTCGCCGCGCTCACCGGTCGGCAGCGGCGCGCCGACCTGCTCACGCAGCGCCGCGGCCGCGCCGAGCAGCCGTGCCGCCCGCGGGTCGGCCGCCTTGCGCGCCGCCGCCAACCCCTCCAGGTGCAGGGCGCGGGCGGCGTCGGCGTCGCCGCCCTGTTCGGCGATGAAGCCCAGCTCGGCGGCGATGAGGGCGACCGCGATGTCGGACTCCAGCCGCCGGTCGTACACCAGCCACTTGCGCAGCAACGCCTCGGCTTGGTCGAACCGACCCTGCCGCCGCGCGCCCAGCGCCAGCCCGAGCTCGGCGACCTCCTCGCCGACCGTGTAGCCCTGCGCGACGGCCTGCTCGCGGGCGCACTCGTGCAGCTCGTCGGCCTGCTCGTGGTCGCCGGTCAGCAGCACGATCCGGCCGGGCGCGGACAGCTTGTCGGACACCTCGGTGCTCAGGCCCAGCTCCTCGGCGATCCGCAGACCGTCGCGGTGCAGCCGGGCGGCGCGGTCGTAGTCGCCGACGACGACCTCGGCGTGCGTGCCGAGCCCGAACGTGGCGTGCAGCTGCCCCCACCGGTCACCGACCTCGGTGAACAGGGCGATGCTGCGCTCGCCGTGCCCGGCCATCGCGTCCAGGTCGCTGCACGCCAACGCGTACCGCGCGAGCGTGCCCAGCGCGGCGGCCGTGCCCCACCGGTCGTCCTGCTCCCGGAACACCGCCAGCGCGGAGGCGACCAAGTCGCGGCCGACGCCCAGCTCACCGATGCCCAGACCGGCGAGGAACCACTCCGCCCGCGCCCGCCGTGCCGCGTCCTCCGCCCCGGTCGGACGGGTCACCGGTGACGGCACCAGCCCGGACGCCACGCCCATGAGCAGGCTGAACGCGGCGTGCCACACCTGCACCGTGCCCGCCACGCCGCTCGGACCGCCGGCGGCCAGCGCCGCGGTCAGCGCCCGACGTCCCTCGCCGAGGCGCCCGCGCAGCACCCGGCACCACGCCAACGACTCGACCACCGGCAGCGCTTCCCCGTCGCGGGCGGCGTGGTCGAGCGCGGCGCGCAGGTTGGTGGCCTCGGCGTCGAGCAGGCGCAGCCACCGCGACTGCCCCGGTCCGCGCAGGTGATGGTCGGCGGTCACGGCGAGCCGGGCGTAGTGGTCCCGGTGCCGCCGCTCGACATCGGCGACCTCGTCCGCACCGCCCGCCTCGCGCAGTTTCGCCGCGCTGTACGCCGCGACCGACTCCAGCAGCCGGTACCGGGGCGGGTCGACCCCGGTCGTCGTGACCAGGGAGTGGTCGACCAGGCGGGCCACCAGGTCCGGCACGTCGAGGCCTGCGCCGCCCGCCACGGCTTCCGCCGCGCCCAACGTCCAGCCGTCCACGTGCACCGACAGCCGGCGCAGCACGACCTGCTCGGACTCGGTCAGCAGGTCCCAGCTCCAGTCGAGCACCGCCCGCAGGGTCCGCTGCCGGGCGGGCGCGCCGCTGTGCCCGGCGGTCAGCAGGTCCGGTCGATGGCGCGGGCGTTCCCGGATCCGTCGATCCGGGAACGCCCGCCCCGTCGTGGCAATCACCTCTTGAGGACTTCGCCAGCACGCCCTGTCGAAGACTGGTTTCGTGGCCCGGGCGCGGTCGGCGGAAGTCGTCTACTCGTACAGGACGGGTGTCGCCCGGTGGTGCTACCGACGTGTGGTTACTCCTTGGGCGACACGAATCGGTCGCGGCGATCGGCGCCCGGAGGGGTTGTACGCGTCGAAGGCCATCGGTGCTGGTCCTGTCCCCGCCACCGCACGGGGCCGTAGCGGTACGCCCATGCGACGGTGGGTGTCACGCGGTGATCGCGAGGGGTTCTTCGGCCGGGATGGTGTGGCGACGCCGGGTGGGGACCATCGCTGTCGGGTGGGAGATGCTCCAGGCCGCGCTCTTGCAAATGATCTCCTTGAGGCGTGCGGCCAACTTGCCGGTCGTCGCGGACGGTTTGGGCTGGTCGTCGGGGGTGACCCACTGCACGAGGGCGTCGCGACGGCCGAGGCTGATGCACTGGCCGAGGTAGCCGATCTTGTTCTGGGGGAGCCGGCGTCCAGTGAGGCGGGCGGCGATGGCGTCGGCCGCCAGGTGGGCGGAGGGGACTCCCGAGGCGCAGGACATCCGCAGTGGTGTGCCGCTCGCGCCTGGTGCGAGCGCGGCGTCACCGACGGCGTAGACGTCGGGGTGGGAGACCGACCGCATCGTGTCGTCGACGACGATCTGGCCGGTCGGGGAAACCCGCAGGGTTGTGGCCGCGGCGATGGGATGGACGGCGAAGCCGGCCGTCCAGACGGTCACCTGGGCCGGGATCGCGTGGCCGTCGGCGGTGACCGCGCCGGTCGACTCGACGCTCGAGATTTCGGTGTGCTCGTGCAGGGTGATGCCGAGCCGGTCGAATGCCCTGCGCAGGTGGTGCTGGGCCTTCTCGCTCAGCCAGTCGCCGAGGCCGCCGCGGGCGGCGAGTGCGACATCGAGGTCCGGCCGTGCTTCGGCGATCTCGGTGACGGCTTCGATGCCGGTGAGGCCGCCCCCGATGACGAGCACGGTGCCGCCCGCGGCGAGGTCGGCCAGACTCGCACGCAACCGCAACGCGGACTGCTTGCCGGCGATGTCGTGGGCGTGCTCGACGACGCCCGGAACACCGCAGTCGGCGGCGGCGCTGCCCAGGGCGTAGACCAGCGTGTCGTAGGCGATCTCGCCGGGGCCGTCGGCATCGACGATGTCGACGGTCTTGTGTTCGGTGTCGACGGCGGTGACCCGCGCGAGCCGCACCCGCACGCCCGTGCCCGCGAAGACATCGGTCAGCGCGCGAGGCTTCAAGTCCTGGCCGGCCGCGAGTTGGTGCATGCGGACCCGTTCGACGAACTCGGGATCGGCGTTGACGAGGGTGATCTCGGTGTCGGCGGGGTGCAGTCGCTTGGCCAGGCGCCCGGCGGCGTTGGCTCCGGCGTAGCCGGCCCCGAGAACGACGATCTGGTGCTTGTTCATGGTCACTCACTCCCTGCCCGGTTGGTGTTGCTTCCTGAACCGGGCAGCGACACGAAACCTGACAGCAACGGGATGTGACCTGGGTCACCAGTTGTCGACGAGCGCGTCCCCGTGTTCGCATGCGGCCCACTGGCGTGTCGCGCGTTCGAGCTTGCCGGGGTTCGCCTGGGTGTGGACGGCCGCGATGCCGTCGGTGGTCACGTCCAGGGAGACGACGGTGGCGACCCGGTCGCCGACCAGGAGCACCAGCGCGGGCAAGCCGTTGGCGACCGCGGCGAACAGGACGGGTCGACCGCCGATCATCTCCCACTTGGCCGTGCTGGGCTCGACCAGCCCGCGCAGGAACCTCGCCACCCGCAGCGCACCGGTGATCGGCAACGGCAGCGAGAAGACCACGCCACCACCGTCGCCCACGTGGATCGCGTCGTCGGTCAGCATCCGCACCAGTGAGTCGGTCCTGCCGCTGAGTGCCGCGGCGAGGAACTCCTCGACGATCTTGCGGGCGGCGGCCTCATCGACCTCCACCCGGCGGCGGCCGGCGGCCAGGTGCTGCTTGGCCCGCCGGGAGAGCTGTTGACAGTTCGACTCGGTGAGGTCGAGCACCTCGGCGATCTCGCCGTGCGAGTAACCGAACGCCTCGCGCAGCACGTACACGACGCGTTCATTGGCCGAGAGCCGCTCCATCAGCGTGAGCATCGCGATCGAGACCGACTCACGCTGCTCGACGGTCTCGGACGGGCCGAGCATCCGGTCCCCGGCGAAGACCGGCTCGGGTAGCCACTGGCCCACATAGGTCTCCCGCCTGGCCCGCGCCGACGTGAGCCGGTTGAGGCAGATGTTGGTGAGCACCTTCGTCAGCCACGCCTCGGGCGTCTCGATGAGCTCCCGGTCAGCGGACTGCCAGCGCAGGAACGTGTCCTGCACCACGTCCTCGGCATCATTGGCCGACCCCAACAAGCGGTACGCGATCGCCTCCAACCGCGCCCTGAATCCCTCGAACACCTCGATCTCGCGGGTACCAACCAGCATGGATCGAAGTTAACCATCCGCGCCGGCCACCGTGATCCTTCTTCGGGTCCAGCATCCAACTCATCCGGTCGCGTATGGCGTGGAGGGCGAAGACCCCGAGCACGGTCGAGGGCAAGATCGGTAACGGGAGCTGATTCCGGTCATCGGCGGGCGGGGTTGCCCTTGCTCCGGGGGAAGCTCGTGGAGCGGTGTGCCCGGTGAGGTCGAGCGTGTCGAGTGATGCAACGTAGTGCAGTGCGACCCCGGCCGCGTGCTGCATCGCAGCGCGGGGTCCGCTCAGCCGGTTCGCCGAGTTGGAGGCCGGCGACAGCGGCGGCGCTGACGGCGCCCGTCATCGCGCCGACGACACTTGCCGCGGTGATCTAGGACGAACACTGCCGCCTCGACGAACGGAGCGAGCTCGGCCGACGACGCGGCTGAGCCCAGCGCGCCGAGGCCGAACACCTTCCGGTCTTTGCAATGGCACCGGCAGCGGGTCGTCCGCCCTGGGAGCGGGTCGATCACGGTCGTCCACCCGCCCGCCGACGTGGTCCGCGAGCGACCCGACGGCGAGGGAACGCGACGGCCGGGTGGACGACCCACACACCGGGACGGCGCGAACGCGGCCGTGTGGTGAGGTGAGGAGAACGTCGTGGTCGATCCCTGGACGGTCACGGGCGCGGTGACCAGGGTCGTGGCGATGCGCGTCAGCCTGGGGCCTGGGGCCGGCCAGTGTCAGGTCAGCTGGTCGGCTCATCCTGCCAGGCGGTGAAGTGGGACGGTACGGTGTCGCCGTCCGTGTCGTAGCCGCGGTACAAGGCCGTGGTGTTCTCGTCGGCCTCGGGGAAGCCGCAGTAGACCCAGATGCCGCTGGCGTGGCTGTTCGGGTTCAGGCAGTAGCCGTAGTACCAAGACCCCGCGTCGTAGAAGTGGATCTGACCGACCGCCGAGCGGCCGTTCGCCTCGTCGTCGCGAACCCAGATCTTGTCGCCGTCCCGCACGAAGCACACGTGTACGTAACTGTTGTTCGACACCTCGCTCCCGTTGCAGCCATGGCTGTCGGCGGCGATCGTCACGTCCCCTCGCGTCGCCTGGACGGCGTTCGGCGGCGCGTCGGCCTTGACGATCGTGCGCACCCCGGCACCCGATGCCACCGCGGGCGACGCGGAAGCAGCACCCTGTCCGACCGTAAGGCAGCCCGCAACCACCACCGGTAACGCGATCCCGGCCATGATCCTTCGTCGGATGCTCATGCGACTCCCTCCAAGATCAGGACGCGACTATCGCGCCCGGTTGAGAGGAACACCGGGCAAATGCAGCAGATACTCAGACGCCCGTGTGCAACCCGATCAGACGCAACATCGACTCGCAATTGCCCTGCGACTGGCCGCATATCGCGCGGTGGACCGATGAGGCGGCCATCGGTCAGGGCCATGACGGGCGGCGCCGGAGGTGCGATGGCCGCCACCCTCGCAGCTGGCTGGGTCGGCGCCGCCCTGCTGATCATCGCCATCCTCGTGACCTGCACCTTCACGATTAAGGGCACATTGGGAGCGCTTCCGGCCAAGCCGATCACCAGACATTTGCACAAAGCGCACTATTCACACTCCTCGGTCCCGCCATGTTCGTGTCGAACCGATCTCAAAGCGCACTAATGCGGTTTCTCCAGAACGCCGCCGGTGCACAATCCCTGACATCTGGAGCGGTGGTCCACAAGCACTCCACCGGCCGCAAGGTCCATGCGCGAAGGCAGCCGATGACCACACCTCATTCCCAGGCCGGGCCCGACGGGATCGAGACGCCCGGAACCCCGACAGTGAGCAACGAAGTATCGGGGTCGGCGGGTACCGTGGTGCAGGCAGGTTCCGTGCACGGTGGCGTCACCACGCACTCGACCAGTGCGAACTCGGTCACCAACTACAACGTCGACGGTCGCGGCAGCAAGAACATGGCGGTGGGAGAGCACAAGCACTTCCGCATCCCGATGCCCCGCGGCCTGCGCGTCACGCTCACCACCCTCGCCGCGACCGTGCTCGTCGTGGTCATCGGGTGGGCCGCCGTGGTCTGGGTCATGCCGCAATTCGCACCGCTGTACAAGACCGTGTTCCTGCTGGACACGGCCGGCGGGCAGACCGGCGAACTGCACGACACGGTGGAAGCCCTGCGGAAGACCGTCGGCAACTCCGGCGACGATGACGCTTTGGCCCTGCGTAGCTTCGGCGGTGACTGCGGTTCCCCCGACAACACCGCCCGGCTGGTCGACTTCGCCACCGACAACCGCCAGGAGATCACCGATGCGGCACGGGGAGTTGCCAGCAGCACCGGTGCCACTCTGCTGCGGGGCGTCGTCCAGGCGACCCAGGACTTCACACGTCCCTTCCACCAGGCAGCGAAACAGGTCAATCGGGTCGTGGTGGTGACCCGGCACGGTGCGGACGCCTGCGATGACGATGACGAGTTCGTGCAAGCAGAGATCAGGGACAGGCTCGCCGCCGCCGGGCTGTCGGTGCAGTTCCGGTTCGTCGGCTACCAGGTACCCGGTGATCAACGCAGTCGACTCGACCGCATCGCCACCGCCGCCGGCGCACCCCCACCGGTGTTCGCCGACAATCCCGACGAACTCGACGCTTCCCTGGACTGGTTCACCAACGTCGAACCGGTCCTGCGCTCAGCCCAGCAAGTAGTCGAGTCCCTCAACCCTGCCGTGAACCAGGTCGACGAAGCGGTGCGGGCGACGATCGGTGGACGCTTGGACGTCGCCGAACGCGCCCTCGAAGCGGCGAGGAACGCCACGGCGATCTCCGACGCCCCGTTCGACGATCTGCGCAGCCGGGTCCGAACTCCCCCGGCGAAGGACGCGTACGACCGGGCGACTGCGCTGCGCAGCCTCCAGAGTCGGGTGGTGAGCGATGCTGCGGCGCTGTTGGAAGCCGCACAGTCCGCAGAGCAGTTGGAGCCTCGGCTCGAGGCGTTCCGACGCACCGCCGATGACTACAACCGCCAAGTGGACGAGTTGAACAACACGCTGGCCGCTCTGCGTGCCGCAGGACCGGGAGGCGACCGGTGACCCGACGACCCGCATCCCCCCGACGCCGACCGCGGGTGATCGCCCTCGCGGCCATCGCGGTACTCGTCATCGTCGCAGGCGTGGTCACAGCGGTGATCGCAGCCATCCCGGACCACCGGACGTCCTTCCTGCTCGACGCCTCGGCTGGTGGTGATACGACCGCAGTGGTCGACGCGGTCGACTCCGCCGCACGCAACAGCGGTGACGGCGACGCGCTAGCCCTGCGCACGTTCGGTGGAACGTGCGGCGACCCCGGGAACACCAGGGAGCTGGTGCCCAGCGCTGCCGGCAACGGCACCCGGATCGGCGAAGCGGCCCGAGGCGTCAACACCGCCGGCGAGGCCACCCTGTTCGACGGCGTCCTCGCGGCTGTCGACGACTTCTCCGGGATCTACCCCTTCCGTGGTCGCCACCGCAACCGCATCATCGTCGTCACCACACACGGGGCCGACGCCTGCACTGAAGCCCAGGACGCCACTCTCAAAGCCATTCGCGATCGGGTGGAGGCCATCGGCGTGCGCATGGACCTGCGGGTCATCGGCTACCAGGTTCCCGACGAGCAGCGCGAGGCCCTGGCCCGGCTCACCGAGATCACCGGGTCCGCCGAACCGGAATTCGCGGCGACCGCAGCAGAGCTGGACACCGTCCTCCAACGCCTGAGCGTGCCCGACCGACCCGACGCGGACCGCCTCGACGTCCCCGGATTGACGCAGTCGACCACGCCGCCACCACCGCCCTTCCGCCCCTTTGCCTACGAGACAGCGACCGACATACGACTGCTCAACACCCCCGAGGCCGAGCCAGTGGTGCTGGCGCAGAACTCGGAGAACGAACCAGGGCTCGGCGAACTGGTGTGGTCCGCGGACGGCAAGCGCCTGGCCTGGCTTGACTTCGGCGGCGACGCGGCCCGCCAAGTGGAGCTCTACCACGTGGGGACGGGAGTACGGCACTCCTGGACTTGTGTGGGGTGCGGCATCGCGTTCGTCGGCAACCTCCTGGTGTCCAGTGACGGTGCCGGGACCGGCTGGCTGTCCTACCCCGACGACGGCGGCCCACCCACTTCCCTGACCATCCCGGGACTACCCGGACGACCGGCGGACACACCCGAGGGCCTGCACGTGCAGTACATGACGACCATCCGCACGGCGAACTCCTACAAGGTCCACGCAGTCAACAGCGGCGGGGTCTCCACACCCGAGCGCACCGTGTACCGCGTGCTCAGTGACGTGACGGCTGAACCCGCCTTCACGGTTCGAGGAGTTCCCGGGTTCCGCACCATGGCGACGAACGAAGACGAGAACCGCATCGCCTATGTCAGCGACGAACTGGTGATCCTCGACAAGGACGGTAGAACGATCTCTCGTGACGACCTCGGTCTCGAATCGTCCACGGGCGGCTCCGGCAGGAACCAAACCGTCAGCGACGTGCGCTTCCTCCCCGGAGACGACGTCTCCGCGATCACCCTCACCAGCCCTGCTCCGATCGATGCGGATCCCGACAATTCCCTGCCCCCTTGGGCAGGGGTCAACAAAGTACGCTCAGCCACGCCCACCACCCATCGGTACTCCAGCGGCAACTGGACTCGCACGGCGACTGCCGAACCGATCGTGGAAGATGCGGGTGGCGGTTGGGTCACCACCCTGGTTTACACCGGGATGGCGTCCTCTCGGGGCGTAGGAACCCTGACCTTGACCGGCGGTGGCAGATCGGTCACGGTCGCGCAGGATGTCCGGCGAGTGCTGCCGAGGCCCTGAACATTCGATCTCAATGCGGGTTGTATGAAGCCAAAACTTGGTGACGCCGGTGTCGAGCCAGGACGCCGGTGGTCGGTTTCCGACGGCCGTGCGGGGTCGAAGTAGTAGTAGTGCACGTTCCACACCTGTAGGGCTTCGGCGCGTTGTTGTTCGCTGGTCCACACCTGAGCATGGAGGAATTCCTCACCCAGGACGTGTTGGTAGCGTTCGACCTTGCCGTTGTGGCGTGGGGTGTATGGGTGATCCGTTGGTGGCGGGAGCCGCGCAGCACGGTGACGAAGTCCTGAGCGCGGTAGCAGGAGCCGTTGTCGGTGACGATGCGGTGGACGTGGTCGATGCCGTGGGCGGTGAAGAACGCCCACGCCCGGTGGGTGAAGCCGATCGCGGTGACCGCCTTCTCGTCGGGCAGTGCCTCGGTGCAGGCCATGCGGGAGAACCCGTCGAGTGCGGAGTGCAGGTAGGTGCAACCGCGCCGGGCGCCGAACTGCGCCGCACTGGTGTTCTTCGCGCGTTCGACCTGTCGGTTCTGGTTCGCTGCCCTGTCCGGGTTGGTGGATCGTCGGTGGTGGCGGGGGTCTTTCGGTCACGCCAGGCACCCTGCTCGGCGACCGCGACGGCAAGTACGGCAAGACGTTCGACACCGTCTTCCAGACCGACGACCTGCGCGTCATCAAGAGCGCGCCACAAGCGCCTCGTATGAACGCCCACACTGAAGGTGTTGTCCCGCGGCGGGGCGCGAACGGCCCCGCCGCGGGAGGGCTCAGGCGCGGACCGTGAAGTAGTGGTCCCGCGTGCCTGAGACGTAGCCCTCCGGTGTGCGGCTGAACACCCGGAGCTTGTGGGTGTACGCGTTCGTCGGCGTGTAGGTGATGGTCGCCGTGCCGTCCGGACCGGCCGGGACGGTGATCTGCGGGCCGAATTCCAGCCAGTAGACGAACTCCGTCGACTCGGGCAGTGCCGAGGTGAAGGTGAACTCGATCGGTTCGCCGACCCGGACGCCACCGCTGCCGTCCGGCGGGTACTGCGGGCTGGCGACCGTCGGCTCGAACGCCTTCACCTGGAAGTCGTGCCGCGCGTGCGCCGACACCAAACCGGTTCGGGACACCGCTTTCACGTACATGTACCACCAGCCTGGCTTGGTCGGCGTGAAGTCGAAGGATGCGGTGCCGTCCGGGTTGGCCGGAACCACGCGCTCCGGCTCCCCTTCGAACCAGTACCGGTATTCCACGACGTCGGGCAGCAGTGACGACAAGCTGAACGCGCCCTTGACACCCGGCCCTCCGGACATTTGCCACGCGGGGTAGTCGGTGCTGGTGACCACGGGCGCGGCGCCGTCCGCGAGGAACTCCACCGTGGCAGCGCCGGACCGGACGCCCTCCCCGTTGGTGCTGAACACGAACAGCTCGTACCAGCCCACCTCAGTCGGGGTGAAGGCGAGCTCCGCCGTGCCGCCGGCGGACGCGGGCACCGTCGTCTGCGGCCCGTTGTCGACGCGGTATGTGAACGACACGGCGTCGGGCATCGTGGCGGTGACGGAGAACTTCCGCTCGCGGCCGATCGGGCCTTCCCACGTGTCGATCGATACCTCCGGACGCATCGCGTCCAGGTAGAAGAACTCCGTCGAGGTGCCCGACTTCTGGCCGGTCGCGTTGGTGGTCCACGCCACCAGCTCGTGGAACTCCGGATCGGCCTCGGTGACCGTGATCGTCGCCTTCGCCGTGCCGTCCGGGCCGAGGGGGACGGTGGTCTCGGGTCCACTGTCCAGCCGGTAGGTGAGCTGGACCGCGCCCTCCTGGCGGGCGGTGAAGGTGAACTCCTCGGGCTTGCCCAGCTGCGGGCTGCCGTCGATCAACGGCCCGGTGGAGCGCACCCAGAACCGGTAGCTCCGTTCGGGTGAGCGGTTGCCGGCGCGGTCGATGCTCGTCACGGACAGGTACACCGGACCGTCGGCGACCGGGGTGAGGGACACCGTCGCCGACCCTCCGGGCCGATCGGCGGAAACCCTGCCGTAGGGCAGGCCGACGCCGTCGTACTCGAATGCCACCACGTCGGCCACGCCGTTCGCGGTGAACGTGAAGTCGCCCGGCACGCCCTGCCCGCCGTCACCGGGCGGTCCGCCGTTCTCCCGGTACACCGGGGAGGTCACCGTCGGCTCGACGTCCGGCCTGGTGTGGTCGGCGGTGAACAGGCACTGCTCGGACCACTCGGACGTGGCGAAGCCGTCCTCGCCGCGCACCTGCCAGGCGTAGGTACCGCCGTCCTGGACCATGTCCTGGGGGAAGTACGCGGCGGCGTAGCCGCTGCCTGCCCAGACGGGGAACACCTCGTGCCGCTGATCGGGCGCGGCCACCGGCCAGTACGCGAAGCGGGCTTCCAGCCCGTAGGGCCCGTCCGGGTCGCCGACCTGGGCGTACAGGTTCGGCCCGTGGGAGGCGGTGATCATCGGCTCGGCACCGCAGTCCATGCCGTCGAGCTTCAAACCGGTGGGCCTCGCGGGCGGTTTGTTGTATCCGATGTAGACCCACGGGTTGTTGTCGTAGGTGCGCCCGTACGCGACGTCGTCCTGGAAATCGGCCGACATCCGCGCCACGACGGTCAGCGTCGTGCCGCCTTCCGCGAGCGTCTGCCGGACGGCGTCGCCCAGGTCCCACGTGACGCGGTCGAACAGGCAGCCCTCCGGGGCGTTCGGGCCGGGCAGCTTCACCTTCTCGCGCGGCTGGCGGGCCCACGAGACGGTACCGGTCGGCTTGACCAGCCACAGCTCGGTCGCACGCGGCTTCGCGCAGTCGTTGGCGGAGACTTCGGGTAATCGGAGGAGCGCGGAGAACACCGCAGCGCCTTGGAGTTGCGCCAGGTCGAATGTGAAGTAGGACTTGCTGATGTGCAGCTTGTCGTGGTCGTCCCGCCACGCGCCGACGCGCGCGTCACCGGTGGTGATGTTGCGGTGCGGGTTGCGGCTGTCGGTGCTCGACCAGGTCGAGCGGTGGACGGTGGCGTAGGACGGCTGAGCCGCCGCGGCGGCGGTGCCGGTGGGCACGGTCAACGCCCCGCCCACCAGAGCGGAGATGATCAATCCGGCGCGCAAGAGGCGCACAGGTCTCCTCGGTTTCATGTCCCCCCTTGGGATGTGGCAGCTGTGTAACCACCATCACGAATGATGCCACCCAACAGATTCGGACGCCGGTGAGTCCGAGCACCTGGTCGATGTACTCGTCGTCCGCAAGCCGCTCCAGAACCCCGTCACCAGGCCAGTGGAGAGGCAAGGTGCATGGGTCGTACCGCTGCAGCGACATGACGCGGTTCTCCGTCTCCGGTGAGGCTGCCAGTTCGCGCAGCCATTCCAGGGTGGGTGGACCCGGCCGCCCTAGCCCGCATCTAGGACAGCAACACCGCCCTTACATCTCTAGCCTCACATCCCTAGCCGCCGCGACCTGATGGGAGCACCTCGACCCACGGGCCTTCGCCGAACCGAGCCGAACGGGGCGGCGGCCGGGTCATCGGCGCCGCCCCGCCCCCGCGAAGCTGCCGCCCCCTGCGGTACCAAGGGCCAGGAGGCACTGCCCGCTGGCGCCGTGCCCCACGGCGAGGACCATGGATGGCAGCCGCACCACCGTGCTCCACCTGTGGGGCGCCCGACCTCTGCACTTGGACGCTGGGCTGCGGCGATCCTGCCTCCACCTTCACACCATCCCCGCCTGCGGCGACTGCAGGCCGGTCAAGGAGATGGCCGACTTCCGGAACCCCTCAGGTGCGCTCGTGCTGGCCCTGACGGTGTTGGCGAGGTTGACGATGGCCCGTTCGGAGCAGTGGGTCGGGCTGGTTCCGTCATGTGAAGCGCCGATAAGCCGGACGCCCTCACATACCCGCACAATTGCGGTTCCTCCACCGCAGAGGTGTGATCTCCTGAGCCGCCGGAGTCGGGTATCTGCGCTCGCCGGCGGACGGTGAAGTGCGGTTCGGCAGCCCGCCCCGGCGTCGTGCGACCACCGCCGCGCAGGTCCGGTCGTCGAGGAGAAGTGCGCCGATAGTGAACGACGAACCGTCCAGCGTCCAGGGACCGATGCACCACAACGAGCTTTCGGGCACGGCCAACGCGCCCGTGGTGCAGGCTCGTGACGTCCACGGCGACGTCGTGGTCACGCATACGTCCACGTCGACCGCAGCCGATCCGCTGCACCAGGCGCTGCTCGACGCGACCGTGTTGCTGAGCACTGTGCACGGCGACGTGCGAGGGGTTCGCGTCGCGCCCGGGCGGGTGCTCACCGTCGCCGCCGCCCTCGGCCTCGGCCTCGGTGACGGGTTCGCGTTGGTGACAGTCCTGGAGTCCGATGGCGTGTACGCGGCTGTCCGCTCCGGTGCACCACCTGCCGCGCTGCGGGTCGAGGCGGGGACCGAGCTGGGATCGCCGGTGCTCGACCGTCGCACCGGCGGGGTGTGCGGGCTGGTCGGACCGTCCGGCGACCTGCTGGTGGTGCCCGAGTTGCCGGACTTGCCACGCCGCAACGACGCCTGGCTGGACCTGCTCGACCCGGCCCAGCTCACCGCAGGCGGTTGGCGGCACGTGGGGCCGGTGTTGCGCGAGTACCTGGAGGCCGTGTGTGCCGCTGACGAGGAGCACCAGTACGACTGGGCAAGGCTGGTCGCGCCGCCTCTGTCGAAGGTATACCTGCGTCGGCACGTCACTCCGCGCCACGGTGACGAGTGGGACGAGCACACCGCTCCCGAGCGCATCGTCGCGGAAGAGCTGGTGGCCAGGTTCGAGGGTGCGCAGGTGGTCGCCGAGCCCGGTGCCGGCAAGTCCAGTCTGGTCCGGCGCATCGCCGCGGTGGCGGCGCGGCGATGGCTGGAGGAGGGAGTCGGGGACTTCGTCCCGATACCCGTGACCGCGGACTCGTTGGTGCGCAACAGCTCCCTGCCTGAAGCGCTGGCGGACGGCATCCTGCGTGGCCCGAGCTTCACCCTGAACCGCCACCGCCTGGTCGAGTTGTTCAGCGGCGACCCCGTGCCGGGGGTGCAGTGGCTCGTGCTGGTGGATGGCTTGGACGAGGTGCTCGACCCCGGTGCCCGAGCCGCCGTCGCGCGTCGGGTTGAGGCCCACCGGCGCAGGTCCACCCACCGGTTCCTGGTGACCAGCCGCCCGCTGCACGAGCGCGAGATGCGTATCCTCCTCGACCCCAGGACCACTCCCACCTACGTGCTGCAGCGGTTCTCCGAGCCGGAACTGCTGGAGTTCGTACGCAGGTGGCTGAGCGAGGAGGGGCACCCCGAACCGGTGCACGGTGCGGTCCGCTTCCTGGCCCAGGTGCGACGCACGAAGCTGCGCGATCTGGCGCACGTGCCGCTGATCGCGACCATGCTGTGCGTCCTGCTGACCGAGGACACCGCGCATGGCCTCCCGCACAACCAGACCCAGCTGTACCGGCGGTTCGTGACGTGGCAGCTGACGAAGGTCCATGAGATCGACGCCCGGGCCCGACTGCTCGACCGGCTCGCCCCCCGCGGGCCCGCCGCCCAGCGCGCCGCCGACTACCTGGTGGAGAACCTGGAGGTGCTGCTCCAGGACATCGCGCACCGCCGCCTGTTCGGGCAGGGCGCGTCAGGGGTGCTCGACCTGGCGGTACGGTGGAACCCCGGGGTCGCGGTGTGGCCAGAGGTCGTGCCGGACGTGCTGCGGCTCAGCGGTCTGGTCCTCCAGCGCGGCCATGCGTTCGCGTTCCGGCATCAGACGATTGAAGAGTTCCTGGCCGCCGCCGCGCTTGCTCGCGCGCACCCCACCCCCGACACCAGGAAAGCCCGTCGCCTGCTGCGTCCGCGCAGGGCGTGGCCGTGGCCGGACCTGGCGGTGATCGTGTTCCTCGCGGCGCAGTGGGCCGAGGACGGCGGTGCCCTGCACCGATCACTGCGACGGCTCATGCGGCCATGGAACCGCAGGCGCAACCTCGGGTTCGTGGCCGCCCTAGTGGACCACGGCGTGGCACTGCCCGCCGCAGTCGTGGACCGGGCGACAGGACACTTGCGACGGCTCGTGAAGGGACGCCTGGCCAATAACGATTGGATACGCTGCGCGCAGTGGCTGCACCAGATCGATCCCGACCGGGCGGTCACCGTGCTCCAGGACGTCGTGCGAGACCCGACCAGGACCGAAGACCGCCGTTTCCAGGCCCTGCGGTTCCTCAACGACGTCTCCCCGCAGGACGGGGTACCCGTCGCCGATGTGTTCATCGCCGATCCGGAGGTGAGGCGCACGGCGCGCGTCGCGGTCAGCAAGATGCTCTTCGACAACGATCCCGCGGTCGCCGCCGGGATGTTCGGGCGGTTGGCGACGACGTCCGCGTATGAGCACCTACGCCTGCAGGGTGCCGTGGTCGTCGCGGAGCACGACCCGGACCTCGGGGTCGACTTGCTCGCCCTCCTGGTCGGGAACACCGCGGTGTCGGAGACCGTCCGGTTGGCCGCGGCACGCGCCGCGCTGTCCTGCGACCGCCACCGGGGCGTCGACCTCATGTGCGTGCTGGTCGAGACGGGGGCGAGGGTGACCACCCGAGAAGAGGCGATGAGTGTCGTCCTCGGCGAGGACCGGCAACGCCTGGAGACCCTGCTGGACCGTCTTCGCGTCGAGGCCGTCCCCGTAGTGAGGTTGCAGGCGGCGCAGTTCCTCGTCGCGCACCTGAACAGGGACCCCGCGGTGCTGGGCAAGGTCGCCTCGGACGATACCGTCCCCCCTGGTCTGCGCTTGGAAGCGCTGCTCACCGACCGCCGCGCGATGCGCGCGGACGTCCTGGAGCGGATCGTCACGGCTTTCGACCGCGAGGACACCGACAAGTTGGTGGCCCTGGAGCACCTGGCCCGGCTCGACCGCGCCGCTGCGGTGCCGCACTACCAGTCGCTCGTGGCCGATCGCACCCGTTCGCCCGTCGCCCGGCTGGACGTCGCGATGCTGGCGAGCAAGCACATCAGCCACGAGCAACTGGTAGACCTCTACGAGGTCATCGCGGTCGACGCCGCAGTACCCGCTCAATACCGCCTCACTGCCGCACACCGGGCCATGGCGGTGGCCCCTCTGGCGGGCAGGAACTTGATGGCCCGCCTGGCGCGGGACCGGGCGTTCGACATCGAGGGCCGTATGGTCGCCGCGGCGAAGGCGGGTACCGCCGTCGAGCGCGAGGTGTACCCCGAGATCGCCCGTGATACCCGGAATCCCGACGATGTGCGCGTGCTCGCCGCGAAGAAGGCGAGCAGGCTGGGATGGCTCGGCAACCACGCCCTGCTGCGCGAGTTGGTAGACAGCTCCGACCTGGGCTTCCCGGCTCGGCTCGAACTCATCAAGGAGCTGAACTACGCCGAGCAGACTGCCCTACTCGCGAAGATCGCAGACAAAGGCGACACCGCAGACACCAAGCTGACCGCAGCCCGCGAACTCGCCCGCCTCGATCAGGCGCTCGGACGGGACAAGCTGCGTGAGATGGCAGCGGACAACGACCTCCCACAGGCCGTCCAGAACCAGGCACGTGCCGCCGCTGAAGGGTTGGAGTAGCACGATCACCTCGGTGCAATCAGAACGGCCAGCCCAGACGAACCGAGGTCGCTCAACTGCGCACCTGGCACGACCAGGGGCAGGTTACCGTCATGTCCGACCTCGAACCCCAACCACAACGTGGCGAGATAGCCACCGAAGTGGTTAGTAACGTCGTAACCGAGTTCATAAAGGCGTTAGCCATGCTGAACCACATCGACCCGATGACGGCATGAGGATATCGCGCGGGTCGATGCAACCCAAAGGATCTTCACCAGCCTGGCGGCCCTCGACGCCGTCGACTTGAAGGTCCTTCTGCACATGGCGACCGACGTCGAACGAAAATGGGTCAAGGACAACCCCAAGAGCGGTGCCAGCTTGATCAGCGAACTACCCGAAGTCGGGGTAGTGCTCGATGCCGCCCTACCCCGTCTCGAATCACAGGGACTGATCACCAGTAACGCCGGCCTCACGCCTTTCCTCAGCAGTCCGCACACCTGGAAAGTGACCGAATACGGCCAGATGTGCCTGAAAGAGCTGGCGGAAGTCCCCAACACCGACGACCACCAAGAGTTGGCGTGACATGACGATGGCACTGACGTGCCTAACGACCAGGCGTATGCTCGAACTCCGCAAGACTCCTGAGCTCCGATCAAGACTCCGAGACGAGATCGCCATCCGAAAGCAGCGCCTCGGCGCTTCGTCTCAATGTGACGCCCCCTCGGCGACCGCCGGGACGACGGAGACCCGTGCTCTCGATCGCCGTCCAGTTGTGCACATCAGTCGGTCATCCCCGATCTTGCGGGCGCGTCGAACCGGCAACAACGTCGAGCTGGTCTTCCTGCCGACCTACTCCAGCTGGCTGAACTGGATCGAGGCCGAGTTCACCGCCCTGCGCTACTTCACCCTCATCGGCACCGACCACCGCACCCACACCGGGCAGAACGCCGCCATCGCGGCCTACATCCGCCAGTGCAACGCCTGAACCCGCCCAAGACCGGCTTCGCCACCGACTCACCCATCCGCACCTGGACTGATTACCCAGCCAAGGTTGCGTGACGCAGCACTAGCCCAAGTCGACCTTCGCCTCTTTCATGTGCAGCTCGACGTCATCGGCATATTTTTTTGCTTTGTCGGTTGTCCAATCATCGCCGCAGTTGTACCGGGCTGCCAGGTCTCTGCAGTCCTCGACGGTCAACTGGTCGGTCGGCACGTCGGCGAGGTCCGACTCGGCCTTGATCTTCTCCAGGAACTCGGCGGCGATGAGCACGTTCATCACCGGGTCCGTGAGCGCACCGACGACCACATCCCGCTGGTCGGGCGTGAGATTGGCGGGATCGTAGCCGAGCACCGCGGCGGCGTTGCGAACTTGGATCTGGTTCTCACCGACCGTCGCCCCATCCTCGCCGAGTAAAGCCCTGGGGATGTCGTGCCAGTCCTCCCCCTCTCTGTACATGATCGCAGCGAGAAGTTCCGGCGGAATACCGCTCTCCACGGCGGCGGCATCGAAGAGCTGCTTGTTGTTCTTCACCCATTCGTGCTCGTCGGCACCTGGGTGCAGCAATTCGACGTCCAAAGCGTTCCGCAGCCTCCACAGTTCGGCGTACCGGTCCGAGATCGGCCCGTCGGTGTACTGCCGTGGGCGCTCGTCAGGCACCTGTGTATACGGATGGTCGGCCGCGTTCCTCACCGCGGTGGCGAACGCGGGAATAGACTTGATCGACCACAGTGCGTGTGCGAAGTTTCCTCCCCGAAAGTCCGGTACGGCGGCACGGGCGCCCCGGAGAGCGTCGGCGCAGAACCGACTCGCTTCCTTCTCCGTCGTCAGCGCATCGTGGAAGGCCGTGTCGGCTTGGTGGTACAAGCGGTTCCCGTACTGGACGTCGCCATGAGGGATGCCCGCCATCTTGCACAGCACGACGTTCAAGCTTCTGACGTACTCCCACACCCGCATCGGATCGATGCCCCAGTTGACCATGAAAGCCAGCTTGCTGGAGGCGATCAGGGCCTTCAGCCGGTTCCTGGCCTCGACGCCCTCGCCCATCACCCGCTTGGCGTCCTGGACGTCGGCGGCGTAGTCCAGCAGCGCGGCACCGGCGCGGGCGAAACCTCGGCCGAGACCGTCGACCAGCTGTTCCGCCTCGCTCATCCGGGAGTCGTACTTTCCTCCGCTCTCGCTTTCCCACACGACGTTCTTCCTGGCGCGCGTCACGTCCAGCACAACGGACCCGAGCAATCCGTTCAAACGCTGGAACTCGCCGGAGTTGCGTTCGACCGAGTCGGGGTCCAGATCCTCGATGTAATCTACGTCGTCGTAATAGGTGGTCATGATCGCTCACCGGTCCTTGGGTGCCACGTAGGAGCCGTCGGTCAAAATTCTGTCCAATTTGCCCTGAACCGATCCGTCGACGCCCAGGTAGTCCTGCCCGGTCTCCTTCAATTTGGTCGCCAGCGCCATCACCAGTACCACGAGGTCGCGGTACTGTTCGTCGGCGAACCTCGTGAACTCGTCCGACGCCTCGCTGACCTCGGCGGTCACGTAGGGTCGTCGGGCCAGGGTGCCCACCTCGCGGCGGAGACAGCCGCGGTACAGCAGTCCCGCGACCTCGGCCAGCAGATTGGAGTTGACGCGAAGCGATTCCAGGTCGACGACAAATCCAGACACGAATTCCCCCTCAAGTGGATTCTAATGCCCCGGTGACCATGTCTATCGGACGGGCTGTCGGTCGTGCCGGTTCCCTTCCCGTCATCACCTCACCGCACCTGGAGGGGCGCGAGAAGAGGTATCGGCGAAGTCCGCTCAAGTCAATACAGGGTTGGACCGTGTGCCCGCTCGAAAGGTCGTCGCTGCCGGCCAGGCGGCTTGTCTGTACTCGTTGACGAGGCGTCGCAAGGTTCTGCCGGATCGTCGAGTGGGCGATGTGGTGGCCGAGTCGGGTCGGTTCGCCTTGGATCCGGCGGTGACCCGACTGCGAGCTCTCTCTGACGAGCCGCAGTACGAGCCTCTTGATCGCCGGCAGGGTCGGTGGGAGTGCGACGCATCGCCGCGTTGTAGTTCCACTTGCGCGGGCCGCAAGTTTGCGGTGCCAGGCGACCAGGGTGCCCGGCGTGACCGGGAAGACCTCCCGCCATCGGCGACGATCCACCAGCCCGAACAGGGCGGCGAACCGTAACCGGTCCGCGGGCTCCTAACGGAATTGCACGCCAGTTGCCGACGAAGGACCACATTCTTGTGCTGCAACACGAGTAACTCGGCATCCTTGGCCGCCTCACTGCGAGGAGTGTGAGGGCTCCGTACTGGTTGTCAGCGAAGCGCGCGAACCGGTCGACCTCGACCCCAAGTCCTGGTGGGCGTACGGCTCGCGCGCCTGGTGCCGTAGTCGTGGTCCATGCGCCCCGCCCGCAGTTCTCCGCTGATCTTCAGGAGCAGGTTCGCCGTTCGTAGAGGGAGTCCGATTCCACCTCGAACCCGCCGGAATCCGCCATGATTGCCTTCCCGCGATGTCGGATCGGGACATTCATCCGGGCGACCCCGCGGTGGGTGTGCCGCGCCGGGACCCGCCATGTCGGTCAATCCATTGCACCACCACCAGTGGAACGTTCCCATCGGGTACGCCGGTTCCGTACAAGCCCGTACTGGGCAGTGCAGCGCCGAACGAGTGATCTCGCGTGCTGCACCGTGGTGCCGGACCGGCATCCTGGTAGTTTCGGGTGAAGCAAGATTCGATTACACCTCGGTTGGCATTCCATCCGGCTCGACCGCCATTCCTCCCATCGCGATGTGCGGTGCATAGCCGGGACAATCCGCCGAAATGCGGAACCACTTCGCGCTGCGGGAGGACCGGATGGGGCAGAACGGTGGCGCGGCACTCGCGACCGTTCACACGAAGAAGGACTTCGGGCGCGTGTTGACCGCATTGCGCGAGGCGTCCGGCCTGACGGTGCGGGATCTCGCGCGGCGGGCGGAGGTGCCGTCGGGGACGGTCGGCGGGTGGTGCACCGGGCGACACCTGCCCACGCTGTCGCAGAGGGCGATGTTCCAGCGCCTGCTGGCCGAGTGCGACGTGAAGTCCGACGCCGACGTGCGGCAGTGGGTCGAGTGCTGGCTTCGGCTGCGTCGACCGTTGGGGCAGCACGTCGAGGGAGCCACCCCGTACCGCGGTCTGGAGCCGTTCCAGGCGGAGCACGCCGAGTGGTTCTTCGGGCGGTCCCGCCTGACCGGGTTGCTGGTCGAGCGGGTCCAGGGCAGCCCGGGGCAACCGGTGGTCGTGGTCGGACCGTCGGGATCGGGGAAGTCCTCGGTGCTGCGTGCCGGACTGGTGGCCACGTTGAGCGGGAACGCCGACACGTCACCGTGGCGGAACGTGCTGCTGGCACCGGGCCGGGCCCCCTTGAGCACGCTGTCGGCGGAACTCGCGCCGATGTGCGACCTGGCTGCCGACGCGATCGAGGCGGATCTGCGGACCCGGCCCGCGCACATCGCACCGCAGATCCGGCAGCGCGCGGCCGGTGACGTGCTCATCGTCGTCGACCAGTTCGAGGAGATCTTCACCGACTGCGACGATGCCGGTGAGCGCGGTGCTTTCCTGGCGGCACTGAGTACGGTGGCCGCCGACCCCGGCGTGCGGGTGGTGATCGGGCTGCGCGCCGACTTCTACTCGGACGCGCTCGGGTGGCCGCTCTTGGCGGAGGCCCTGCAGGACAACCAGATCACCGTCGGACCGATGACCGACGAGGAATTGCGGCAGGCCATCACCGAACCGGCACGGGTGGCCGGCATGGAACTCGAGAACGGTTTGGCCCACGTGCTGCTGCGGGACCTCACACCGGCTGACGCCGCACCCGGCACCGGACACACCGGTGTGCTGCCGCTGCTGTCCCACGCCCTGCTGGCGACGTGGGAGCAGGGCGGGCGTCGGAACATGACCATCGCCGACTACGCGGAGACCGGGGGCATCCACGGCGCGATCGCCCACACGGCCGAGGCCGCCTACACCGGCCTGACCGAGCGTGATCGCGCCTTGGTGCGGCAGCTGTTCCTGCGCCTGGTGCACGTCGGTGACGAGGCGACCCCCGACACCCGTCGCCGCGTCCTGCTGGAGGAACTGACCGGTCGTCAGGACGACGTGGATCACGGGCGGGTCCGTGCTGTTCTGGGTCGCTTCGTCGATCAGAGGTTGCTCACGGCCGACGTCGACCACGTCGAGATCAGCCATGAGGCGCTGTTGTCGGCGTGGCCGCGGTTGCGCGACTGGATCGACGGCGACCGTGCCGGCCACCGCCTGCACCGCCAGTTGACCGAGGCCGCCCGCAACTGGCGCGACGCGGGGTTCGACCCCGGGGCGCTGTACCGCGGTGTCCGGCTCGACGCGGCGGTCGACTGGGTGGGCAAGCAGGGCCACCGTGACGACCTCAACCGCCTGGAGCGGCAGTTCTTCGACGACAGCGTCGAGGCGAGCCGGGCGGAACGCCTCCACGAGCGCCGCCGGACGCGCAGGTTGCGCTGGCTGACGGCCGCTTTGGCCGCGTTGCTGGTGTTGTCCGGCGCCGCGACCACTTACTCGGTCCAGCAGCGCGGTGTTGCCGAACGCGAGCGCAACTCGGCGCTCTCCCGTCAGATCGCGGGCACGGCCGACCGCTTGCGCGGCACCGACCCGGCCTTGGCCGCGCAGTTGGCGGTGGCGGCCTACCGGGTGTCACCGACCGTCGAAGCGCGATCGAGCGTGCTCGCCACGTCCACCGGCCCGATTGCCGCGCGCATGCCCCGACTGGGCGGCAACCTCCAGGCGGTCGCGGTCGACCCGGCCGGTGAGCTGCTTCTGGCCGCGGGCGCGGCGGAGGACGACACGAATTTGGTCTTGTGGGACGTTCGCGGCTCCGGCAACCCGGTCCGCGTCGGTGAGCCCGTGCCGAGCGGGCACGGCAGGCCGATCTGGGCCGTCGCCTTCTCCCCGGATGGCAGGACCGCGGCGACCGGATCGGCCGACAAGACCGTGCGGTTGTGGGACGTGAGCGATCCGGCGCACCCGCGCGCGCTGGGCGAGCCGATCACCGGACCGGAGGGCGAAGTCCTCGCGGTCGAGTTCAGCCCGGACGGCTCGCTGCTGGCGGTCGGGGAGGCCAAGAAGACCTTCCGCTTGTGGGACGTGCGGGACCGGGAGCACCCGTCTCCTGCCAGTCCCGTGCTCACCGGACCGACTGGGGCCGTGCAGTCGTTCGCGTTCAGCCCCGACGGCGCCCTGCTGGTTCTGGCGGACGCGGGTCGGGCAGTGCACGTCTGGGACATCACACCCGGACGGCAGCGACAGCTCGGTGCGCCACTGGCGTTCACCAGCCGGGTCAACGCCGTCGCGTTCAGCTCCGACGGCACGACCTTCGCGGCCGGCAGCAACGACGGCACGATCCGAACGTGGAGCCTTGCCGACCCGGCTCTACCGGCGCTGGCCGCGGAGCTGCGCGGAGCGATCGACTGGATCAACGCGATCACGTTCAGCTCGGACGGGCGGCTGCTCGCCGCCGCGAACGCGGGTGGCACCGTCCAGGTGTGGGACCTCGACCGGCGGGAAGTGCGGTTGGAGCTCCCCCACGCCGAACCCGTCACCGCTGTGGCGTTCCGGCAGGCCGACCGCTTCCTCTACACCAACAGCGCCGACGGCGTGGCACGCCGGTGGACGGTCCCCGGCCCGGTCCTGCCGACCTCACAGCGCTCCATCACCAGCCTGGCCTTCCACCCCGACCTGCCGCTGCTGGTCGACGCGGGCAAGGATCTGCGGTTGTGGGACGTGGCGGAACGGGAGCACCCGGCCGAGATCGGCGATCCGCTGGCCGCACCACCGGGCGCCGAACGCATGACCGGAACAGCCGCCCTTGCCCCCGGCGGCCGGACGCTCGCGTCATCCACGCGAGCCGACAACGCGATCCTGTTGTGGGACATAGGCACACCGCACCGACCCCGTTCACACCCCGTGCGCCTCACCGGCCACTCCGCGTTGATCGAAGACCTGACCTTCAGCCCGAAGGGCGACCTGCTGGCCAGCACTGGTGACGACAGCACGGTTCGCTTGTGGGACGTTGCCGACCTGGATAACCCGAAGGCGTTGGCGAGCTTCAAGACCGCATCCGGGTACGGCTTCGCGGTGCGGTTCAGCCCCGACGGGCAAACGCTCGCGGGCGTCGGGCAGAACGGTTTCTTGCAGCTGTGGGACACCCGCGACCGTCTGCACCCCGTCCCGCTGGGCGAGCAGGCCCCAGTGGCCCGTGATGACGTCCGCTCGCTCGCCTTCAGCCCCGACGGCCGCACCCTCGCCCTCGGAGTGGCCGACGGCACCGTGCGCCTGCTGGACCTGGCCACCCCCTCCGCCCCGCGAGAAGCACATCCGCCCATCACCGGACCGGACGGCTTCATCCACGACCTGGACTTCAGCCCTGACGGGTCGCTGCTGGCAGGCGGCAGCGGCACCGGCCAGACGTGGATCTGGGCCCTGTCCGACCAGCGGCGGCAACCAGAGACGTGGGCCGTTCTCCAACGGCCCGGCGACAAGACGTGGGCGGTGCGCTTCAGCCCGGACGGACAGACGCTCGCGACCGCCAACGGCGACGTGTACCTCTGGGACGTCGATCCTGAACGGGTGATCCCGCGCATCTGCACGACCACGGGGACAGCGATAACCCCATCCGAGTGGGTCAAGCACGCGCCCGGCGCGATCAACCCCGGCACCTGCGCCTGAGGGAACCGACTTCCGCGCGTCGGTATTCCACCGGGCACCGGTTCCGCCGTGCCCCCGTATTGGTTGACCGGTGGCTCGTATGGACTTGTACGGCCATGGCCGATCGGCTTCCGTGGGCCTCCCGGAAGCGGTCTAGTGGATTGTGCAAGAGCGGTTGACGCCCAGCCGCCCCGGCCGCGGAGCCGGTGGTTCGCTGGAATTCCCGTCGACCCGGGGGCGTTAGGGGGCGTCAAACCGGGTGGGGGCCGACGGGACGCAGTGGGTGGGGCGCGGGATAACGGCCGCGCTCCACCCACTGGTGATCATGACCTTCAAGGAACCGGCGGTCACCAAGGCACCTCTGGGTCACATCGCGATGTGACGCAGAGGTGGAGCCGAGCCGGATCTCGGACCAGTCGAGCGGAGCTGCGCAAAGGGAGGGCACCGATGGCGAGCATGGACTTCGCCGTGCACAGGACGATCATGGTGGTTGACGTGGAGGGGTTCGGCGCGGCCTGTCGGTCGAACCGGCACCAGGTCGCCGTGCGGGCGGCGATGTACCGGGCGTTGCGCCGGGCGTTCGAGCAAGCGGGAATCCCCTGGCAGCGTTGTGACCGTGAGGACCGCGGGGACGGGGTGTTCCTGCTCGTGCCGCCGGACGTACCCAAAGCGCACTTCGTCGAGGTACTGCCCGAACGGCTGGCTCCGACCCTGCGCGCGCACAACATCGCCCGTCCCGCGGCGGAGCGGATCCGGATGCGAATGGCGCTGCACGCCGGTGAGGTCCACTACGACGCACACGGCGCCACGTCCGCTTCGATCAACCTGGCGTTCCGTCTGCTCGACTCGACCGCGCTCAAGACGACCCTGCGGAGGTCGCCGGGAGCGCTCGCGCTCATCGTGTCGTCGTGGTTCTTCGAAGAGGTCGTCCGGCACAGCACGGCGGACGTGAGCGGCTTCCGACCGGTTCGAGTCGTACACAAAGAAACCAGCACCACCGGATGGGTGAGTCAGCCCGACGCCATGCCCGGCACCTCGACGTCGCCTCGGCCGGCGGCATGAGGTTCCTCCGGGCATCGCACCATCGAACGCGAAAAACATCCCAGGAGGTTCAATGTCAAGCCGCAGCCGAGTTGACGTGATGCGCCCTGTGGGGTACCAGAACTCTGCATGGGGTTGCTGAGCTGCGGCGATCGTACGCCTGGGCCATCAGAGCGCCTTCCCGTCCGGCTTCGGCGATCACGCGATTCACCGCCGACTCAGGCGGAAACGTCTGGGGTGTCAGGACTCTTTCCTCAGCGGACCGTCCCGACGCCCACTCGTCGGCTCATCGGGGTATACCGACGGTGACGATGCCAGCTGACTGGTGTGGGACGCGTCCCACCTGGACCGGTCGCCGTATCCGCTGCTGATTTGTGGTCGTGACTCGCATCCTTCTTCTTGAAGGTGGGTCGAGTCCACATATGCGTGCTTGAGACACGATGTCCGACAACCCGGCACCCACCCTTTTTCATACAGTCGTGGGCATGACGCGCACCTGGCGCCTCCGAACGCCTGGTTCTACTGCGAGGCGTCATATCGCTGACCCGGGAAACGTCAGCAGGTGTCAGCAAGTAGGCGTCACTCAGTGTCAGTGGTCCGGCGCGGCAGTTCGCCGCCTGGATGTAACCAGCCTCTGCTCAGTCATGCCATCCACGTCGACATCCCCGATCGCCGGGTCGGAGGTTGGGCGGCGTCCGACCATAGGCATGATCGGACGGATTTACGTCGGCCTTCGCGTATGCTCCTCCCCCGTTGACCTCGGGAGTTGAGTGTGTCCAGATGGCTCGTAGTGCCGGCAGCCGTTTGCCTGCTGGCGGCATGTTCGACAACCCAGGAGGTTCCCCCAGCAGCGTCACCCGCACCGTCCTCGACCTCGGTGATGGACAAGTGGAACGCGTCGGAGCGCAAGGCGAAGGCCGCGCTCGCAGCCAAGGACGCCCTCGAACCCAACGGCCCGTGGCAGGAAGACCGGCCGATGACCGAACAGCGAGGCGTCCCCGTGGTCCTGCGACTGTGCGGGCCGGTCCAGGTCGAACAGGGCTGGATGGTGACCGAGGGACGGATCTGGGTCGGAAAGCTCATGGACGCAAGCCAGTACGTGCACGCGCTGTCCGACGTCAAGCCGCGGGATCTGGTCGAGGAGATCCGGACGAGGGCACGAGATTGCCCGCAGTACGCGCACCGCGACGGCATGCCGGAACGGGCCGTGCACCCCGACGCGGACGTCCCCGCACCCTCCGGTCTCGACGACTTCTACGCCTACTGCGAGACGGCGAACGACCGACTACCCGGCATGCAGCACTGCACGGCGATCATGGCCCGCGACGACCTGCTCGTCACCACCCACAGTTGGGGGTACAAACCCGACATCAGGGCCGCACGCGCGGAGGTCCTGGACCGGTTGCGGCAGGTGGTTCCCATCGTGGCCGACGCGGTACTCGCAGCCTGACACACCGACGGGCGTGGCTGCCCACCGCTCCTCACCGGGTCCTGTCGCAATGTGTACGCAGGTCCGAAGGTCTGTCCGCCCACCACCGGCGACAGCCCACAGCGGGTGACGTCGGACTGCCAGGCGAGGTAGTCCACCACGTCACCGGTCCCGGCGCCGATCCAGACCCGGCAGTCGAAGTGCTGCGGTATGACTCGCGCATTGGCCGGATCCCGGTGGGTGCCGGTGTACCCACGACACCGCAGATACTCCATGCCCACATCCAGGTCGACGAACTCCACTTCGCCTGTGTCACTGCGAAGACTCCTCCGCGTCGCGCATCTCCAAGATCCGCTCGGCGATCGTGACGGCGTGCCCGCACCGCCCTTGCCGCAGATCGGTCTGACCCGCCCCTGCACATCAGTGAAGAAGTCCGGCATGGTCCACCCCTTGGGTACTACGCCGATCGACCCAACCGCCCGTCGTGCGCAGGATGGCGGCAGCGGCGGACATTCCGGCGTGGATCGGGTCGCGGGCGGACCGGGTCGCGGGCGGATTTGGCTCCGGGCGGTCGTTCTAGCGTGGAATGATCGGTCGGGTGGAATCCGACGAGTTGGTGGTCGCCGTCGCGCAGCACGCGCCCGTGCCCGGTGACGTCGCGGAGAACGCCCGCCGGGCGGCCAGGGCGGTCGCCGACGCGGCGGACGCCCGTCTGCTGCTGTTCCCGCTGCTGTCGTTGACCGGCTACGACCTGGACCGCTTCGCCGACCCGACGTGCTGGGTGACCTCGGACGACCCGCGCCTGGACGTCGTCCGCGAGGCGAGCCGGGCCCACGGGGTGACGGCGGTGGTCAGCGGGGCGTGGCTGGGGCCGGACGGGCGGCGGTTGCTCGCGTCGGTGGCGTTGTCGCCGGACGGCGCGGTCGAGGTGGTCGGCAAGCACTACCTGAGCCGGGCCGAGCGCGAGGTGTTCGAGCCGGGCGGGTCGTTCCCCGTGCTGGAGGTCGACGGGTGGCGGGTGGCGCCGGCGGTCTGCTACGACGCGGCGGCGCCCGAGCACGCGTTGGAGGTGGCACGGCGGGGCGTGGACGTCTACGCGGTGTCGGCGTTGTACACCGAGGGGCAGGAGCGGCGCCTCGACGTGCACCCGGCGGCCCGTGCGATGGACCACCGGATGTACGCGCTGGTGGCGAACCTGGCGGGAGCGGGTCCGGGTTGGCGGTCGTGCGGCGGGAGCGGGGTGTGGCACCCGGACGGTCGGCCGGTGGCGCGGGCGGGCACCGGGCCGCAGGTGGTGACGGCCCGGTTGGCGCGGGCGGACCTCGACCGGTTGCGCGCGGCCGACGCCGCGGCCGGGTACCGGGGGTAGGGCGTGGGAGTGCTGGACGGCAAGGCCGTGATCGTGACCGGCGCGGGTCGCGGGTTGGGTGAGGCGTACGCGCGGCACGCGGCGGCGTCGGGCGCGCGGGTGGTGGTGAACGACGTCTCGGGTGCGGCGGAGGTCGTGGCGTCGATCGTGGAGGCGGGCGGCGAGGCCGTGGCGCACACCGGGTCGGTGACCGATCCCGCGGTCGGGTCGGCGCTGGTGGAGTTGTGCGCGTCGTCGTTCGGGCGGGTCGACGGCCTGGTGAACAACGCGGGCGTCACGCACTTCGCCGAACCGTGGGACGACGAGCCGGACGTGCTGCGGTCGGTGGTCGAGGTCAACGTGCTGGGGACGATGTACTGCGGCACGGCGGCGGCGAAGGTCATGCGGGGCGGCTCGATCGTGAACGTCGTGTCGGGCGCGATGCTGGGCCGCGCCGGTGCCGCCGCGTACTCGGCGTCCAAGGGCGCGGTGGCGTCGTTGACCCTGTCGTGGGCGGGGTCGCTGGCGGCGCGGGGCGTGCGGGTCAACGGTGTCGCGCCCCTGGCGTGGACGCCGATGATGGACCTCGACCCGCGGGCCGGGCAGATCAGCTCACCCGATCAGACGCCGGACCTGATGGCGCCTCTGGTGACGTACCTGCTCAGCGACCGGTCCGGGCACGTGACGGGCCAGCTGATCCGCTTCCTGCCGGACAAGCTGCACGTGATCGCGCAGTACGCGGTGAAGCAGCCGGTCCTGACCCGGGAGTCCTGGGACGTCGACTCCATCGCCGCCGCGTTCGAGACCGACCTGACCGCCGAACCCCCGGGCCGCGCCCGGTGGCAGGTGTGACCTCGCGCGGGTGCTCCGGGTCGTCCGCTCAAGTGGTCGTCAGGCGTTGGACGGCTGGGTGACGCGCTGCCTGCGCAAGGGCACGACCAGCGGTGTCTCGGTCTCCGGGTCCGCGATCACCCGGCACGGCAGGCCGAAGACGTCCTCGACCAGCTCCGCGGTCACGATGTCGGACGGCCGGCCCTGGGCCACCACGCCCTCGCCCGGCTTCATGGCGATCAGGTGGGTGGCGTAGCGGCACGCCTGGTTCAGGTCGTGCAGCACGGCCACGAGGGTGTGGTTGCCGTCCTCGTGCAGGTCGGCGCACAGGTCCAGCACCTCGACCTGGTGCGCGATGTCGAGGAACGTGGTCGGCTCGTCCAGCAGCAGGATCGACGTCTGCTGCGCGAGCACCATGGCCAGCCACACGCGTTGCCGCTGCCCGCCGGACAGTTCGTCGACCAGCCGGTCGGCCAGGTCGTGCACGCCGGTCAGCCTCATCGCCTCCCCGGTCACCGCCTCGTCCTCGACCGACCACTGCCGCAGCAGCCGCTGGTGCGGGTACCGACCCCGGGCGACGAGCTCACCGACCGTGATCCCACCGGGCGCGATGGATGACTGCGGCAGCAGGCCGAGGCGGCGCGCGACCTCCTTGGAGCGGTAGGTCGAGATCGCCTCGCCGTCCAGGTACACGGCGCCGGTGCGCGGCTTGAGCATCCGCGCCAACGCCTTGAGCACGGTGGACTTGCCGCAGGCGTTGGGGCCCACGATGACGGTGAACGAGCCGTCCGGGATCTCGACGTCCAACCCGGACACGACCACGCGCTCGTCGTAGGACAGCGTCAGCCCCGAACCCCGCAGCCTCGTCATGTCGTGCTCCCCTTCCGCCACTCGTGCGCCAGCAGCCACACCAGGTAGAGCCCGCCGATCGCGCCGGTCGCGATGCCGACCGGCAACTGGGTCGTCGGGAACAGCCGTTGCACCGCGAAGTCGCCGACGACCAGCAGCAGGCCGCCCATGAGCGCCGACGCGGCCAGGCCGGGCCCGGACGCGCCGGTGAGCCGTCGGGCTACTTGCGGCGCGGCCAGGGCGACGAAACTGATCGGCCCGGCGGCGGCCGTGGCGACGGCGGCCAGGCCGACGCTCACCGCGAGCAGCGCGAGCCGGGTGCGCTCGGCGGGCACGCCCAGGCCGGTCGCGGCGCTGTCGCCCATCTCCAGCAACGCCAACCGGCGGCCGAGCACCAGGGCGCACGGCAGCAGCACGGCCAGCACCGCGGCGACCACCTGGGCCTGGTCCCAGCCCCGGTTGTTCAGGCCGCCGACCAGCCACGCCTGCGCGGCCAACGCGCTCTCCAGCGTGGCCCGGGTGAGCAGGTAGGAGTTGACCGCGAGCATCATGGCGCTCACGCCGATGCCGATGAGCACCAACCGGAAGCCCTGCACGCCCTGCTTGAGCGCCAACAGGTAGACGGCGGCGGACGTGAGCAGGCCCGCGACGGTCGCGCCCAGCGCGGTGGCCGCCATGCTGCCCTGCGCCAGCACCAGGACCGCGATCGCGCCGGTGGCCGCGCCCTGGGTGAAGCCGATGATGTCGGGGCTGGCCAGCGGGTTGCGGGACAGGCTCTGCAGGATCGCGCCGCTGAGCGCGAGCGCGGCGCCGACCAGCAGGCCGGTGATCAGGCGCGGCAGGCGCAGCGTGAAGATGACGAAGTCGGCGTAGCCGTCCCCCTGCCCGGCGAACGTGGTCAGCACCTCGCCGACGGTGAGCGGGAAGTCGCCGGTGACCATGGTGGCGACGGCGGCGACCGCGGTCAGCGCGACGATGGCCGTGCTCACGAGCAGGGCGCGTTCGCTGACCCGCAGCGAGACTGCGGGGGTGCGGATGGTCCTCACAGCGTGGCCAGCTTCCGCCGCCGGCACAGCGCGATGAACACGGGCGCGCCGATGAACGCGGTGATGATGCCGACCTCCATCTCCTGCGGTGCGATGACCACCCGGCCGACCACGTCCGAGCCGAGCAGCAGGATCGGCGAGAGCACCGCGGAGTACGCCAGCACCCAGCGCTGGTCGCTGCCGCCGATCATGCGGGCCACGTGCGGCACGGTCAGGCCGACGAACGCGATCGGCCCGGCGGCGGCGGTCGCGGCGCCCGCCATGAGCGTGACGGAGAGGACCCCGAACGCACGGGTGCGGTTGACGTTCGCGCCCAGCGCCTTGCCGGTGTGGTCGCCCAGCGCCAGCACGTTGAGGTTGCGGGCGAGCAGGAACGCGATGAGGATGCCGGGCAGCACGAACGGCGAGACCTGGCCGATGAGCTCGAAGTCGCGACCGGCCAGCGAGCCGACGTTCCAGAACCGGAACGCGTCGAACGTGTGCGTGAACAGCAGCAGGATCGCCGAGACGTAGGCGTAGAGCACGGCGGTCAGCGCCGCGCCGCTGAGCACGAGCCGGTCGGGGGTGGCCGCGCCCCGGCCCGCCGCGCCGAGGACGTAGACGACGGTCGCCGTGCCCGCCGCCCCGGCCAGCGCGAACCAGATGTAGCCGGTCGGGCTGGTGATGCCGAAGAACGCGATGGCCGACACGATCGCCGCCGCCGCGCCCATGTTGACGCCGAGCAGGCCGGGGTCGGCGAGCGGGTTGCGGGTCAACGCCTGCATCACCGCGCCGGCCAGGCCGAGCGCCGCGCCGACGAGCAGGCCGAGGACGGCTCGGGGCACCCGGACGGCGCGCACGATGGCGGCGTCACCGGACCCGTCGTCGGCGAACAGGAGGGCGAAGGTGTCGGTGAACGGGATGCTCTTGGTGCCGATCCAGAGGCTGAGCAGCACGATCAGGCCCAGCACACCGATCGACAGGAGCAAGCCGACCCCCCGCACCGCTTCGCGCGACACCCGCACCTCCCCGAAGTTTAGGTAAGGCTAACCGACACACCGGGTCGCCCGGTCGTCCGGTCGGCCCCGGTGAACGGCAGGTGCCCGGCGACTCGGCGGCCGCGGGCTCCCTGCCGCCGAGGTCGGCCAGGACGACATCCGCAACGCGGGCGACCGGCCGTGCGCCGACCCGGAGAACCCGGTGCCGTGGCGGTCCCGAGCGGTGGTCAGGCCAGGGCCAGCGCGATGATCGCCACGAGCGCCGGCGTGGTCTGGGCTATCGCGCCACCCATCCCGGTGCCCTTGGGGCGGCTCATCGCGAGCCGGTCGGACACGGCGAGCCCGATGCCGGCCAGCACCATGAAGCCGCACGTGTAGAACACCAGGGCGCGGCCGACCGCCTCGGCGCCGGTGTTCAGCGCGACCAGGCCGATGGCCGTGCCGGAGCCGAGGAACAGGTTGTAGAGGCCCACGTTGAACGACCACAGCCGGACCGGTCGCACGTCCTCGGTCGGCACCTTGAACACGCCCCAGTGCACGCCCGGGCGGCGGAACAGCAGCGTCTCCCACACGAACGCGGTGAGGTGGACCAGGACGGCCACGGCCGCGGCCACCTGCGCGACGGCGTTCACGACGACCACTCCCCCATCGTGATCCCGTGCCGCCCGACCACCTCGTGGAGCAGCGGCGCCACGTCGGCCGACGGCGTGCCGACGGGCACGGCCCGGTCGACGTCGCGGAAGAACCGACCCATCGCGTCGGTGAGGCTGATCGCCAGGAACCGCACCGACGGCGAGTGCACGGTGAACGTGTGCGGCGCGCCGGGCGGGATGGTGATCGACGCACCCGGCCCCACGTCGTAGACCTCGCCGTCGACCAGCACGGCCATCCGACCGTGCAGCACGTAGAACGCCTTGGCCCACGGCGTGCCGTGCGGCGGCACGGTGGGTCCGCGCGGCGCGTCCACCTCGAACAGCTCGTAGGCGCCGTCGGTGTGCGCGGCGTCGACCTTGACGGTGATCTTCGCGTCCGGCGAGGTCAGCTCGAAGCCCTCGCCCGCGGTGCTCAGGTGCGTCTTCATGGACCGACGGTAGGAGCGCGTGCCGCGACCCGCCCATCCCGGAAATGTGGGATGGAGGCGCGGCGCGGGCAGGCGCATACTCCGGACGTGTGGGAAGGTCGGGCGATCGGCGCGCGGCGTGAGGTCGCGGCGCTCGCGACGGCGGGCCTCGGTGTCGCCGAGCTGCACCGCGCCGCGATCGACGTGGTCGAGCGGGTCGTGCCCACCGACCTGACCTGCTGGGCGTCGCTGGACCCGGACACCGCCGTGATCAGCTCGATGACCAGCGGACCGACCCGCGTCCCGGCCGAGTACGAGCCGCTGCTGGCGGCCTGCGAGTACGGCGGCGTCGAGCCGCACACGTTCGCCGAGCTGGCCCGCCGCCCGGGGGTGGTGGCGCGGCTGTCGGACGCGCCGAGCCGCGACGTCGCCCGCTGCGGCCGGTTCAACGAGGTGTGGCGGCCCCTCGGCCTGCACCACGAGCTGCGCGCGGTGTTCCGGGTGGACGGCACGTGCTGGGGCGCGGCGGGCCTGGTGCGGCGCGGCGGGTTCACCGACCGCGAGGCGGAGTTCATCGCCTCCGTCGCACCGGCGCTGGCCGCCGCGACGAGGGCCGCGGCCCGCGGCGGCGACCACCGGACCGGTGGCGACCCGGCGATCGTCGTGGTCGGTCCGGACGGCACGCCGCGTGCGGCCACGGCCGCCGCCCGGACCTGGCGCGACGAGCTGGACGAGGTCGCGCCCGGCCGGTTCGCGGTGATGCTGCGCGCCGTGGTGGCCGGCGCCCGGTCCTCGGGATCGGGCACGTTCCGGGCCCGCGTGCGCGACGCGTCCGGCGGCTGGATCCTGTTGCGGGCCAATCGGCTGCTCGCCGAGGGGGACGACCAGGAGACGGTGGTGACCGTCGCGCGGGCGTCCGGCGGCGAACTGCTCGGCCTGCTGCTGGCCGCCTACGGCCTCACCGCCCGTGAGCGCGAGGTGTGCCACGAGGTCATCGGCGGGCGGTCCACCTCGGACATCGCGGCCCGGCTCGCCATCTCCGCGCACACCGTCCAGGACCACCTGAAGTCGGTGTTCGCCAAGGTGGACGTGCGCAGCCGGGGCGAGCTGGTCGCCAAGCTCCGGCCCGAGGAGCACGCGGCTCCGTCGTGACCCGCGGGTCGCGCCGCGACCTCAGAAGCGCTCGGCCGCGCTCACCGCGTCCTCGTGCGCCTGCTTGCGCCGCTGGTCGACGTCGGCGGCCACCAGGTCCGGCCGGAACTCGACCTCGGTGAGGTCGGTGATGCCGGCCCAGCGCAGCCAGCCGCCGAGGAACGGCCGCTGGAAGTCCGTGCCGAACGCCGGGTCGCGCCCGTCCCCGTACACGGCGCTGGTGTAGACGACGGCCGCCTTCCGGCCCTTGAGCAGACCCGAGTAGCCGCGCTCCGGGTCGAACCCGAACACCAGGCCGGGCTGGCTCACCACGTCGATGAACTGCTTGAGCACGTACGGCACGCCCGCGTTCCACATCGGCACGCTGAACAGGTACGCGTCGGCGGCGGCGAAGCGGTCGAACGTCCTGGTCACCGCCTCCCACGCGGCACCGACGGGCTCCTGCCCGGCGAACACCGCCATCTTGGCCGCCGCGGCGTCCGGGCCGAAGGCGGGCAGCGTGCCGTCCCACAGGTCGAACTCCTCCACCCGGTGCTCGGGGTGGCGCGCCCGGTAGGTGTCGAGGAACGTGCGGGCGATCGCCCGCGACTCCGAGGCCTCGCCCCTCGGTGACGCGGAGATGTGCAGCAGGGTCGTCATGGTCCAGTCCTCCGTCACAGTGGAACCGGACCGAAGTCCGGTTGACTCCACTCTAACGGACCACGGTCCGCTTCTGCTGCGAGACGCCGGTCACGTCCCGAGCCGACCGGTGAGCACCAGTCGGGCCAGGTCGGCGGCGTTGGCGGCGACGCGCTCGGCGGGGAACGCGTCCGCGGTCGCGTGCCGCAGGTCCGCGGCCAGGGGTGCGAGCAGCACGTGCGCGAAGTAGTCGGCGTCGAGGTCGGGCCGCGCCGCCGCCAGCAGGATGCGCACGTGCAGGTGCCAGAACCGGTACGCGCCGGTCCGGTACCGGGCGCCGGGGTTGGCCGTCTCCGACAACCGCACGAGGTCGAGGTTGGCCTCCAGGAAGGCCGCGTAGGCGGTCGTGAAGGCGATCAGCCGCTCCCCCGCCGGCGCGTCCGGCCCCAACGGCGGCGGCCCGCTCAGGATCGCGCCCTGCAACTCCTCCTCGCGGGCGCCCAGCAGGGCCGAGGCCAAGCCCGCCTTGTCGCCGAACCGGCGGAACAACGTTCCCTTGCCGACCTCGGCCGCGGCGGCGATCTGGTCCATCGACACGTCGGCGACGCCGTGTCGGGCGAACAACCGCGCCGCCACGTCGAGGATCTTGGCCCGGTTGCGCGCCGCGTCCGCCCGCTCCCTGGGCGGGGCCCCGCGCAGCCTGGCCAGTTCCACGTGCACACCACCGCCGTGCGCGGACATGTCCGTCATGGAGGCGGACTGTAGTCCGGTCCGCCGGGACTGACAGGATGGGACATCGTGATGAGAGCCGTTGTGCTGAGCCGTTTCGGCGGTCCCGAAGAGCTGCGCCCCGACGACGTCGAGCTGCCCGAACCCGGTCCCGGTCAGGTGCGGGTCCGGGTGCGGGCGGCGGGGGTGAACCCGTTCGACGTGAAGGTCCGCTCCGGCGCGATGGAGGCCTTCTTCCGCACGCCGCTGCCGACGGTCCTGGGCCTGGAGTTCGCGGGCGTGGTCGACGCGGTCGGACCGGACGTCACCGGCACGTCGGTCGGCGAGGAGGTGCTCGGCTGGGCCGACACCGGCGCGTACGCGGAGTACGCGTTGACCGGCGCGTTCGCGCGCAAGCCCGGAGGACTGCCGTGGGAGCGGGCCGCCGCGCTGCCCATCGCCGCGGAGACCGCCGACCGGGTGCTCACCCTGCTCGACGTCGCGCCGGGCGAGACGCTGCTGGTGCACGGCGCGGCGGGCGGTGTCGGCACGATGGCCGTGCAGCTGGCGGTGGCGGCGGGGCTGCGGGTCATCGGCACCGCCGGCCCGGACAACCACGAGCACGTCGCCGCGCTCGGGGCCACACCGACCACGTACGGCGAGGGCCTGGTGCGACGGGTGCGGGCGTTGGCGCCCGAGGGCGTCGACGCGGTGTTCGACGTGACGGGCAAGGGCGCGCTGCCGGACTCGATCGAGCTGCGCGGCGGCACGGACCGCATCGTCACCATCGCCGACAACGCCTCCGCCGAGCTGGGGGTGGTGTTCTCGGCCAGCCCCCGGCGGTCGCCCGAACGCCTCGCCGAACTGGCGGGCATGGCCGCGCGGGGCGAGCTCGTGGTCGCCGTGGGCGCCACGTTCCCGTTGGCCGACGCGGCCGAGGCGCACCGGGTCAGCGCCGCCGGTCACGTGCGCGGGAAGCTCGTGCTGACCACCTGAGCGGCACCGCCTCCTGAACCGAACGGCCCCTGGACACTGGGTCACACCTGCCTGTAACACATGGTTAACAAGTACCGGCGGGAGTCCGAGGAGGTCCGAATGGCGGCACGGGACATGGATCGACGCACGCTGCTGCGCCACGCCGGTGCGGCGGGCGCCGTCGGGGCGGTGTCGACGCTGTTCGGTACCGTGCCCGCGATGGGTCAGCCGGCCACGACTCCGTTCGACCTGCACTTCGCGGTGACGCACAAGCACCGCCCGTTCGACCTGGTCGCACCGCGGTTCGTGCAGTACGACAGCGCGATCACCCCGCCCTCGGCCACCGCCGGCACGCTGGTCAGCACCGGTGTGCGCCCGCGGGCGCCGTTCGGCTCGGTGCTCGTGGAGGTGCAGCGCGCGGAAGGCGTGGTGGTGGCGGGCCTCGCGGGCGGCGCCACGTCCGTGCTCGGCACGCTCGACGCGACCGCCGGTCGGGCCACGATCGAGGTGACCACCGGCGGCGCGACCACCGTGGTGAAGACCGCCGACGTGCGCGTGACCGGCGCGTTCCGGTTCGCCGTCGTGGTCAACGAGAACGCGGTCACGGTCCTGGTCGACACCACCGGCACCGGCACCGGCTGGCAACCCGTGCTGACCGAGCGCGACGGCGTCCGGGCGCTGGTCGACCTGCGGGTACCCGCAGTGCTGGGCTCCCTCGACTACGTCTACGGCGGGCGCGGCGGCGACGTGCGGCTGGGCCGGGTGCGGGCGGGCTACTTCGGCCAGGCGGGCGTCCGCGACCCGCACGTCGTGCAGCACGCCGACGGCAGGCCGTTCATCCGCTCGGGCAAGCTGTACGTGACCATGACCAACGCCGGTCTGGGGTTCTTCCAGCAGGCGCACTGGGCGGTGTGGACGATCGACCTGGCCGACCCGTCGCGGCTGGAACAGGTCGCGGTCCTGTTCTTCGAGCGCGACGGCGTCGTGCTCGGCGACCACGCCGGGCAGATCGTGTACGACGACCGCACCGGCCGGTTCATCCTGCTCATGAGCTCGTGGGGCGACTTCGCGTTCAGGGGCGTGCACATCCGGCACACCACGACCACCGCCAACGTGTTGCAGGGCGTGCACGTGCTGCGCACCGAGCGCCTGCCGCTGCCGACCGCCGTCAGCTCCTGGGACCCCGCGCTGACCCGCGTGGACGACCGCTGGCACCTCGCGTTCGTGGAGAGCGAGGCGCAGCAGCCGGCGTTCGTCTTCCACCCGGCGCTCGCCGTCGCGGCTCCCGGCGCGGACTACACGCGGACGCGGCTGGTGGGCGCGGACACCTCGGTGGACCAGACCGAGGGCACGATCATCCAGCGGGTAGGCCGCGAGTGGTACGTGTTCGCCAGCGACGGCGACGCCCGGCAGTACCCGGTGTACGACCGGTCGATGCGCAAGCTCGGCACCCTCGACGCGCCCTACGGCACGAACATCCCGCACCCGGTGCTGCTGCCGGTCGGCCGCGAGTGGTGGCTGATCACGTTCGACGGCACGCAGTACGCCGAACCCGTCCTCGGGTACGGCGGGCACGGCGACCTGATCGTGATGCGCAGTCCGGCCCCCGGCCGCGGGTAGCGGCCGGGGGCCGGACCACCCCCCTTCTTCCCCCAGTGGCTACCGCCCCTGCATCTCCTTCTCCTTGGCGAAGAACTCCTTGATCAGGTTGTCGCGCACCTGGGCGCCGTTGGCCGCGTACTGGCCGCCGGGACCGGTCAGCTGCTCGATCTGGTTGAGCAGCACCAGGCTCTGGTCGCGCTGCGCGGGGTTCATCGTGAGCTGCTGGCCGTTGACGGTGACCGTGTTGTTGCCCTGGACGTAGTCGCGCAAGCCGTTCCAGTCGGTGGGCGCGACCGCGCCGGGCTGCGGCACGTACGCCAGCCGGTCCGGGTTGCCGTTCGCGCCGTGGTGCGCGTTCTCGTTGACGAGCACGTTCTGGAACTCCAGCAACGTCCGCTGCGAGTTGTGGTCGTTGAAGCCGTGCTCGTTCTGCCTGGCGTGCCCGACCTCGTGCAGCAACGTGGTGTTGTCGTTGTGCTTGTCGTCGAGCATGAGCAGGTTGCTGTCGGCGTTGTAGCCGCCACCGCCCTGCATCTCCAGCATGTCCCTGGCCGGGCTGCCCGCGAACTCCGGATCGGCCATGGCCTCCGGCGGGAGCCCCATCAGCTCGCCGAGGGTCATCCCCTGCTGCTCCGAGGTGAGGCCGTGGCGGTTGCCCGGCGGCAGGTCCATGACCGGGGTGTCCAGGGTGTACGGGCCACCGCCGGGCCGGTTGCCCGTGGGCACGACGACCCCGCCGACGTCGTTGTTGACACCGAGCTGATCGCGGATGTCGCCGATGCGGTCGCCGAGCGGCCGGGGGTCCGGGTTCGGCATCTGCGTGACGTTCGGCGGTGGCGACATCGTGCCGTCGCCGGGCACCTCGGGCGGCGGCGGCACGGTGTCGTTCTGACCGTTGTCGCCCGGTCGGCTGTCGCCGTCCCCGGGACGGCCGCCCGACGAGCCGGGCGGGGCCTGGTAGCCGTTGTCGTCCTGGCCGATGCTGCTCAGGTTGTCCGAGATGTCGCTGTCGGTCGTGCGCATCGTCTCCGCGGAGTCGCGGACCTTCTGCGCGGCGGCGGCAGCGGCGTCCGCGGCGGCCTTGGTCGTGTCCCCGCCCTGGGTGATCGTCGTGTTCAGCGGCGAGGCGATCATGCTGCCGAACGCGCCGTACGCCTCGGCCGTCGCCTGGTGCGAGCCGAGGTTCTGGCCCGTCGTGGCGAGGCCGTGACCGACGGTGTCCAGGTTCTGCGCCGCCCAGTCCAGGTTGTCCAGGCTCATCGCGCTGCCGTTGTCGCTGATCTGGTAGAAGTCCGAGAACGGGTTCTGCGGCGACGGCGGCGGGCTGACCTCGTACTTGTCGCTGAACGGGTTGCTGGTCGTGCTGGTGGTGCTGTCCGGGCTGCCGGGCGGTGGCGAGGAGCCGCCACCCCCTCCGGTGCGGGCCATCAGACGGCCGCCTTGGTGTGGTCGCCCTGCGGCGCGCCGTTCTTGTTGTCGCCGTAGAAGTCGCCGTACCCGCCGCCGGCCTTGGTCGTCTCGTGCACGATGCCGCCCGCGTCGCCGAACCGGGAGAAGCCCTGCGCCAGCGAGCCCATCGACCCGCCCAGCTTGCCCAGCCGCCCGGCCTGCCTGCCCAGCGCGGCGATCAGCTTGGCGATCCTGGCGCCGATCTGCACCGCCAGCGCGGTGGCGGCGCCGACCGCGTAGCCGATGAACCCGACGATCGAGGCGCCCAGGGTGAACACCGCGGCCGCCGCCGCGATCAGCGCGCCCTTGACGAGCTGGGCGAGCAGACCGGCGATCAGGTCGCGCACGATGTCGCGCAGGATGATGATCAGCGTGCCGGTCACCGCGGTGACGCGTGCCGTGCCGTCCACCACCTCGGCCAACGAGTCAAGCTCACCGCCGAGGCGGTCCATGCTCTTCTTGAAGGCCTCGCCCGCCTTGCCCTCCCAGCCGGTGAACTGCGCCATGGCGCTCTTGTGCACCTCGGCCTGGTCGCGGATCTGCTTGGCGTCGGCCTTGACCAGCTCGATGTGCGCCTGGATCGCGTCCCGGTCGCCCATCAGCATGTCCAGCGGCTCGCGCAGGAAGCTGACGTGCTCGATCAGCCACCCGATACCGGCCGCCAGCAGCGTGCCGATCGGGTCGATCGCCAGTGCGACGGTCGAGGCGACCACGTCGATCGCGCCGAACGTGATGTCCAGGACGCGTTCGGTCTCGCTCTGGGCGTCGCCCTCGATCGTCTTGACGAAGCTGGCGTAGCTCTCGAAGATGCCGGCGCCGGTCCACTGGTCCGTCATCGCCTGTCACCTGCCCGGGTCGCGCGCGTTGCCACGGAGTTCTCCCCCTGCTCGGATTCGTGCACGTGCAGTGGAGCGCGGCGCACCAACGACACACCAACGTCCGGCCAACTCCCGGGCAACGCCGCAGGTCACGGCGACGATCGGGGTGGTGGCGGACGCGGGGCGCGGCTGTGGCGCCCGGTGGCGCGCCCAGGAGCGCGGCCCTGGCCCCGAGGTGCAGGTGGGTCGGCCGCCTCGGCGAAGGTCGGCACCGGGGTCACGCAGGCGGCCCTCAGCGCCGTCCAGCCCGACCGGTCGTGTTGCGGCGGGGGTCGCCGGGTCCGGTCCCGGTCCCGCGACCAAGTCGGCGCAGAACGCGGGCTCCAGGGCGCCCACCGCCATGTCGCGGTCGTCGGAGCCGGGGGGACGCACCCTTCGCCGGCCTCGGCCGCACGGGTCCGGGTGCGGCCGAGGTGCGGGCCGGCTCAGACCAGCGAGGCCAGCGCGTCCCGGGTGAACGGGGTGACGCCCGCGACGTCACCCTTCTCGACCTTGCGGGCCCACTCGGGGTCGGCCAGCAGCGCCCGACCCACGGCGATCAGGTCGAACTCGTCGGCGGCCAGGCGCTCCACGAGCTGGTCGATGCCCGTGGGCGACGGGGTCTGGCCGGCGAAGGTCGCCAGGAACTCGCCGTCCAGGCCGACCGAGCCGACGGAGATGGTGGGCCGACCGGTGATCTTCTTGATCCAGCCGGCGAAGTTCAGCGACGAACCCTCGAACTCGGGCTGCCAGTAGCGGCGCGTCGAGCCGTGGAAGACGTCCACCCCGGCCTCCGCCAGCGGCGTCAGGATCGCCTCCAGTTCCTGCGGCGTGTGCGCCAGCTTGGCGTCGTACGCGGTGGGCTTCCACTGCGACAGGCGCAGGATGACCGGGAAGTCGGGCGACGTCGCGGCGCGCACCGCCGCCACGACCTCGGTGACCAGGCGCGTCCGGGCGACCGGGCTGCCGCCGTGGGCGTCGGTGCGCCGGTTGGTGACCTCCCACAGGAAGTTGTCGAGCAGGTAGCCGTGGGCCCCGTGCAGCTCCACGCCGTCGAAGCCCAGCCGCTGTGCGGCCGCGGCGGCCTCGGCGAACGCGGTGACCACGGCCTCCAGGTCGGTGGCGGTCGGCACCGGGCCGGCCTCGCCGATCGGGGTGCCGTCCAGCTTCAGGCCCGACGGGGTGAACACGGGTGCCTCCGGCACGGGCGGCGCGCCGGGCGTGCGGGCCGCGCCCACGTGCCACAGCTGCGGCACGATCCGGCCGCCCTCGGCGTGCACGCGCTCCACCACGCGCGCCCAGCCGGCCAGGGCGTCCTCGCCGTGGAAGCGCGGCACTTCGGCGCTGTCGCCGGCGCTGGTCTGCCCGATGTAGGTGCCCTCGGTGACGATCAGGCCCACGCCGCCCGCGGCCCGGCGGCCGTAGTAGTCGGCGACGTTCTCGCCCGGGACGCCGCCCGGGGAGAACTGCCTGGTCATGGGGGCCATCACCACGCGGTTCGGCAGGTCGAGCGAGCCGGTGGAGAAGGGGCGGAACAGCGGCGCGGTGTCGATCGCGGTGCGCGCGGGCGTGGTCATGTGCATCCTCGGCGGTAGAAGCCCTCGGCGGGGGATTTCGGTCGGGTGGAACTCGCGACGATAGAAGCGGAGCACGTGCTCCTCTTGAGGCTAGCACAAGCGGAGCACGTGCTCCGCTAGTGGCCGGAAACGGACTATGCTGGCGGTGTGGCCACCGACACGTCGTCCCGCCGACCCCTCCGCGCCGATGCCGAGCGCAACCGCGCGGCGATCATCGAGGCCGCCACCGAGGTGCTCGCCGAGCAGGGCAGCGCGGTGGACGTCCGGGAGATCGCCCAGCGCAGCGGTGTCGGCATGGGCACCCTCTACCGGCACTTCCCGACCAAGGAGGACCTCCTCGGCACGGTCCTCGACCGCGAGTTCACCGCCTGGGCGGGCGCGGCGCGCGAGGCGGCCGCCGGCACCGACGACCCGCGGGCCGCGCTGGAGGGGTTCTACGAGCACGCGCTGGCGACGCAGGCGTGTCACCGGGCCGTCGTGGAGGCGTACGGCCACAACTGGAGCGGCCCGGCCCTCGACTGCGCGCGCCTGCTGTACCCCGTGCTCGACGACCTGCGCACCCGCGCCCAGGAAGCCGGGGTGCTGCGCGCCGACGCGACCACGGGTGACCTGGCGCTGCTGCTGGCCACGTTGAGCCACACCGTGCAGCTGGTGGGGGACCACGGTGCGCGGGTGTGGCAACGGCAGCTGCGCATCGCCCTCGACGGTCTTCGACCTACCCACGGCACGGCGCTGCCGACGGGGTGAGGCTCCGCCGCCACTCGCGCCAGGTGTCCATCTGGAGCCGCACCGGAAACCCCCCGCGAACCCCACCCGAGAACGCGGAAGTCCTACCTCCAGAACGCGTGAGTCCTACGTTCAGGACCCCCGAGTTCAACGCTCAGAACGCCAACGGACGCCGTGAGCGCCCGCGAACGGCGGCCGTTTGATTAGCTCGTGCGGTGACGACCTACATCGACGAAGCCCTGCGGGCGCTGGCCGACGGCGACATCGACCGGGCCAGGGCGGCGGCCCGCGGCGGCGACACGCCGTTGGCCGGGGAACTGGCCGAGCACCTGGACGCCATGCGGGACGGGTCGGTGTACGACCAGCCGGCGGCGTTCGAGGCGTTCATCGACGGCGGCGGCAACGTGGGCCTCTACCGGGCGGTCACCGGCGCGCTGGGGCAGGTCTACGCCGACGCCCGCCCGGCGAGTCTGCTGGACATCGGCTGCGGTGACGGCCGGACGTTGCTGCCCGCACTGGCCTCGCCGCACGCCCCCACCTCCGTGACGCTGGTCGAGCCCTCCACCGCGCTGCTCGACGCCGCCGTGCGGGCGCTGGCCGGGTTCGAGGGCGACGGACCCCGGGTGGAAGCACGGCACACCAGGGTCGAGCCGTTCGCGGCGGCACTGCCCGCGGACGCGGTGTTCGACGTGGCCCAGTCGACGTTCGCCCTGCACACGCTGCCGCACGAGGTGCGCGACGGCGTGCTCGCCGACCTGGTCGGGCACGTCGGCGTGCTCGCCGTGGTCGAGTTCGACGTGCCGGACCTGCCGCACGCGAGCCCGGAGCACCGCCGGTTCCTGGCCGAGGCCTACGAGCGCGGGGTGACCGAGTACGACGCCGACCGGGCCTTGGTGGCGCAGGGTTTCCTGATGCCGGTGCTGACCGGCCAGCTGGTGCCGGGCGCGACCCGGTCGACCTGGGAGCAGCCCGCGTCGCGGTGGGCGGACCAGGTCGAACGGGCCGGGTTCACCGACGTCCGGGTCACCCGGCTGCACGACTACTGGTGGTCGCCGGCGTTCCTGCTGACCGCGTCCGGGTCTCCCACAGCAGCGACGCCCCGATGACGAGGACCAGCACGGCGGCCGAACCGTGCACGGCCAGGGCGTAGGCCACCGTGCCGCCGTTGGTGAACACCGCGATGCAGTCGCCGATCGGGATGATCGCGTCCGCCAGCACCACCCAGCCCAGGGCACGGCGGTGCCCGAACAGCAGGAGGATGAGCGCGGTCAGCGCGTAGGCGATGTCGCGGACGCCCTTGACCACGAAGTAGCCCGACCCCTCCGGCCACGGGTCGATCCCGAACCCGGCCGCGGAGCCCTGCGGGTTGAGCAGGAACGACAGGCCGAAGTAGAAGCCGGCGAGGACGACGAGCACGGCGAGACCGGTGTTGACGCGCTGGTGGGACATGATGCCGACTCCATTTTCTAGCAGTGCTAGGTACGAGAGCGACACTAGCTTGCAATCCGCTTGAATGTCTAGCACTGCTAGAATCCAAAGCGTGTCCATCCAGGAGCGCCGTGAGCGCGAACGCGCCGAACGCCACCGGTTGATCGTCGACGCGGCCCGCGAACTGGCGGAGGCCGAGGGCTGGGACGCGGTCACCACCCGCCGCCTGGCCGAGCGGGTCGAGTACAGCCAGCCGGTGCTCTACAGCCACTTCAAGGGCAAGGACGCGATCGTGCGCGCCGTCGCCGTGCAGGGTTTCCGGGACCTGACCGAACGACTGCGCGACGCCCGCACGGCCCACCGCTCGCCCGAGAAGGCCCTACGCGCGCTCGCGGACGCCTACACGGACTTCGCCGCCACCCGGCCCGCGCTGTACGACGCCATGTTCGTGCGGGAGGTCGACCTGTCGTTCGGCACGTCCGAGACACCGCCCGAGCTGCGTGCCGCGTACGGCGAGTTCCTGGCCGCCGTCACACCCGTGGCCGGTGACGACGACCCGGAAACCCTGGTCGAGGTCTTGTGGAGCGCGTTGCACGGCCAGGCCACCCTCAACCGGGGCGGACGCCTGCGCCCCGACCACCACCGGGCCCGCCTGGACCTGCTGCTCGGCCGGTTCAGCTGAGCCCGAGCCGGGCGACCGCGGCCTTGATGGCGGTGTCCTTCACGTCCTGCGCGTAGGTGTCCGGATCGCGCACGGCGAGCACGTTGAAGCCCTCGACCAGGGCGACGAGCGACTTCGCCGCCTGGCCGCGGCGGGCGTCGTCCCAATCCGGGCGGACCGGCGCGAGCAGCCGTTCCAGCCGGCGCAGGAACGCCCGGCTGTGGGCGACGTGCACGTCGGCCAGCACGGGGTCGGCGAGCGAGGCGGCCAGGAACCCCACCCACACGCGCGACTCGTCGTGGTTGTCGGTCGGCGTGACCGCTTGCGACAGCACGGCTTCGAGCTTGCCCACCGCGTCCGGCGCGCCGTGCTCGGCGGCGTCCGCCCGGACGGCGGTGCGCCGGTGCAACGTCTCCCGCGCGTGCACGAGCAACGCCCGCTTGTCCGGGAACGTGTGCAGCACGAGCCCGGTGGTGCACCCCGCCCGTTCGGCGACGGCGCGCAGGGTCAGCCCGGGCAGCCCTCGTTCGGCGAGCACGGCCCAGACCGCCGCGGACAGGCGCTCCCGATCCCCCTGGACGTCCTTCTTCCTGGCCACTGTGTCCTCCCCCACCAGCACTCCCGCTTTATCGTACCGCTTGTTACGGTAACGCTTGCTACGAAGGAGGTGGCGGTGGTCGAAGTCAACGTCGAACCGTGGGACGGCCCGGACGGCACGCGCCTGCGTGCGGCGCAACGCGCGGAACTGGACGTCCGGTACGGCACGGACGACCACGAGCCGGGCGAGGCGCCGGGAGCGCACGACGTCGCGGTGTTCGTGGTGGCCCGTGACCGGGACGGGCGCGCGGTCGGGTGCGGTGGCCTGCGGTTGCTCGGACCGGGCACGGCCGAGGTGAAGCGGATGTACGTCGAGCCCGCGTCACGCGGCACGGGGGTGGCCGTGCGGATCCTGCGGGCCCTGGAGGACCGGGCGCGCCGGTCCGGCGTGGTGGACCTGCTGCTGGAGACCGGCACCCGGCAGCCGGAGGCGATGCGCTTCTACGAGCGCGAGGGCTACCACCGCGTCGACAACTTCGGCCCGTACCGCGGTGAGCCGGAGTCGGTCTGCTACGCCCGCCGACTGCCGGCGCTCACGCGGGCGTGAGGGCGTCGTCCCACTCGATGCGGTGGTCGAACTGCCAGGTGAACTTGGCCGGGTCGACGAACTTGAACGCCAACGGCATCAGCGCGTCGCGCAGCACGCGACCGACGGGACCGGCGGCCTTGTCGCGGTTCGTCCGGGCGGCCTGGGCGATGATCCGCTCCACCCTCCCCCGGCGCAGGGTCTCGTAGACCCGGAACGCGTCCTCGTGCGGCAGGTCGCGCAGGCAACGGGCCAGTTGCACGGCGCTCTCGAACGCCAGCGAAGCGCCCTGCCCCGAACTGGGTGACGTGGCGTGCGCCGCGTCGCCGATCAGCACCATCCGGCCGCGACTCCACCGGGGAACGCTCGGCAGGTCCTCCAACGCGCCGGTCACCACGAGGCCGGCCGGGTCGGTGGCCGCGATCATCCGGGCGGCGGGCGTGCGGTCGGGCGCGAAGGCCTCGCCGAGCACGTCCAGCCACTGCCCGGGGTCGGTGGCACGGGCTTGCGCCGTGGTCAGCGGTGTCCTGCGGGGCAGGTTGGCGAACCACCCGCCGGAGCCGTCGGCGTCGACCTGGTAGCCGAAGAACGCCCGCTTGCCCGAGACCAGCCGCATCGCGCCGCCGGTCGACGGCTCGCCGGTGCGCGCCATCCGGGCGCCGAAGCCGAGCAGACCGGCGTAACGCGGGCCCGGCGCGTCCGGGTCGACGACCCGGCGCACGGTGGACCGGATGCCGTCCGCGCCGACCAGGAGGTCGGAGTCCCGCTCGGACCCGTCGGCGAAGCGCGCGGTGACGTGCGAGCCGTGGTCGACGGCGTCGACGAGTTCCTTGCCGTGCTCGATGGTGATGCCGCGCCGCGCCGCCTCCTCGCGCAGCACCCGGTAGAGGTCGGACCGCCACACCAGCAACTGCGGCGGCTCGCCGCCGAACCGGCCGAGCGTGCGGCCCGTCCAGGTCTGCAACTCCATCGCGGTCATCGGCGTGCCGATCTCGCGCACCACGTCGGCCAGCCCCAGGACGTCCAGTGCCTGCAACCCGTTCGGCGCGATGCTCAGCGCGCCGCCCGAGCCGTCGGCGGTGCGGTCGTAGCGCTCGTGGACGCTCGCCTCGATCCCGGCCTTGCGCAACGCGATCGCGGCGACGGGTCCGCCGATGCCGCCCCCGATGACGGTCGCTCTCATCGTTCCTCCTCGTGGAAGCCCGCCCACAGCGGGCGCCAGTCCTCGATGCGCTCCAGGAAGTGCCGCACGAACGCCACCTCGGCGTTCAGCAGTGCGATGCGGTACTCCTCCTCGACCAGGAACAGCGGGTGCGCGTCGGCTCCCGCGATGACCGCCTCGGCCTCCGCCAGCTGCCCGGCGAGCCCGTCCAGCCGGTCCCGCAGCAGGCCCGCGACCTCGTCGGGGTGCAGCGCCGCGATCATCGACAGCGCGGCGACGAACCGCGGGTACTCGTGCCGCGGTTCGGCGACGAGCTCGCGCATCCAGTCCTTGAGCTCCGCCCGCCCGGCGTCGGTCAACGCGTAGACCGTCCGCTCCGGTCGCTGCCCCTCCCGGGACGTCTCCCGCTCCACGATGAACCCGGCCTTGGCCAGCTGCCCGAACACCATGTAGAGCGAGCCGTGGGTGAACTTGATGCTGCGATCGTCCCCGTGCGCCCGCATGAGCCGGCTCAGCTCGTAGGGGTGCATGGGCTCGCGGACGAGATAGCCGAGCACGGCCAACCCGAGCAGGTTGCCGACCTTGCGCTGGGACGCCACCGCCACCTCCTAGTCAGCTCTGACTATCCATGAGCGACTAGTCAGAGTCAACTATCGGTTCGGTGATCGACTCGGCCGGGCAGTGGTCCGAACAACCCTACGTATGGGGCTGGTGACAACCGGCTACCTGCTGGTTCGTTGGTGGCGGGAGCCTCCCCTGTCACACGGCTCCCTTCCCTGTACCCCAAGGAGACCACCATGCTCGTACGAAAGGCCGCGCGTGTCCTCGTCAGCGTGCTGGGCCTGCTGTTGCCGCTGATCGCGGTGGCCGCACCCAGCGCGTCGGCGGAGCCGCAGGCTCTGGTGCGCACGCTGTACTACGACGTGAGCCAGGCCCAGGAGTTCGTCGCGGACTGGGACCGTGCCGCGACCAACTGGAACAACTCGGTCAGCAACGTCAAGCTCGCCCGCCGGGCCTCCGGCACGCCGGTCAACATCCGCATCCTGGCGGACAACGGCTGGCCGCGCGCCTACGTCTCGTCCCTCGGCAACGGCACCGTCTACATGGGACGCCAGGCCGTGCAGCAGGGCTACTACCGGCCCCGGATCTCGACCCACGAGATCGGGCACATCCTCGGCCTGCCGGACCGGCGGACCGGGCTGTGCGCCGACCTGATGTCGGGTTCCAGCGCGCCGATCTCGTGCCGCAACGACCTGCCGAACGCGGCCGAGCGCGCCGAGGTCGAGCGCCGGTTCGCGGGCCAGCTGGCCGCGACGGACGTGCGTGCCGCCGGGTACGACGCGGCCGGGCACCCGCGCACGGAGTGCTTCGTGTACTGAGTGCTTCGCGCACCGGCGCTGACCGCCCGTGAGGTGGCGCGAGCCGCCTCACGGGCACAGCGCGGACGCGGCGCGTCGGCGCCACCGCCGCCTCACGGGCACAGGGGCAGTTGCTCCACGCCGGGGAAGTTCCGGTGCCAGCTCACGTCGTCGTCGTCCACGCCCGGCCACGCGCAGACGTCACCCAGCAGGCGCTCGTCGTCGAGGTCGAACCGCCACTGGGCGCTCGCCGGGTCGGAGACCGTCAGCTCGCGCGAGGCCGGGTGGTAGCGCGAGTGGTCCACGGCGGCGGGAAGGCCTTCGATCGCCGCCACCTGGCGCGGCTCCCCCGGCGTGGCGATGTCCCACACCTGGACCAGCTCCGGTCGGCCGCCGATCACCAACGCCGTGTTGCCCGCGGCGAAGTCCACCGCGAGCGCGGACAGCGACAGGTCCGTCAGCCGGGCCCAGTGCCGGGGAGCCGACGGATCGGCGACGTCGAGCACGTCGATGGTCTTGGCGGTCTCGTTGACCAGGGCCAGGAACCGGCCGTCCGGGCTGAACACCGCGCGGACCTGGCCCTGCTCGACCAGCATGGGACCGGCGGGGGTGGGGGTGCCCTCCTCGTCCAGGTACCAGAGCTCCACGTAGCGTTCGAAGTAGTCCTTGCTGAGGCTCACCGTCACCATGACGCGGGCGTCACCGCGCAGCTCGACGCTCTCGACCCGCATGCCGGGCAACGGCACCTCGCTCATCCGGCCGTCGCCGTCCTGCCGCCACATCGACGCGATCCCGTTGCCGGACAGCACGTTGGCCGGGTGGTCGAAGCGCCGGGGTTCGCGGCGCATGCCGACGCCGGCCATGACCCGCCCGGAGTGGCTCATCGTCTGGACCATCGCGTGCTCGATGGTGTCGAGCAGCCTCGGCGCGCCCGGATCGGCGATGGTCCACACCTGGGTGGCGCCCCGGTCGTCGGTCAGCAGGAAGACCCCGCTGCTGCGGCTGATCATCGCGACCCGGCCCTCGGCGGGCACGTCGGCCAGGTGGCTCGCCGTGCCCTGCTCGACCTTCCACACCGACGACGTCCGCGCCTCCGCGTCCGTGGAGATCCCGATGTCACCCGTCGGCGCCAACGACATCCACCGCCACGGTGGCCGGTCGGCCAGCGGGACGGCGTTCGTCACGGCCCACGCCACCCGCACCGCGTTGAGCGCCTCGGCCGTGGGCGACACCCGGTAGGCGGCCAGTGCGAGTCGGACCGCGTCGTCGGGTCGGTCCGGCAGCAGGCGCAGCGCGGCGTCGGCGGCACGCAGCGACAGCGCGCTGTTGCGTTGCCGACCCGCGCTGTTCTCGGCGACCGCGGCGTACGCGGCGGTGCCCGCCAGCACCACCACGAGGCCGATGAGGAGAGCCACGTACTGCTTGAGCCTGCGGGTCCGCCTGCGTTCCACGGCACGGCGGGAGTTCTCGGCGGCGATCGAGGCGTCGAGGAAGTCGTGCTCGCGGCCGGTGAGCCACTCCCGCAGGCCACGCGCCTGTTCCAGCCGGGCGCCCCGGTAGAGCGCGTCGGGGTCGCGGTCGTGCGCTTCCCACGTCTCGGTGGCGGCGGTCAGCTCGCGGTGCCGCCGCAGCACGTCCCGGTCGCTCGCGAGCCACTCCCGCAGCCGGGGCCACGCCCGGATCACCGCCTCGTGGGTGAGCTCGACCGCGTCGTCGTCGAGGGTGATCAGCCGGACCTGGGCCAGCCGGTCCAGCAGCGCCTGGTCGACGTCCAGCTCGTGCCGCCGCACCCTCCGACGCGTGTCCTCGGTGCCCTCGCCCAGCGCGATGAGCCGCAGCAGCAACGACCTCGCGGCGCGTTGCCCGTCCGGGGTCAACCCGCCGTAGACCTCCTCGGCGGTGCGGGCGATGGCGTGCTCGACCCCGCCCGCCTGCTCGTACCCGGCCAGCGAGAGGGTCATGCCGCGCCGCCGGCGCCACGTCTCGACCAGCGCGTGGGACACCAGCGGCAGGGCGGAGGCGCGCCCGGTCACGTCCGCGACCAGCCGGACCACCAGCGCCGTCTCGACCGTCGCGCCCGCCCGCGCCGCGGGCTCGGTGATCGCCCGCCGCAGCTCGTCCGGCGACATCGGCCCGACCAGCACCTGGTTGCCGTGCAGCGCGGCGGTCAGCTCCGGGTACGGGCCGCAGTGCCCGTAGAAGTCGGCACGGACGCCGAGCACGACCCGCACCCGGCTGTTGTCCGCGTTGGCGGCGAAGGTCAGGGCCCGCACCAGCCACTCGCGGTCCGCCGCGGCGCACTGGGTGAAGACCTCCTCGAACTGGTCCACCACCAGCAGGAGGTCCCGATCGGCCACGGCGCGGCGGATCCACAGGTGCAGGTTCTCCGCCGACGCCGCGAGGTCGGCCTTCACCGCCACCGGCGACTCGCCGGTCAGCCCGGCGAGCGCGACCGCGCACTCCTCCACCGGGTCGCGGCCGGGCGTGATGATGACGACCGGGTCGTCGCTGCGGGCCGCGAGCCCGGCTCGCAGCAGGGACGACTTGCCCGAGCCGGACGCGCCGAACACGCCGGTGAGCCGCCGCTTGCGCACCAGGTCGACCAACGTCCCGGTGAGCGCCTCCCGACCGAAGTACCGATCGGCGTCGCTGGTCTGGAAACTGGCGAGGCCGACATAGGGAATTGCGCCCTGGTCCGCTTCCGGGATGTCCTCGGCGGCGATGCCGGACCACCGCGCGCGCCATTCGGCGACGTCGCCGCCGCAGGCCCGGACGAACGCCAACGTCACGGCCAGGCTCGGCAGCTTGCGGCCCGCGGTCGCCGCGGACAGCGCGGCGGCCGAGTAGTTCGTGCGTCTGCCCAGCTCGCGGTAGGTCGGCCTGCCCGCTCTCTCGCGCAGCCGGCGCAGATCACTCGCGAACCGGAGCAGAGCCGTTTCTTCGGACGCCAATGGAGTTTCCTGACGCGGCACCGTTGCCCCCCTTCGCCCCCGACCATTGTCCACACAACGGTGTTCAACACCCGAACCCGGACACTGAACAAACCCGACCGCCTAACGTCAACGGTAGGGCTTCGGGGGTACGCCGAATTCCACGCCGCCGGGCATTGTTCCGAATACGACTCCGCCGAGGGCGGGCGGAACCGCATTCACGTCCGACGGTGCTGAGCCCGGGGGGGATCGCCTCCGATCACCGCCCGTTACGGGGTCCACCACCGCCGGATCCCGTCACGGGCGGCCTCGGGCCGCGGGTCAGCGGAGGCTGAGGGGGCGGAGGTCGGTCCAGTGCTCCTCCACGTACGCGACGCACGCCTCGCGCGTGTCGGGGCCGAACCTGGTGGTCCAGCCGGCCGGGACGTCGGCGAACGACGGCCACAGCGAGTGCTGGCCCTCGTCGTTCACCAGGACGTGGAAACGGCCCTCAGGGTCTTCGAACGGGTTGGTCACGGCTCGATCCTCCGGTCGGGTTCGGTCGTCGCGCGGTGCAGGTGGTGCAGCACGGCGTCGGCCAGGTGTTGGGCGGTGGCTGGGGTGAACAGGTCGGTGGCGTAGACGAGGTAGCACGGCACCGGGCCGTCGTCCTGCGGTTCGTAGAAGCTCACGGTCAGCTCGGCGGGCGTCGTGCCGGTCGGCACGGCCACCAGCGCGCCGGTGTCGCCTTCCAGCGTCGACAACACCGCCTTCTCGTGGTGGACGATCATGACCTGCGGTTCGACCGGCACCGGCACGTCGGCGTGGTCGAACGCGGCCAGGTCGGTGGCGCGGATGCGGGCCAGCAGCTCGGTGTAGCCAGGCCGGCCGGCGGTGTCGGTGCGCAGCACTACCCGGTTGAAGAAGCAGCCGACCAGGTCGCCCAGCGCCTCCTCGGTCCGCCCGGCCACCATCGTGCCGATCGGGACGTCCGTGCCGTAGGGCGTGAGCGCGGCGGCCACGGCGGCCTGCACCACCATGAACATGCTGGTGCCGGTCCGGGTGGCGAGCCGGTCGACGGCCGCGTGCAGTTCCGCCGACAGCGAGAACGGGACCACGGCGGCGGGGTGGCGCCCCGACCGCCGCCCGGACCGCCGCTCCCCCGAGTAGGGCAGGGCCAGTTCGGGCAGGTCGCGCAGCGCGTCGCGCCAGAACGCGTGCTGCTCCTCCCCCACCGACTCCAGGACCTCCAGCGACCACAACGTGTAGTCCGCGTAGGTCACCGGCAGTTCGGTCCACTGTGGAGCCTCACCGCACCGGCGGGCCGCGTAGGCGTGCTGGAGGTCGCGGAACAGCGGCACGACCGACCACTCGTCCACCGCGAGGTAGCTCATGGTCAGCAGCAGCGCCTGCGCGCCGGACGCGTCCACGACCAGCCTGGCGCGGACGGGCGGGTGGCCAGGTCGCACCGGTTCGGCCGCGAACGCGGGCAGCGCCTCGTCCAGCGCCACCACCGGCTCCACCTCCAGCGGCGGCACGGGGACGGCGCGCTGCACCTCACCGTCCAGCACCGTGCGCAACGGCTCGTGGCGACCGACGACGTCGGCGTACGCGGCGACCAGGGCGGGTACGTCGAACGGCGTCTGAGCGCGCAACGCCAGCGCGTGGTCCCACGACGACTCACGCCCGCGCTGCACGGGCGCCAACGGCAGGTCCACCGGCCGGTCGAACCGGCGCAGCCGAGGCCGGGCCGAGGTGGCGCCGGTCAGCCGCCCGGCCAGCCCGGCGACGGTGGGCGAGTCGAACACGTCGCGCAACGCGATGTCGACGCCGAACACCGACCGGATCCGGCCGACCAGCCGCATGGAGGCCATCGAGTGGCCGCCGAGGGTGAAGAAGTTGTCGTGGATGCCCGGTGACACGCCCAGCAGCTCGGCGAACAGCTCCGCGATCGCCTTCTGCTCGGGTGTGACCGGCCGGTCGTCGCCGGTCAGCGCCGACCAGTCCGGCTGCGGCAGGGCACGGCGGTCGAGCTTGCCGTTCGGCGTCAGCGGCAGCGGGCCGTCGAGGAAGAGGACCGTGGCGGGGACCATGTACTCGGGGAGCCGTTCGGCGACGAACGCCCGCAGGTCGTCCTCGGTCGAGCCGACCACGTACCCGACGAGCCTGGTGACGTCACCCGTGCGGTCGGCGACGACGGCGGACTGCGCCACGTCCGGGTGCCGGGCCAGGGCGGCTTCGATCTCGCCGAGCTCGATCCGGTAGCCGCGGATCTTGACCTGGGTGTCGACGCGGCCGAGGAAGTCCAGGTTGCCGTCGGCCCGCCAGCGCGCCCGGTCGCCCGTGCGGTACATGCGGGAGCCCGCCGAGGAGTCGGACGCGGTGCCGAACGGGTTGGCGACGAACCGGGACGCGGTCAGCGCGGCCTGGCCGATGTACCCGCGCGCCAGGCCGCGGCCGGACACGTACAGCTCGCCGACCACGCCCGGCGGCACCGGTCGCAGCCGGTCGTCCAGCACGTACACGGTGGTGTTGGGGTCCGGGACGCCGATCGGCACGGCCGAGTCCCACCCCGGCACGGCCTTCCACAGCGTGGAGTTGACCGTGGCCTCGGTGAGGCCGTAGGCGGCGAGCAGGTCGAGCCGCCCGGCCCAGCGGCCGATCACGTCCGGTGGCACGGTCTCGGTGCCGACCAGGATGGTGGAGCCCTCGGGCAGCTCGCAGTCGGCGGGCAGCGCGGACACCAGCGACGGCGGCAGGATCATGTGGGTGATCCGCCGGTCGCGCAGGAAGTCGGTCAGCTCGGGGCCGGCGACGCGCACCTCGTCCGGTGCGAACACCAGCCTGCCGCCCACGCACAGCGCCATGGTCAGCTCGAACACCGCCACGTCGAAGCCGACCGAGGCGAACTGGAGCACCCGGCTGTCGGCGGTCAGCCCCATCCGGTCGATGGCGGTCGCGGCGAGGCTGGCGATGCCCTCGTGCGACACCACCACACCCTTGGGCCGACCGGTCGAGCCGGACGTGTAGATCACGTACATCGCCGAGTCCAACGACAACGGTCCACTGTATGCAGTCGACAACATCCGGCTGTCGGAGTCGTCGCGCCCCGGTCGATTGTCTACAGCAGACAGACGACCGGATTCCGCGGCCAGTTCTTCGCGCACGGAATCCGAGTCGAGGACCACGGTCTCGGCGACCTCGGGAACGGGCGCGGTCCGGGTGGTGACCACCAGCCTGGCGGCGGAATCCTGGATCATGTATGCGATCCGGTCGGCCGGGTGCGAGAGGTCCAGCGGCAGGTACGCCGCGCCGAGCTTGAGCACCGCCAGCACGGTGGCGACCATGTCCGCCGACTTGGGCACCGCGATGCCCACCACCGACTCGTGGCCGACACCGCGTGCCGCGAGCAGCCGCGCGATCCGGTCGGACCGCGCGTCCAGCCACGCGTAGCCCACCGAACGGTGGCGGTCGACCACCGCGACCGCGTCCGGCTTCTCGGCCACGCACCGGGCGAACATCGCCGTGAACGTCTCCTCCGGCACCTCACGCCTGGTCCGGTTGAACTCGTCCACCACGCGCCGGCGCTCGTCGGGCGCCAGCAGGTCCACCGCGCTCACCGGCGCGGACGGCGCGGCCAGCACGGCGTCCACCAACGCGGTCAGCCGCGCGCCGAGCCGTTCGACGGTCACCCGGTCGAACAGGTCGGTCGCGTACTCCAGCCGGCACACCACCGGCCCGTCGACCACCTCGGTGAAGCTGAACACCAGGTCGAACTTCGCCGTCGTCGTCTCGTGGCCCACCCACGTCACCGGCAGCCCGTCGAACGACGCCGCGTCACCGCCCCGGCTGTGGTACCCGACCATCACCTGGAACAACGGGTTGCGCGCCGCCGACCGGATCGGGTTGAGCCGGTCCACCACGGCCTCGAACGGCACGTCCTGGTGCGAGAACGCGGCCAGCGACGTCTCCTTCACCCGCCCGACCAGCTCGGCGAAGCCCGGGTCGCCGGACAGGTCGGCCCGCAGCACGAGCGTGTTGACGAAGAACCCGACCAGGTCGTCCAACGCCTCGTCCGTGCGGCCCGCGATCGGCGCGCCCAGGGGGATGTCGTCGCCCGCGCCCAACCGACCCAACAGGGCGGCCACGGCGGCCTGCAACACCATGAACATCGACGAGCCGGTCGTCTGCGCCAGCGCCCGCAGCCCGTCCGCCCGGGCCTGCTCGAACACCACCTCCAGGTCCGAGCCGCGGAACGTGGGCCGTCCCGGTCGCGGCCGGTCCGCCGGGAGCTCCAGCTCCTCCGGCACGCCGGCCAACGCCCGCGCCCAGAAGTCCAGCTGCGCCTCGCCGACGACCTCCAGCACGTCCCGCTGCCACACGGTGTAGTCCGCGTACTGCACCGGCAGCGGCGTCCACCCCGGCGCCTCGCCAGCCCGCCGCGCCCGGTAGGCCGTCGCCAGGTCGCGCAGGAACGGCCGGTCGGACCACTCGTCGGTGGTGATGTGGTGCAGCAGGATGACGACCAGGTGCTCCTCCGCGCCCAGCGAGGCGATCGTCACCCGCAGCGGCAGCTCGGCACGCAGGTCGAACGGCCGCTCGACCTCGTCGCGCACGATGCCGGGCACCTCGTCCTCGACCGCTGAACGCACCACCACCACGGGCGTGACGTCGTGCAACACCCGCTGGAACGGGGTGCCCTCGTGCTCGCCGAACACCGTCCGCAACGCCTCGTGCCGCTCGACCACGTCACCGACGGCGGCGGTGAACGCGGGCACGTCCAGCGGGCCGTGCAGCCTGAACACCAGCGGGAAGTTGTAGGCGGCGGACGTGCCCTCCATCTGCTGGATGAGCCACAACCGCTGCTGCGCCGACGACAGCGGCAGCTCGGCCGGCCGTTCGACCGGCACCAGCGACGGCTTGACCGGCAGCGCCCGGGCCGACCCGCCGCCGGCCCGCGAAGCCAGCTCGGCGACCGTGGGCGCGTCGAACAGGTCCCGGATCGCCAGTTCGACGCCCAGCGCCGAGCGGGCCCGGCTGATCAGCCGGGTGGCGAGCAGCGAGTGGCCGCCGAGGTCGAAGAAGTTGTCGTCCACCCCTACGTTCGGCACGTCGAGCACGTCGGCGAACAACCCGCACAGCACTTCCTCCTCGCGGGTGGCGGCGGCACGCGACGACGCCGCACCCGTCACCACCGGCTTGGGCAGGGCCCGCACGTCGAGCTTGCCGTTGACGGTGAGCGGCAGCGCGTCCACCGGCACGATCGCGGCGGGCACCATGTAGTCGGGCAGGCCCGCCTTCAGGTCCTCCCGCAGCGCCGCCGGGTCGACGGTCGACACCACGTACCCGACCAGCCGCTTCACCCCGCCCGGACCGGCGTCCACGATGACCGCCGCGTGCGTGACCCCGGGCCGGGACGCGAGCGCGGACTCGACCTCGCCCAGCTCGACCCGGTAGCCGCGGATCTTGACCTGGTCGTCGGTGCGGCCGAGGAAGTCGAGGTTGCCGGCCGAAGACCTGCTTGCAGGGTCGAGCGAAGACGCAGCACGCGCCCGCACCAGGTCGCCCGTGCGGTACATGCGGGTTCCGGGCGGGCCGTACGGGTCGGCGACGAACCGCTCGGCGGTCAGGCCGAACCGGTCGTGGTAGCCGCGGGCCAGGCCGACGCCCGCGATGTAGAGCTCGCCGGGCGAGCCGGGCGGCACCGGCCGCAGGCGCGCGTCCAGCACGTACGCCCGGGTGTTCCAGATGGCCTTGCCGACGGTCGCGGTCCGGCTGTCCTCGGTGGACGCGCCGAGCGTGTTGATCGTGTACTCGGTCGGGCCGTACAGGTTGTAGCCGTACGTCCCGGGCGTCTCGCGCAGCCGCTGCCAGACCGATTCCGGCACCGCCTCGCCGCCGAGCAGCACCAGCGCCGGCACGTGGCCCGTCAGCAGGCCCTCCTCGATGAGCAGCTGCGCGTAGGTCGGCGTCACGTTGACCACGTCGATCAGGTGCTCGTCGCAGTACGCCACCAGGGCCGCCGCGTCACGGCGCAACTCCTCGTCGCACACGTGCACCTCGTGGCCCTCGACCAGCCACAGCAGCTCTTCCCACGACATGTCGAACGCGAACGAGACGGTGTGCGCGATGCGCAGCCGTCGACCGCCCGCCGCCGCGATGGCGGGTGCGAAGATCGCCTCCTGGTGGTTGAGCTGCATGTTCGTCAGGCCGCGGTACGGCGTGACGACGCCCTTGGGCCGCCCGGTCGAGCCGGAGGTGTAGATGACGTACGCGGGGTGGTCCAGCGAGAACCGGGGCCACTCCACGACGTCCGGCACGTCCCCGGGGTCCAGGTCGTCCAGGCACAGCGCGTCCGGCACCAGCCCGACCGCCGTGGTCGACAGCACGCAGAGCGGCCGGGTGTCCTCGATCATCAGCAGCAGCCGGTCGGCCGGGTGGTCGAGGTCCAGCGGCAGGTAGGCGGCGCCGGTGCGCAGCACCGCGAACAGCGCCACCACCATGTCGGTGGTGCGCGGCAGCGCCAGCGCGACCACCCGTTCCGGTCCCGCGCCGCGGCTGATCAGCAGCCGGGCCAGGGTGTCGACGCGGTCCTGCAGCTGCGCGTACGTGAGCCGCTGGTCGCCGAACACCAGCGCCGTCGCGTCCGGCGTCCGGCGGGCCTGGGCGGCGAGCAGGTCGGCGATGGTGTCCTCGACCACCGGGTTGGCGCTGGCGTCCCACTCGGCCGCGACCGCCCGCCGCTCGTGGTCGGGCAGCACGTCGAGGGTGCCGACCAGCGCGTCCGGGGCGTCGACCAGGCGTCGCAGCACGGTGGTGTAGCGGGTGAGCAGTGCCTGCGCGGCCTCGGCGGCGAAGGTGTCCGGGCGGGACGCAAGGGTGACGCGGGTCCGCGTGCCGGGCGTGATGATGAGCGTGAGCGGGAAGTGCGTGCCGTCCACGTTGGACACGTCGAGCACGCCGTGCCGCTCGGCCAGCTCGTCCTGGCGGTCGTCGCCGTCACCGGTGCGCAGCACGAACAACGTGTCGAACAGCTGCCGGTGCCCGGCCTCCTGCTGGATCTCGCCCAGGCCGACGTACTCGTAGGACATGAGCGCGGTCCGCTCGGACTGGATGCGGCGCAACAGTTCCAGCACGGTCTCGCGGGGGTTCAGCGCGATCCGGGTCGGGATGGTGTTGAGGAACATGCCGATGACGTGCTCGACGCCGTCGACCTCGACCGGGCGGCCCGCGACGGCGGTGCCGAACACCACGTCGTCCCGGCCCACCTGGCTCGCCAGCACCATCGCCCACGCGGCGTTGAACACGGCGTTGGCGGTGAGGCCGTGCCGCCGTGCCTGCGCCCGGACGCGGTCGGTCAGCTCCTCGGTCAGCTCCTCGTGGAACTCGGCCGGGATGACCGGCTCGCGGGACCGGTCCACGGGCGCGACCAGGGTCGGCTCGCGCAGGCCGGACAGCGCGGTGCGCCACGCCCGCCGCGCGGCGTCGTGGTCCTGCCGCGCCAGCCACGCCAGGTAGTCGCGGTAGGAGCCGGGCGGCGGCAGCTCGGCGTCGACGTCGCGGTACAGCTCCAGCAGCTGCTCCAGGAACAGCCACGCCGACCAGCCGTCCCACAGGATCAGGTGGTGGGTGATGACGAGCCGGTCGCGGCCGTCGGGCAGCCGCAGCACCAGGAACCGGCACAGCGGCGGCGCGGCCAGGTCGAACCGCTCGCGCCGGTCGGCGGCCAGCAGCGCCGGCACGTCGGCGTCCTCGGCCTCGACCACGCGCAGGGGGACCTCGAGGCCGGGCGCGATGAACTGCACCGGTGACGGCACGCCGTCGCTGGTGAACCCGGCCCGCAGGCTCGGGTTGCGCTCCAGCAGGGCGGCGCCCGCGCGGCGCAGCCGGTCGACGTCCAGCCGGCCGGCGAAGTCCATGGTCTCCTGGGAGAGGTAGACGTCCAGCGCGCCGGTGTCGTAGCTGGAGTGGAAGTACAGGCCCTCCTGCAACGGCGAGAGCGGCCAGACGTCCTCCGCGTCGGGCAGGGTGCGGCGCTGCTCGTCGGTCAGCACGAGCAGCGGGGCGTCGTCGACGGTGCCGGTGACGGTCTCGACGGCGGCGAGCGCGGCGACCGTGCGGTGCTCGAACACGTCACGCGGGCTGATCTCGACGCCGAGCCGGCGGGCCCGGCTGGACACCGCGATGGAGGTGATGCTGTCGCCGCCGAGCACGAAGAAGTCGTCGTCGACGCCGAGCTCGGTCACGCCGAGGACGTCGGCGAACACCTCGCACAGCAGGCGTTCGCGCTCGGTTCCGGGTGCCCGCCGCCCGGTCTTGACCGGGGTGGGCGAGGGCAGCGCGTTCTGGTCGAGCTTGCCGCTGGGGGTGAGCGGGAAGTCGGACAGTGCCACGATCGCGTGCGGCACCATCGCGGTGGGCAGCGCGTCGGTGATCCCGGCGCGCACCGCGTCCAGGTCGACGTCGGCCGGTGCCACGTAGGCCAGGAGCTGGTTGTCGCGGGCGATCACCGCGGCCCGTGCCACGCCGGGCAGCTTGACCAGCGCGGACTCGACCTCGCCCAGCTCGATCCGGTTGCCGCGCACCTTGACCTGCCGGTCGGTGCGGCCCAGGTAGACGAGCACGCCGTCCGGGCGGCGCACCACCAGGTCGCCGGTGCGGTACATGCGTTCGCCGGGAGCGCCGAACGGGTCGGCGACGAACCGCTCGGCGGTGAGCCCGGGCCGGCCGTGGTAGCCGAGCGCGAGCTGCACGCCCGCCAGGTACAGCTCGCCCGGCACGCCGGTCGGGACGGGCCGCAGGAACGGGTCCAGCACGTGCAGCCGGGTGTTCCACACCGGGCGGCCGATGGGCACGGCGGGGTCGGGCGCGCCGTCGTAGGCGAAGTACGTGACGTCGACGGCGGCTTCAGTGGGTCCGTAGAGGTTGTGCAGCGGCACGGCGGTCAGCTCCCGCCACCGGCCGGCCACCTCGCCGGTCAGCGCCTCGCCGCTGCTGAACACCCGGCGCAGGCTCGCCGACCACGTCGGGTCCTCGCACACCTCGGGCACGCCGAGGAACGCGGCCAGCATCGACGGCACGAAGTGCAGCGTGGTGACGCGTTCGCGGCGGATCAGGTCGGCCAGGTAGGCCGGGTCGCGGTGGCCGTCCGGCTTGGCGAGCACGACGGCCGCGCCTTCGCACAGCGCCCAGAAGAACTCCCACACCGACACGTCGAAGCTCGACGGCGTCTTCTGCAGCACGCGGTCGTCGGCGGTGAGGCCGTCCTCGTGCTGCATCCACGCCAGCCGGTTGACGATCGCGCGGTGCGTGACCACGACGCCCTTGGGCCGCCCGGTCGAGCCGGAGGTGTAGATCAGGTAGGCGGGCCGGTCCGGTCGTGCGGTGGGCAGCTCGACGTCCGGCGCGGTGTCGTCCAGGCAGTCCTCCGGCCGGACCACGGTGGTCGCGCCCGAGTCGGCCAGCATGAACTCGATGCGCTCGGCCGGGTAGTCCAGGTCCAGCGGCAGGTAGGCGGCGCCGGACTTGAGCACGCCCAGCAGCGCCACCATCAGCTCGGCGGACCGCGGCACGGCGACGCCGACGACGTCACCGGCGCCGGCCTCCCGCAGCCTGCGCGCCAGCGCGGTGGAGCGCCGGTCCAGTTCGGCGTAGGTGAGGGTGACGTCGTCGTAGACCACCGCGACGGCGTCCGGTGTGCGGGCCGTTCGGGCGGCGATCCGGCTGACGAGCGTGCCTTCCGGCACGTCCGCGGCGGTGGCGTTCAGCTCGGCGAACCACTCGGCCTCCCGCGCGGAGACCAGGTCGAGGCTCGCCACCGGCCGGTCGGGGGTGGTGGCGAACGCGGACAGCAGCCGCACCAGCCGTTCGGCGACCGAGGCCACCTCGGCGTCGGGGAGGCGGTGCTTGAGGCGCAGTTCGAGGCGCTCGCCGGGCAGCGCGACCAGGGCCAGCGGGTAGTGCAGCTGGTCGCGGATCTCGACGTCGTCCACCAGGTCGGGGAAGTTCTCGACCACGACGAGGGTGTCGAACAGCTCGCCGTGCCCGGTGACGCGCTGGATCTCGGCCAGCCCGAGGTGCTGGTGCTCCAGCAGCCGGGCCTGCTCGCCCTGGAGGTGCGCGAAGACGGTCGCGAGGCTGTCCGCGCCGCGCCACCGCTGCCGGACCGGCACGGTGTTGATGAACAGGCCGACCGCGTTCTCGATCCCCGGCACCTCGGCCGGCCGCCCGGCCACCGTGGTGCCGTAGACGACGTCGGCCCGCCCGGTGAGCCCGCCGAGCAGCAGCCCCCACGCGCCGTGCAGGACGGTGCTGAGCGTCAGACCGCGCCGACGCGCCTCACCGACCAGCGCCGCGCTCAACTCGGCGGGCAGCCGCACGCGGTGCTGACCATGCCGCGGCGAGACCTCGAACTCCGCCGACGGCGGCGCTTCGCGAGCGTCCCCGCCAAGGGGACCCCTGCTTTTATTCTGCCGGCCGGCACCGACGGTTCCGGGCGAAGCGGGGGCGGTTGTGGACAACCCCGCGATCCGGGTCGGCTCGTCCACGTCGGACAGGGCCGCGCGCCACGCCTCGTGCGCCGCGTCCCGGTCCCGGCCCGCCAACCACGCGAAGTAGCGCCGGTGGTCGACCGGTTCCACCCGGCCACCCACCAGCTCCCGCCGCAGCAGGCCGACCGACCACCCGTCCAGCAGGATGTGGTGCAGCGTCAGCACCAGCCGGTCGCCGTGCCGGGCGGCGCGCATCAGCGGCGGCCGGGACAGGTCGAAGCCCTCGGCCCGTTCGGCCGCCAGCACGTCCTCGACGTCGTCGGCGGCCGGGTACTCACGCCACGGCACCGTCAGCTCGGGAGCGATCACCTGCTCCACGCGCCCCCGGTCGGTCTGCCGGAAACCGGCCCGCAGCAGCGGGTGCCGGTCGAGCAGGCCCTGCACGGCCTCCCGGCCGACGTCCAGCGCCAGCACCTCCTGCACCACGTAGGAGTCGTCGGCGTCGTACTGGGCGTGGAAGAAGAACCCCTCCTGCAACGGCGACACCGGCAGCACGTCCGACGAGAACGCGCCCAGCTCGACCTCGCGGACCTCCGCGACTCGGGCGACGCGGGCCAACCCGGCCACGGTGCGGTGCTCGAACACCTCGCGCGGCGTGATCTCCAGACCCGCGTCCCGGGCCCGCGACACCAGCTGCATGGTGACGATGCTGTCGCCGCCCAGCTCGAAGAAGTTGTCGTGGATGCCCGGCGTCAGCCCCAGCACCGCCGCCACCAGGTCGACCAAGGCCTGCTCGACGGGGTTGGTGGCCGGCGCGTCACCGCCCAGCGCGGTCCAGTCCGGCGTCGGCAGCGCCGCGCGGTCGAGCTTGCCGTTGGGCGTCAACGGCAACGGCCCGGTCATCGGGACCACCACCGACGGCACCATGTACTCCGGCAGCACGCCCGCGACGTGCTCCCGCGCGTCCACCGGGGACGCCGAGCCGACCACGTACGCGACGAGCCGCTTGACCCGCCGGTGGTCCTCCCGCACCAGCACCGCGGCCTGCGCGACGTCCGGGTGCGCCATCAGCACGCTCTCGACCTCGCCCGGCTCGATCCGGAACCCGCGGATCTTCACCTGGCCGTCGGACCGGCCCAGGAAGTCGATGGTGCCGTCCGCGCGCCACCGGGCCCGGTCGCCCGTGCGGTACATGCGGGCACCGGGCGGGCCGAACGGGTCGGCCACGAACCGCGACGCGGTCAGCGCCCGCTGCCCCCGGTAGCCGCGCGCGAGCCCGCGCCCGCCGACGTACAGCTCGCCCTCCACGCCCACCGGCACCGGCCGCAGCGCCGAGTCGAGGACGTAGCAGCGGGTGTTCGGGTCGGGCACGCCGATCGGCACCGGCCCCGTCCAGTCCGGCTGGGCGGCCCACAACGTCGAGTTCACCGTGGCCTCGGTGAGGCCGTACGCGGCGACCACGCGCAACCGCCGGGCCCACCGCGCGATCAGCTCGGTCGGCACGGTCTCGGTGCCGACGATCAGCACCGCGCCCTCGGGCAGCTCGCACTCCGGCGGCAGCGCGGCGACCAGCGACGGCGGCAGGATCATGTGCGTCGCCTCGTGCGCGGCGATGTAGGAGGTCAGCGCCTCGCCCGCGACCCGGCGGTGCGACGGCACGACGATCGCGGTGCCGCCGACGCCCAGCGACATGCACAGGTCCCAGACGGCCACGTCGAACCCGACGGACGCGAACTGCACGACCCGGCTGTCCGGGGTGACGCCGATCCGGTCCAGCGCGGTGGCGATGAGGCTGCCGATGCCCTCGTGGGTGACCACGACGCCCTTGGGCCGTCCGGTCGAGCCGGACGTGTAGATCACGTACGCGGCCTGGTCCAGCGCGATGGGGAGGCCGAGGTCGGCACCGTCGGCGGGCAGCTCGAACCGGGTGTCCGGCGTGACGACCAGCTTCGCGCCCGCGTCGGCGATCATGTGGTCGACGCGGTCGCGCGGGTGGTCGAGGTCCAGCGGCAGGTAGGCCGCGCCCGCCTTCATCACCGCGAGCAGCGTGACGACGAGGTCGGCCGACCGCGGCAGGGCCACGCCCACCACGTCCTCCGCCCGCACGCCGGCGGCGACGAACGCGCGGGCGAGCCGGTTGGCGGCGGTGTTCAGCTCGGCGTAGGTCAGCCGGACGTCCTCGCACACGACCGCGACGGCGTCCGGGCGCAGCGCGGCCTGGCGTTCGACCGCGCCGGGCCACGTCACCTCGTCCACCTCGCGCGGCGACGTGCCGAACTCCAGCAGCCGCGCGCGTTCGGCGTCGTCGACCAGGTCGATCAGGGCCACCGGCTGGTCGGGGTCGGCGTCGAGCACGCGCAGGAACCGGCGTTGGTGGTCGGCCAGCTCCTCCGGCGTGCAGACGGCGGCGTTCGCCTCGAACGTGACGACGAGCCTGCCGTCGGCGCGCTGGAGGAACGACGTGGTGAGGTCGTTGACCGGGCCCAGCGACAGCATGTGGAACGCCGGGTCGAGGTCGGCGAACCCCATCTCCCGGCCGAAGCCGAGGTAGTTGACCGTCGGACCGACCAGCTCCGGGATGCCGTCGCGCAGGCCGAGCTCGCGGGCGAGGTCCTCGCCCCGGTAGGCGCTGTGCGGGATGACCTCGCGGATCTCGCGGTCGACGGCGGCGATCAGGTCGGTGATGGTGCTGTCCGGCCGCACGGTGACGCGCAGCGGCAGCACGGTGGACGCCATGCCGGGCGTGACGCGGCTGACCTCGTCGCGCCGACCGGTCACCGGCATGGCCAGCACCAGGTCGGACGCGCCGGTCACGCGGTGGGTGTAGGTGGCGACGGCGGCGATGACCTGCCGCGAGGTCAACGGGTTCGGCAGTTCGACGGTGCGGCGGATGACCTCGCGGACCTGCCCGGTGGCCCGCGGCACGAGCCGCACCGGTTCGGGGTGGTCGGCCATCTTCGCGTGCCAGAACGCCCGGTCCCGCTCCCGCGCCGGCGAGTCGCGGTACGCGAGGTCGGCGTCGACCAGGGCTTGGACGGGCTTCGGGCGGTGCTCGCCGGCGGCGGCGTACAGCTCGCCGGCGCGCCGGGTGATCAGCACGCAGCCGTAGGCGTCGATCACGAGGTGGTGGTAGCGCTGGTACCAGAGCACGTGGTCGTCGGCGATGCGCAGGAGCGCGTGGTGGAACAGCGGGCCGGTGGCGATGTCGGTCAACCCGGCCATGTCCTCGTCCATCCACGCCCGCGCGTCGGCGAGCGAGTCGAACGACAGCAGCGTCACGTCCGCGGTCGGCGGCGCGGGGACCTGTCCCTCGTCGGTGAACCGGACGTGCAGCGCGCCGGTCTCGTCGGCCGTCTGCCGGACCGCCGCCAGCAGCCGGTCGTGGTCGACCGGTCCGCGCAGTTCCAGGTACCACGCCACGTTGTAGACGGGGTTGTCGGGCTCCAGCTGCTGTGCCAACCAGACACCCGTCTGAGCACCGGTCAAGGGCAGCACCACAGTCACAACCTTCCCCGTGTTTGATTGCCGCTGCTCCGCAGACGGCGGCTCGGTCGCCTCGAAGTCGACCGTTCGCGCCCTGACTCCCCGACGCTCGAAAAGCGTGATCGCCGGGAAATGAGGACGCGAACGGTCGACGCGACCTCGCGTGGACCGCGTGTTAGTTCTTGATCGCTTCGAGCAGCGGCACGACCTGCTCGATGCCGTAGGGCACGCTCAGCACGGTGTTGAACGACATGGCCGCGCCGATCGGCGGGTCCATGTAGGTGAGGAACAGGTCGCGCTTCTCGCTGACGACCTTGAGCCGCTGGTAGGCGGGCACGGACTTGACCCGCTCCCAGGCGCTCTGGTCGAACATGAGCCACACCAGCCGGTCGGCGTCGAGCAGGTCGAACCGCTCCTCGCTGAACTCGGCCACGTTCATCTGGCCGGCGAGCTTGCCGATCTCGTCCACGAGGGTGAAGCCCAGCTCCTTCATGAAGATGGCCTTCGGGTCGGTCGGCGCGAACGCGGAGTACTGGCCGGGCTTGAAGCTGTCGGCCACCACCATCGTCTTGCCCGCCCACTCGGGGTGCGCGGCCTTGGCGTCGGCGAAGCGCTTGGCCACGCCGTCGATCAGCGCCTGCGCCTCCTTCTGCTTGCCCAGCGCCTTGCCGATGTGCAGGGTCTGGTCCTGCCACGGGGCGGCGTAGTCCGGGAACGCCTTGGGCTGCGCGACCACGGGCGCGATCTTGGACAGCGTGTCGTACTGCTCCTGCTTCATGCCGGAGTAGACCGCGAGGATCAGGTCGGGCTTGAGGGCGGCGACCTTCTCCAGGTTGTACTCGTCGCGCTCGCCGACGACCTCGGGCTGGGTGGAGCCCCAGAGTTCCTTGGTCCACGGCCAGTTGCCGAACGGCCGCTCCTTGAACCAGTCCACGACGCCGACCGGCTTGACGCCCAGGGCCAGCACGGGCTCCTGGTCGGACAGGCCGAGCGTGACGACCTTCTTCGGCTCGGACTTGATCTCGGTGGTGCCGTACTTGTGCTCGACCGAGACCGGGAACGCGCCGGTGGAGGCTGCGTTGGTGGGGCTCGTCCCGCCGGAGCCGGCGTCGCCGCCGCCCCCGCAGGCGGCCAGCGCCAGCGCTGCGGCCGAGACGACCGCGACCAGCTTGAACTTCGTGGACATCAGGATTTCCCTTTCGGAGGCGCGGCGGCGCGCCGCTGTACCGTGCTAGGCATTCGGGTTAGGTTTGCGTAACCTAACAAACAGCGAGGGGTTTCAGCTCACCCGTGAGACGCTGATCGCGTATTCGGGCTGCACCGGCACCACCGGGGCGCGGCGACCGAGCACGGACTGGAGGATCTCCCCCACCCGCACGGAGGTGTTGGACAGCAACGACGACGAGATGCCGTGCGTGTGCTCGGTGCCGCCCTGGAGGTACAGCCCCGCCAGGAGGTCGTCGTCGGTGTCCAGGCGGTAGTCGCGACCGACGCTGAGCCTGCCGTGCGCGTCACGGGCGCAGCGGCCGGCCAGGTCGCCGAGCAGCGCGGTCGGGTCGGCCTCGCGGTAGCCGGTGGCGTAGACGATCGCGTCGGCGTCGAACACCTCGCGCGCACCGGTCCCCAAGGACTCGACGGTGACCGTGAGCCCGTCCTCGCGGTCGTCCAGCTCGGCCACCCGGGAGAGGTTGAGCAGCCGCAACCGCTCCCGCCCCACCACCTTCTCCCGGTACACCCGCCGGTACAGCTCGGCGATCAGGTCGTTGTCGACCACCGCGTAGTTGGTGTTGCCGTGGTAGTCCATGAGCTTGCGCTTGACCTGCTCGGGCGCGGTGAAGAAGTCGTCGACGGCGCCGGGGTCGAAGATCCGGTTGGCGAACGGGCTGTCGTCGGCGGGGCTGTAGCCGTAGCGGGCGAACACCGCGCACACCTCGGCGGACGGGAACCGCTCGTGCAGGAACGCGGTCACCTCCGCGCCGCTCTGCCCGGCGCCGACCACGACCAGCCGGCGCGGGTCGGTCAGCGATTCCACGCGGTGCAGGAAGTCCCGGTTGTGCCAGACCCGTTCCGACGGCTGGACGCCCTCGGGCAGGGCCGGCCGCAGACCGGTGGCCAGCACCAGGTTCCGGGCGCGGCGCAGCTCCACCTCCCCCGCCGACGTGCGCGAGACGACGTCGAAGTGCGTGATCACGCCGTCCTCGGTCACCGGCCGCACGTCCACCACGTCGTGGTCGTAGGACACCAGGTCGTCCACGCGGCCCGCGGCCCACTCGAAGTAGTCGTGGAACTCGACCCGCAGCGGGAACAGGTTCTTGTGGTTGATGAAGTCGACCAGCCTGCCCCTGCCGTGCAGGTAGCTGAGGAAGGTGAAGGTGCTGTTCGGGTTCCGCAGGGTCACCAGGTCCTTGAGGAACGACACCTGCATGGTCGCGTCCTCGATCAGCATCCCGCGGTGCCAGCCGAACCGCGGCTGGCGTTCCAGGAAGTGGGCGGTCACCACGTCTTCGGCGCGCGCGGTGGCGTTGTACTCGGTGACGGCGATCGCGAGGGCCAGGTTGGACGGCCCGAAGCCGACGCCGAGGACGTCGAAGACCGGTGGCTGTGGCATGGCTGTCCCATCGGTGCGAGTACAGGGTGATCGAACTTTGGTTACCCTAACCTAAGCCGATCGTTCGCGGGAGTGATCCAGGCCTCTCTCCTGATTAGGGTAGCCTCACCTAGCAATCAGCGGAAGGCGGGCACCGGGGTGAAAACCGTCCTCAAGGCGGACGTCCTCAAGGGGGCAGTGCTCAGGGGGGCAGTGCTCAGGGGGGCAGTGACCGGGCAGTGGAGATCGGTGACCGCCGCCTCCGCGCTCGGCGCGGCGCACCAGACCGGCGAGGCCGCGGTGCCGCTGCTCGTCGGCGTGGTGATCGACGAGGCGGTCCGCACCGGCGCGAGCGGGCGGCTGGTGTTCTGGATCGGCGTGCTGGCCGCGGTGTTCGTGGCGCTGTCGTTGAGCTTCCGCTTCTCCTTGCGCAGCGGGGAGAAGGCCTCGCACCAGGCCGCGCACGAGGTGCGGTCGCGGCTGGCCGAGCGGGTGCTGTCGGCGGACGGCGGCGCGGCGCACGGCAGGCTGTCCGGCGAGCTGGCGAACATCGCGACCAGCGACGCCCAACGCGTCGGGCAGGTGAACCTGGCGCTGCCGATCGCGTTCTCCGCGGTCGTCGGCGTGCTGGTCGGCGCGGTGGCGTTGCTGCGCGTCTCGCCCGTGCTCGGGTTGCTGGTGCTGGTGGCCGCCCCGGTGCTGCTCGGCCTCGCGCACCTGCTGGGCAAGCCGCTCGAACGGCGCAGTGACGCCGAGCAGGACCGGGCCGCGCTGGCGTCCGGGGTGGCGGCCGACCTGGTCGCCGGGCTGCGGGCGGTCAAGGGCATCGGCGCGGAGTCGACCGCCGCGCGGCGGTACCGGGTGACCAGCCGCTCGTCCATGGCGGCCGCGATCCGCGCCGCCCGCTCGCGGGCCTGGCTGGACGGTTCGATGCTGGCGATGACCGGCGTGTTCCTGGCGGTCGTGGCGCTGGTCGGCGGGCACCTGGCCGCGTCCGGGACGATCACCGTGGGCGAGTTGGTGGCCGCGGTCGGGTTGGCGCAGTTCCTGCTGTGGCCGCTGTCGATCTTCTCGTGGGTCAACGGGTTGCTGGCGCAGGGCCGTGCGTCGGCCGCCCGGGTGGCCGAGGTGCTGGCCGCTCCCCCGGCCGTGCCGCCGGGTTCGTCGCCGCTGTCGCTCCCGGTGGCCGGGCGCGTCGAGCTGGTGGACGTGGTGTCCGGGTCGCTGCGCGGTGTGTCGTTGACGGCGGAGCCCGGTGAGCTGGTCGGCGTGGTGGCGCGTGATCCGGCGGACGCCGTGTCGCTGCTGGCCGTGCTGGCGCGCGAGGTCGACCCCTCCGGCGGCACGGTGGCGCTGGACGGCGCGCCCTTGTCCACTGTGGAGGGTTCGGTGCTCCGGTCGGCGGTGTTGGTCGCGGCGCACGACGCGGACCTGTTCGAGGGGTCGGTGCGGGACAACGTCGCGGCCGGCGCCGCGCAGGGCGGGGTGGCGCAGGGTGAGGCGGCA
>NZ_JBFAQZ010000005.1:181117-240880 GCF_040673975.1 Actinosynnema sp. NPDC050801 | reverse complement strand
CACAGGGCGGTGTGGCACAGGGCGGTGTGGCACAGGGCGGTGTGGCACAGGGCGGTGTGGCACAGGGCGGTGTGGCACAGGGCGGTGTGGCACAGGGCGGTGTGGCACAGGTCGACGAGGTCGTGCTCCGGGAGGCGATGGACGCGGCGCGGGTGGACGACGTGGCGCGGGCGCTGCCCGACGGGCTGGACACGGTGATCTCGGCGCGCGGCCGGTCGTTGTCGGGCGGGCAGCGGCAGCGGGTGGCGCTGGCCCGTGCCCTGGCCGCCGCTCCCCCGGTGCTGGTGGTGCACGACCCGACCACCGCGGTCGACGCGGTGACCGAGGTGTCGCTGGCCGCGGGGATCAAGCGGGTGCGGTCGGGCCTGACCACGATCGTGGTGGCGACGAGCCCGGCGCTGCTGGCCGCCGCGGATCGCGTGGTGTTCCTGGCTTCCGGCGTCGTCGTCTCCTCCGGCGCGCACGCGGACCTGGTGGCGGACGAGGACTACCGACTGGTGGTGTTGAGCTGATGCGCGAGTTGCTGGCGACCGCGTCGGGCACGCGGACCTGGGCCGCGGTCGGCGAGTTGGTGCGGCCGCGGCGCGGCTTGGCGTGGGGTGCGCTGCTGGTGCTGTTGGTGGGCACGGCGGTCGGGTTGCTCACCGCGCCGGTGCTGGGCCGGATCGTGGACGTGGTGGGCGCGGGGTCGTCCGCCATCGCCTGGCCCGTGGCCGTGCTGGTGCTGGTGGCGGTCACGCAGGGCGTGTCGACGGCGCTGGGCACGTCCCTGGTGGCGCGTCTCGGCGAGGGGATGCTCGCCGACCTGCGCGAGAAGTTCGTGGAACGGGCGCTGCACCTGCCGCTGGAGCGGGTGGAGAAGGCCGGCGCGGGCGACCTGACCTCGCGGGTGACGCGGGACGTGCAGGTGATCGCGGACGCGGTGCGCAACGCGCTGCCGGTGATGGCGCGGTCGGCGTTGACCATCGGGTTGACCGTGGTCGGCATCGCGGTGCTGGACTGGCGGTTCCTGATCCCGGTGCTGCTGGCGATGCCCATCCACGTGCACACCGTGCGCTGGTACGGCGGGCGCGCGGTGCGGCTGTACGCGTCGCAGCGCGTCGCCGTGGGCGTGCAGCAGCAACAGCTGCTGGACTCCATCGGCGGTGCGGCGACCGTGCGGACCTTCGGGTTGGCCTCCTCGCACGTGGCGCGGGTGCGGTCGCGGTCGCAGGAGGCGGTGGACCTGGCGTTGCGCGGCATCCGGCTGCTGACCCGGTTCTACGGGCGGCTCAACGTGGCCGAGTTCATCGGTCTGGCGGGCGTGCTGGTGACCGGGTTCTGGCTGGTGGGCGCCGGTTCGGCGTCGGTGGGCACGGCGACCGCGGCGGCCCTGTACTTCCACGGCCTGTTCAACCCGATCAACGCGGCCCTGGCGCTGGCGGACGACGCCCAGGCCGCCACCGCGTCGCTGTCGCGGCTGGTGGGCGTGACCGACGAGCCGATGCCCTCGACCGAGGGACGGGTGCGGCCCGCGGACACGACGATCAAGCTCGCCGGGGTCGGCTACTCCTATGTGGACGGACATCCCGTGCTGCGGGACGTCGACCTGGAACTCGCGGCGGGCGAGCGGGTGGCGCTGGTCGGCGCGTCCGGCGCGGGCAAGACGACGTTGGCCAAGCTGATCGCGGGCGTGCACGAGCCCACCACCGGGTGCATCAGCATCGGCGGGGTCGAGCTGGGGTCGGCGGTGCGGTCGGTCGCGCTGATCACGCAGGAGGTGCACGTCTTCGCAGGTCCGCTGGTCGACGACCTGCGGCTGGCCCGTCCGGACGCCGACGACGAGCTGATCGCGGCGGCGTTGGAGCGGGTCGGTGCGCTGGGGTGGGCCTCGGCCTTGCCGTCGGGCCTGGACACGGTGGTCGGCGAGGGCGGCCACCGGTTGACCGTGGCGCAGGCGCAGCAGTTGGCGTTGGCCAGGCTCGTGCTGGCCGACCCGCCGGTGGCGATCCTGGACGAGGCGACGGCCGACGCGGGCAGCGCGGGCGCGCGGGAACTGGAGGAGGCGGCGGCGCGGGCGTTGGACGGCCGGACCGGCCTGCTGGTGGCGCACCGGCTCACCCAGGCCGTGACGGCGGACCGCGTGGTGGTGATGGACGCGGGCCGGGTGGTGGAGAGCGGCACGCACGAGCGGCTCCTCGCCGCCGGCGGCCGTTACGCGCAGCTGTGGGCGGCCTGGTCGGGCACCAGGTCCTAGCGCACCCGACCAGGCCCGGGAACTAGAAGAGGATGATCAGCAGGACCACCGCGAGGATGATGGCGATGACGGTCGGGATGGTCGCGGGCGAGCGGCGGTAGTGGCTCTGCACGGAGGTCGTGCGGAACCAGCTGTACGGCACACGGCGACGGTGTCGCTGGACCCAAGGCATTTCGGCTCCCAACATCGTGTTGTCCCCCATGCTTGGACCTCCTGGTACCCAGGACGGCCGTCGGGAACACCTTCGGGTGACGAAGGGGCGGTCGCTCCGCTCCTGGCGAAACCCGGCGCAACGCCCCGGCCTGGCGTTTAGCGTTGCGGGCGTGGAGATCATCGACGTGGTGCCGGGCCTGCGGATGTTGAGGTTCCCGATCGGACAGGCGTACGCGTGGCAGGACGGCGACGCCCTCACCGTCATCGACACCGGAACCGCCGGGCACGCGTCCCGGATCGCCGAGCTGGGGCGCGTGGCGCGGATCGTGCTGACGCACCACCACGACGACCACATCGGCTCGGCCGCCGAACTGCGCTCGCTGACCGGCGCACCGGTGTACGCGCACCGCTTGGAGGCACCCGCGATCCGGGGTGAGGTGACGCCGCCGGCGCCGGTCATCCCGCCCGAGGAGCGGGAGCTGTTCGACCGCGTCACGCCGGGCGTGCCCGCCGCTCCCCGGTCACCGGTGGACCACGAGGTGGACGAGGGTGACGTGCTGGACTTCGGCGGCGGCGCACGGGTGCTCTCGATCCCCGGCCACACGGCGGGCAGCATCGCGATCCACCTGCCCGCGCACGGGGTCCTGTTCACCGGCGACACGGTGGCCACCTGGGAGGGCGCGGCGATCCCCGGCGTCTTCAACACCGACCGGCCACGACTGCTGGAGTCGGTGCGGCGGCTGCTGGACCTGGAGCCGGAGGTCCTGTGCGTCGGCCACGGCGACCCGCTCCTGGCCGGGCGCTGAGCCGATCAGCCCGAGCGGCGGGCGACGAACGCGGTCGGCAGCACGACCGGTTCCGCGGCCAGGGTCGCGCCCTCCAGCCTGGACAGCAGCAGGCGTGCGGCGGCCTCGCCCATCTCCCGCATCGGCTGCCGCACGGTCGTCAGCTCGGCGTGCGCGGCGATGGGTATGTCGTCGAAGCCGACCACCGCGACGTCGTCCGGCACCTTGCGGCCGACCGCGTTCAACGCCCGGATGACGCCGAGCGCGGACAGGTCGTTGTGCGCGAACACGGCGTCGAAGCGCAGGCCGGTGGCCATCAGCTTCTCGGTGGCCACCGCGCCGCGGTCGGTGGTGAAGTCGCCCTCGACCACGAGCCGCGGGTCGACGTGCACGCCCGCGTCGCCCAGCGCGTCGAGGAAGCCGTCCAGGCGCTCCCGCACGCACCCGAAGTTCGCCGGTCCCGTCACCACGGCGAACGCCGTGCGGCCGGCCGCCACCAGGTGCTGCGCCGCCGCCTGCGCGCCTTCCCTGTTGGTGGTGCCCACCGACGGGAACCCCGGCCTGCTGTCCCGGTCGTCGATCATCACCACGGGCAGGCCCTGGTCGTGCAGCGTCTCGATGTAGCTCAACGTGTCCGGCGGTTCGATGACCAGCAGCCCGTCGAACGCCTTCGCCGACACGTGGCTGGCGAACTGCGCCAACGACTCCGAACCCCGGTTCACCGTGTACAGCAGCAGGCCGTACCCCTCGGCCTCCAACTCGTCCACCGCGCCCTGCACCACCTCGCCGGTCCACGGCCAGGTCAACGAGGGCACGAGCATGCCGACGGTGCGGGCACGACCGCGGGCGAGGCCGACGGCACGTGCGCTGGGCACGTAGCCGACGTCCGCGATCACCTGCCGCACCCGCGCCGCCGTGGCCGCGTCGACGTCCGGTTTGCCGTTGAGCACGCGGGACACGGTCGCCTTGCTCACCTGGGCGCGTTGGGCGACTTCGGCGATCGTGACTCGCACGGTGCACTCCTCGGCAGCAGCCACTGGAACGGGTCCGTAACCGGTACCGAAACCGGTTACGGACACGCAGTCAACCGCTCCGTGCACGCAGCGTCAAGAGTCCGTCGACCAGCGGAGAGGCGGACGCACCGGTCAGGCGCGGCCCGTTCGGGCGGCGTGCCCCGCCTCTCAGGCGAGGACCGCGCGGCCGGCGGGCGTGAGCTCGGCGGGCACCCAAGGGCCGGATGCCTCGCGCTGCGCCGGTCGCAGCAGTCCGGCGTGGGCCAGTTCGCGCGCGGCCACCTGGTCGCTGCACAGCAACCCGTCGACCTTGAGGTCGGGCTCGCTGCTGCGGGTCACCTCGGCACGCCCGGCCGCGATCGCGCGCAGCAGTGCCCGTGCCCGGTGGTTCAACTCGTCAACCATGATCATTCACCATCGTCCCCAGAGGTTGTGCACTGGGAATATCGCCGGAGACGGGCGAAGTCTTACCGGTAGGGTCGATCACATGGGGATGGTCGCGGCCGTGAGCCGGAGCGGGGAGTACACGTTCACCAAGCCCAACCAGGCCTCGATCACGCTCGTCGCGGGCCTCGGCGTCGAGGGCGACGTGCACCAGGGCGCCACGGTCAAGCACCGGTCGCGCGTGCGGCGCGACCCCACGCAGCCCAACCTGCGACAGGTGCACCTGATGCACGCGGAGCTGCACGACGAGCTGAACGCGTCCGGCTTCGCGGTCGCGGCGGGCCAACTCGGCGAGAACGTGACCACGCGCGGTGTCGACCTGCTCGGCCTGCCGACGGGCACGCGCCTGCACCTGGGTCCGCGAGCGGTGGTCGAGGTGACCGGCCTGCGCAACCCGTGCCCGCAGATCGAGGCGTTCCGGAGCGGCCTGCTCAAGGAGGTCGTCGGCCGCGACGAGGACGGCAACGTGGTCCGCCGGGCGGGCATCATGTCCGTCGTGCTGGTCGGCGGCGAGGTCCGGCCCGGCGACGAGGTCCGCGTCGAACTGCCCGCCGAACCGCACAGCCCCCTCGTGCCGGTCTGATCGGGCGCTCGACGGTGACGTTGAGCTGATACCACCGCCTCCCCGCGCTACCCTCCGTGCCCGTGACAGGTCTTCTCGTCGGCACGGTCGGGCTCGTCACCGGAGCCAGCGGGCTCATCGGACAGGGCATCGCCCTGCGGTTCGCGCGGGCCGGGGCGGCGGTGGTCGCGCACGGCCACCGGGGCGACGTGGACGCCCTGGTCGCGGAGATCACCGCGGCCGGTGGGCGGGCGACCGGGATGCGGGCCGATCTCACCGACCCCGAGGCGTGCGGTCGGCTGGTGCGCGCGGCGGCCGAGTGGGGCGGGCGGCTGGACGCGCTGGTCAACAACGCGGGCGTGCAGCCGGTCCAGCAGCTCGCGGGCATGACGGTCGCCCAGTGGCGGGCGGTGGTGGACGTGAACCTCACCAGCGCCTTCGCCTGCACCCAGGCCGCGGCGGAGGTGCTGCCGGCCGGTGGGTCGGTCACCCACGTCGCCTCGATCGAGGGCACCCACCCCGCCGCCGGGCACGCGCACTACGGCGCGTCGAAGGCCGCCCTGATCATGCACGCCCGGTCGGCCGCCCTGGAGTACGGCCCGCGCGGGATCCGGGTCAACACCGTCTCCCCCGGCCTGGTCGACCGCCCCGGGCTGGCGCGGGACTGGCCCGACGGCGTCGACCGGTGGACCAGGGCCGCGCCGCTGGGTCGGCTCGGTCGACCCGAGGACGTTGGTGACGCCTGCGTTTTCCTCGCCTCGCCGATGGCGTCCTGGATCACCGGAAATGACCTGGTAGTGGATGGCGGGATCACCGCTCGACCCACTTGGTGACGTATTCGGCGTGCCTTGGAAATGTTAATTCACAGATTACGACATCCCGGTGAGATGCGAATCCCGCCGAATACGATCCACTCGATCGGGACATCCCGGTGCCATGCGACGAACACGAACCCTCATGGCTTCCTTGTTCGCATCCAGCCTGCTGGCCGCGCCGCTGATCGGGGCGGGCTCGGCGTCCGCCGCGCCGCCGGAGACCGACCTCGTGCTGGCGGTCTACCAGGAGCAGACCGGGGTCGAGAGCACCCGACTGACCTGCGACCCGGCTGCGGGTGAGCACCGGCTGGCGCGGGTGGCGTGCGACGAGATCGAAGCCGCGGACGGCAACTTCACGCAGTTGGCCGGCACCGACCCGCAGGTGTGCACCTTCGACTACACACCGGTGACCGTGGCCGCGTTCGGCTCGTGGCGCGGTGAACCCGTGCAGTACGTCGAGGAATTCCCGAACCGGTGCGTGATGGAGCAGGAGACCGGCTCGGTCTTCTCGTTCTGACCAGCCGACCGGATACCACCGGATAACCGATCGACCACCCAGGACGACCCTGCGGCCGAAACCCGGCCGCAGGGTCGTCGCACATTTGCCACCTATTCCCCGCGAGCGCGCGGGTCGCCGCGCGGGGTCCGGATGGTTGTTGTTGCGAAGGAGGTTAATCCTGCGCCGTGGGGGTAGGTCGGTAGGCGAGAACACGCCGACCGTGAGGAGTCCGTCGTGGACGAGAACCAGGTGGGTGCGGTCCGCGAGACCGCCGAGCAGGAAGGCACCGCCGTGGCGCAGCACGCCAGGCAGGCCGCCGGAGAGGTGCGTGCGACCGCGCGTGAACAGGTCGGACAGGTGGCCCACGAGGCCAAGGGCCAGGCCAAGCACGTGGCGCACGACATGCGTGAACGCGTCGCCACCGAAGCCGAGGAGCAGGCCAGGCGGGTGTCGCGGCAGATCGACCGGATCGCCGACGAGCTGGGCACGATGGCCGACGGCTCCGGCCCGGACTCGCTGACCGCGGGTGCGTTGCGCCAGGTGTCCGACGCGAGCCGGCAGGCGGCCCGCTACCTCGACGAACGGGGTGCGCGGGGACTGCTGGACTCGGCGCAGGACTTCGCCCGGCGCAAGCCCGGGACGTTCCTGATCGGCGCGGCGGTGGCCGGTTTCCTGGTCGCCCGCGCCGCGAAGAGCATGAACGCGCCCGACCAGTCGCGTCAGCAGGCGCAGCCGCAGCACGGCTACACCGACCAGATGCCGACGACCCCGGTGACCACGCCGACCGCCGTGCCCTCGTCGCCCTCGCCGGTGCCGCCGGCCCAGTACGGCACGTTGCCGCAGTCGCCGCAGTCGTCGCCGTCGGGCCACCCGACGCCGTCGCCGCGTGCGCCCTACCAGTCGGAGGGGGCGCCGTATGTCCAGCGCTGAGCCCCGGCTGACGGAGGGCATCGTGCCGCCGAGCCGGGTGCCGACCGGCGCCGTGCCGCCGACCGGGGGCGAGGCGTCGCTGGGCCAGCTCGTCGGTGAGCTGACCGAGGACCTGTCGAGGCTGATGCGCCAGGAGCTGGAGCTGGCCAAGGCCGAGATCCGGCAGGAGGCGACGAAGGCGGGCAAGGCCGCCGGGATGCTGGGCGCGGCCGGGTTCGCGGGGTACATGACCGCGGTGCTGCTGAGCCTGGCGCTGGCGTTCGGCCTGGCGACGTTCATGGGGCTGGGCTGGGCCACGCTCGTCGTGGCCGTGCTGTGGGGCATCGCCGGTTTCGCCCTGTTCTCCGCCGGACGCACCCGACTGCGCAAGGTGAACCCCAAGCCGGAGCGCACCATCGAGACCTTGAAGGAGGACGCGGAATGGGTCCGTCACCCGACCAAATAAGGCACGACATCGACCGCACGCGTGCCGAGTTGGTGGCCGACGCGAACCGGATCGTCGACCACACCAGGCCACGCAACATCGCGCAACGCCGGGTGGACCGGGTCCGGCACCGCATGGGCACGTTGAAGGAGCGAGTCATGGGCACGGTTCCGGAGACCGCGGCAACGGTGCAGGACCGGACCGCGGGCATGGCGTCCGCCGTCGGCGAGCGGGCGCAGCACGCCACCTCGACCGTCGGCGACAAGGCCCAGCAGGCCGCGTCCGCCGTGGGCGAGAAGGCGCAGGAGGCCGTGCAGGCCGTGCAGAACGCGCCGGAGCAGGCGCGGCAGCAGGCGCGCGGCAACCCGCTGGCGGCGGGACTGATCGCGTTCGGCGCGGGCGCGCTGATCGCGACCCTGATCCCGGCGACCAGGGCCGAGCAGGACGCCATCCGCCAGCTCGGCGAACGCGCCGGGGGTGCGGTGGAACCGGTGAAGGAAGCGCTCACCGAGTCCGCGCAGAAGCTGAAGGACGACGCGAGCACCGCCGTCAGCGAGGCGGCGGACCAGGTCAAGCAGGTCGCCCAGGAGGCCACGCAGACGACCGTGGAGCAGGCCAAGGGCTCGGCCCAGGAGGTCGGCCAGCACGCCCGCGAGTCGGGTCAGCAGGTCAAGTCCGAGGTCAGGAACCAGTAGCCCGCGCGACCGCGGAGCGGCGCCGACCCACGTTCCGGTCGGCGCCGCTCGCGCGTGCCGCGACCTCGTCCAGCCACACCACGTGCACGCTTCGCGTTCCGGTGGACCGGGAACTGACCTCGAACAACGCCCGAGCGCTGTCCGCGTTCTGGGAGCTGAGGCGGAAACCGCCCTCCACGGCGTCCACGTCGACACGATCGGCGTAGGCAAGCCCGTATCCGGCGACCCGCCCCCTTCCCCGCGTTCCTCCACCAAAGCGAACAACCGCGGCACCGCCTCCTGAGCCACCTTGTGCAGCAACGCCGTGAACACCGCGTCTGCGTCCTGTTCCACGTCGACCGGCTCACTCATGCGTTCTTCCTCTCCAAGAGTTGATCAGCCTTGGTCAAGAGTGGGATCGGACTGGGGTCGCCGACAGCGCCACGACGTCGCCAGGTCGAGCCGGGGCATGGCCGGCTTGGTGCAGCGGTAGGCTTGACCAGCGACGACGGGCGGCGAGCCAGTGCCGGGAGGTCACCCGATGGCAGTACGGCGAACCGGCTTCGCCCGTGCCCGCAAGGCGGCAGGGTTCACGCAGGAGTCATTCGCCGAGGCGATGTACGTCGACCGGTCGACCGTGGCGCGGTGGGAAACGGGAGCACGTGAGCCGCTGCCCTACCAACGGCCGAAGCTCGCCCGCCTGCTCAAGATCAGCACGGATGAGCTCGACGGACTCCTGTCCCCCGGCACCACGATCGCATCCGTTGAACCGCGATCCGCACCCGTGCCGGTGGAGGACGACGAGCAGGACGCGCTCGAACTGGTGCGACGGATCAACGCGAGCGACGTCGGTCAGGAAACGCTGGAGCGCCTTGAGGCGGCCGTCGACGAATTGGCGATCGCGTACCCGCGGACACCACCCGCTGCCTTGCTCGGTCGGGTTCGACAGCACCTCGGGTACGTCGCCCGGCTGCTCGACGCCCGCAAGCCGCTGGCCGAACACCAGCGGCTGCTCGTCGTCGGTGGGTGGTTGTCGTTGCTCGGCGCCACGGTGCACATCGACCTCGGCCAAGCGCCGGCGGCCTCGGCTCGGCTCAAGACGGCGGCGAGCCTCGCGATGCACACGGGGCACGACGAGATCCAGGCTTGGGTGTGCGAAACGGAGGCGTGGCGGACGCTGACCGATGGCGACTACGCCAAGGCGTTGGAGCTGTCACAGACGGCGAAGGCCATCGCGCCGACCGGCGGCTCGGTCGCGATCCAGGCGACGGCGCAGGCGGGTCGAGCCTTCGCACGGCTGGGGCAACGACGTGAGGCGTACGCGGCGATCCACGAGGTGCAGCAGCTCGCCTCGGGGCTGACCAGGCCGGAGCACCCCGAACACCACTACCGCTACGACCCGGACAAAGCGGTGGCGTACACGGCGACCACGTTGGCGTGGGTTGGCGACCCCGCCGCCGAGGGGTACGCCCGCGAGATCATCCGGCGGCTCGGCGGCGGCAGCGATCCGGGCACGTGGCCGCGCCGGGTGGCATCGGCCAACATCGACCTCTCACTCGCACTGCTCGTCGACGACCGGCTGGACGAGGCGTGCGGCCACACGATGCGAGCCATCACGTCCGGACGCGTGGTGCCCTCCAACCGGTGGCGCGCCGCCGAAGTGGTGCGGGCCGTCGAAGCACGCGGCCTGCCGGAAGCGGTGGAGTTGCGGGAGGCGTACGAGGAGATGAGAAGGCGCTAGGCCAGACGATCAGGAGATTCCGCCAGGATCGGCTGTGCCACGGCGAACGCGCGGTTCGCGGCGGGGACGCCCGCGTAGACGCCCACGTGCAGCAGCACTTCCTTGATCTCGTCCGCCGTCACGCCGTTGCGCAACGCCGCCCGCACGTGCATCGCCAGCTCGTGCTCGTGCCCGAGCGCCGCCAGCACGGCCAACGTGACGCACGACCGCACCCGCCGGTCGAGTCCCGGCCTGGTCCACACCTCGCCCCACGCGTACCGCGTGATGAAGTCCTGGAAATCGGCGGTGAACGCGTCGGTGTTCGCGACCGCGCGGTCCACGTGCTCGTCACCGAGCACCTCCCGCCGCACGCGCATGCCTTCCTCGGAGCTCACAGGTGCGCCTCCATGATCGCCGTCACCTCGTCGGCCGCCTCGACGTTCGCCAGGTGCGCCGCCTGCACCAGGTGGAACGACGCGCCGGGGATCGAGTCGGCGACGAAGCGCCCGCAGTCCGGCGGGGTGGCCTCGTCGGCCGCGCCCGCGATGACGGCCGTCGGCGCCTCGATCGCGGGCAGCACGGACCGCAGGTCCAGCACCGCCAACGCCTCGCAGCACCCCGCGTACCCCAAGTCGTCCACTTCGGACAGCCCGGTCTCGAACGCGGCCACCACCTCGGGTGACCGCTCGCGGAACGCCGGGGTGAACCAGCGGCCGACCGCGGTGGGCGCGATGGCACCGGTGCCGGACGCCCGCACGGTCGCCGCCCGGTCCAGCCACGGCCGCGCCGCCGGGAACGTGGCCGCCGTGCAGCACAGCACCAGCCGCTCGATGCGCTCCGGGGCGTGCCCGGCCAGCCACATGCCCACCATGCCGCCCATCGACACACCGCAGTACGACACCCGCGCCAGCCCCAACGCGTCCAGCAGCTCCAGCACGTCGTCGGCGAGGTCGTCGATGCGGTAGGGACCGTCCGGCGCGGGTGAGCCGCCGTGACCGCGGTGGTCGTAGCGCAGCACCCGGAACCGGCGTTGCAGCACGGGCAGCTGGCGCTCCCACATCGCGGTCGTGGTGCCCAGCGAGTTGCCCAGGACGACGACCGGCGCGTCCGGCGGTCCGCTCAACTCGTAGTGCGGCTTCACGGCCGGCCCCTCCCCCGGTGCGCCGCGAGGGCGCGGTCGGTGAACTCGCCCGCGCTGCCGGTGTACCCGGCCGGGTCCAGCGCGTCGTCGACCTCCTTCTCCGACAGCCCGATCCGCAGGTCGGCGAGCAACGCCTCGCGCAGCGGCTGACCGGCCGCGACCGCGCTGCGGCACACCTCGGCGACCAGCTCCTGCGCCTCGGACCGGCCGATGCGCCCCGCCAGCCGCACGGCCACGTTCTCGGCCATCAGCAGCCCGCCGGTGAGGTCGAGGTTGCGGCGCATCCGCTCCGGGTCGACCCGCAGCTTCGACAGCAGCTCACGCGTGCCGCGCACGGCCCCGCCGACGAGCCTCAGCAGCTCGGTGACGGTCTGCCACTCGCCGTGCCACGCGCCGGCCGCCCGTTCGTGCTCCTGCGCCATCGCCGACAGCACCGTGGCCACCAGCCCCGGCACCCGGCTGGTGCCCGCGGTCACCAGCACCGCGCGCACCGGGTTGTGCTTGTGCGGCATCGTCGACGACGTGCCGCCGTCCGCCTCGGCCACCTCCGCGACCTCGGTCTGCGCGAGCAGCACCACGTCCTGCGCGATCTTGGCCAGCACCCCCGACGCCTCGCCCAGCGCGGCCGCGAGCTCCGCCACCCTGGTCCGGTTGGTGTGCCACGGGATCAGCGGCGCGACCAGGCCCAGCTCGGCGGCCAGCTGCTCGGTCAGGTCACCCCCCTCGCGCACGGCGGCCATCGTGCCCACCGCGCCGCCGAACTGCACGGCCAGCCGCCGCGTGCGCACCCTGGTCAGCGCCGCCTCCGCCTCGTCCACGGCGACCAGCCACCCGGCGCACTTGAGCCCGAACGTGGTGGGCAGCGCGTGCTGGGCCAGGGTCCGGCCGGCGATGAGCGTGTCCCGGTGCCGTTCGGCGAGCCGTTCGCACTCGGCGGCCACACCGCGCAGCCCGACCAGGATCGGCCCGAGCGCGCGGGAGGCGACCAGCGACAACGCGGTGTCCAGCACGTCCTGGCTGGTGGCGCCGTTGTGCACGGCCGCACGGCCCTCGGCGGTGACGTGCGCGCCGATCGCGCGGACCAGCGGCACGACCGGTGTGCCGGAGGTGAGGGCGCCCTCGCCGATGGCGATCGGGTCGTAGTGCCCCACGTCGATGGCGGTGACCACCATCCGGGCCGCTTCCTCGGTCACGATGCCCGCCCTGGCCTGCACGATCGCCAGGGCTCGCTCGAAGTCCAGCATGGCCCGCAACCACGCCTGGTCGCACGTCTCGATCTCGACGTCCGGGTCGGTGAACAGCGTGCCGAACAACGAACGGGTGCCCGCCGACCGGGCGCCGTGCTCAGAGGTCGAAGAAGACGGTCTCATGGTCCCCTTGCAGGTGGATGTCGAAGCGGTAGCCGGGTGGGCCGGTCCGCGACCGGTCGTGCCCGGCGATGAGCGTCGCCCGCCTGGCGGGGTCGTCGATCGAGGTCAGCACCGGGTCCGCGATGTTGGCCTCCTCGTCCGGGAAGTAGATCCGCGTGACCAGCCGTACCAGCATGCCCCGGCAGAACACCGACACGTTGAGGTGGGGTGCCTCCCATCCTCCCCCGAACGCGCCGCCGCCGCTCCCGGTCACCGGCAGTGGCCCGGGTTTGACGGTCAGCAGCGAGTACCGCCCCTCGGGGTCCGTGGCGCTGCGACCGAAGCCGCGGAAATCCTTCCAGCGCACCGGACCACGCGGGTCGTCGGGGTGGTCGAACCGGCCGTCGGGATCGGCCTGCCAGGTCTCGACCACGGCGTCCGGCACCGGCACGCCCGCGCCGTCGTAGACCGTGCCGCCGATCCGGAACGCGCCGGGCGTGCCCTCGGGCACCACGAACGGGCCGTCCGACCACACCAGGCCGAACGAGAAGAACGGGCCGACGGTCTGCGACGGGGTCGTCCGGAGCTCACTCATCGTCGTCCTCCTCTTCCAGCGGCGTGGGGTTCTTGCCCCGCAGCACGATGTCCCACCGGTAGCCGAGCGCCCACTCCGGCACCGTGGTGCCCAGGTCGAACCGGGCCACCATCGCCTCGCGGGCCTTCGGGTCGCGGACCGAGTTGAAGATCGGGTCCTGGGCGAACAGGGGGTCGCCCGGGAAGTACATCTGGGTGATCAACCGCTGGGTGAACGCGGTGCCGAACAGGGAGAAGTGGATGTGCGCGGGCCGCCAGGCGTTGTCGTGGTTGCGCCAGGGGTAGGCGCCCGGGTGGATCGTGGTGAACGAGTAGCGGCCGTTGGTGTCGGTGACGACGCGGCCGACGCCGGTGAAGTTCGGGTCGAGCGGCGCGGGGTGGCGGTCGGCGTCGTGCCGGTACCGGCCGGCCGCGTTGGCCTGCCAGACCTCCAGCAACGTGCCCGCGACCGGCCGGCCGTCACCGTCGAGCACGCGCCCGGACACGACGATCCGCTGGCCCTGCGGCTCGCCGTCGTGGCCGAGGGTCAGGTCGTTGTCGTGCGGGCCGACGCGGCCCTCGCCGAGCAGCGGGCCGGTGATCTCGCCCAACCGCTGCGGCAGCAGCACGAACGGCCGGTGCGGCGCGCGGAGCACGTTGGACCGGTACTCGGGGAACGCGACGGGCGGGTGCGACGACGTGTCCGGCCGATAGGTGTGCGGCTGGGGGATGTGCGCCCGCGGGACGTGCGACTCAGGGACGTGCGCCTGGGGGACGTGCGCTTGGGGGACGTGCGCTTGGGGGACGTGCGGCTCAGGGGTGTTCGGCCCATGGGTGTGCGGCTCGTAGGTCGGCACCGCAGTCTCCTGTTCGTCGTGCCGAGGCGGGACGGTCTAGCGGGTGAGCTCGCGCAGCGCGGCGAGTTCCCCGTCGGTCGGCGGCTCGCTGCGGGCGAGGTCGTCGGCGACCCGCAGGTCCCAGCCGGTGCGCTCGCGCGCGGTCGCCAGGTCGACGCCGGGGTGCAGCGCGGTGAGCACCAGCTCACAGGTGTCCGGGTCGGGCCGCAGCACGCCCAGGTCCGTGATCACCAGCTGCGGCCCGGCGCCGGTCAGGCCCAGCGCCTCCCGCCCGCCGGGCCCGGAGCCGAACCCGAACGACGTCACGAAGTCGACCCGCTCCACGAACGCCCGCTCGGTCTGCCGCACCACCACGACGACCTCGCGGCACGACGCGGCGATCTCGGGCGCGCCGCCCGCGCCGGGCAGCCGCACGCCGGGGTTGCGGTAGTCGCCGCCGATCACCGTGGTGTTGATGTTGCCGAACCGGTCGAGCTGGGCCGCGCCGAGGAAGCCGACGTCGATCCGGCCGGGCTGCAACCAGTAGTTGAAGATCTCCGGCACGCCCACCACGCTGACCGCGGTCTGGGCCAGCACGCCGTCGCCGATCGACAGCGGCAGCTGATCCGGTTTCGCGCCGATCGTGCCGGACTCGTAGATCAGCACGAGGTCGGGCGCGTGCGTGCGGCGGGCGAGGTTGGCCGCGGTGCTGGGCAGCCCGATGCCGACGAAGCACACCGCGCCGTCCCGCAGCGCCCGTGCCGCCGCGACCGTCATCATCTCGTCGGAGGTGTGGTCCGCGGTCACGTCAGGCTCTCCAACCACTGCGCGAACCTGTCCCGGTCCCGGCTGATGGCGTCCCACGCCACGTAGAAGTCGTTGTCGCGCACCGAGTAGTCGTGCGCGTAGGACGGATGGGCGCCGCCCGGCACCTCGGCGACGTGGTCGACGACCCAGGACGGCAGCACCACCGCGCCCGGCTGCGGCTCCAACTCGTCCACGACCTCCTCGACGGTGACCAGCGAACGGGTCGCGGCCAGCACCGCCTCCTTCTGCACGCCCGTGATGCCCCACAGCTGCACGTTGCCGTGCCGGTCGGCGCGCTGCGCGTGCACGACCGCGGCGTCCAGCCGCAGCGCGGCCACGGCGGTCAGCACCTCGCCGGTGAACGGGCAGGTCACCGGCGCGATGTTGGCGGTCTGGGCGGGCAGGTCGGTGCCGGTGTAGCCGCGCAGCACGGCGAACGGCAGCCCGGAGGCCGCGGCGACGTACCGGTTGGCCATGCCCGCGTGGCTGTGCTCCTCCAGCTCCAGCGGCCGCGGCCAGCCGTGCTGCACGGCGTCGCGGAACCGGTGCAGCGAGCCGACGCCGGGGTTGCCGCCCCACGAGAACACCAGCTTGCGCGCGCAGCCCGCGCCGATGAGCTGGTCGTACAGCACGTCGGGCGTCATCCGGACCAGGGTCAGGTCGCGCCTGCCCTGCCGGATCACCTCGTGCCCGGCGGCGAACGGGATCAGGTGGGTGAAGCCCTCGAAGGCCACGGTGTCGCCGTCGCGCACGACGTGTGCGACGGCCTCCGCGAGAGGAGCGATGGTGGCCAATCCGACCTCCGGTTGTGCACGGCCGGAACCGGCGATTCCGTGCGGCGAACGCTATTGAGTACGTTCACCGGCGGTCAACGGGATCTTCCACTCACCGGAAGTCGGAACCCCTACGTCCGGAGGTCGGTGACCCCTACTTTCTGAACCGGACGTGCCCGCGGGACGAATTGCTCGGTGTCAGCACGCTCGCGAATCCGATGAAGGGATCGAGCATGTCCACACCGCTCACCAGCCGCCGCGCCGCCAAGGTGGTCGCCGCGTTGGCCGCGGTCGGCGCCACGGCCCTGGCCACCGGCCTGCTCGGCGCGTCCGGTGCGGGCGCGTCGAGCCACCGCGAGGCGCCGCTGATCGCGGGCGACCCGGCGGTCGACAACACCGACGTCTACGCGTTCGTCAGCCCCGACCACCCGGACACCGTGACGCTGATCGCGAACTTCTCCCCGTTCCAGGAGCCGAACGGCGGGCCGAACTTCTACCCGTGGGCCACCGACGCGAGGTACGACCTGAACGTCGACAACGACGGCGACGCCCGCGCCGACATCACCTACCGGTTCACGTTCCAGAACGACGACCGGCGCGGCAAGTCGACGTTCCTGTACAACAACGGCGAGGTGACCTCGTTGGACGACGAGAACCTGCTGTTCCGGCAGACCTACACGCTGGAGCTGGTCGACCAGCGCGGCGCGTCCACCAAGCTGGTGCACAAGGGCAAGGTCGCGCCGTCCAACACCGGCCCGAAGTCGATGCCCGACTACCGCGCGTTGCGCGACCAGGCCGTCACCAAGGTCCAGGGTGGCGCGAAGGCCTACGTCGGGCAGGCCGACGACTCGTTCTTCCTCGACCTGCGGGTGTTCGACCTGCTCTACGGCGGCGACCTGTCCGAGGTCGGGCAGGACACGCTGCGCGGCTTCAACGCCAACACCATCGCGTTGCAGGTGCCCAAGGCGTGGGTGGCGCTGAAGGGCGACGCCAAGCGCAACCCGGTGATCGGCGTGTGGGGCGACACCGAGCGGCGGTCGATGGAGCTCAGCCCCGGCCGCTACCGCGCGCACGGCGACTGGGTGCAGGTGTCCCGATTGGGCAACCCGCTGGTCAACGAGGTCGTCGTGCCCGCCGGGCTGAAGGACAAGTTCAACTCGTTGACGCCGGACCAGGACGCCAAGGTCAAGGAGCTCGTCGACCGGGTGACCAACCCGGAGCTGCCCGCCCTGGTCGAGGGCATCTACCGGATCCCGGCGCCCAAGGGTCGGCGTGACGACCTGGTGGAGATCTTCCTGACCGGCATCACGACCGAGCTCGGCGGGCCGATCAAGGCCGACCTGAACTCGCAGGTCGTCAACGCCGACGTGGACAAGCGGAAGTTCGTGCCGTCCGAACAGCTGCGGCTGAACATGGCCGTGGCGCCCGCGGCCGAGCCGAACCGGCTCGGCGTGCTGGCCCAGGACAACCAGGGCTTCCCGAACGGGCGCAGGCTCACCGACGACGTGCTGGACATCGGCCTGCAGGCGCTGGAGGGCGCGGCGGTCAACGGCGTGGTCGAGGCGCTGGCCGCCGGTGACAAGGTCGACGCGAACGAGAACGCGTTCGAGAAGCAGTTCCCGTACGTGGCGCTGCCCAACAACACGGCGGTCAACGCCGGTGGGGCGGAGGTCGCGATCAAGCCGACAGCGGGCGGCGGCGTTCCGACCGCGCCCCTGTTGAGCGGACTACTCGCCCTCCTGCTGATCGGCGCCGGGGCATGGGTCCTGCGCCACCGTGCCCAGCAGGAGCCCCCGACCGAGTAGTCCGCGTCCCCCTTGGAGGGTCCCCCACCCTCCAAGGGGGCTTCTTCGTCCTCGTTGGAGGCCGCCATGATCCGACTCGTCGCCATCACCGCCGTCGTGGGCGGCCTTGCCCTGCTCGTCACGGCCGTGACCTCGCTGTCCACCTCGGACGCACCGGCCCAGCCGGTGGGCGCGGTGACCGAGGTCGCCACCCACCGGACCGTCTCGGCGTTGCAGGACAAGCTTCGCCGCACGCCGTCGGACGCGGACGCGTGGGCCGCGCTGGGATCGGCCTACGTCGAGCAGGCGCGGGTCACCGGCGACCCGTCGTACTACGGCAAGGCGCAGGGCGCGCTGGACACGTCGTTGCGGCACCGACCCGAGGGGAACGGGTTCGCGACGATCGGGTTGGGCGCGCTCGCCAACGCCCGGCACGACTTCGCGGCGGCCCGTGACCACGCGACGCGGGCGCAGGCGCTGCTCCCGGACACCGCGGAGGTGTACGGGGTGCTGGCGGACGCGTTGACGCAGCTCGGGATGGCGGCCGAGGCCACGGCCGCGGTGCAGCGGATGCTCGACCTGGAGCCCGGTGTCCCGTCGTTCACGCGGGCGGCGTACGACCTGGAACAACGCGGGGACGTGGCGGGTGCTCGCGCGGCGTTGGAACGCGCGTCGGACGCGGCGGCGGCCTCGCCGGACGTGGTGTTCTGCCGGTACCGCCTCGGTGAGCTGGCGTTCGACCACGGCGACCTGGACGAGGCGCTGTCGCAGTACTCGCAGGGGCTGGCGGTCGACCCGCGCGACGTGATGCTGTTGCAGGGCAAGGCGAAGGTGGAGTTCGCCCGCGGTTCGGTGGACGAGGCGCTGCGGATGTACTCGGAGCTGGTGCAGCGCACACCGCTGCCGCAACTGGTGCACGAGTACGCGAACATGCTGCGTGCGGCGGGACGTGACCCGGCGCCGCAGTTCGCCGTGCTGGAACGGCAGTTCGCGCTGGCGCCGGACGACCTGGCGGCGTCGGTCGCGGCGGCGGACCGGGGTGACGCGGCGTCGGCGTTGCGGCTGGCCGAGGCCGAGTGGGGACGCCGGCAGCACGTGCTGGTGGCCGATGCCCTGGCGTGGGCGCTGCACCTGAACGGCCGGCACGAGGAGGCGTTGTCCTTCGCCGACCGCGCGGTGTCGGCGGGATGGCACAACGCCGCGTTCCTGTACCACCGGGGCGTGATCCTGGCGGCGCTGGGACGTGACGCCGAGGCGGCGGGCGTGGTGGAGGAGGCGTTGCGGATCAACCCGCACTTCTCGTTCGTGGACGCTCCGCGCGCCCGCGAGGTGCTGGGCGGTCTGCGGTGAGGGTTCTCGGCTTGTTGTTGTTGGGGTTGCTGCTGTTCCCGGCTCAGGCCGAGGCGCACCCGTTGGGCAACTTCACGGTCAACCACTACCACGGGATCACGGTGCACCCGGATCGCGTGACCGTGCGGGCGGTGGTGGACACGGCCGAGATCCCCACGTTGCAGGAACGGCCGGCGGAGGTGGGTGACTACGCGTCGCGCGAGTGCGCGGTGTTGTCGCGGGCCACGTCGGTCGAGGTGGACGGCCGGGCCGTGCCGGTCGAGGTGCGGTCCAGCGCGGTCGAGTTCCCGCCCGGTGACGGCGGCCTGCCGACCACGCGGCTGACGTGCGTGGTGGAGGCCTGGGCGTCCGGGGAGACGGTGGCGGTGCGCGCCGGTTACCGGGACGACCGCGTCGGCTGGAGGGAGATGACGGCGGTGGGGGACGGTGTCGCGTTGCTCGACCCGCCCGTGCCCGGGGTGAGCGTCACGGGCGAGTTGCGGGAGTACCCCGACGACCTGCTGTCGGACCCGTTGGACGTGCGTTCAGTGGTGTTGCGGGTGGGCGCCGGGTCGTCCGCGGCGGTGGTCGGCGGGGAGGTGGGTGGATCGTCGCCGCCCGGTGGATCGTCGCTGCCCGGTGGTTCGTCGCTGCCCGGTGGTTCGTCGCTGCCCGGTGGTTCGTCGCTGCTGGGTGCGGCCACGCAGGCGTTCACGTCCCTGGCGGGCGATCGGGACCTGACGCCGTTGGTCGGCGTGCTGGCGGTGGTGCTGTCGCTGGTCCTGGGCGCGTCCCACGCGGCGCTGCCGGGACACGGCAAGACCGTGATCGCGGCCTACCTGGCCGGTCGGGCCGGGACGCCCCGTGACGCGCTGGTGGTGGGTGCGACGGTGACCCTGACGCACACGGCCGGTGTGCTGGCGTTGGGGTTGCTGATCAGCGCGACCAGTGCGGTGGCGGGTGACTCGGTGCTGCGCTGGCTGGGTGTGGTGAGCGGCGTGCTGGTGACGGCGGTGGGTGTCACGCTCTTGCGTGCCTCCGTGCGCCGACCAGTCCTCGTCGGACACGGACATGGACACGGACACGGACATGCGCATGGGCACGGCGTCGGTCGCACCGGGCTGATCGGGATGGGCGTGGCGGGCGGCCTGGTGCCCAGTCCGTCCGCGCTGGTCGTGCTCCTCGGCGCGGTGGCCCTGGGCCGGACGTGGTTCGGCGTGGTGCTCGTGCTCGGCTACGGCCTGGGCATGGCCGCCACCCTGACCGCCGTCGGCCTGCTCCTGGTCCGCCTGCGGGACCGACTGGCCGCCGTCGAACGCCTGCGGGACCGCTTCACCGCCCTGCCCGTGATCACCGCCGCCCTGGTGGTGGTCGTCGGGGTCGGGTTGGCCGTGCGAGCGGCTTGGGGGTGGTGAGCACGTTGCCGTCGTCGGGACGGCCGTCGTCGGGCGGCCTGTCGTCGGATCAGTCCGGCAGGTCCTGGCGACGCGACGGGTACGCGGGCCACGGGCCGAGCCCGGGCAGCGGCCCGGCGGAGCCGGGCGGCTCGTCGGGCGCGCGGCCGGCGAGCCAGGCGGCGAGGTCACGCACCCCGCCGGCGACTTCGGTGCCCGTGCCCCACGTCCGCGGCACGTCGGTCGCGCGCAGCGACACGCCGTCGGGCAGCCGCTCCAGCAGGATGCCGATGGTGTGCACGGCGAAGTCCGCGCTCCACTCGGCCGGTCGGACGCCCAGGTCGAGGTCGACCAGGTGGATCCACACCTCGCGCCAGCGGGTGAACACGGGCGGGACGGGATCGGCCGCGGCGACGGGGTCCGCCGGCTCCGACCAGTCGGAGATCCCCGCCCAGGCCCGTTCCAGGCGTTCGCAGTGCTCGACGGTGGCGGCACGGTGCTCGGCCGCGGTGCGGGACGCGGTGGCCTCGATGATCGCGTCCCGTTCGCCCGGCTCCCACAGCGCGACCTGCTCGCCGCGCGCCGCGTGCTCGACCACCCGGCTGCGGGCGCGGGCGGCGTCGGCCAGGTGGGCGAGGACGTGCCCCCGCGTCCAGCCGGGCAGCGACGAAGGTTGCGCCACCTGGTCGTCCGTCAGGTCCGCGATCGCGTCGAACAGCCGTCGGTGGGCTTGCGCGACCGCGGCGAGAGGTATCTCCACGCCACCCGATCCTAGGTTCGGCGACGTCCCGGCACCTGCCCTTTCGTGCTGTCCCCGAGCGTCACGGGACGAGCCGCCTCAGAGCGCCGCCTGGACGACGAGAAGGGTCAGGTCGTCGTGCTCGGCCGGGCCGAGCCAGTCGAACACGACCCGCCGCAGGTGGTCGGACACCGCCTCGGCGGACAACCCGGCGCAGTCGGCCAGCGCCGCCTTCAGCCGCACGTCGCCGAACAGCTCCTGCCGGTCGCCGTGCTTGCGCGCCTCGGTCAACCCGTCGCTGTAGAGCAGCAACGTCTCCCCCGGCAGGAGGGTCACCGTGGTCTGGTGGAACCGCACCTCCGGCAGCACGCCGACGATGCCGCCGTGCACCGCCACCTCGTCCACCCGCCCGTCCCCGCGCAGCACGAGCGGCGCGGGGTGGCCGCCGGCGGCGAGGGTCAGCCGGAGGCCACCGGCCTGCACGGGCAGCATCGTGCCGACCACCAGCGTGGTGAACAGGCGGCTGCCCGCCGCCCGCAGCGCCGCGTTGAGCAGGTGCAACAGCTGCGCCGGCCGCTGCTCGACCACCAGCAGCGCGTGCAGGCTCTGCCGCACCCGGCCGCTGTGCGCCGCCGCTTCCAACCCGTTGCCCGCCACGTCACCGAGCACGAACGCCGCGCTGCCGTCCTCGCGCGGGTGCACGTCGTAGAAGTCGCCGCCGATCAGCACCCGCCGGTGCGCGGGCTCGTAGACGCTGGCCAGGTGGGCGCCCGGCACCTCGGGCAACGGGGTGGGCAGCAGGTTCGCCCGCAACGCCTCCACCGTCCGCTGCTGCTCGGCCAACCGGGCGCTCGCCTCGACCGCCGCGGCGGCGCGAATCGCGTACCGCTTGAGCAGGTCGGCGTTCCACGTGCCGCCGAAGCACACCAGCGCGCCGCCCTCGGTCAGCGGCACGGCCACGCCCACCCCCGACACGCCCCACGGACCATCACCCAGTTCGGTGAGCTCGGCGTGGTCGACGAGACGTTCCAACACGCGCGTGAGGCCGGGTGCGGTGCCGGCGACCTGCCGGGTGGTGCGGGCCACCGCCACGTCTCCCGCCGGGGTGCGCCGCCACCACTCCAGCCGCCCGCGAGCGCCCGGCAGCACCACCACGGTGTGCTCGGCGGGCGCCATCTCCACGACGATCCGCACGGTGTCGGCGTGTTGCGGCGACAGCACCGTCCGCCGCGTGAAGTCGTCCAGGTAGTCGTCGACGCCCCGGTACCAGGCGACCCACCCGCCGCCGAGGTCCTGCCGCCGGCCACCGAAGTCCCGCCGACCGCCGTGGTCGGCGTCGCCGGGCAGCGTCCCGTCGGGCAGCGTGGAGCCGATCCGCGCCTGCGGGAACAACGCGGGTGCGAGGCGGTTGGCCAGCCGGACGACGCCTTCGGGGTCCAGCACGACGACGGCCTCGTGGAAGCCGTCGACCACGCGACGCCACGCGTCGAGGTCGAGGCCCGTGTCGGCGCCTTGCCGGTAGCCCTGGGCCATCACGGCTCCTGTGTGTCGGGTCGACCCAACCTATCGGACAAGTTGCCACCAACAGTGGCAGGCTTGGCGCAGTTGCGCTGACATCGGAGGCTCGTGTGACGACCGCCCAGGACGACACGGACGTGACCCTGTCCCGGCTGCTGACCGCGATGCGGGAGATGAAGGACGGCAACTTCCGCCGCCGCCTCGTCGTGCCCGGCGACGGGGCGGCGGCCGAGTTGGCCCAGGTCTTCAACGAGATCGCGGAGCGCAACCAGTGGCTGGTCGGCGAACTCGTGCGGGTGCGCCAGGCGGTCGGCCAGGAGGGCCAACTCGGCGAGCGGCTGGCGCCCAGCACCGCGACCGGCGGCTGGGCGACCGCCGGTGAGGCGGTGAACGGCCTGGTCGACGACCTGACCAGGCCGACCGCCGAGCTGAGCCGCGTGCTCGCCGCGGTCGCCGAGGGCGACCTGTCGCAGGAGATCGTGGTCGACGCGCGGGGCGAGGTCGCCGCGCTGGTCGAGAGCTTCAACTCGATGACCGCGACGCTGCGGACGTTCGCGGGCGAGGTCACGCGCGTGGCGCGCGAGATCGGCACGGACGGGCGCCTCGGCGGCACGGCGGTCGTGCCCGGGGTGGCGGGCACCTGGAAGGACCTGACCGACTCGGTCAACTTCATGTCCGACAACCTGACCAAGCAGGTCCGCGACATCGCGCAGGTGGCGACCGCGGTCGCGCAGGGCGACCTGTCGCAGAAGATCACCGTGACGGTGGCCGGCGAGATGCTGGAGCTGAAGGACACCGTCAACACGATGGTCGACCAGCTCTCCTCGTTCGCCGACGAGGTCACCCGCGTGGCCCGGGAGGTCGGCACCGACGGACGGCTCGGCGGTCAGGCCCAGGTGCCGGGGGTCGGGGGCACCTGGCGGGACCTGACCGACAACGTGAACTTCATGGCGAACAACCTGACCTCGCAGGTCCGCAACATCGCGCAGGTCGCGACCGCGGTGGCGCAGGGCGACCTGTCGCAGAAGATCACGGTCGACGCGCGCGGCGAGATCCTGGAGCTGAAGTCGACCATCAACACGATGGTCGACCAGCTCTCCTCGTTCGCCGACGAGGTCACCCGCGTCGCCCGGGAGGTCGGCACCGACGGACGGCTCGGCGGTCAGGCCCAGGTACCGGGGGTCGCGGGCACCTGGCGGGACCTGACCGACTCGGTCAACTTCATGGCCGGCAACCTGACCTCCCAGGTCCGCAACATCGCGCAGGTGACGACCGCGGTCGCGCAGGGCGACCTGTCGCAGAAGATCGACGTGGACGCGCGCGGCGAGATCCTCCAGCTCAAGACGACGATCAACACGATGGTGGACCAGCTGTCGTCGTTCGCGGCCGAGGTGACGCGCGTGGCGCGGGAGGTCGGCAGCGACGGGCGGCTCGGCGGTCAGGCCCAGGTGCCCGGGGTGGCGGGTACCTGGCGGGACCTGACCGACTCGGTCAACTTCATGGCCGGCAACCTCACGTCCCAGGTCCGCAACATCGCGCAGGTCGCCACGGCGGTCGCGCGAGGCGACCTGTCGCAGAAGATCACGGTCAACGCGCGGGGCGAGATCCTGGAGCTCAAGGACACCATCAACACGATGGTCGACCAGCTCTCCTCGTTCGCCGACGAGGTCACCCGCGTGGCGCGCGAGGTGGGTACGGACGGACGGCTCGGCGGTCAGGCCCAGGTGCCGGGGGTCGCGGGCACGTGGCGCGACCTGACCGACTCGGTCAACTTCATGGCGAACAACCTGACCGCACAGGTGCGGTCGATCGCCCAGGTCACGACGGCGGTGGCCGGTGGCGACCTGTCGCAGAAGATCACCGTCGACGCGCGCGGCGAGATCCTGGAGCTGAAGTCGACCATCAACACGATGGTCGACCAGCTCTCGTCGTTCGCCGACGAGGTCACCCGCGTCGCCCGGGAGGTCGGCACCGACGGGCGGCTGGGCGGTCAGGCACGGGTGCCCGGGGTCGCCGGGACGTGGAAGGACCTCACCGACAACGTCAACGTCATGGCCGACAACCTGTCCACGCAGGTCAGGTCCATCGCGGCGGTGGCGACGGCGGTCGCGGGCGGTGACCTGTCCAAGAAGATCGCGGTCGAGGCCAAGGGCGAGGTCGCGGCGCTGGCGGACACCATCAACGGCATGGTCGACACGCTGCGCGCGTTCGCCGACGAGGTCACCCGGGTGTCCCGCGAGGTCGGCACCGAGGGCATCCTGGGCGGTCAGGCGCGGGTGCCGAACGTGGCGGGCACCTGGAAGGACCTCACCGAGAACGTCAACTTCATGGCGAACAACCTGACCTCGCAGGTCCGCAACATCGCCCAGGTGACGACCGCGGTGGCGCTGGGCGACCTGTCGAAGAAGATCGACGTGGACGCGCGCGGCGAGATCCTGGAGCTCAAGACCACGATCAACACGATGGTCGACCAGCTGTCGTCGTTCGCCCAGGAGGTCACGCGCGTCGCGCGCGAGGTCGGCACCGAGGGCAAGCTGGGCGGTCAGGCCGAGGTGGAAGGCGTCTCGGGCACCTGGAAGCGGCTCACCGAGAACGTCAACGAGCTGGCCGGGAACCTGACCCGGCAGGTCCGCGCGATCGCCGTGGTGGCGACGGCGGTGACCGCGGGCGACCTGACCCGCCAGATCACCGTGGACGCGTCCGGCGAGGTCGCCGACCTCAAGGACAACATCAACCGGATGATCGGCAACCTGAGGGCGTCCACGCGCGCCAACCAGGAGCAGGACTGGTTGAAGACGAACCTGGCGAGGTTGTCCGGCCAGATGCAGGGCCACCGCGACCTCAACGCCATGGCGTCGCTGGTGATCAGCGAGCTGACGCCGCTGGTGTCGGCGCAGCACGGGGCGTTCTTCCTGGTCGACCCGGAGTCCAACGCCCTGGACCTGACCGCCGCCTACGGGTACGCGCCGCGCGGCGGACGTCCCACGCGGTTCGTGCGCGGCGAGTCGCTGGTCGGGCAGGTGGCGGTGGAGAAGAGGACGGTGCTGGTCACCGACGTGCCGCCGGGCTACATCGAGATCGGGTCGGGGCTGGGGTCGGCGCCACCGGCGAACCTGGTGATCCTGCCGATCGTGTTCCAGGGCGAAACGCTCGGCGTGATCGAGCTGGGGTCGTTCGGCGACTTCACCGAGGTGCACCTGGACCTGTTGGACCAGCTCAAGGAGAACATCGGCGTCAACCTGAACACGATGCTGGCCAACGCGCGGACCGACAGCCTGCTGGTCGAGTCGCAGCGGCTGACCGAGGAGCTGCGGGCCGGTTCGGTGGAGCTGGAGGCGCGGGCGCGGCAGCTGTCGTCGGCGTCGAAGTACAAGTCGGAGTTCATGGCGAACATGTCGCACGAGCTGCGCACGCCGTTGAACAGCTTGCTGATCCTGGCGAAGCTGCTGGCGGACAACCTGGACGGGAACCTGAACCCGAAGCAGGTGGAGTTCGCCAGGACGATCCACTCGTCCGGTACCGACCTGCTGCAGTTGATCGACGACATCCTGGACCTGACCAAGGTCGAGGCCGGGCACATGCAGGTGCAGACGGACCCGGTGCGGGTGTCCGACGTGGTCGGCTACGTCGAGGCGATGACCACGCCGCTGGCCGCGGAGAAGGGGTTGGCGTTCGAGGTCGTCGTGGAGCCCGACATGCCGTCCACGCTGCACACCGACGAGCACCGGTTGCAGCAGATCCTGCGCAACCTGCTCTCCAACGCGGTGAAGTTCACCCACGAGGGGGAGATCAAGCTGCGGATCCGGACGGTCGAGGAGTCGGTCGCGTTCGACGTGCAGGACACCGGCATCGGCATCCCGGCCGACAAGCTGTCGGTGATCTTCGAGGCGTTCCAGCAGGCCGACGGCACGACGTCGCGGAAGTACGGTGGCACCGGGCTGGGCCTGTCGATCAGCCGCGAGCTGGCGGCGTTGCTGGACGGTCGGCTGGACGTGCGGTCGGAGCCGGGCATCGGGTCGACGTTCACGCTCTACCTGCCGCTGGGCGAACAGGGCCTCATGTCGCCGGTCGTGGCGGAGCCGGAAGCCGTGCCGGAACTGCTGACGCCCGCCGACGACGCGCCGCAGTCCCTGGTCGCCCCGACCGAGCTGCCGCCCGCGCCGATGCGGTTCCACGGCGAGAAGGTCCTGATCGTGGACGACGACCTGCGCAACGTGTTCGCGTTGACGTCGGTGCTGGAGCTGCACGGGTTGCAGGTGATCTACGCGGACAACGGCATCACGGGTGTGCGGGCGTTGGAGCAGTACGACGACGTGACGCTGGTGCTGATGGACATCATGATGCCGGAGCTGGACGGCAACGCGACCATGGCGGCGATCCGGGCCATGTCGCGGTACGCCGACCTGCCGGTGATCGCGGTGACGGCGAAGGCGATGAAGGGCGATCGGGAGAAGTCGTTGGCCTCGGGGGCCACGGATTACGTGACCAAGCCGGTGGACACCGAGCACTTGCTGCGGTTGATGGCCTTCTACCTGGGGGTCGAGCAGGACTGAGCCCTGCACCGCGACGGTGCGGCCCGCACCCGACCGCCGAGTGGGTCGAGAACCGACGACTGCCCGGATGGCGGTGCCACCGCCGCCTATACGGTTCGGGGCATGAGCCAGTCGATCCCGTTCGCCGACACCAACTTCAAGCTCGCCGTCGTCCAGGAGCTGATGTACGACCAGGGCCTCCTGCCGAGGTTCGACCTGCGCGAGTACGCCGCCGAGCAGGGCTTCACCTACGACGGCGGGAGCGTCGAGGCGGTGCCCGAGGCCCTGGCCTACTTCGAGGCGCTCCAGGTCCCCGTCGAGCTGGCGGAGAAGGTCACCGCGATCGGGATGGACGGCGGCAACGAGATCTACCTCCAGATCGCGCCGAACTGGGACGGCGAGGACGGGCTGTTCGACGTCGACGAGTTCGCCGACCTGCGGCACTTTCCCCACCTGAAGTCGATGACCCTGTTCTACACGGGCAACGAGGGGGCGCTGGAGGCGCTGCGCGCCCGCGGTATCGAGGCGGACTGGCTCTGAACCGGCGGCGCGGTGGTCGTCGGCCAGGTCCGTCGTGGGAGGCCGGGCGCCGTGGTCAGGTGAGGGCGGAGATGAGGCGGTGGCAGCGGAGGGGGTCTTCGGTCAGGCCCGCGTCCAGGCCCCAGAGCCAGTAGTCGACGGCGCGGAAGACGACCCAGTCGCGGGCCCGGTCGCGGGGGATGGAGGCGTAGTCCACCGCGATGTCCAGGTGTTCGGTGATCGCGGTCGCGTCGGGCATCTCGTCCAGCCTGGTCCAGAGGACGCGGGCCAGGTCGTAGGCGATGTCGCCGCGCAGGAGGATCGGGTCCACGGTCAGCCAGGGTTCCCGGGTGCCTGCCAGGACTTGCGCCGAGTGCAGGTCGCCGTTGACCGCCAGGTCCGACGTCGTGGTGACCAGCTTCTCCACGGCCTTCTCCCCCGCGCGCAGGAAGGCCGGGTCGAACGGTCTGCCCTGTCGGGTCCAGTCGGCTTCCAGGCTCGACGCGCGGGCCAGGGCGAGGTCGGCGGTGGAGCGGGCGGTCGGTGGAGCGGGGACGGCCAGTCGGCGCGCCATCGTGCCCAGCACCGCCATGGCCTCCTCCGACGGGAGGTGCAGGGCGGTGCGGCCCATGTCCAGGCGTTCCAGCAGCATGGCGCCGGCGGGGTCGGCGTCGACCAGTTCGACGGTGCCCCGGCCCTGCCAGAAGCGCAGCGCCTCGATGTGCGCGGCCACGTCCTCGCTCGGGGCGTTCATGCGCAGCACGAGGGGCGTGCCGTTGCGGGTCACGGGAATCACCAGGGCGTGTGAGCCGTGGGTCGCCGGGCCGTCGGGGTGCAGTTCCCAGGTCGCCAGGCGGTGCTCGATCGCGGCGGGCAGGGCGGCCAGCCAGTCGCGGTCGCGTGGGATCGGTGAGTTCCGGAAGCTCTCGGGGATCACGTGGTCGACGTGGCCGATTCGACGGAGTCGTGGATGTGCATGACCTCGGTCAGCTCGGTCAACCGGAACAGCTTGTGCACGGACGGCTGCATGCACGCCATCCGGAACTGGCCGCCGGAGCCGTCCAACCTGCGGTGCCAGTCGAGCATCAGGGACAGTCCCGTGGTGTCCATGAACGGCACGCCGCTCAGGTCGACCACCACGTGGGGGCCCGTGCTCGCTTCGAGGCGGTCGGACAGCACGGGAACCGTTTCCGCGTCCAGCTCGCCCGACACCGCGACGACCGTCCAGCCGCCCCGGAGCTCACTGCGCACCTGCAATTCCATGGTGCCCGAGCCTAGCCACCGGACGGGCCTCGTGCCGATACCGTGCCCGAACGTCATCACACGCGCCGGTCACCCGCGCGCCGCCGAACGTCGCCAGGACACCGGCCGGCGCGACCACTCGGTGGCGCGCCCGGAGGATGTGCGACGATGCGGTAACGGCCGATCAACGGGGAGCGGATGTGCGCAACGAGCCAGCGGCGCCGGTGGCCGTGACGCTGCCCGCCTCGGCGGGCTCATCGGCACGGGCCCGGCAGGTGGTGGGCGACGCGGCGTCAGCCTGGGGGTTGTCGGACGACGCCGCCGACGACGCCGCCTTGGTGGTGACCGAACTGGTGTCCAACGCGGTGGACCACGCGACCGGCCCGGTCGGGCTGACCGTGACGCGGACGGCCTCCGGCATCCGGATCGAGGTGGCCGACCAGTCCTCCGCGCTGCCGCAGCCGAGACCGGTGCAGGTCGACTCGGCACGCGGGCGCGGGTTGATCATCGTGGCGGCGTTGAGCCGGTCCTGGGGTTCGGAGCCGACCGCCCGCGGCAAGGTCGTGTGGGCCGAACTGGACGGCTGAGCGCCCCGACCGGACGAGTCCCGAGCTCGCGCAAACCGGCGACGGTCGCGGGTCCGCCGTTGTAGAACGCGGCAGAACGGGTATCCGGTGGTCGCCGACTAGTGAGGAGGTCATGTGTCCACGACCGAAACCGGTCAGGTGACCGGTACCCAGGACAAGGACTACAACATCATCTGGTTCGTCGAGGCGTGCCTGAGCAACGCGCTGCGGCTGGAGTCCTACATCGCCGACGCGGAGCGGGCGGGCGACAGCGAGCTGGCGGAGTTCTTCCGCCGCGCCCAGGGCGAGAGCCGCAAGGGCGCCGAGCAGGGCAAGCAGCTGCTCACAGCGCGCCTCGCGCGGTCGTAGCACGCGGAAGGGCCGCCCTCGGATCCGAGGGCGGCCCTTGATCGTCTTCGCGGGATCACTGCTGGTCGCGGAACCGGTCCAGGCCTTCCTTGGCCTTGTCCGTACCCGTCTGGACGTGCTCGGAGTGCTGACCGCCGGTCCGCTCGTCGACGAACTGGCCGGCCTTGTCGATGCCCTGGTCGGCCTTGTCGCCGTGCTGACCGAGGGCGTCCTTGGCCTTGTCCTTCAGCTCGTCGAACTTGTCGCCGATACCCATCTGCGCTCGAACCTCCTCCGGGTGTCCCTCGTGGACACTCCCCGGAGGGGGCTACCCCGGCACCGGTGCGGTTGATGCGCCCGCACCGGCAAACTCACCCGGTCGAGTTAGTCGGGCACGGGCGGGTCGGGCAGGCCGAGCATGAGCAGCAGCTCGCGGCAGTCGTTCGCGTCGACCGAGTTGTCCGCGACGGTGCGGGCGGCCAGGTTGCGCTGGATGACTTCGGCCCTGTCGGCCGCGGCCCGCGCGTCGGCGAAACCCACCGCCGCGCCCTGTGATCGACCAGGTCTGGTGGTCTGCGTCATGAAGAACCCGCCTCCCCTGCCGGCGGAGCCGCACCACACCGGCAGCGGGCGGGATCCCGCCGACCGGAGGCGTGGTGGTTCGGTCCGACGTGCCCGCTGGCCGTGGGGGTAGATGATGTGAACGGATGTTCCGGCGACAAGCCGGTGCTCCCGTCCCCGGCCTCGGAGTGCGGCCGGACTGGGTCGGGTACCGCGCCGGCCGACTGCCGACAGCTCGTGCCCCAACCCACCGAAGTCTACTCCAAGACTTGCCCCCATCGTGCTGTCACTATCCAACCAACTGCGAGCAGCTTCGGTCAACTATTGCCAGCGCCCTCCGGTTCGCGCTTGACTGGCCCCGTTTCGTCGGGTGTCGACCGGAGGTGGTCGTGGTGAAGGTCAGAGTCGCCTCAGTGGCCGGTGTGCTGATCGGGTTGGTCGGCCTGGCGGCGCCCGCGAGCGCCGCGCCGCAGGTCACCGCCCTGCCGGTGGTGGACATGGAGGCCGTGCTCAAGGCCGCTCAGATCGACCCGCGCCGGGCCGACTCGGCGATCACGCCGGGCAGCGGCGACAGCGTGCGGCTCGTCGAACGGGCACTGGTCGCGAAGGGCCTGCTGACCTCGACCTACGCCGACGGGCACTTCGGCACCAGGACGATCGAGGCCTACGCGGCCTACCAGCGCTCGCTCGGCTACACCGGGATCGACGCCTCGGGCCTGCCCGGACCGACCTCGCTGCGGCTGCTGGGCGAGACGACCTACACCGTCACCCGCGTGGTGTCGGCGGGCAGCCGGGTCACCTACCGCAACGCGCTGATGAACACCCGCACCAAGGCCATGCTGGTCGAGGCGGAACGCCTGCTCGGCCGGTCGTTGACCATCACCCAGGGCTCGTACAACCCCGGTGGCGTGCCCGGCTCGGCCGGCACCCACGACGGCGGCGGCGCGCTGGACATCTCGGTGTCGGGCATGACGGCGACCACCCGGACCGCCGTGACCAGGGTGTTGCGGCAGGTCGGCTTCGCGGCCTGGGTCCGCACCCCGGCGCAGGGCTTCGACTACCACATCCACGCGATCGCGTTGGGCGACCCGGACCAGTCCTCCGGCGCGCAGCACCAGTCGGGCGACTACTACCTCGGCATGAACGGCCTGGCCGGCCGGGGGGCGGACGACGGACCGGTGGTCACGCCGAAGCGCACGTGGGAGGAGTACCAGCGAGCGCTCTGAGCCGCGACGGGTGGCCTCTACGATGGCCTGATGGCCTTGCGATGGGCAGCACGATGAGCAACGTGGAGACCCACCCGTCCGAGCTGGTCTGCGGGAGCACGCCCGGTGCCGCGGCGGTCGAGGTGCTCGACCCGCGCGACGTCCCGCTGGGCGGCCCGCGGGCGATGACGGTGCGGCGCACGCTGCCGCAGCGGTCCCGGTCGATGATCGGCGCGTGGTGCTTCGCCGACCACTACGGCCCGGACGACGTGTCGGTCAGCGGGGGCATGGACGTCGCGCCGCACCCGCACACCGGCTTGCAGACGGCCAGCTGGCTGTTCAGCGGGGAGGTCGAGCACCGCGACAGCCTGGGCGTGCACGCGGTGGTCCGGCCGGGCGAGCTGAACCTGATGACGGCCGGACACGGCATCTGCCACTCGGAGGTGTCCACCCCGGACACGACCGTGCTGCACGGCGTGCAGCTGTGGATCGCGCTGCCCGACGCCGACCGCGACGCGCCGCGCGACTTCCAGCACCACGCGCCCGGCGCGGTGGCGTTGGACGGCGCGACCGCCAGGGTGTTCCTCGGCACCGTCGCGGGCGAAACGTCGCCGGTGCGCACGTTCACCCCGCTGCTGGGCGCGGAACTCGTGCTCGAACCCGGTGCGCGACTGGCGCTCGACGTGGACCCGGCGTTCGAGCACGGCGTGCTGGTCGACGTGGGCTCGGTGGAGCTCGGCGGCACGGCGCTGGCCCGTGGCGCGCTGGGTTGCGTCGCCGTCGGCGCGACCGCCCTGCACCTGGCCAACACCGGTGACGACGCGGCGCGCGTGGTGCTGCTGGGCGGCGAGCCGCTGGGCGAGGACCTGGTGATGTGGTGGAACTTCGTGGGCCGCAGCCACGAGGAGATCGTCCGCTTCCGCGACCAGTGGCAGGCGGAGTCGGAGCGCTTCGGCCAGGTCGAGGGCTACCCGGGCACCCGCCTCCCCGCCCCACCACTGCCGATGGGCCGCCTCCGGTCACGCGGCAACCCACCACCGGCCTGACGGGAACAGCCCTCACGCCCGTCCGACTCCACGAGCCGGAGCACTCCACCGGTGAAGTGATCTCCCGCTTGGCCGGGCCACCCCGCACACCCGAGACTGGAAGAGTGCCTCGTGCTGCACACACGCATGCCCTCCTGCGCGCTCGCGTCCTCGATGTGGTGAACCGGTGGGATCCGGAAGGGCTGCTCGCCATGGAGGCGCCCGAGGACGAGTACGAGCCCGAAGCCAGGTCGTTCGCCGCGCTGCTCGACCAGGGCGTCACCATCACGCCCGAGATCGTGCGGCAGGTCTGGGAGGAGTGGTTCGGACCGGATTCCGGATTCGTCCGCCTGGCGACCCGTGAGGTGCACGCGGAGTTCGCTGACGAGCTGAACCGGGCGGCCGTCCCGACCAGGTGACCGGCATGGGCGCTGCCACCGGTGCAGCCACGGAGCGTCGCCGGAGCGGACCGTTCCGACATCCGACGACGGGACCGCGACACCGACACCGGTGGCCGAGGCGACGCGCGGCCGATCAGGTCCGACGGTCGAGGAGGGCGGTGGCGATGGCGACCTGGACCGGGTTCAGCGCGGTCTCGCCGTCCTGGACGTCCCACAGCGAGTTCTGCAGCACCCGGCCCAGCGTCCACGCCGCGGCGCGGTCGCGGTCGAGGCCGAGCACGTCGGTCAGCAGGTCGAAGCGGCGCAGCACGGCTCGCGGCACGTCACCCGTGGCGACCACGGCGTCCCAGCGGTTGTCCAGGGCGGGCAGCAGGTCGAAGCCGGGGTCGCCGGCCAGCGGTTCGGGGTCGATCGCCAGCCACGGCTCGCGTTCGCCCGCCAGCACGTTGTCGTAGTGCAGGTCCCAGTGCAGCAGCCGGTCACCCGCGTCGCCCACCACCTCGGCCACCGCGGACGCGCAGGTGCGCAGCAGGTCCCGGTCGGCCGACGAGCGCAGCACGGGCACGGCGCCCGGCACCTGGTCGAGCATGGCGCGGGCGATGTCGGTCAGCCGCCGCACGCCCGGCGGCGCGGGCACCGCGACCAGGCGGGCCAGCAGGTCGGCGAGGATCCGCAGGGCGGCCACGTCGTCGGCCACCGCGGCCAGCGGACGGCGCGCGTCCAGCCGTTCCAGCAGCATGGCGCCCGGCTCGTCGGCGAGCAGCCGGACCACGCCGTCGCCGTCCCACGTGCGCAGCCCGATCGGCGCGGCGGCGTTGTCCTCGGTGACGGGCTGGAGCTTGAGCACGGCGGGTGTGCCGTCCGCGCGCACGACCGGCAGCACGAGCGACGCCATGCCGCTGTCCACCGGCCCGTCCGGCCGCAGCTCCCACCGGTCGAGGAAGTCGGCGGTCCGGCCGGGCAGCGCGGCGAGCCACGCCCGGCCCCACTCGGTGCGGTGGTACGACGCCGTCAGCGCCTCGGGGATCTTCACGGGCGCGGGCCGTACATGATCACGGCCACGCCGACGAGGCAGATCACCGCGCCGACGTAGTCCCACCGGTCGGGCCGGAACCCGTCCACCACCACGCCCCAGGCCAGCGACCCGGCCACGAACACCCCGCCGTACGCGGCCAGGATGCGGCCGAAGTGCGCGTCGGGCTGGAGGGTCGCCACGAACCCGTACAGGCCGAGCGCCGCCACGCCCGCGCCGACCCACAGCAGGCCCCGGTGCTCGCGCACGCCCTGCCAGACCAGCCACGCGCCACCGATCTCGGCGACAGCCGCCAGCGCGAACAACAGCAGCGAGCGGACCACGGTCATGATCCCGACGATAGCCGGCGCGCCGCCCTTGACAACACCGGACCCCGTTGTGAACAGTTGTTCATGAACAGACGTTCATAACGAAGGGGGCACCCGTGCCGGAGATCGTCAACACCCACCAGGCCGAGGCGTGGAACGGGTACGAGGGCCACCACTGGGCCGACAACCACGATCGCTACGACGCCGTGAACAGCGGTTTCAACGACGTGCTGCTCACCGCGGCCGCCATCGCGCCCGACCACCGGGTGCTCGACATCGGCTGCGGCAACGGCCGGATCAGCCGGCTGGCGGCACGACGCGCGGCGCACGTGCTGGGCGTCGACCTGTCCGGGCCCATGCTGGCCCGTGCCCGGGCGTCCGCGACGGGTGTGCCCAACCTGACCTTCGAGCAGGGCGACGCGCAGGTCTTCCCGTTCCCGCCGCACGCGTTCGACGTGGCGGTCAGCCGGTTCGGGGTCATGTTCTTCGCCGACCCGGTCGCGGCGTTCGCCAACATCCGCGGCGCGCTGCGGCCCGGCGGCCGGTTGGTGTTCCTGTCGATGCGCGACCTCGGCGACATGGCCGGGGTGTTCGAGGCCTTCGGCGGCGCGCCGGTGTGGACGTCCACCGAGATCGGGCCGCTGTCGCTGGCCGACCCGGCCGTCATCGACCGGGTGCTCACCGGGGCGGGCTTCACCGACGTCACGGCCGAAGCGGTGGCGGCCGACCAGGTGTGGGGCGGCGACGTCGCCGACGCGACGGCGTTCCTCATGGGCTGGGGCCCGGTCCGGCACGCGCTGCGCGACGCCCCACCGGCCGCGGTGGACGGCACTCGTGACGCCGTGGCGCGGGCGTTGACGCCGTACTTCGACGGTGACGCGGTGCGGCTGCGAGGCAACGCCCGGCTCGTCACCGCGAGGGCCTGACGTGGCGCGGATCGTGATCTTCGGCGGGTACGGCGCGGTCGGCCGCGAGGCGGCGGCCGTGCTGTCCCCGGCGCACGAGGTGGTGGTGGCCGGGCGCAACGCGGCGGCGACGGTCCCGGGCACCACGACCTTGCGGGTGGACCTGCGGGACGACGGTGACGTGCAGCGCGCGCTGGACGGCACCTACGCCGTGCTGATGTGCGCCGAGGTGGACAACGCCCGGATCGCCCGCGCCTGCCTGGAACGCGGCGTGCACTACGTGGACGTGACCGCGTCGCACGACACCGTCACCGCCGTCGAGGCGCTGGGGGGTGACGCGACCGCGCTGCTCAGCGTCGGCCTCGCGCCCGGCGTCACGAACCTGCTGGCCCGGCACTGCGTCGAGCTGACCGGCGCCCGTGACGTCGAGATCGGCGTGCTGCTGGGCGGCGGTGAGCGGCACGGTGCGGCGGCGGTCGCGTGGACGCTCGGCGGGCTCGCGGAGCTGGGTCCGTCCTGGCGCACGACCTTCCCCGCGCCCCACGGCACGCGGACCGTGCACGGGTTCCCGTTCTCCGACCAGCACACGCTGCTCCGCACGCTCGACGTGGACCGCGTGCGCACCGGGTTGTGCCTGGACTCGCGGATGGTCACGGCGCTGCTGCCGGCCGCCGCGCGGTTCGCGCACCGGCTCGGGCCGCTGACGGGGCTGCGTCTGGGCGGCGACGGGTTCGCGGTGGCGGTGTCGGCGGGCGGGGTGACGTGCGCGTTCAGCGGGAGGCGGCAGAGCCGTGCCACGGGGGTGGTCGCGGCGCTGCTGGTGGCCCGGCTGCCCGCGCTGCCGCACGGCGTGTGGCACGTCGACCAGGTGGTCGACCCGCTCGGGTTCCTGACCGAGGTGGCAGGGCACGGCTTCGCCCTGCACCTACCGCCTACGATGCACCGCGATGGCACCGCGACGAGCAGCAGCACTGCGTGACGGCGGGGTGAGCCTGCGCGACCACCTGATCGCCGCGGCCACCCGCCTCATCGCCGAACGGGGCACCGCCGGGCTCACGGTCCGCGACATCGCCCGCGCCGCCGACGTCGCGGTAGGCGTGCTCTACAACCACTTCGCGGACAAGGAGGAGCTGCTCGCGCTGGCCCTGCACGAGCACGTGCGCGAGGTCGAGCGGCGCGTCGGCAGTCCCGCCGCGGACGGCACGCTCGCGGAGAACCTGCACGCCTTCATCACGCACGCCCTGACCGTGCACGCGGCGTTCCTGCCCGCGTTCGCCGGTCTCGTGGGCCAACCCGAGGTGTTCGCCCGCTTCGACGCGCTGCCCAACCCGATGGCCGGCGGGCGCGGCCTGCACGCGGCCCTCGCCGACTACCTGCGCGTGGAACGGGACCGCGGCCGGATCGCCGCGACCACCGACCTCGAAGCGGTGGCCACGCTCATCGTCGGCGCGTGCCACGAACTGGTCCTCCCCCGCGTCTACCGGGGTCTGGCGGAGCCGGTCGAGGTGCCGCCGGGCTACGTGGACGCGCTGGTGTCCACCGTGCTGAACGGCATCACACCGCGTCGCTGACCCGCCGCGGTCGGGTGATCGTCGATCATGTGCGGCTCGGGGCCGGTGCCGGACCGGACCCCCGCCCGGCCGCGTCGTGGTTCGTCGACGCGGCCGGACGCCCCCGGTTTCCGGCACCCCGCGCGTGGGGTGGCCGTCGACCGAACGGCAGGCGCGGCATCCCCCTCAAGCGCCGAGCCCACCGGTCCGTCGGGTTCGACGATGGCGGATCCGGGCACGGCGGCGCGAGTGGCACGGGACGCTGGGACAGCCCGGATGCCTTGAGCTGCAACGACGTGGACCGGTGGGACAGCCTGTGGGACGCTGGATCATCGAGGGGGCGGTGCATGTCGTCATCGGCGCACGTCGAAGCGTTCGCGCGAGCGCTCGGCGAACTGAAGCGGCGCAGCGGTCGCAGCTACCGGACGCTGGGCGAGCGGACCGGGTTGAGCAGGTCCGCACTGCACCGCTACTGCCAGGGCCGTGCCGTGCCCGAGCACTTCGAGCTGGTGGCGCGGATCGCACGGGCCTGCGGCGCCACCAAGGCCGAACTGGTCGAGCTGCACCGGCGGTGGGCGATGGCGACGTCGGAGACCACCGCGTCCCAGGACGAGCCGGTGGCCCGGCAGCTGCCCGCTCCCCCGGCCGGGTTCACCGGGCGGGAACGGGAGCTGGCGCACGTCACGGCCGCCCTCACGGCCCAGCCCGCGGCCGTGGTGATCTCCGCGCTCAGCGGCGCTGGAGGCATCGGCAAGACCTGGTTGGCGCTGCACTGGGCGCACCGCAACCTGCACCTGTTCCCGGACGGCCAGCTGCACGTCGACCTGCGCGGCTTCGACCCCACGTGCTCACCCGTGCCGCCGGCGGCGGCCCTGCGCGGCTTCCTGGAGGCGATGGGCGTCGACCCGGCCACCATGCCCGGCGACCCGCAGGCCCAGGCCGGCCTGTACCGCAGCGTGATCGCCGGCCGGCGGATGCTGATCGTGCTGGACAACGCCCGTGACACGGCCCAGGTCGTGCCGCTGCTGCCCGGCAGCCCCACGTGCACCGTGCTGATCACCAGCCGCCGCCGGCTGACCCGCCTGGTCACCGCGCACGGTGCCCGCCAGGTCGACCTGGACGTGCTGCCCGACGACGAGGCCCGCAACCTGCTCGACCGCCACCTCGGCCCGGACCGGCTGGCGTCCGCGCCCGGCGCGGTGGACGAGCTGGTCGCGTTCTGCGCCGGCCTGCCGCTGGCCCTGGGGATCGTGGCGGCCCGCGCGACCAGCCACCCCGAGTTCTCGCTGGCCGCCCTGGCCGACGAGCTGCGCGACCACGCCGGCCGGTTGGACGCGCTCAACATCGACGACGCCGAGGCCAACCTGCGGGCCGTGTTCTCCTGGTCCTACCAGGCGCTGGCCGAGCCGACGGCCACCGCGTTCGGGCTGCTCGGCCTCGCGCCGGGTCGCGACATCGGGTTGCCGGCCGCCGCCGCGCTGATCGGCGTGCCCACCGCCGAGGCACGGGTGCGGCTGCGCGACCTGGAGGCGGAAAGCCTGGTGCAGGAGCACGAGCCGGGCCGCTACCGGATGCACGACCTGGTGCGGCTGTACGCGGCCGAGCAGGCGACGCGCGACATCGCCGAACCGGTGCGCCACGAGGCGTTGACCCGGCTGCTCGACTTCTACCTGCACACCGCGTACTCCGGTGAACGCGTGCTCGACCCGCACCGGCCGCCGATCGTGATCGGCCGCCCGGTGCCCGGCGTGACACCGCACCCGCTGCCCGACCTGGCGCGCGCGGTGGCGTGGTTCGAGGTCGAGCACGCCAACCTGATGGAGGCGCAGCTCCTGGCCGCCCGGCACGGGTGGCACACCCCGACGTGGCGGCTCGGCTGGGTGCTGCACACGTTCCACTACCGGCAGGGGCACCGGCGCGACAACCTCGCCACGTGGCGGACCGCCGTCGCCGCCGTCGAGCACCTGGACGACCCGGGCGACCGGGCCCGCGCGCACCGGCGGCTCGGGGTGGCGCTGCTGGACGTCGGCGAGCACCGCGAGGGCCTGGCGAACCTGAACCGGGCGTTGGACCTGTTCCACCGGGCCGACGACGTCGCGGGGCAGGCGCGCACGCACGAGGCGTTCGCCGCCGCCTGGCACCAGCAGGGCGACAGCGAGCGCGCGCTGAAGCACGCGTACCAGGCGTTGGAGCTCTACCAGGGGCTGGGCGACCCGACCCGTGAGGCGAACATGCTCAACTCGGTCGGCTGGTACCACGTGGGGCTCGGTGACCTGACGCGCGCGGCGGAGTACTGCACGGCCGCGCTGGAGCTGAACCGGCGGCAAGGCTACGCCGACGGCGAGGCCTACACGTTGAGCAGCGTCGGGCACATCGCCCACCGCACCGGCGACCACGCGCGGGCCGTCGAGCACTTCCGCGAGGCGATCGCCGTGCTGCGCAGCCTGAACGACCGCGGCGAGGAGGCCGACACGCTGGACCTGTTGGCGCAGGCGCACTCCGCGCTGGGCCAGCACGACGAAGCGCGCGAGGCCTGGTCGCAGGCGCTGGAGCTGTACCGGTCGCAGCACCGCACCGCCGAGGTGCTGGCGATCCGGTCCCGGCTGGCCGCCCCGGACACCGTCGCCTGATCGCCGAAGGCCGTCGGCAACGGCAAGTCGATCAGCGGCTGAGCGCGCTGCGGGTGCCGTGCGCGATCTCCAGGTCTTCACGCGCGGTGACGACGAGGGTCCGGGCTTTCGCGGCGGGCCCGGTGATGTCGGTGTCGCCGTCGACGTGCCCGTTGCGGTCCGGGTCGATCGCGATGCCGAGGAATCCCAACCTCTCCGCGGCACGGCGGCGCACCGTGGCCGACTTCTCGCCGACACCGCCGGTGAACGCCAGCACGTCCAGGCCGCCGAGCGCGGCGGCCATCGCGGCGACGCCCCCGACGAGCCGGTGCGTGTAGACGTCCAGCGCCAGCACGGCGTCCGGGTCGCCGTCGGCCGCCGCCGCGTCGATCTCGCGCAGGTCGCCGGTGCCCGCCAGCGCGGTGAGGCCGGACTCCTGCTCCAACGCGGTCGCGACCTCGTGCGGCGACAGGCCCGCGTGCTCCTCCAACCACAGCACCAGGCCGGGGTCGACCGTGCCCGACCTGGTGGCCATCACCAGGCCCTCCAGCGGGGTGAAGCCCATGGTGGTGTCGACGCTGCGGCCGTCGGCGATCGCGGCCAGGGACGCGCCCGCGCCCAGGTGGCAGCTGACCAGCCGCAGGCCGGGCGACACCAGTTCGGCCACCCGGCGCGCGCAGTGGGCGTGGGACAGGCCGTGGAAGCCGTAGCGGCGGATCGCGTACCGCTCCCGCCACTCGCGGGGCACGGCGTAGGTGGCCGCCGCGGCGGAGATCGTGGTGTGGAACGCGGTGTCGAAGCACGCGACCGCCGGCACGTGCGGCAGCAGCCGGCGCACCGCGTCCAGGCCCGCCAACGACTTCGGCTGGTGCAGCGGCGCGAGCGCGGTCAGGTCGACCAGGGCCTGCCGCACCAGGTCGTCGACGACCACCGGGTCGGTGAACCTGGTCCCGCCGTGCACCACCCGGTGCCCGACGGCGTCCGGCGTCGGCCAGCCCTCCAGCACCTCGCCCAGCCGCGTCGGGTCCGGCTCGACGTCGGCGGTGCGCTCCACCTCGTCGTCGGCCGCCAGCAGCCGCAGCTTCAGGCTGGACGAGCCCGCGTTGACCACCAGGACCCGCACGTCAGCCCCACGTCCACCCGGCGATCGCCGGGTCGTCCTCGCCGTGCTCACGGGTGTACCGGCGGGCGGCGAACCGGGCGTCGACCATGCCCTGGCGCACCGAGGCCGCCGCGCCGCCCAACGACGGCACGCGGTCGATCACGTCCATGACCAGGTGGAACCGGTCGAGGTCGTTGAGCATCACCATGTCGAACGGCGTGGTCGTGGTGCCCTCCTCCTTGTAGCCGCGCACGTGCAGGTTGACGTGGTTCGTGCGGCGGTAGGTGAGGCGGTGGACGAGCCACGGGTAGCCGTGGAAGGCGAAGACCACCGGTTTGTCCGTGGTGAACAGGGCGTCGAAGTCGCGGTCGGACAGGCCGTGCGGGTGTTCGGTGTCCGGTTGCAGGCGCATGAGGTCGACCACGTTCACCACCCGCACCTTCAGCCCGGGCAGGTGTTCGCGCAGCAGCTTCGCCGCCGCCAGGGTCTCCAGCGTCGGGATGTCGCCCGCGCACGCCAGTACGACGTCCGGCTCGCCCTCGGTGGTGCCCGCCCAGTCCCAGATGCCCAGGCCGCGCGCGCAGTGGGCGATCGCGTCGGGCATGTCCAGGTAGGTCAGCGCGGGCTGCTTGCCCGCCACGACCACGTTGACGTAGTGCTTGCTGCGCAGGCAGTGGTCCATCACCGACAGCAGCGTGTTGGTGTCCGGCGGCAGGTACACCCGGACGATCTCGGCCTTCTTGTTCACCACGTGGTCCAGGAAACCGGGGTCCTGGTGGCTGAAGCCGTTGTGGTCCTGCCGCCACACGTGCGACGACAGCAGGTAGTTCAGCGACGCCAGCGGCGCGCGCCACGGGATCGCGCGGGTCGTCTTGAGCCACTTGGCGTGCTGGTTGAGCATCGAGTCGACGATGTGGATGAACGCCTCGTAGCTGGTGAACAGGCCGTGCCTGCCGGTGAGCAGGTAGCCCTCCAGCCAGCCCTGGCACAGGTGCTCCGACAGCACCTCCAGCACCCGGCCGTCCGGTGCCAGGTGGTCGTCGCCGGGCACGGTCCCCGCCCGCCACTTGCGGTCCGTGACCTCGAACAAGGCCGACAGCCGGTTCGACGCCACCTCGTCCGGGCCCATGACGAGGAAGTTGTCCGGGTTGCGGCGGGTCACGTCGCGCAGGAACGCGCCGAGCACCTCGGTGGCCTGGCTGCTCTCCGCGGCGGGCCGCGCCACGGTCACCGCGTGGTCGCGGAAGTCGGGCATCCGCAGGTCGCGCAGCACCCGGCCGCCGTTGGTGTGCGGGTTGGCGCTCATCCGCCGGTCGCCGGTCGGGGCGAGGGCGCGCAGCTCGGGCACGAGCCCGCCGTTGTCGTCGAACAGCTCCTCCGGCCGGTAGCCGCGCATCCACTCCTCCAGCCGCGCCCGGTGACCGGCGTCGGTGCGGGTGCCGGCGAGCGGGACCTGGTGCGCGCGGAAGGTGCCCTCGACCGGCCGTCCGTCCACTTCGCGCGGTCCGGTCCAACCCTTCGGGGTGCGCAGCACGATCACCGGCCACGGTGGGCGCTGCCTGGCCGTCCTCATCTCCGCGATGTCGTCCAGCACGGTGTCCAACGTGGACGCCAGTTGCTCGTGCACGGCCTTGGGCTCGTCGCCGACGACGAAGTGCGGGGTGTGGCCGTAGCCGCGCAGCAAGGACGCCAGCTCGTCGTCCGGGATGCGCGCGAGCACGGTGGGGTTGGCGATCTTGTAGCCGTTGAGGTGCAGGACCGGCAGCACCACGCCGTCACGGGTCGGGTCGAGGAACTTGTTCGAGTGCCAGCTCGCGGCCAGCGGCCCGGTCTCCGCCTCGCCGTCCCCGACCACGCACAACGCCAGCAGGCTCGGGTTGTCGAACACCGCGCCGTACGCGTGCAGGAGGGCGTAGCCGAGTTCACCGCCCTCGTGGATCGAGCCCGGCGTCTCCGGCGCGACGTGGCTCGGGATGCCGCCGGGGAAGGAGAACTGGCGGAACAGCGCGCGCAGGCCGTCCAGGTCCTCGCCGATGGTCGAGTAGACCTCGCTGTAGGTGCCCTCCAGGTAGGCGTTCGCGACGAGCCCGGGTCCGCCGTGGCCGGGACCGGTGACGAAGAGGGCGTTCAGGTCGCGCTGCCGGATCACCCGGTTCATGTGGGCGTAGAGCAGGTTGAGGCCCGGGGTGGTGCCCCAGTGGCCGAGCAGGCGCGGTTTGACGTGCTCGGGTCGGAGCGGCTCGCGCAGCAGCGGGTTGTCCAGCAGGTAGATCTGGCCGACGGACAGGTAGTTGGCCGCACGCCAGTAGGCGTCCAGCAGGTCGAGGTCGTCCGCTTGCTGCCCGGTCGACGGCATGGACCCGACGCTAGCCGTGATCACCGGGTGCCGAAACTCGACCGCGTCCGCCGGGCGTGGGCGGGCGGGAACGGGTGCGCCGGGTGACGATGGGGCCCGGTCGGGCGCGGGAGGTGCGGATGTCCGAGGTCGCCGGTGTGGGGGTGGCGCAGGCGGAGGGGTTGACCTCGGCGCAGGTCGCGGAGCGGGTCGCCGACGGGCGGACCAACGCGGTGGGCTCCCGCACCAGCCGCGGCACCGGGCAGATCGTCCGGGCGAACGTCATCACGCCGTTCAACGGGCTGCTGACCGCGTTGTTCCTGGTCATCCTCGCCACCGGGCGCTGGCAGAACGGCCTGTTCGGACTGGTCGTCGTGGCCAACACGGCGATCGGCGTGGTCGGGGAGCTGCGGGCCAAGCGCACCCTCGACCGGCTCGCCGTGCTCAACGCGCCACACGCCCGGGTGACGCGCGACGGTGTGACGTCCGAGGTCGAGGTCGGCGAGGTGGTGGCCGACGACCTGATCGGGCTGCGCACCGGCGACCAGGTCGTGGCCGACGGCGTGGTTGACGCCGCCGACGGGCTGGAGGTGGACGAGTCGCTGCTGACCGGCGAGTCCGACCCGGTGCACAAGGCGGTGGGCGACGAGGTGCGGTCGGGGTCGATCGTGGTGGCGGGGTCGGGCCGGTTCCGGGCCACGGCGGTCGGCGCGGAGGCCTACGCGAGCCGGCTGACCGCCGAGGCGCGCCGGTTCACCGTGGTGCGGTCCGAACTGGTCGCGGGCACGAACAAGCTGCTGCGGTGGATCTCGCTGGTGATGCTGGTGGTCGGCCCGCTGCTGCTCCTGAGCCAGCTGCGCAGCCCCGACACCGACGGCTGGCAGGAGGCGATGACCGGCGCCGTGGCGGCGTTGGTCGGCATGGTCCCCGAAGGCCTGGTGCTGCTCACCAGCCTGGCGTTCATGGTGGCCGCCGTGACCCTGGCGCGGCAGCGGACGTTGGTTCAGGAGCTGCCCGCGGTGGAGGTGCTGGCCCGGGTCGACGTCGTGTGCCTGGACAAGACGGGCACGCTCACGCACGGCGACATCGTGTTCGACTCGCTGGTCGTGGACGGTCCGCGGGACGAGGTCGGGGAGGCGTTGGCGTTGCTGGCGTCGGCGCCGGACGTGAACGCGACCTCCGCCGCGCTGGCCGCGTCGTTCACCTCGACCACCTGGCGGCGGACCGGCGGCGTGCCGTTCTCGTCGGCTCGCAAGTGGTCCTCCGTGGACGCCGACGGGCACGGCACGTGGGTGCTGGGCGCGCCGGAGATGGTGTTCCCCGCGGGAGGTGCGTGGCCGGAGCGCGCGGCCCACATCGCCGCGCGGGGCAAGCGGGTGCTGGTCCTGGCCTCGGCCGGCTCCCCCGCCGACGGCAGGTCGTTGCCCGCCGGCCTCGCCGGGCGCGCGCTGGTCGTGCTGGCCGAGCGGATCCGCGAGGACGCCGCCGACACGCTGCGGTACTTCGCCGAGGAGGGCGTGACGCTGCGGGTGATCTCCGGCGACAACCCGCGCACGGTCGGCGCGGTCGCGGTGGCCGTCGGGGTGCCCGGCATCTCGGCGGCGGACGAGGCGGTGGACGCCCGCACGTTGCCCGACGACCCGGACGAGCTGGCCGACGTGCTGGAGACCTCCGCCGTGTACGGCCGGGTGACGCCGCAGCAGAAGCGGGCCATGGTGGGCGCGTTGCAGCGGCGCGGGCACGTGGTGGCGATGACCGGCGATGGTGTCAACGACGCGATGGCGTTGAAGGACGCCGACATCGGCGTGGCGATGGGCAACGGCGCCGCCGCGACCAGGGCGGTGGCGCAGCTCGTGCTGCTGGACAACCGGTTCGCGCACCTGCCCGACGTGGTCGCGGAGGGTCGGCGGGTGATCGCCAACATCGAGCGGGCGGCGAACCTGTTCCTGGTGAAGAACGGGTACTCGCTCGTGCTGGCGCTGGTCGTGCTGGTGAGCGGGCTGGCCTACCCGTTGGCGCCGATCCAGCTCACCATGATCTCCGCGCTGACGATCGGCGTCCCGGGTTTCGTGCTGGCGCTGGGCCCGAACCGGCGCCGGTACGTGCCGGGTTTCCTGCGGCGCGTGCTGCGGCTGGCTGTGCCGACCGGTGTGGTGATCGGGCTGGCCGCGTTCGCCGGCGACCTGGTGATCCGCCGGCTCGACCCGGCCGGCGGTCCGGCGGCCGGGCGGACGGTGGCGACGGTCGTGGTGCTCGTCGCCTCGCTGTGGACGTTGTCACTGGTCTCGCGGCCGCTGACCGGCTGGAAGGCGGCGCTCCTGACCGGGCTGGCCGTGTCGGCGGCGGTGATCCTGGCCGTGCCGGTGCTGGCGTCGGACATCTTCCTGCTCGACGTCACACCGCAGCGCCTGCTGGTGGGCGCGGTGGTCGGCGCGGTGGCGGCGGCACTGGTGGAGCTCGTCGACCGGCTCAACCGGCCAACCGCGCCCTGATCCGGTCGGCCTCCGCGCTGCCGATGCCGTCGAAGATCGCCAACGACTGCTGCCACACCTCCCGTGCGCCGGATGCCTCACCGGACAGGTTGCGGACCTCCCGGTGCACCTCGATGCACCGCCGATAGTGCTCCATCGGCCAACGTGGTGAACGGCGCGTCCACGCAACGCTCGGCGGCGATCCGCAGGGCCGGCGGCAGGCGGGCGCACTGGTCGGCGAGGCGTGCGGCGGCGGTCGGGCCGGCGTCGACGCGGTCGGTGCCGCCGGTGGCGCGCAGCAGCGTGATCGACTCGTCGGGCGACAGCACGTCCAGGCCGAGCCGCTCGACGCCGTCGCGCGACACCAGGCCGGCCAGCCGGTTGCGGCTGGTGACGAGCACGGTGACGGTGTCGGACGCGACGAGCAGCGGGCGGACCCGCCGTTGGCGTCACGCGCCGACGGTGCCGTCGATGCCCTCGCGCAGGAGGTCGGCGTGCCCGTTGTGCCGCGCGTACTCGTGGATGAGGTGGAGCATGACCAGGCGCAGCGAGACCTCCCCGCCCCAGCGTTCGTGGTGGCCGGTGACGTCCAGGGACTCGGCCTCGCGCTCGATGCGGCGCGCGTGCTCGACCTCGGCCCGCCACGCGTCGAAGGCCTCGGACCTGGTGGCGGTGGAGGCGTCGTAGGCGACCTGGAAGTCGCCGTCGGCCGACCACACCAGCGGGACGTCCTCGTGGTTGATCACCCGGCGGAACCAGGTCCGCTCCACCTCGGCCATGTGCCGCACCAGGCCGAGCAGGGTGAGCGTGGACGGCGGCATGGAGCGGCGGCGCAAGTCCTCTGTGGACAAATCGTCGCACTTCATGGCGAGCGTGGCGCGGTGGTAGTCGAGGAACGCGCGCAACGTCTCGCGCTCGCCGCCCCGCAAGGGTGGTCCTTGGCGTTCGGTAATCATGGGTAGATCGTCCCCGGCGGGCTAAGGTCGGGTGCCATGGACCCGCTGGTGCCCCGGTACGGGGCCGGATCGCTCGCCGACGTCGTGCCGTCGTTGCTGGCCGGGATGGGTGTGCCCGGGATGGTCGACGTGCTCGGCATCTCCGGCCCGTCGCGGGTGTGCGTGCTGCTCGTCGACGGTCTCGGGTGGCGGTTGCTGCGGGAGCACGAGGCCGACGCGCCGTTCCTGTCGTCGTTGGCCGGGTCGCCGATCACGGCCGGGTTCCCGGCGACCACGGCGACCAGCGTGGCCGCGCTCGGTACTGGCCTGCCGACCGGTGAGCACGGGTTGGTCGGGTACACGTTCGCCGCCGGCGACGAGGTGCTGGACGCGTTGAGGTGGAGCCGGTACGGGTCGGCGCGACACGTGGACCTGCGGACCGTGCTCGTGCCGGAGGAGGTGCAGCCGCGGCGGACGGCGTTCGAGGTGGCCGCCGACGCCGGGGTGGCGGTGCCGCTCGTGCTGCCGCGTGACCAGAAGGGCAGCGGGCTGTCGCGGGCCGTGCTGCGGGGCGGGCGGTTCCAGGACGTGCTCGGGCTCGGTGACCTGGTGGCGCGGGTGGCGGAGGCGTTGCGGTCGGCGGACCGGGTGCTCTGCTACGCCTACCACGCCGACCTGGACGCGCTCGGGCACGTGTACGGGCCGGGCAGCGAGCCGTGGCGCTGGCAGTTGCGGTTCGTCGACCGGTTGGCGGCGGCCGTCGCGGACGGCCTGCCGGCGGGTGGCGCGCTGGTCGTGACGGCCGACCACGGGATGGTGCCGGCGGAGGACCGGGTGGACTTCGACACCGACGTCACCCTGCGGGAGGGGGTGCGGGTGCTCGGCGGTGAGGCGCGGGTCCGGCACGTCTACACGTCCGACGCGGAGGCGGTGCGGGCCAGGTGGGTCGAGCGGCTGGGTGACCGGGCGTGGATCGCGTCACGTGCGGAGGCCGTCGCGGCGGGGTGGTTCGGGCCGCGCGTGGACGAGCACGTGCTGCCGCGGATCGGTGACCTGGTCGTGGCGGCGAGGGGTTCGCTGGCGGTGGTCCGCTCGGAGGTCGAGACCGCCCTGACCGAGCTGGTGGGGCACCACGGCTCGCTGACGGAGGAGGAGCAGCACGTCCCGGTCCTGCGCACGATCGGTTCGGCATAGCATCACGTGTCGGCCGCCAGGGGGTCGACGGCCGGCGGCGGGGACGGAGGCGATGGGTGGAGGACGGGTCGCCCGTGGTGGACACGTCGGTCGCCGGGGTGGTGGAGGCCAGGTGGGGTGTCCGCCCGGAGCCCGCGATCGCGCGGTACACGGAGCCGGGCTGGCAGCTGTCGCCCGTGCCCATCGACCGCCGGTGCCCGAAGTGCGCGGGTGAGATCCACGGCCTCTACCGCGCCCACCCGGACCGCGGCAGGCACCAGCTCCAGGCCGCCGTGGCGTGCCCCACGTGCCCCGCGTCGTTCACGCTGCGGGAGTTGAAGCTCGCGCAACGCTCGGTGCTGGGCGACCTGCGCCCGGACGCCGTCTCGCGCCGCCTCGCGGAGGACGCCCAACTCGAAGCCCTCGCCAGCGCCACCCACGCCGTCCGCCGACCGCCGGCGAACCGGCAGGGGCCCGCCGCTCCCCCGGCCGGCCGGGACACCGTGCCCGACGAACCCCGAACCGACGAACGCCGGACCGACCGGCATCCGGCGCCGGAGCAGGTGGAGCCGGTGGAACGGGGGTCGCGGCGGCCGGCACGGGAACAGCCGGAGCCGAAGCAGCGGCCCGGGTCGGAGTCCGCCGCGGCGGCGGCCGCGGGGCGCGGGACCGGTCCCGGAGATGAGCTGGAAGCCGCTCCGGAGCCGGAGGCCGCGGAAGCGGAACGGGCACCGCAGGCGCGGCCGGCGCGGCGGGTCTCCACGGTCGCGATGGCGGCCCGGATCCGGTCGATCCTCAGCGGCTCGGAGGGCGCACCGACGACCCGCGCGGCGGGTGTGCCGGCGTTGCCGCCCGCGTTGGCGGCACTGGACGCGCGGCCCGTGTGGTGGTGCAAGACGGTCGACCCGGCGTTGGACGTGACCGCGCTGCCGGCCGGGGTGGACGCGCGGGTCGTGTTGCCCGACCGGCCCGAGTTCGACGGGTTGCGGGCGCGGCTGGGCGAGGCCGGGGTGCCGTTCCGGGCCGTCCGGCACTGGTTGGAGCAGGAGGAGGTGTCCGCGACCTCGGCCGCCGCCTGGTTGTCGGACGTCGGCGGGGTGGCGCCGCAGCGGTGCGAACCGGTGGTGGGCGAGGGGGCGCGGGCGGCTCGCCTGGCCTTCGGGATGCTGTGGGACCTGCACGAACCGGTCGACCCCGGCGCCGTGCCCGATCCGGTCCCGGTCGGGCGGTTCGTGCCGGCCGACTGGGCGCGGTTCCTGCCGTTCCCCGTGCTCAACCCCGCGCAGGCCCAGGCCGCGCCCCACCTGGTGGACGGCGACTCCCACCTGCTGATCACGGCACCGACCGGCGCGGGCAAGACGGCGATGGGCATGCTCGCCGTGCTGAAGGCGATCCTGCACGAGGGCCGCAAGGCCGCCTGGCTCGTGCCGCAGCGCTCGCTCACCGACGAACTCGACCGCGAACTGGAGACCTGGCGCACCGAGGGCCTGCGCGTCGAACGCCTGTCCGGCGAGTACGCCGTGGACGTCGAAGCGGTCAAGGCGGCCGACCTGTGGGTCGCCACCACGGAGAAGTTCGAGGCGATCTGCCGCGCCGGCTCACTGCAGGCCGCGCTGGGCGAGGTCGGTTGCCTGGTCGTGGACGAGATCCACCTGCTCGGCAGCCCGGGCCGGGGCGCGCTGCTGGAGGCACTGCTCGCCCGGGTGCGCGGCATCGACTCACCGGTCCGGATCGTCGGGCTCTCGGCGACGGTGTCCAACGCCGCCGAGGTCGCCGAGTGGCTGGAGGCGGACCTCGTGGCCACGACCTGGCGGCCGTCCACGGTCACCTGGCAGCTGCCCACGATCCCCGCCGCCTCCGGCTTCACCGCGAACAACCGCCTGCGTGAGCAGGTCGTGCTCGACCTGACCCACCGGCACACCGCCGAGGGCGGCAGCGTGCTGGTGTTCTGCGGCTCCAAGCGCAACGTCCGCTCCACCGCGATGGCGATCGCCGCCGACCGGGGCGCGCCCGTGCACACCGTCGCCGCCGACGACGTCGACGGCCTGACCAAGGCGTGCGCGGAGGTCGGCGTCCGCCTGCACTACGCCGACTACGAGCACAAGCACGCCGCCGAACGGGCGTTCCGGGCACGTGAGGCGGACGTCCTGGTGGCCACCTCCACCGTCGCGGCCGGCGTGAACCTGCCCGCCCGGGCCGTGATCGTCCGGGACGTCTCCATCGGCGGCGAACCGATCGACACCTCCACCGTGCTGCAGATGTTCGGCCGGGCGGGGCGCATCGGCGCGGGTGAGACCGAGGGCTGGTCGTACCTGGTCGTCGACGAGACGCAGCGCGCCGACTGGCAGACCAGGCTGGTCGCCGGGTACTCGGTGTACTCGCGGATCCGCGACTCCCTGCCCGACCACGTGCTGGCCGAGGTCCTCCAGGGCCGGATCGGCACGGTGGACGACGCGCAGGCGTGGTGGGTGGAGACGTTGGCGCACGCGCAGGGCGACGACGACCTGGAGCCGGTGCAGGAGGCCGTGGCGTTCCTCGTGGACGAGGGTCACCTGACGTCGACCGACGGCCGGTTGGCGATCACCGAGTTGGGCCGGCTGACCGCGCGGATGATGGTGTCGACCCACACCGGGCACCGGTTGCGCCGCACGCTCGGCCTGCTGCCCGTGCCGCAGGACCCGGACGAGGCGGAGAACGCGCTGAGCCTGGTGCTGTCGGTCGCGGTGCGCGACCTGGCGGGCATCCCGGTGCCCGAACCGGTGCGGCCCGCGGTGGCCACGGTGATCAAGGCGGGCGGCCGGACGTCGCAGATCACCAACACGACGTCGGTGAAGGGCCTGGGTTCGCAGACGACCACCGCGCCCGGTGACCTGGCGTGGGCGGCGCTGCTGCTCGCGGCACGCTCGCCGCACCTGTTCGACTCCGCCAGGCGGCGGGTGGCCGGCGGCATCCCGATGGCCACCCTGCACCCGGTGTACGAGCAGGCGCCGAGGTTCCTGGCGTGGCTGGCCGCGCAGGGCGTGCTGGGCACCGTGCACCCGTGGATCGCCGTGGTGGCCGCCGACCTGGACCACCGCGTGCGCTGGCGGGGTCTCGCGCCGGGCCGCGGCGCGGGCCGGTTGCTGTGGATGTGCGAGGAGATGGCGACCCGCGCGCACCTCAGGGACGTGGTGCCGGACCTGTGGCGTTCGGCGATCGCCCGGGGTGTCCGGGCGCCGGACTGGCCACCGGGGCGTTCACCGGCGGGCTGCGTCCTGGACCACGCCGGGTACACCGCGTTGTTGCGCGAACGCACGACCGACCACGTGCTGAACGCGCACGCCGACACCGCCACGGTCACCGGGGGCACCGGCGCGACCGCCATCGCCTGGCGCGGCCGGGCCTGGACCGCGCCCACGACGTCGACCTCCACCCTGGCGTACCCCGCGACGGAGGACGACGAGCAGGCCGGGACGGGTGTGGCGGTGTTCACCAGGCGCGGCGACTACCGCGCCACCGGCTGGCTGGACGCCTACACGACCCTGCGCGCGCCCGAACCCGAGCCCTCGCCGCCACCCGCGCGCACCCGCCGCGGTCTGGGCAGCGCGCGTCGGTGACCCCGCCGCGAACCGCTCAACGGCGGTTCACGGCCTCCGCGACCATCGGTGCCAGGGTGCGGCTGAAGGCGGCGTTGAGGTGGTCCGGGTCGTAGTACACGGCGATGTTGCCGACCACGCCGTGGCACTTGTGCTCGTCGCAGAAGTAGTCGCTGAAGTCGGCCAACGAGACGGCCGGGTTGTCGCTGGTCCTGGCGACCTCCGACAGCGGGTCCGGCGGCTGGGCGGTGGCGCGGTCTACCGCGCACGGAGCCGGGTCGCCCGGGTTCAGCGCCACGCACTGGTGGTCGCGGACCTCACCGTTGAGCGGCGGGTCGCCCAGCACCACCACGCGCGCGCCGGCGTCGGTCCACCGCCTCCAGCGCGGTTCGAGCCCGTCGCGGTACTGCTCGACCTGCGACCGGCCGCTGCCGTCGTCCACGAGCTCCTGGCGCGCGTAGAACGAGGTCAGCACCACCGACGGCGAGTCCTCCGCGATCACGTCGGTCATCCGCGCGGTCCAGTCGGCGCACTTGCGCTTGGCCTCGTCGGTGGCCGTGCCGCGGTAGCCGACGAAGTCCACCTCCGCGAACGGGCACCCGCCGAGGTAGGCGAGCTTGAGCACCCAGCCGTGCTCGCGAGCCAGGTCGGCCACCGGCGGCTGCCACTGCTGGGCGTGCGAGTCGCCCACGAGCCACACGGCCTGCGCGGACTCGGAGCCACCGCTGTAGTCGCACACCATGACGTCTTCCACGTCCTCGGCGGCGGCGCAGCCGGGCGGCTGCTTGAAGTACTCGTTCGCCGGCCCCATGTGGACGACCTTCGCCGGGCCGAGCGGGTTCGGGCAGCCGTTGGCCGGGATCATCGCCTGGGCGCCCGCGCACGGCCCGGTGCCGTGCTCGGCGACGTCACGCTCGGCCTGCGCGACGTGCCGGCCGTAAGTCCAGTCCAGCCCGCCCGCGGCCGCGGAGACGACGACCAGGCCGACCACCATCGCGGCGAACGTGCGACCGGAGCCGACGCGGATCGCGATGCCCCGGTCCTCGACCAGCACCTTGGACAGGTAGGCCAGCACGAGCGACGCCGCGAGCACGACGAGCAGGTAAGGCGTGGTCATCCGGCCGGCCTGCAAGGCGTCGCCGAACACGAACGGCGCGATCATGATCAGCGGCCAGTGCCACAGGTACAGCGAGTAGCTGATGCCACCGAGGAACTGCACCGGCGACGACGCCGTGACCGGCGCGTGCCACTGCCGGCCGGGACGCGTCCCGGCCGCGATGACGAGCGCCGTGCCGACGGTCGGCACCAACGCCAGGTAACCGGGGAACGGCGTGCCGTGGCCGTAGGCGAACGCCGACCCGAGGATCATGGCGAACCCGAGGGCCGACGCGGCGCCGGACAGCCGCTTCGACAGCTCCACCCCGGTCAGCGCGATCAACGCGCCGAGCGCGAACTCCCACACCCGGACCGGCGTGATGAAGTAGGCCTGGCTCGGCTCGACCTGCGTGTAGTAGACGCTGAACGCCAACGACGCCGCGCCGACCGCGGCGATGCCGACGATCTGCGCCCGCCGTTGCCGGATCTTGAACAGCAGCACCAGCAGCAGCGGCCAGACCAGGTAGAACTGCTCCTCCACGGACAGCGACCAGTAGTGCTGCACCAGGCTCGCCGCCGCGTTGGCCGCCGAGTAGTCGACCGACTTGGCCGCGAGCAGCCAGTTCTCCCAGTACAGGGCGCTGGCGAACGCTTCCGCCGCGGTCGCCTCCCAGCGCGGGTAGGGCAGCAGGAAGTACGCGGCCACGATGCTGACGACGAGCACCAGCAGCGCCGCGGGCAGCAGCCGGCGGATGCGGCGTGCGTAGAAGCGGCCGAGCCGGACGCGGCCGGTGGCGGTGATCTCGCGGTCGAGGTGGGAGCTGATCAGGAAGCCGGAGATGACGAAGAACACGTCGACGCCGACGTAGCCGCCGGTGAGCCCGCCCGGCCAGAGGTGGTTGACCACCACCGCCAGCACCGCGACGGCGCGCAGGGACTGGATGTCGGTGCGGAACGCCGACGGTCTCTTGGCCTCGACGGGCGCGCGTTCCTCGATGACCGTACTCACGCTTTAGCTCGTCCCCCACACGTGTGCCCCCACTACAGACTGTCGGCGCAGCACGGTACATCACCGCGCGCGCCGACTCGCCTCGTCCGGCTCGGAAGCCGCTGTTCCCGGCGCTGACCGCCACCGCCGCGCCTCGCTGAGCGGGCGATGTCGTCGTGGCCCGACAATGGTGATCGCGCACACTGCCCCAAGCGCCGCGCCTGACCGTGCCGCCGGAGTGAGGACCCCCGATGGTGAGCTATCCGCCGGAACCGTGGCGGCTGCACGGCCGCGCGTGGGTGTCGGTGTGGTTGGTGCGGGCGACCGCGCTGCCGCCGCTGCCGGTGCGTCCGGTGACGTTGTTCGGGCGGGCGGTGGTCGGCACGGCGTTCGTGGACTACCGGCCGCCGGGCATGGCGTACCACGAGTTGCTGGCGGCCGTGCTGGTGCGCAAGGGCCCGCGGTTCGGTGTGTCGATCACGCGCATCTGGGTGGACAGCCCGGCGTCCCGCGCGGGTGGGCGCGAGCTGTGGGGCATCCCCAAGGAATCGGCCGACTTCGAGTGGGACGGCGACCTCGCCGCGTCCGCCGGTGACGCGCGCGGTCCGATCGCGTCGGTCCGGGCCGGGTCGCCGCGGTTCGGCGTGCGGCTGCCGGCGGCGACGTCGACGTGGCAGGCGTTCGGCCGGGGTCTGGCCCGTACCCCGCTGCGCGCCACCGGTCACGTGGCCCCGGTCGGGGTGGTCTGGGACGTCGCCCCGACGGGTCCGCTGGCCTGGCTGCTCCCCCACCGACCGCTGCTCGGCCTCGCCGTGCGCCGGATGCGGATGACGTTCGGACCACGCCGCCGTTGACCCCGGCGCTCCAACGCGGCGGGCCGGTCCGGGGTGCGCGCCCGGACCGGCCCGGCCACGATCACTCCAGCGAGCACTCGGCGAACCGCTCAAGCCCTTCCGGCTTCTGCGCGACCCGACCGATCGCCGTCTCGATCCGGTTCAACGCCGCCGTCCGCTTGCTCGCCAACGGCCCCAAGATCGCGTTGTCCACGAAGTTCGGCCCGCCCTGACCCTCCGTGCTCACCAACCGCTCGTTGGCCTCCTTGAGCTGCTTGTCGAGGTTCGCCAACTCACGCGTGACCTCCGCCTGAGCCGCCGCCGGCACCACGGCCAACGCACCTACAGGAGACGGGCACTCGATCACCTGCTCACCGGTCGCCGGTTCGTCGGCCGCAGGCTCATCGGCCGCAGGCTCATCGGCCGCAGGCTCATCGGCCGCAGGCTCATCGGCCGCAGGCTCATCGGTTGCGGGCTGGTCGGCCTCCGGTTGGGCTTCGGCCAGCTCGCACTCGGCGAACCGCTCCAATCCCTCCGGCTTCTGCGCGACCCGACCGATCGCCGTCTCGATCCGGTTCAACGCCGCCGTCCGCTTGCTCGCCAACGGACCCAAGATCGCGTTGTCCACGAAGTTCGGCCCACCCTGACCCTCCGTGCTCACCAACCGCTCGTTGGCCTCCTCGACCTGCTTGTCCAGGTTCGCCAACTCACGCGTGACCTCCGCCTGAGCCGCCGCCGGCACCGCGGCCAACGCACCCACGGGAGATGGGCACTCGATCACCTGCCCGTCGTTCGCGGGATCCGCCGCCGGGGGTGCGGTGACCTCGACGACGTCGCCGGCCTCGCCCAGCTCGCACTCGGCGAACCGCTCCAACCCGGCCGGCTTCTCCGCGACCCGGTCGATGGCGATCGCGATCCGGTCCAACGCGGCGGTCCGCTTGCTCGCCAACGGACCCAGGATCGCGTTGTCCACGAAGTTCGGCCCACCCTGGCCCTCCGTGCTCACCAACCGCTCGTTGGCCTCCTTGAGCTGCTTGTCCAGGTTGGCCAGCTCACGGGCGACCTCGGTCCGCGCCGCTTCGGGCACCGCGGCCAGCGCACCGACCGGCGACGGGCAGACGATCGCCTGCCCGGGAGGATCGTCGCCACCCGCCGTGGCGAGCGCGGCCACCGCCGTCACGACCATCGCCGCCACGCCGACCGCACCGATCACGACCGCGCGTTTCCTGCCGAGCTGAGGAACTGTGTGCCTCATGGACCACCTTCCTGTGTGGGGCCACCTGCGCGGCGGGGCGACCCGTTCTCGTCCGGGGGTACGGGCGCCCGTCGGCGGCTGTTCAGGTGTCCCGCCGACATTGCGCCGGTCGACCCAACACGTCAGGGGTTGTCGCTAGGCCGAAAGCAGGAACGCGGCCAGCCCGTCGAGCAGCCGGTCCACCTCGGCCTCGGTCGAGTAGGCGGCGAGCCCGATCCGCAGCCCGCCGGTGTCGCCGAGCCCGAGCCACCGGGACGTCTCGATCGCGTAGAACGACCCCGCCGGCGCGTTCACGCCCAGCCCCGCCAGATACCGGTACGCGTCCGCGGCCGCGTGGTCGGCGAACGTCACCAGCACCGTCGGCGTGCGCGACGCGGCCCGCGACCGCACGACCACCCCCGGCAACCCGGCCAGCCCCGCCTCGACCTTCTCCCGCAACCCGTCCTCGTGCTCCCCCACCGTCGCCAGCGACGCCGCGATCCGCTCACGCCGCGTGCCCGTGCCGGGAACCAGGTCGGCGATGAAGTCCACCGCGGCCGTGCAGCCGGCCAGCACCTCGTACGGCAGGGTGCCCAGCTCGAACCGCTCGGGCACGGCGTCCGACGACGGCAGCAGCTTGTCCGGCCGCAGCTCCGCCAGCACCTCCGGCCGCCCGGCCACCACACCGCAGTGCGGCCCGAAGAACTTGTACGGCGAGCACGCGAAGAAGTCCGCCCCGATCGCCGCCACGTCCACCGGGTGGTGCACGGTCAGGTGCACGCCGTCCACGTAGAACAGCGCACCTCGCGCGTGCACGGCGGCAGCGATCCCCGCCAACGCCGGACGCGTGCCGATCAGGTTCGACGCCGCCGTGACGGCCACCAGCCGGGTCCGCTCCGACAGCACGTCGGCCACGTCGTCCAGCTCGCCGGTCGCCGGGTCGAACCCGACCCACCGCACCACCGCGCCCACCGCCTCGGCCGCCTGCACCCACGGCCGCACGTTCGCGTCGTGGTCCAGCCTGGTCACCACCACCTCGTCACCGGGACGCCAGGTGCGCGCCACCGTGCGGGCGAAGTCGTAGGTCAGCTGCGTCATGCTGCGCCCGAACACGACGCCCTCCGGCGGCGCGCCGAGCAGGTCGGCCATCGCCCGGCGGGCGTCCAGCACGATCGCGTCGGCCGCGCGTTCGGCGGCGGTGACGACACCCCGGTTGGCCAGGGACGAGGTCATCGCGCCGCGCACCGCGTCGGCGACGGCGGCGGGCACCTGCGAGCCACCCGGCCCGTCGAAGTGGGCGGTGCCGGTGGCGAGGGACGGGAAGCGGGCGCGGACGGACTCGACGTCGTAGGTCATGGCACCACTGTGACCGCCGATCCACATCGGACTCCAGTGGTCCGCGTCACGTTCACCTCTTGACATTGGTCCAACCATTGCACAACGCTTGTGGAAGCGCTCTCACGGACGAGGCCGACGGGTCTCGCCGTCGCGCGCTCGCCCTCTCGGCCGCCCTGAACCGGCCGGGAGGTCGGATCAGCCTGCCCTGCACCGAGGAGTCGCACCCATGCGCACCCTGACGAAGTGGTTGAGCGCCTTCGCCGCGCTGGCCACGTCAGCGTCCCTGGCCGCCGCCACACCGGCCGCCGCCGTCGGACCCGACCTGCTGCCGATCACCGTGACCAACAACAGCGGCCGGTCCGAAGCCGTCCACCTGTACGTGCTCGGCACAGACATCCGCCCCGGCGGGCGGCTCGGGTACGTCGACCGGGCGGGCACGTTCACCCCGTGGTCACCGGGCGCCAACCCGCCCGTGCCCGCGCCGGACGTGTCGATCGCGGGCCCGGCCAACGGCGGCAGCGTCACCCTGCGCGTGCCCCGGTTCATCTCCGGTCGCGTCTACATGTCGTTCGGCGACAAACTGAGGTTCTTCCTGACCCCCGACGGCCTGGTGCAGCCGGCGCCGTGGGCCGCGGGCGACCCGAACCACGACATCCTGTTCGACTGGAGCGAGTTCACCTACAACGACGCCGGCCTGTGGCTCAACAGCTCGCAGGTGGACCAGTTCGCCGTGCCGCACGCGGTGACCGTGACCGGTGCGAGCGGCGTGACGAAGAAGACCGGTGAGCTGGTCTCCAACGGCCGCGAGAACGTGATCAACGGCGTGCGCAACCAGCCCGGCTGGGCGAACACGATCCGCACCCGGGCCGACGGCACGGTCCTGCGCGTGCTCGCGCCGGGCAAGGCGGCCGACGCGGGCCTGTTCGACCGCGCGTACCTCGACCCGTACATCACGCAGGCGTGGAACGCCTACAGCACCAAGACGTTGACCGTGGTGCCGTTCGGCGACCGGCCGGACGTCCGCTACTTCGGCCGGACCTCCGGCACCACCATGACCTTCACCGACTCGTCGGGCAGGCAGGTGGCGTCGTTCGCGAAGCCGTCCACGTCGAACGTGTGGGGTTGCGACGGCGCGTTGGCGGCACCCAACGACCAGGTCGTGGGGCCCATCGCGCGGACCCTGTGCGCGGCGCTGCACCGTGCCACGCTCGGCACGATCGACACCCAGCCTGGCGGTGGCCCGGCCGACTTCTACCGCGGTTCGCTGACCAACCACTACTCGCGGCTGGTGCACCAGAACATGGTGGACGGCAAGGCCTACGGCTTCGCGTTCGACGACGTGCAGGCGCAGGAGTCGTTGGTGCACGACGGTGATCCGCGTGCGGCGGGGATCATCCTGACCCCGTTCGGCGCGGCCGGCCCTCCCCCGGCCGGGCCGGCCGGGAGCATCGTCAGCGCGTGGCACGGCAAGTGCGTCGACGTACCGAACTGGAACTTCGCCGACGGTCAGCGGTTGGTCGTGTGGGACTGCACCGGTGGCACGAACCAGGAGTGGGAGGCGACCGGGGGGACGCTGCGCACGCGGAACGACATGTGCATGGACGTGGCGTGGGGCTCGACCGCGAACGGCGCGCCGGTCCAGATCGCGAGGTGCAGCGGCAACGCGGCGCAGCAGTTCGTGCTGACCGCGGCCGGTGACCTGGTCAACCCGCAGGCGGACAAGTGCGTCGACATCGCCGACTGGAACCCGGCCAACGACGCGGTGCTGCAGCTGTGGGACTGCGGCGGGACGGCGAACCAGAAGTGGCGGCGCGGCTAGCCTGGCGGTCGTGATCGAGCCGACCGCGGCGTTGACCGCGGAGATGGTCGTGGACGGGCGGGTGCCGCGTTCGCCGGCGTTGTCACCGGACGGTCGGTGGGTCGTCCACGCCGTCGTGCCGGTCGGTCGGGCCGGGGAGCACCCGGTGAGCGAGCTGTGGTTGGTGCCGGCGGACGGCGCTGGTCCGCCGCGGCTCCTCACCGGGTCTTCGGAGGTCGACGAGTCACGTCCGCGGTGGTCACCGGACTCGACGGCGGTCTTCTACCTGTCGGACGCGGCGCGACGCGGGTGCCCGCAGTTGCGCCGCGTCGGGGTGGACGACGGCGTGGTGGCGGAGCTGACCAGCCGGCGCCGGGGCGTGCTCGACCACCTGCCGCTCGCCGGCGGCGCGGCGGTTGCCGTGATCGCGCACGACGAGCCGACCGCGGAGGACGACCGGCGTGCCGCGGCACGTGACGACGCGTGGGTGTGGGGCGAACGACCCGACCCGGCCAGGCTCCACGTCATCGACCTGACCACCCTTGTGCCGCACACCCCGGCCGGTCTGGGCGATCGGCACGTGGTCGAACTGGCCCAACGCCCCGACGGCGGTCCACTGGCCGTGCTGACGTGGGCTACGCCGGAGATAGACCCCGGTTCGCTCCACCCCGCGCTGCACCTGGTGGTCGACGGCGAGGCTCACGACCTGGGTCCCGCGCACGTGGAGGCGACTTCGCCGGTGTGGTGGCACGATGATCGGGGATGGCGACTGGCCTACCTGGCCACGACCCCTCCGGGCCTGGTGGGAGGTCGCGCGGTCTTCGACTTCTCCGTGCTGGACCGACTAACTCAATCGGGTGATCCTGAAAGTTCCATCAAAGAAAACGCCGTTATTCGCAACCTCGAACGTCGGTTGAAACAACGAGGCCGGCAACCAACCCCCGTCCCCCCGCCCCACCCAGACCCGCCCCAACCAGAGGCTCCCCGCCCAGGCCTCTCCGACCCGAACTCACCCCACCGAAACCTGACAGCCGGAACACCTGCCTGCCCGACCGAACTGACCCAGGCCGGCCGAGCGGTGATCGCCCTGTTCGCGGACGGCCTCGACACCACCGTCCACACCCTGACCCCGACCGGCTTCCAGGAACTGACCCGCCTGGCCGGCCACGCCGAACACCTGACCGCGACCACCCCAGCGCCCGTGCCCGCTGCCACCACCGCCGGCACCGCGCCCGCCACCGGCACCGCAGCCATCGCGAGCACCGTGCCCGCAGCCGCCACCGCGCCCACCGCGAGCACCGTGCCCACCACCGGCACCGCAGCCGCCACCGGCACCGGCACCGGCACCGCAGCCATCGCAAGCGCCGCACCCACAGCCGGCACCGCGCCCACCGCCGGCACCGCGATCCAGCACACCATCGCCGCCGTGGTCAGCACCGCCTACAGCGCCGAGGACGTCCACGTCGGCTCGCTGGCCGGCCCAGCCCCCGCGCCACTCACCGCGCCACCGATCGGCTCGCCGGCCGGGCCACCCACATCGCCACCCGCTGGGCCGACCACCGGCTCGCCCACGACGGCACCCAC